>DAOPJV010000022.1:50575-87349 GCA_035399845.1 Phycisphaerae bacterium | reverse complement strand
TTACGACGGTTCTGCAAATCGGAAATCCTCACTCGAATTCCCGGACAGCGTCACCTGTCAGGGTGAGCATGAGGGATAGCGCGCAGGGTTTGGATTCCGTTCAACGTCCTTCGACTGGAACGCGCTATCTCACATGCTTGCCTGGGAGGGCAAGCATGCCACCCGGGGTCAACGAGGCGTTTGCCGCGTCAGTGTGTCGCGGATCAGCGCGCCGATGTCGCTCGGGGGGCGCGTCGCGGTGGCCACAGGCGCCGGGGCGCCGACGACGAACACGTTGGCCGGCAGTTCGTCGCCCACATCCGTGTTCGCTCGGATGATCCGCGCCAGCGTCATGCCCTCGACGTAATCCACCAACGGTCCCGGCAGATGGGCGCGATAGAAGAACCGGTCGCCGTCGCGAAGGCGCGTGAACTGATCTCGGATGATCACGAGCCACGTCTCGCCAACCATGGCGCCGGGGGCGTGATCCTCGGCGAGACCACCGGCCCAGAGGTCGATGTCCTCGGCACTCGCGTAGACGCTCGCCAGATTCGCGGCGACAGTCGCGTCACTTGAGACATCCGCGAAGCTCGCGTGCGCCGGCAGGCCCATGTTGCGCCGCATCTCGTTCAGCGACGGCAGACCGTGGTCGCGACCGCGCTGGATGTTGAGTGACGCCAGGTCGAATCCTCCCGAGCCCGGGGGACCGAAGAGGAAGTTGCGCACGTCGTCGATCAGGTAGGCGTCGACGCGCTGGCAGGTCTTTGCGGCCAGGCCGCGGAAGATCGGATCGATTCCGTCGTTCAGGATGGCCGAGGGGTTGAAGAAGCTCGTCGCCAGTGTGAGATGACCTGCGGCGATTTCATTTCCATCCGCGTCGAGTCGGTACATCTCGCTGGAGAGCATGCTGTGTCCCACGCGATAGGCGGCCGTGGCGAACTCGTTGGCGATGCCGGCGTTGACGTCCGGCTTGTAGCCGTCGTAGGGGCGCACGGCGTTCGGTCCCAGCAGGACGGGAAGGAACTCGCGATAGGTGATCGCCTGCATCTCGGCGCCGACGATCGAACGGGCGAGTTCATAGACGTCGTCGCCCGCCAGGTTCGGCATGGCCGCGCGGACGCTGTCGGCGATACGGTTGTGTTCGCGAACGAAGAGCGTGTGCATGGCCGTCAGGGCGACCTGTTCATTCGCCCGGATGTCACCCGCGAGGAAGAGCGTATCGCGACTGTCGGGGGCGTTCGTCAACCCCGCCGTGTTGAACGGCAACAGGTCACCGTCGCTCGTCGCGAGTCGGCCCGTCCCATCGAGCGTGCGCAGCGTGTTGGCGCGCTCGTCATCGGAACCATAGACGTTGGAGGCGTCGATGTAGGCGGTGATGGCGTTGAACTGGTTGCGAACGCCATTGATCGTCAGGTAGGCCGAGCGATCCAGTGGGATTGTTCTGTCGCCGTCGCCCGCCGGATCGAACCAGACATCTCCCGTCGGTACGAAGATATCGAAGGCTTCGGCCGGATCGGCGATCGGTGTTTCGTCGATGTCGTGATCGACGAACTGTCCCCACTGCCAGAGGAAGTCGCTCGCATTCTTCTCGTTCAGGATCGACGCGCCCTGCGCGATGACGGCGTTGCTGACTTCACGAGCGCTCGGGCGATCGACGCCGGCGGGTTCGTTGGCGCCGTCGGCGTAGGCGATCGAGCCGAGCCGCAGCATCGCCTGGTCGACGCTTCCCCAGGTCGTGTTGGCGACATTGTTGGCGACGCCGTCGATGGAACGGACGTCGTCAGGGAAGACCGCGGCGCTTGCGTTCGGATCGGCGGGGCGATTCTCAGGCGGCTGGCCGGGCATGGGGCGTCGCGGCTGCTGCGTCATCGAGCGCGGTGTGTTGTCGTTGGCGTTGTTCGCCGTCGCGCCGAGATTGAGGGCGGCGTTCTGAACGCCGGCCGAGTCACAGGCGATGTGCGCGAGTGTGATCGCGAGTGTGGTCGTGAGGGTCAGGCGGATGATGTGTCGGGTTGAAATGCGTCGTGTCGTCATGGCTCCTCTGTCTCCTTCCCGGAGTGTCGGCCGTTGCGGCCGGGGTGGGTTCTGCTGAAGGACCTTCGCGTCGAATCGTTCGCGGGTGTGCGGGAAGCGAACTCAGGTGGGGCGCATTCAGTGCGCGGGTGGGTTCTCGTCATCGGGCGTCGAAGTCACTTGGGCATTGTCCTGCTCCTTGTCGTCGGGCGAGGTTCGCGATCGGCGTTGCAGGTGTCTCCCATTGAACGCCGGTCGGGCGGGTGTGATTGCATCCGGGCGCCACAATTGTGGCATTGATGCAATCATCGTCCGATTCTTCGAAGGCGACGCGACGAAGTCAACGACTGTCGTGATTTGTTTTTCAGTGTCGGAGTGCCAATCGAATGGCATCAAAGGAACGCAACAACCACCCGCCGCTCAGGAGCCGTGGGGCTCCGATCGTCGGGTGGTTGTGCAGGGTCGAGATAGAGCGTTTCCCCGAGTGCTCTATCACTCTCAGTCCATCATGGCGGCGATGAACAGATTCGCGTCGGTCATGTTGATGACCTGGTCGTCGTTCATGTCGCCGCGCGACGGACTGCAGTCGGGATGCTGCAACATGTATTCCGCCGGATCGATCATTGCCTGGACGAAGCCGGCAATGTCGTCACCGTTGACGGCGCCGTCGCAGTTCATGTCACCGCCACAGAGGTACGGGATCATCCGCAGGTGCGCGACCGGCGAGAGGGCGACGCCGCCCGGCGCCGCCGGATCCGTGATGCGCCACTGCAGGTAGATATCGCACGACGCGATCGCCAGTTCATCGATGGGCCACTTGTAGGTGCCATAGCCCTCACCCGCGCCGACGCCTTCGAGCGTGACGGGGCCGTCGAGCGTGGCGTCGATCAGTTCGCCATCGACGGGCGGAACCTCAGAGATCGCGACGAGGGCCTGGGCGCCGCCGAGGGCGTTCATCACGCCGACCTTGAAATCGAGGTTCAGCAGGTTCGGCGGGCTCACGGCGATCATCTGCGGCGTCTCGCCGCCCGAGCCGGCGACGCCTTCGCTGACGAGCGACGGATTCGGGGCGGGGCGATCCGAGTACAGGTTGGGACGATCGAACGGGAACGTCTCATTCGCAACGCGCGGGTCGGTCAGACCGTTGGTGATGAACTCGACGACATCCGGCACGATCTGCGGCGGCAGGGCCACGGGCAGGATGGGCGACTTGTTGTTCGGGAACTGCACCGCCGGATTGGCGTAGAAGCCGATGACCTGCGGCAGCGTGTTGAACTGGCCGTTGTGCATGAACGTCGTTTTCAGGCCCACGTTGCGCAGCGTCGGCACTTTGAACTGGCCGCGCTGGACGGGATCGCCGGTGAACTCCTGCCGGCCGGTATCTTCCTCCAGCGGTCGCAGGCCGATGTTGCGGAAGCTGTTGTCGGAGAAAAGCGGCGGCGTGTGGCAGATCAGGCAGGGCGCGGGTCGAAGCGCATTCCAGCCCTGAACCTGCTGCGGCGTCATGGCGTTCTGGTCGCCGGCCAGGAAGAGATCGAACGGCGTCTGGTTTGCCACGAGGGTGCGTTCATAGGTCGCGATGGCGAAGGCGATGCGCTCGGCGTTGATGTTCGTGTCGCCGAAGGCGGCCTCAAACAACTCGGGATAACTGGGATTCGCGGTCAGGGCCGCGGCCATGTCCGCCGGGATATCTCCGGCCAGAATCATCGGCTGGACCACACTGAGTTTGTTCGCGACCTGCGTCCAGTCGCGCGCTTCGTGACCCATCTCGACGCTGCTGACGATCGGTCCGACCGCCTGGCTTTCCAGGGCGCCACCGCTGGCGATGCTGACGAGCCCCGTCTGCGGATCCGTGAACTCCGACGTGGCTCGGCCATCCCAGAAGAGATTCGGCGCGTACATCGCCATGATGGCGGGGTTCGCGGCGCGCGGCGTGATTTGTCGGTTGAGACCGAAGACGTCGTCGATGAGGAACTTCTCGTCCTCGTCGCAGTGAATGACGCCGGGGCTGGATCGTTTGTCATCCGGCGTGTTGATCAGACCGTCCAGGCCCGGATTGATGGCGATGCGGGGATCCGTGCCGCCGAACGCGGGCTTGTGGCAGGAGCCGCAGGAGATCGTGTTGTCGCTGGAGAGCTGCTCGTCCCAGAAGAGGATTTTGCCGAGGACGCGCTTGGGCTCCGTGATGGGGTTCTCCGCGGGAACGGGCGCCGGCGGAAGCGGCGGTGGCGGCGGCGGGGGCCCCGGCTGCGCCTGGGCGATGCGAGTGGCCGTTAACAATCCCAACAGGCACGCGATGAGCGCGCAATGCGTCCGTGGTTTCATCTCTGAATCTCCCTCATCCCTGGAACTCTGTGTGTCGCTCGCCGGAACGCGTCGGCGCAGCGAGCGACGTGGGTGGCTGTCGTCAGCGCTGCGTCGGGTTCCGAATCTTCACGTCCCAAACGAGAGGCCGATGTCGGGTATTGCGGGAAAGTGAAAAATTCTTCACTTTTCCACGTGAGGCTTGGCCCCAAGGGGGGCGTCGGCGCGGAGGGGCGCCGCTTCCGCTATGATGGCCCGCAGGGCCGAATGGGCCGGATTCGCGGACCTGAGGGAGATTCGTCATGGCGTACAGCGAAGCGCTTGCGGGCCGCATGCGGCGTGTGCTCGCGCGCCGGCGAGGGATCGGCGAGAAGAAAATGTTCGGCGGTCTCGCCTTCCTGCTTCACGGGAACATGGCGTGTGGAATCGTGGGCGATGACCTGATGCTTCGCCTGGGAGACGAGGGCGTCGCCGAGGCGCTGTGCGAGCCCGGGACGCGTCCGATGGATTTCACCGGCAAGCCGCTGAAGTCCATGGTGTACGTCAGCGCAGAGGCCGTCGAATCAGACGACGCGCTGCGGTTCTGGATCGATCGGGCAACGACGTTCGTCAGGACATTGCCGAAGAAAGCGGCGTCGGGCTCGGGCAAGACAGGGACGAAAAAGAAATGAAGCCAATCATTCGTTCGATCACGGAGAGGCTGCGACAATCGACATTGCTGGCGCTGGCGTGTTCCGCCTGCGGCTGTTTCCAGGCGCCGGATGTGACGGACGCCCAGCTCGATCGCGGCTGCGTCATCCTCCTGCCCGGCATCGAGGGGAACGCGTGGCAGCTGGAGGGCGCCTATCACGGTCTGCGCGACGCGGGCGTCGAGCAGGCGATCGAGATTATTCCGTGGGGTTCTCCGCCGCTGTCCAGCATGGCCAATCTGGTCGGCATCGAGAAGAACCGAAAGCGCGCCGACGCCATCGCGCGGAAGATCGAGGAGTATCGACGCCGTCGGCCGGAAGCGCCGTTGACACTGATCGGCTATTCAGGCGGCGGCGGTCTGGCGATTCTGACGCTGGAAGCGCTGTCGAAGGAGACGCAGGTTGACCGGGCGATCCTCATCGCAGCGGCGATTGACAGTCGATACGACATCGACCGCGTCCTGCCGCGCTGTCGCGACGAACTGATCAACATTTACAGCAGGAGTGACGCCATTGTCGGCGCCGGGACGAGCGTGTTCGGCACGATCGATCGCGTCAAGACGATCTCCGCGGGTCACAGCGGGTTTGTCGACGCAAAGGGGGCGCTGCTCGAACGACCAAGGCTTCAGCAACTGGGCTGGACAAGCGACTGGCGAAGGCTGGGCCATTACGGCGGCCATCTGGGTTGCCTCGCGCGGGGCTGGTCGCGTGAGATTCTCGCGCCACTCGTGGCGACGACAGCCGATCACCCGGCGGAGGTAACGCTGAGTCGATCCGACAACGCCGGCCGTACGGCGCCGCCGGGCGACGTTGGCGAGTGAGTGAGCGATGAAGACCGCGCCGCCACGACACCTGGACGAGGCGGCGCGACGATCGGTTTCTCAGCGCTTCATGCAGATCTGTTTGACGAACTGGTAGTCCGTATCACTCAGGGAGAGCTTCTGATCGCCGCTGACGAGGGCCATGTCGTCGATGGCAAAATCGAGGCGGCGGCCATCCCCGTAGATGATTGAGCAGGCGGCCGCGGGGCGGCGATCCGGCGGAGGACCGGCCTGCGTTTGCCATGCGCTGCGATGGGCGCGCAGCCACTGCTCGAAGCGTTTGATGTCGTCTTCATTCGTGTTGACGAACGTCTGAGGCGGCCGATCGCCGGCGGAGGTATCGGGATAGGTCATCCCGCGAATCTCGACGATGGTCTTCGCCGCCGCCGGATGCTGCTTGAATCCCGACGAACCGTCCGAGCATCCCGCCGCCAGGAGCAGGCCGATCAATACTATCCATGTGGTGCGCATCACAGTCCTCCTTGTTGCGTTGTCCGAAACGTGCGCGCCCGCTAGTTTCCCGTCAGAGGCGGCGTCGTTCAAGGCCAAAGGCGCCGACCCAATCCACGAAAGTCGATCGAGGCGTCTTGCCGGCTTCGGAATGTCGGGTTGCGCCGTATTGACACGACACTGTGGTTCGTGAGCGATCCCGGAAGGATCGAGTGAGAATGCCCACGATTGATCGGGGGGATCGGCGATTGTCGATGAAACGTTCCCGTACCGGCGGGACGGCGACGCGGGTGGGGGATCCTCACGAATCCGCCCTTTGAAATGGCGGGCCATATTGCGCCGTCCCCGATTACCGGGAGACATCCGGGATTTGCGGGATGTGCTGATACGTCGAGCGCCGGCTATCGAGGGCGCCGTCGAGGGCGCGTCGTTCGTCGCATCGCGAAGAGACCGAGCGTGAGGGCGCCCAGGGCCGGTGTTCCCGCCGCGCCGCACGCGCCGCAATCGCCGGTCGTCGTCATGTCGATCGGCGTCGTCGTCGCGTCGACGATGTCGTAGCCGAGGTCCTTCAGGATGGCGACATCCTTGTCGGTCCAGTCGGCGCGCATCGTACCCACGGCGGGCGACGGAAACATCACGTCCGACATTGCGGCGCTGTGTGTCGGATCGCTACCGAATGTCTTAATCGGCAGGCCACTGTTGGCGGCGCGCGAGGCGGTTCCGTCGAACACAAGGCCGATCCCGTGCGCCGCGGCGAAGGTGGAGGCGTCCAGCAGCAGATTGCCGTCCGAGTCGATGACGGGCAGTCCTTCACCGTCGCCGGAATCCGTTTCGAGCATCGCGTCGAACCGCGTGTACATGTCGGGCGCCGTTTCGTTGAAGCCCGTGCCGTCCGCCTTGATGAAGCTGCCATAACCGAGGACGTGTGTCAGTTCGTGCCGGGCCACGTCGCGGAAGCAGGCGACGCCGGGCGCGGGTGTTCCCGACAGCGACACGTCATACCCGAAGTCAAACACGATGCCGGCGTCAAGCCCCGCGTCCGTGTCGGGTTCGCCCAGTACGATGCGGCGGTAGACTTCGCCGTCGCGCACGCCGGGCGTCGTATCCAGAAACGTCGCGGCGCCGACGCCGATCGGGCCTGTCCCGTCCGTCTCTGACGGGGCGACGCCGATTTCAATCGTGGCTGTCTGGCCGATGCGCCCCCCGATCTCCGCGCCGACGGCCTCCAGGGCGGCGCGCCGCTCGGCGCCGAGAACCGGATCGTCGAAGCCGCGCCCCGTCGCCGTCGTGACGTCGAAGAAGGTAAACACGATTGTGACCTCGGCCGTCGCTGTGCGCGCTGTCGTCATCAATGCGACGAGAGCGATCCAGCTCAGGGCTGCCTTGATGTTCATTGCAATTCCTCTCATCGCCGGCGTGAAGCGGCGGGTCTTCAGGCAATTCGCGTCGCCATCGCACAGACGCGACAGTCGGGCTCGCACACGCTGATTCACTCGAATCGATTGTGCGTTGGGTTTGTGGATCTTCGATGCGTGACAGGATTCCAGACCGGCGACGGTCCAACCGTATTCGTATCGCCGGCCGAGCGTCAATGAAAAAAGGCCTGACGAAACGTCGCAATTGATGGCGCACTCCGATTTGTCCGTCGTCACGGGGTGAGGTTCGACGAGACGTCGGCAAATCGGGCGCTCAGTGGTATGGCCATTTCCATTTCCGTAACTGACGCGGCCCCAGGTCGCCTGAGTGGTTATGCGGCGCCAATCGCGCCGGAAGCGTTGGAGGGTTGCGGCATGAACGCCGAGGCTGAGCCGGAGAGAATCCTGACGACAACCGCCGATGAGGCGCCCAGGACGCCTCCGACATCGCCACCGGACCTGGACGCGCTGACACCTGCGGCGCGTGTCGTCCGCACGCATCGCCGATTCGCGATCATCGCGACGTGTCTGATGCTTCCCGTCGGCGTCATTGCGCTGCTGTGCTCATACGCCGTAACGCTCAAGCTCGCCGGGAAGGACATTGACGGGGCGCAGCGATGGTCGGAACTGGCCTATGTGCTCTCGATCGTGGCGACGGGGATTGGGCTGTCGATTGTCGGGATCGCTGCGCTTCTGATTGCGCTGGAAGTATGATCTGGCCCCCAACCCATGCGACGGCGCCCTGTTATGCGAGGCGGATCCGGCTATAGTCGTCGTCGATGACGTTCGACGAATCCGCACAGACTGATCTCATTCGCGACTTCGAGACGATGAAGCTCGATCCGGCCGCATTTCATCATCGCGAGCACGTCATGCTGACATGGGCGATGCTTCGACAGTCGTCGCTCGACGAGACGATCGAACGTCTCCGCGAGGGACTCCTGCGCATCGTGACGTCTGTCGGCGCCCCGGAGAAATACCACGAGACGATCACGGTCTTTTTCGTGCGGCTGATTCATCATCGCATGGCGGCGGCGCCCGGCGCCTCCTGGGCGGAGTTCGCCGGCCGGAATCCCGATCTCGTCGGCCCTCCGAAGGCCCTCTTCGATCGCCACTACGCGCCGTCCACGCTCGCGTCTGAGACCGCCCGACGCGAGTTCACGCCACCGGACCTGGCGCCCATGTGATACAATGGGCGTTTCCCGCTTCGGCTGGATGAATTCGCCCGTGAACGCATGACGACGCACAGCGCTACTGTCGAACTGGATAACGCCCGCTCCGCGATCGGGACCGCGACGATCAGCGGCCCCGCCGTGCGCTCGTACGCCTTTCCGACGCCTTCGTTTGTCATGACGCTGGCGATGCTCGCGCTGATCGCATGTCCCCGGATCTACTCAAACGCGCGTCTGACGGCGTCGATCGCCGGCGTCGGCGGCGTGCTGCTCGTGTGGCAGTTGGCGCTGTGGCTGAAGCGCCGCGGCGAGGGCCGCGCGTTCGGGATCGAGTTTCTCGCGGTCAAGGCCCATTACCTGCAGGCGTGCGTGCAGCTCGGCATTCTGGTGTGGTGGGGGCTCTATGCGCCGAGCGTGCTGAAGGCGTCGCCGCTGATCGTCGCCCAGGTGTTGTTCCTTTACTCGCTGGACGCCGTGATCTCATGGACGCGCGGCTGGAACTGGCGACTCGGCTTTGGTCCGCTGCCGATTATCTTCAGCACGAACCTGCTGCTCTGGTTCCGGGATGACTGGTTCTACCTTCAGTTCCTGATGGTCGCCTTCGGCGCCCTCGGCAAGCAGTTCGTGCAGTGGCGGCATGAAGGGCGCCGACGGCACATCTTCAATCCCAGTGTCTTTGGCCAGTCGCTTTTCGCGATTGCGCTGATCGTGACCGGGCTGACGAATGACCTGACGCTGGGGAGGGAGATTGCCTCCAGCTTCGAAACGCCGCACATGCTGCTCGTCATCTTCCTGCTCGGATTGATCGTTCAGTATCACTTTCACGTGACGCTGATGACGCTGTCGGCGGCGATCGTTCTCGTCGTGGCCAACCTGATCTACACGCGCGTGACGGGTGTCTACTTCTTCGTGTCGATCAATGTCGCGGCGCCGATTTTCCTCGGCATTCACCTGCTGATCACGGATCCGTCGACGTCGCCGAGAACAAACCTCGGGCGGATCCTGTTTGGCGGTTTCTACGGTCTCGGCTACATCCTGTTGTTCCGCATGCTGGATAACCACGAGGTTCCGACGTTCTGGGACAAGCTGCTTCCCGTCCCGATTCTCAACCTGCTTGTGCCGGCGTTCGACCGGCTCGCGCGCGCGGGGCTGGCGGGCCGCCTCAATCGCTGGTGGGAAGGCGCGACGACGCCGGCGCGACTGAACCTCGCGCACATGGGCGTGTGGATTGCCCTGTTTTCCGGCATGTACGCCACGGGTTTCATCGACGGACCGCACGAGGGGAATTCGATTTCCTTCTGGAAGAAGGCGATCGTGGAGGGCCGGCCGCACGCCGGTCACAGCCTTGTCATGGTGGCGGGGGCGCTCGCGGAAGGCGGTCATCGGCCGTCGGCGTTCAATGAGCTGGGCTGGATCTGCGCCAACGGACTCAGCACAACAACGGAAGGCGAAGTCGTCAGGAAGAACTCGGCGAGGGCCGCGACGTACTTCGCGACGGCCTGCGAGATGGGTGACATGAATGGCTGTGCGAATGTCGTCGTTCAGCATGTGTTTCGGCAGGCGGCGGCATCCGACGAAGCTGTCGCGCGGGCGCTGGATCGGCTGGAGGCGCAATGCGACGACAACGCGGATCCGCTGAGCTGCTATCTCGTCGGCGCGGCCTGTGAGACGGGTCGAGGCCGACCGGTCGACCCTGCGGCGGCCATCCGATACTACGAGCGATGTGGCGACAATCTCTATGCGAGCAAGGGCGTCGCGCGCGTCGTCCTGTCGCATGACGGCGTGAATCACGACTTGCGCGCCGTGTCGATTGTTCTCGGCGCGGCGACGAAACAGAGAGACGCCGAGAGCGCATGGTATCTCGCATACATGTTTCATCGGGGCCTGGGCGTGCCGCAGGACGAACGCAAGGCCCGGATTCTCCTGCGTCACGCGTGCACGCTGGGACTGGATCAGGCGTGCGACGCCGCGAATGCGAGTGACATTCCGCCCTACGAGAACCCGCCGATGAATGTGCCCGGCTGGCTGACGGCCTATCCGGTTCAATGACCTCGGCCCGACGTGCGATGTCGAGCTTGTTCGCAGGCCGCGGCGAAACCTCCCCTCGGGGCCGCGCATCGCCCTCTGGCGGGCCTTGCGCTTGACGCTTCGTGTTGTGGCTTCTAGCTTTCACGGGGCTCGCGGCAAGCTCGGCCGGTGGATGGACCGGCGCCAATGGGAGACAGGTGTCTATGAATCTAGTGACGGGAGCGACGGGTCTTCTCGGAAGCCACATCGTCGAGCAGTTGCGTCTGCGGGGCCGAGCGGTCCGCTGCCTGGTGCGCAAAGGGGCGGATACTTCCTGGCTGAAGACGCAGGGCGTCGAGCTGGTCGAAGGTGACCTGACGGACGCGGCGTCTGTCGTGCGCGCCTGCGAGGGCGTGCAGTGCATCTATCACGCCGCGGCGCGCGTCGGCGACTGGGGACCGTGGAGCGACTTCCGAAAGATCACGATCGAAGGCTCCTACAACCTTTTCGACGCGGCCGAGAAGGCGGGCGTTCCCCGGTTCATTCATGTCAGTTCGATCAGCGTCTATGGTCATCGCAATGAGAAGGGGCTGACGATCGACGAAACGCAGCCGCTGGGTGTCAACGTCCACAAGTGGTCGTACTACACGCGCGCGAAGGTCGAAGTCGAAAACGAACTCTGGCGGCGCCACAAGAATGGCTGCAAGGTCAAGTTCAGTGTGATTCGCCCCAGCTGGCTCTACGGTCCCCGCGATCGCGCGACGATCAAGCGGCTCGCGAATCTCATTCGCAGGCGCAAGGCGAAGCTGCTCGGCTCGGGTGACAACACGCTGAGCGTCGTCTATGCCGGCAACGTGGCGGAGGCCTGCATTCTCGCGGCCGACAGTCCGAACGCCGTCGGCGAGGCCTACAACTGCTGTAATGACGGCGACATCACGCAGCGCCAGTATTTCAAGCTCCTGTCCGACGCGCTCAGGGCGCCGCCGGTCACGAAGAATGTTCCGTTCGGGATCGTCTATAAAGTCGCCTTCTTCCTTGAGATCCTCGGCCACACGTTCAAATGGAAGAAGCCGCCGATGGTCACGCGTTACGCCGTCTGGCTCATGGGCCGGGACACGTACTTCACGGCGAAGAAAGCGCGGGAAGAGCTCGGCTGGGAGTCGACCGTGTCCTACGAAGAGGGCGTCCCCATGACCATCGACTGGTTCGAGGGGCGTCCGACGCCGGCGCCGAAGATGCGCGAACCCGCCATGGCCGGCTGAGTGAGTTAATTCAATCGGATGCCAAACGACGACGCGCCCTCATCCTTCAATGCGCCATCGGCGCCGTCCGAGACGCGGTCAGGCCGACGTCCGGCGCCCAGGTGGATCGTCCCGTTTCTCATTGTTGATACCCTCGTCTTCGCCGGCGTGTTGTACTGGCTCTTCGGATCCGCGCGCAGCGAGACAACGCGAGATGACACGCCCGCCAACGTCGAGGTGCGCGGCGCCCCGATCAACGAGCCCCGTCTCGAGAACGGTGCGAGCGACGCGGAGGAAGCGTCCGCGGCGTCGTCGACGGACGACTTCGGAGGGCTCGATGACGACGAGTGGGAAGATCTCGAGAACGACGAGATCGCGGCGCAGCCGGCGTTGTCGACAGGTCCGATCGCGCAGGCGCCACTGACGCAGGACAAGATCGATCTGCTGTTCGGTATGCAGCAGGCGCTGCCGCGGCCGACGATTGAGCGCGACGAATTCAGGGCCTATACCCCCGCGAGTTTTGAGGACATCGGCGACTGGAAGTACCAGCGTAACTGGTCCGGCCACGGAGTCGGGAGCGCCGGACCGAAGATTCCCGCCAACGTTCTCGCGTGGAACAATAAGAAGATTGCCATCCTCGGGTACATGCAGCCACTCGAACTCGACGAGAACAACCGCGTCAGGAGCTTCATGCTGATGCGAAATCAGGCCGCATGCTGCTATGGCGCCCCGATCACGCTGGCGGACTGGATCGAAGTAAAGGCCCCGGCGGGGCGGACGTTTGAAGCGACGCTGCACAAACCGATCACGGTGCTCGGCGTACTCGATGTCGGCGAGAAGCTCGTCGACGATTTTGCCGTCAGTGTCTTCCGCATGACGCCTGATCACGTCCTGCCGCCCGGCGAGACGCCGTAACGATCGACGCTCATCCGATAACCCGGGGCGCGGGCCAGACCCGGGGCGCCTGTCCAAATCAGAAAATCGACGCGGCGTCAGCCACGCCGGAATTCGACTGCGGCGTGAGGCTCGTCACGGGCCGATTGCCGCGTCCGATCGATGGGGCGGCGATGGGCGTCCGAAGATCGCGTGCACATCGCCACAACGCCCGCGGGGCGGTCTGGATTCGCGATTTCTTTTTATCGGGACGGTTCCCCTGCCGGGCGTCGGCGGCCTATTATTGAAAAAGCCGCAAGGTTATACTCGGAGATTGCATCCCTTCGTTCACGGGCGGCCGCCAGCGGCCCTCGGAACGCCAATGAACCGTCAACTACGCCCTGGAAACAGGGGGGAGATGACCGGCGCAGTCGTACGGGGAGCGACGTGGGGGTGATTTTCGCCGAACGGCCTTCGTCGGCGCGCGATGCGCGACGAAGCGTGCGGGAAAATCGCAAATGAAAGAGACGGAGAGTGACGGAGGAAGCAACAGCGAATTCGTCGGCGCGAGTCGGCGGTTTCGATATGGACCCCGCCTCTATACGTGTTGAAGTGACATTGCGGCGAGCCGGTCGGAATGACGTCGGTGTCCGTCGCTTTGGGGCGCCAGCGCGCATGCCAGTATTCACTAACTTTGAGGAGCAGGCTCGATGAAGCGACGTGGCAATCATGCACGGATCATCATCGCTCTGGGGTGCGCCGCCGCGACAGCGATGGCGCCGTTTGCGATGTCGCGGGTCCTTGCGGACGACGGACCCATCGGTCCGACGAACGACACGCGCATTGGCGCCCAGCGTCCGTCACAGGACGCGGCGTCACTGGCGGATGTGTGGCGCACACCGCCCGCGCAGAGCGCCGCGGGACCTCGTGGCCTGCCGACGCCGACAGGCGCGCTGGTGTACGACAACGGCATGGCGCTCGAGGATGTCGCCGACACGGCGTCGCAGTTCAGTCTTGCCCGGGACGGCGCTGTCAGCCCCTGGCAGTTCGTTGCGACTGTCGCCGACGACTTCATGATCGAGGATTTCGTCGCGCCGCAGCTGAACGTGCGCGTCACGACGGTTCGCGCGGCGTTTGCGTTCTTCAATCTCGGCGCCGATCCGAGTCCGACACCGTCCGGCCAGTGGACGCAGGGCGTTTACGTCATCGTCTATGAGAACTCGCTGCTCGATATTCCCAATGGTCAGCCCGACATCGATCCGACGAATCCCGTCGGGCCGATACAGTTCCTCGGCAACCCCGTTGCCGTGGTCGAGGTCCCGGTCAATCTGATTGTCGAAACGGAAGTGAGCGATTCCTGCAACGCTCGCTACGTTGTGGACATTCCCGTCGATATCGAACTTCAGAAGAACCGGCGCTACTGGCTGTCGGTCGTCCCGCGATACAAGGCGCCCCCGCAGTCGCAGTGGATTCCCTCGGATGTCGTGTCGACCGGCGCGACGTTTGACGCCCACATCGGATTCCCGGCGATCGGCACCGACTTCTGGACGCCCATCAACGGCAATTTTCAGAACGTCAACTGTCCCGACGCGCCGCTGGCGGGAACCCATCGCGACGTTTCCTTCAGCCTGTATGGCGTCGACACACCGCCCAGCGACCTCGTCTGCTGCGACGTGCTGACCGGCATGTGCTTCGAGAGCCTCACGGAGTCGGAGTGCCTCGCGCTGAATCCGTTCACGATTCCGTTCCCCAATGAAACCTGTTCGACCTTTATCTGCCCGCAGATCGTCGGCGCCTGCTGCAACGACATGACGGGGATCTGTTCCGACAACATCCTGCTGGAAGACTGTATTCCTTTCGGCAACCGATTCACGATCAACGGAACCTGTGCGACACTCGATCCGCCCTGCGGCACCACGGATCTCGGCGCCTGCTGTCTGCCGAATCGAACCTGCCAGGACCTGTCGCCGACGGAGTGCTCGCTGCTTGCCGGCGAGTGGTATGCGGGCGACTGCATGACGACGGGCTGCCCCGCGCCAAACGACGACTGCGTGGACGCCCAGGTCATCACGAGCGATGGCATCTACCCGTTCTCGACGATCAACACGACGACTGACGGGCCGATGGATTCGCCCGGCGGTTCGTGCACGGACGTCAACCAGGATGTCTGGTTCCGCTACATCGCCTCCTGTGACGGCGACGTCACGGCCACGACGTGCTTCGGCACGGATTTCGACTCCGCAATGAACGTTTATGAGGGCTGCTTCTGCGATTCCAACATGGGACCGCTGCTCGCCTGCTCGGATGACAAGTGCGGCCCGATGGGGGAAAAAGCGAGCGTGACGTTCGCCGCCCAGACGGGCGAGTGCTACCTGATCCGCGTCGGCGGCGCCCAGATGGCCGAGGGTGAGGGTATTCTCGTCGTCGGCTGTGTTCCGGCGCAGCTCGGCGCCTGTTGCGATCCGCTCGGTATCTGCGAGCTGAGGACGGAATCCGAGTGCGTGATGATCGGCGGCGACTTCACGATTGGTGAGCCCTGTTCGCCCCTTACCTGCGCCATGCCGGACAACGATGAGTGCGCCACGGCCGTCAGCATTTCCGAGGGGGTTTACCTCTTCGACAACATGGTCGCCACGACCAGCATGCAGCCCCAGCCGGGCGGCGGTTGCGCCGACATCGACAATGATCTCTGGTTCCGACATACGGCCCAGTGCGATGGAACGCTGATCGTCCGCACCTGCGATGCGACGGCCTTCGACTCGGCCGTCGCCGTTTACGACGACGACTGCGCCAATGGCCCGTCCTGTGCGCCGCTCGGTACCCTGCTCGGCTGCGATGACGATGGCTGCGGTACGACGGGTGGTCCGTCCGAGGTGTCTGTTGATGTCGTCGCCGGTCAGTGTGTTCTGATCCGCGTTGGCGGTGTCGCCGGCGCCATGGGCACGGGGACGCTGTCCGTCGCCTGTGTGCCGGCCGGTCAGGGCGCGTGCTGCGACGCCGTGACAGGCTGCGAGCTTCGCCTGGAGGCCGACTGCCAGGAGCCCGGCGACGAGTTCACGCTCGGCCGTCCGTGCAGCCAGGTGGTCTGCGAGGGACCTGTCAACGACAGTTGTGATGACGCCATCGAGATCACCAACGGCGTCCATGAGTTCTCGACGCTCCGCGCCACGACGGATGGACCGGCCGTTCTGGGCTGCCTGCCCGTCGATCGCGATGTCTGGTTCCGCTACACGGCCGACTGCGATGGTGAACTGGTCCTGACGCCGTGCTTCGAAACGAACTACGACGCGACAGTCGCTGTCTATGACACCTGCGTCTGTCCGAATGACGCCGCCGATCAGATTGCGTGCGTGTCCGGGACGATGGATTCCGGATGTGGACCGGACGGCGATCAGAATATCGTCCGGGCGCCGGTCCTCAGCGGTAACTGCTACCTGATCCGCATCGGTGGTGTCGGCGACAGTGTCGGCGCGGGCCGGCTCATTGTTGGCTGCATCCCGGCCGGAAGCGGCGCCTGCTGCCTGAACCCCGGCGACTGCGTCGTCATGACGGAAGCCGACTGCGTGATGATGGGCGGCGACTTCACCCCTGGCGAACTGTGTTCTTCGGCAACATGCCCGATTCTTGAGAATGACAGCTGCGACGGCGCCATCGCGATCAGTGACGGCGTCTATCCGTTCGATACGACGGACGCGAGCGACGACGGACCGATGGACTCGCCGGGCGGCGCCTGCACGGAGCTCGGCTTTGACATCTGGTACGCCTACACGGCGAGCTGCGACGGCCAGCTTCGCGTGAGCCTGTGCGACAACACGCTCTACGACGCGGCCATCGCGGTCTATGCGGGCCTGGACTGCCCGCCGCTCACAGGCCCGATCGCGTGTGATGATGATGGCTGCTCGCCGGACGGTCCCGCCGAGGTCTTCATCGACGTTTCCGTCGGCGACACGTTCCTCATTCGCATCGGTGGCGCCAATGGCGCGACGGGCGCGGGTGAACTTCTCGTCGAGTGTACGCCCGGCGCGGCCTGCTGCCTCGGCGATGTCAACATGGACGCGACGATCACGATTGACGATGTGTCCGCATTTGTCGCGGCGCTGCTCAATCCGCCCGCGACGATGGATCCGGCGTTCTGCCCGGCGGATACGAATGAAGACATGGCGATCGACGGCGCCGACATCGGCGTTTTCGTCGAACGGCTGCTCAGCGGCGCCGTCTGCGGAGGCCACGGTGATCCCGTGGGCGCCTGTTGTTACCCCGACGCGTCGTGTGTCGATCTGACGCAGGCGCAGTGCATCATGTCGGCGGGCGCCTACTTCGGCAACGGTACGAGCTGCATGATGTCGCCGTGTCCGCCGCCGCCGCCACCGCCGGTCAACGATGAATGCGCGAATGCGATCATGCTGTCCTGCAACACGCAGGTGGCCGTGAACAACACCTTCGCAACGACGACGGCCAATGAGCCTGCGTTCAGCTGCCGCTTCAACGGTCCCGGCCAGGGTGTGGGGACTGTCTGGTACACGTTCATCGCGACGGAGACGGATGCGCTGATCAGCACGTGCGGCTCCATGGCGCCTGTGAACGACACGCTCATGGCGGTGTACGAAGGCACATGTCCGAGCGACTCGGGCGCCGAGATCGCCTGCGTCGAGGACACAGGCGGCGCCTGCGGCCGACTGGCGCAGCTGTGCGTTGACGGCCTGGTCCCGGGCAATCAGTACACGATTCAGATCGCGTCGTATGACAACGCGTCTCGCGGCGTCCTGAACGTGTCGCTGACGTGTCCGTGTCCGCGGGGCGCCTGCTGCTATCCCGACAGCTCGTGCGTCGAGATGCGGGAAAACGAGTGCATCGACGCGGGTGGCGAATACAAGGGAGACGGCGTTCTGTGCGCGTCGAGCCCGTGTCCGCCACCGCCGGTCATCGAGTGCTGCAAGGGCGACGTGAACGGAAACGGCATGGTGGATGTCAACGACATCGCCCTGATGTCGGCGGCCGTGCTCAATCCGCCGCTGTCCGGCACGCCGGCTTTCTGTGTGGTCGATGTGAATGACGATGGCGTCATTAACGGCGACGACTTCCAGGCGTTCATTCCGCTGGCCCTGGGGCTGACGCCGTGTCCGGCCCTCGCGAACGACGCCTGCGCTTCGGCCATGGCGATATCCTGCGGCGCCCGTGTGCTCGTCGACAACACGCTCGCGACGACGGCAATCGACGATCCCGCCTTCAGCTGCCGCGCCGGTGGCGCCGGCCAGGGCGTCGGCACGCTCTGGTTCGAGTTTACGGCGACGGACACGACGGCCCGCGTGCGAACGTGTGGCTCGCTGGCGCCGGCGACGGACACAATCCTCGCCGTGTACGACAGCGCGAGCTGCCCGCCGGCGCCGGGCGACGAGATCGGCTGCAGCGAAGACGCCGGCCTGCCCTGCGGCGAACGCCTGAGCGAAGTCTGCGTCAGCGGTTTGTCGATCGGCCAGACCTACCTGATCCAGGCGGCGTCGTTCGATGAGGCGTCACGTGGGTATATCTCCGTCGAGGTCGAATGCCCGTGCCCGTAGCGATCAACCGGTCGTTCGCGCGGCGATGCCCGCTCCGAGGTTGATCCAGCCTCCCACCAACGAGTAACCCCACCGAGCCGCCGCAGTCATGCGGCGGTTTTTCTTTGCGCGACATCGTATTCCGCCGGCGCCGGCGGGCGGAGCGCGCTGTCCACGTCCGGCCGGCTGGGCCGTGGCGCTGATGCGCTGTATTCTTGGCCATTGCGAGGCGGATGCGTCACGCCTCGCTTTCGTGAGGGCCGAATCTTGAGCGATCATTGGTTCATGTGGGTGTGCGTCTTCGCGGTCGCAACGATGGTGGCGCCGCTCTTCGCGTGGTGGCAGCGACGTCGGGTTGTGGATGAGGATGGCGTCTGCGCCGGCTGCGGCTACGCCGTGCGAGGCTTGAGCGGTCCGATCTGTCCCGAATGCGGCGCCGACATCAACGATGTAGGTCTGCGCTATCCGAGCGCGTGGAACAGCTTTTCCATTCGAACGCGCAGGCTCGTTGGTGTCGGTGTGTGGACGGCGTGGCTGATCGCACTGCTCCTTCTGGGCTGGGCGCCCTACGAACGCCTTCTGCAACCGGGCGGTCGGAGCATCGGAGATTCAGTCAATTGCGAGAAGACGGGCGCAGGATGGCGCATCGTCATCGCGCGTTCCTGGTATGTCGAAGGGCTTGGCTTCGACAATGTCGTTGCTCCGCCAGTCGGCGCAGTACCTGAGCGATGGGGCGTTCGGCTCGATCGGGATCCCGGTCCGTGGTGCGGATGGGGACCGTCGGCGTTGGATGCGCAACGTCGCCTGGAGGATCCCTACTTCAGCTGTGACGCTGAGGCGGGTTTCTTCGTATTCGACACGCTTTCCGCGTGCTACGCATGGTCTGATCCGACTGATGATCATCTTCGGCTGAAAATCAATGGCGCGTGCGACGGCGAGTGGCGCGAACCCCTGCAAAGCTGGCTGGATCGCAATTGGGGCGATGCGCTGGGCGCCGGATTGTTTGACGACGTTGTTGCGCTGAGGGACGCGGTTGAGCGACAGCCCTTTCTGAAGCCGTTCGGGACGGTCTCCGGATGGACGATGACCTACGGGGGGAGTGGCCGCGACGTGTGGGAGGCCGGGCCTCGGGGTAACAACGCGATCGCCATCGGCTTAGGCGCACTGTGGATCGTCGGCGTGTGGTGGTTGTGTCGTCGCAGGGCGTCGGCCGTCGAGTCGGCGTCAACGGGGAGGGTGGCGACGGATGAGGCGTCTCGCGATTCTGCGATCGGGCCTGGACCCGACGCGATCATTCGGAGGCGTAAGCGCCTGACGGCGTTTCTCACCAGGGTCGCATTCTGTGTCGGGCTGACACTCGTGTTCGCCTATGGCGGTCTGTCGGGCTATCGATACTGGGAGTTCGGCCAGCGCCTGAAGAAGGTCAGAGCGTCGCTGATCGCATTGACCGGTGTATATCAATCACTGCCGGACGAGATTGTTCAATCACGTCGGGGACAGGAGATGCTCAAGGATCTCCTGCTTTCGAACGCGACCAGTCCGTTTGTGGCCGGCGCAATCTTCCGAGACCTGAAGGAGGCCGGCGTCGAGGGGCTGGACGAGGCGCTGATCGCCGCGTGCAGGGCGAGGCGGGCGTATCGGGGCAATCGCCCCTACGACTGGAGTTGGGTGTCTGACGAGTTTCGCGACTTCCCCGGTGTTCACGCCGCCGACCTCTCTGTGTCACTGACGACAAGCGACAACGTGAGCGATCGCCTCGGCGCCGCCAGTCAACTGCGGAACCTGGCGCAATACCTCGATCAGAAGACGATTCGCGGCGCGTTCGACAATGAGGCGTCGATCGAGGTCCGGATCGCGATCGCGTACCTGTTGAGAAAAATGGGCGATCACCACAGCGACGCGTGGATCAATCGAATTGTCCTGGAGCATGCGGACGATTCGGATCCGGCGGTCTTTCGGGCGGCAAAACGCGTACAGGACACGCCGCACGCCGAATCACGACAAGAGTGACACGACTGACTCGCGAGTCGCACCTGTGGTTATTTGCAGGCCGCGAGAACCCCCGCCGAGCCGCCGCAGTCGTGCGGCGGCTTCCTGTTGCGCGATGTCCTGTTCCGCCAGCGCCGGCGGGCGGAATGACCCGCTCATGGCTGGTCCCGCTCGGGTTGCGTAATGTTCCGCCCGCTCGCGACGCCTTTTGCCCGCTTCTTTGTCAACACGAGAACCCTGGCGCGAGATCTGCGGACCGAGATTCTGAATTTGAGATTTCAGGCCTTCAGCATGCGGTCGCAACGATTGTTCTGTCTCTCACGACTTGGAAAGACTCCTCACTCACGTCGCCTCAAGGGCGTGGCGGATGCGAGGCCTCGGCGCGGCCATTGCGTCACTTCGATTACGCCATCGCGCGGGGCGCCCGCGCCGTCGCGAACGGTCGCTCGACAAACATCGCCACGAGCGCGAGTCGCGTCAGCCCAAACGCGATCATCACGACGGTAAATAGCGGCAGGAACAGCTCGCAGGATGGTAGCGTCCTGCCGAGAAAGTCCGCTGAGTCCTCAAATGCGTTTCCCGTGAACGACGTCGAGGCGAGCCCAAGGATGATGAAGCAGAAGATGAGAGTGGCGACGGCAGCGCGAAACGCCGTGGTCCATCGCCCGTTTACGCACACGAGATCCTGGCGCAGGCCTGTTGCCAGCCAGCGGGCGATCGACACCCGCCCTCGCCCGTCGGCGAGATGGCCGCACTTGGCGCAACGCTGCGCGACCGACGCTTGCAGGGTGTGTCCGCAGGCGCGACACCAGTTCGCGTCCCTCTCGGCCGCCTCGAACTTGCGTCGCGATCGACGATAGAGCGCGAAAGCGACGCAGACGAGGATCCACCAGGGAACCTGGACCTGAATGCCGTTGTAGAATTCCGCCGTTGGCAGGAGGTGTTGTCGAATTTCGGGGATCGCCGACTCGCCGTATCCGACCCCGTAGATTCCGCCCGTCTGGATCTGGAAGTTCGCCGAGGAAACGGCGGGGGCATTCAGTTGGGCGACACCGTTCGCGACTTCGATCTCGAAGACGCCGCCCGCCCCGATGTTGACGAATCGCTGCGTCGTCATCGGTCCCGCAATGAGCAGGAGCAACGTGGCAATGAGAAAAAGGCGATACCTGAGCGGCCGTCGATCGGAATAGAACGGAATGGCGTTCACAAGACTTCCTCCAGGTGGTTTCTAAACCGGCTCAGCCCTCCGGAGAGATTCTACGCCCCGTATGTCGCCGAAGTCCATCTGTTTCGATGGCGAGCAGGCCCGTGTACGCTGTACCTTCGGTTCCTGAGACGTGTTGATATTCTCATGGGAACAGCGTGGTCATGCGCCGGTTTTTCCTGCGCCAAATCCCTGTCTTGCATCGGCGTCCGGCGTGCTGGCGCCGCCGTCCGAAATCGTCCACGAACCGGCTGAATCGCCGCATTGGTCGGGATGGGCTGAAATCCGCCGGCCGTTCCGGTATACTCAGTCGCATGTTCTGCTCACTGGCGGAGTGACGCGTGATTCGACGGACTGCAAGACAAATTGCGTGGGGCCTGGCGCTTTCCAGCGTCGTCGGTCTCCTGACGCCGTCGTCCGTTCTGCCGTGCCTGGCGGATCACTGTCGCGTCGTTGTCGTCGACAGCAGTTCCGTTGACGCCCGGTGCGTGTGTTGCGATGTCGCCGCTCCGGAAACGCGCGCAGTTGATGCGCCGCACGATGATGCGCCGTGTGACTGCCCGCCAACGTGCCCCGCGCCGTGCGGATTCGGCAAGATACCGTGCTCCATCGCGGCTTCGGTATCCATCGAACGCTATTCCGCGCCGCCGCTCGGCGGGCTGTATGGATCCGAGTCTGAGCCATCGAGCGCTGAACTGACAGGCATTTTTCACCCTCCGCGATGCTGAATTGAGCGCGCGGTTCCCGCGCGCAATCCCCAGTTTCACACATAAGACGATTGAATCGATCGTACGTGATCGTGCGCCGTCGGCGTTCCCATCCGGGAGTTGAAGTTCCCGTTGTGCTGGAAGTCGTGGTCGACGGCGAGATATCAGCGCCGTGTCTCTGGAAAGACGCGAGCTCGTCCCGGAGGTTTGAATCCAATGACGATACAGGGCGACCTGAAGTCGCTGACGCGAGATCGCAGTCCAGCGAAGGACAACGTGGATTTGCGCGCGGCGCCGCCGAAACGGCGGCTTACAACCCGGTTGCTGCTGCCCGGCGCAATCCTCTCAGCGACGCTCGGGATTCTTGGGTACTCATCTCGGGAAACGCTTCGATCCGCGACGGAGGTCGAAGTCGCTCCCGTCATCGCCAAAGTCGAGGCGACATCAACGGTTGAGTCAGAGGTTGTTGTGCAGGCGCCCGGCTGGCTGGAGCCGGATCCATTTCCGGTGGCCGTATCCGCTCTCGCCGACGGCGTGATTCGTGAAGTACTCGTGCTGGAGGGTGATCGCGTGACAGCCGGGCAGGTCGTTGCGAGGCTCATCGATGACGACGCCCGGATCGCGATGTCCGAAACCAACGCCCAGGTGGCGGAAGCGGAGGCGATGCTGGCGTCCGCGAAGTCACTGCATGAAGAAGCGCAGCGGAATTGGGAGCATCCGATCGAACTGACACGCCGACGGGATGCGCTGGTCGCTCAGCTTGCGGAACGGCGCGCGGAACTGGCGCGATGGCCATCGGAAGTGGCGAGCGAGGAGGCGGCCGCGACGTCGCTGAAGGCGGACCTGGAGCGGATCGCCCCGTTGCGCGAAGGGGGGCGGGCAAGTGAGATCGAATACGTGCACGCCAGGCAGGCGTTTGAGGCGCAACAGGCGGAGGTAGTTAAGGCGCGTCTGCGAGAGGCGATTCTGATCGCTCAGATAGCAGGAATCGAGGCGGACCTGGCGGCGGCCCGCGAGCAGCTCGAATTGCGAATTGCGGACAGGCGGGCGCTGACGGAAACAGCCGCCATGGTGCGCCGGGCGGAGGCGTCCCTGGCGCGGACCCGGGCGCTGCGAGACAAGGCCGCATTGGCGCTTGAACGGATGGAGATTCGTTCGGCCGCGAATGGCGTGGTGATGGCGAGATTGGTCGCGCCGGGCGCAAAGCTGATGCTCGGGATGGACAACCCGCAGTCGGCGCAGGCGATTCAACTGTACGACCCGGAGAAACTCCAGGTGCGCGTCGATGTTCCCCTGGCCGACGCGGCGAAAGTCGCTGTGGGCCATCCTGCGGAGGTCATTGTCAATGTGCTGCCGGATCAGGTGTTCAAGGGGCGTATCACGCGTGTGGTTCACCAGGCGGATGTGCAGAAGAACACGCTGCAGATGAAGGTCGCGATCGAGGATCCGACGCGCGACCTGAAGCCGGAAATGCTCGCAAGGGTGCGATTTACGGGCGACGCGGCCGGATCGGATGCGACGCGCAGGACAGGGGGGCGCGTTCTGTATGTTCCGAGAGGCGCGGTATCCGATCGTTCCGGCGACGCCTTCGTCTGGATCGCGGATACCGTCGCAGGGGCGTCGCGGCGCGTCAGCGTGAGGGCGGGGCGAGAGACACAGGACGGCTATGTGGAGGTCAGTGGTCACCTGCGTATCGGCGATCGTGTCATCGTCGATGCGCCAGACGACCTGTCAGAGGGTGAGGCGATTCGAGTCATTTCCGAAGCGAAGGAGAGTCGCGATGGCGCTCATTGAATGTCGCAGCCTGACGCGCACCTACGCGAAAGGTGACACAAAGATCACGCCGCTGGCGGACCTCGACCTCGACGTTGAGTCGGGCGAATTTCTCGCCCTGATGGGACCTTCCGGAAGCGGTAAGTCAACACTGCTGAACCTGATCGCGGGCATCGATCGGCAGACGTCGGGACGCCTTGTGATCGATGGGCACGACCTCTTCGAACTGTCGAGAAGCAGGCTGGCGGCGTGGCGAAGCGAATACGTCGGCTACATTTTTCAGTTGTACAACCTTGTGCCGACGCTGACGGCATACGAGAACGTTGAGTTGCCGCTGCTGCTGCATCGGATGAACCGCCGGACGCGGCACGAACGTGTCTCGCTGGCGATGGAGCTCGTCGGGATCGCCGATCGGCGGGATCACTTTCCGCGCCAGTTGTCGGGCGGCCAGGAGCAGCGTGTGGCCATCGCACGCGCGATTGTCACGGACCCGCGAATCGTTGTGGCCGATGAGCCGACCGGCGACCTGGATGCCGCCAGCGCCCAGGCGATCATGGCGCTGCTGGCCCGGCTGAACGAGGAACTGGGCAAGACGATGGTCATCGTGACGCATGACGCGTTCGTCGCGTCGGTGGCGCACAAAACGCTGCATCTGGAGAAGGGGCGGCTGATTGAGAGTTCGGCGGTCGTCGCGGGAGGCGCCTCATGATTGCGCCGCGGATGTTCCCGCTCGTGTTCAGGCAGCTGTGGCGAGCGCGCATGCGCAGCGGCCTGACTGTCACCGGCGTGGCTGTCGCCATGTTCCTGTTTTCAGCCGTCCAGGCGATGCAGGAAGGCGTCGATGCGGCCACGACGACGCGCGCGACGGACACGACACTCGTCGTCTATCGCAAGGATCGCTATTGCCCGTTTACGAGCCGGATGCCGCAGTCATACGCGCGCCAGATCGAGCGAATCGACGGCGTTGTTTCCGTCGTCCCGATCAAAATCGTCGTCAGCAACTGTCGAACGAGTCTGGATGTCGTGACGTTTCGGGGTGTACCGCAGGAGGACTTCATTCGGAGCTTCGCACCGCGCCTGGAGGTGATCGCAGGTTCATTGTCGGAGTGGGAGAAGCGCAGCGACGCGGCGCTCCTGGGGGAGACGCTGGCGAGGCGACGTGGCCTGCATGTGGGAGACCGATTTGAGGCGGCCGGCATCACGGTTTACGTGGCGGGGATCATTCGTTCGTCATTGGCGTCGGATCAGAACGTGGCCTACGTTCAGCTCGACTTTCTCCAGTTCGCCTCCGACAGCCGCGCGGGCGGAATCGTGACGCAGTTCAACGTCAGTGTCACGTCGCCGGAGACGCTGGACAGCGCCGCGAGCGCGATCGACGCGATGTTTGCGGCGGCCCAGGAACCGACGAAGACGAGCCCGGAAAAGGCGTTCGTTGCACGGGCGGCCGCCGACGCGATCGAGATTGTCGGGTTCATGCGCTGGCTGGGATGGGGATGCCTGGCCGCGGCCCTGGCGTTGATCGGGAACGCGATCGTGCTGAGCGTGCAGGATCGGATACGGGATCACGCAATCCTGCAGACGCTCGGCTTCAGGAGTCATCTCATCGCGAGATTGCTGATGAGCGAGGCTGTGGTTCTGAGTACGGCGGGCGCGGCGATCGGGAGCGGACTGGCGTGGCTGTTCCTGTCGCGGTCGGCCCTGGCCCTGTCGGTGGAAAGCCAGTCCATTCCGATTGCCGCCGCGCCGACGACGATGGCGCTCGCGGTCCTGATTGCGGCGGGCGTCGGCCTGCTGGCCGGCGTGGCGCCGGCGTGGCGGGCGTCGCGACGCGATATCGTCAGTTGTTTCAGGGCGGTCTGACACATGATTCGAATGAAACTGCTTCCGTTTGAATACGCCGTTCGGAATCTCGGTCGTTCTCCGCTTCGAATGGGTTCGAGCGTGCTGGGTTGTGCGCTGGTCGTCGGGCTGGCGCTCGCGGCGGGCGGGTTTGTGCGCGGAATGTCGCAAAGCCTCTCCGTGCACCACACGGCGGAGAACGTGATCCTGTTAGGGGCCGGAAGTGAGGAGAGCGTCGAACGCAGCCAGATCGGTCGGGATGTACCGACGCTGCTTGTCGCCAGCGTCCCGGGGCTCCGTCGGCGAATGGGGGTTGATTACGTGTCGCCCGAGGCGCACATGGCGCTCGTTGTGAAACGCAGCGCCGCCGCCGAAGACGAGTTGACCGCCGTCTTCCGTGGTGTGACGGATGCGGCCTTCCTGGTCCACCCGGAAGTGCGCATCGTCGAAGGACGCGCGCCGCGCGCCGGAAACGATGAGATTATGGTCGGGCGATTCGCGGCGACGCGACTGGGGATCGACGAGGCGGCGCTGGCGGTCGGAGAGCGGCTCTGGTTTGACAATCGCCCGTGGGAAATTGTCGGCCGGTTTGCCGCGCCAAAGACGGTGATGGACGCGGAGATCTGGACGCCTCTGACGGACCTTCAGATCGCGACCCGGCGCGACACACTGTCCTGCGTCGTTGCGACGCTGGACAGCGCGGAGTTCGCAGATGTCGACGTCTGGTGCGCCCAAAGGCTGGACCTGGAACTCGTGGCGATTCGCGAGTCGGACTACTACTCGGCCTTGCTGGCGTTTTACGGTCCGCTCCGCGCCATGATATGGGCGACGGCGCTGCTGATCGGGCTCGGAGGCGTATTCGGCGGACTGAATACGATGCACGCGGCGTTTGCGAATCGGGTTCGTGAACTTGGCGCGTTGCGGACGCTTGGCTTCTCGCGGCGCGCCATCGCCATCAGTTTTCTGCAGGAGTCGGCGCTGGCCGCCGCGGCGGGTGGGCTGCTCGCCGCGATGGTCGGGCTGGCGCTGCTCGACGGGATCGCAGTGCGCTTCTCGATGGGGGCGTTTGCCATCGTGATCGACGAACGTGTGATGTTGACTGGACTTGCGGCCGGCGCCGCAATCAGCGTGGTGGGCGTGACGCCCGCCTTGTGGCAGTGTCTGCGTCTCCCCATTGCGGAGGCGCTGAGACGAGACAGTGTTTGATCCGGCGACGTCGGACTGAGCAAAGGAGTCTGCAATGATGATCGTAATTCGAGTCGGCGGTCTGGCCGTTCAGTGCTGCGTGATGCTGGCGGGTTGCGAACGCGGGACTGACACGCCGAATCAAGAGACAGCGAACGCCGGCGCCACGATTCCAGCGGCTGTATTCGTCGAAGCGTCACCGGGCGACGCCATCGGTGTGAAGGCGCTGAAAGACAGTGGCCGAAGGGAGGGCGATGTGATTGTGCGGGGCCGAATCGGTGGACGAGCCCGGCCCTTTGTCGAGGGCGCTGCGGTGTTCGTACTGGTGGATTCGGCGCTGAAGCCGTGCAACGAACTGCATGGCGACAAATGTGCGACGCCGTGGGATTACTGCTGCGAAACGCCGGAAGCAATGGCTGCAAACACGCTGACGGTGCAGATCGTTGATGCCGACGGGAGACCGATTCGGCGGAGCGCGGAAAATGCACACGGGCTGGCGTCGTTGAGTACTCTCGTCGTTGCGGGGGAGATCGCAGGCTCGTCCTCTGAGGGCGCCCTGATCGTCAACGCCCGGCGGATCTGGTGTCAGGCGGATTGACGTCGGTCGTCGGCCCGCCGACGGCGGCCTGGCGGGCCCGGGCTGTTACATTCCGTTGGCGCGGCGAGTCACCGGGCAAGACGCTACATTGTCGACGTTCGCGCGCCGTGGGTGGACGAGGATCCGACGTCGGCGCGCTGTTCACCTGGATCGTGTTGTCCTGCGGAGTGTCGGATCATGAAGATCGTTCCCAATGTCGATCGAACACAGTTCTCCATCCCGGGTGTCGAGCACCAGACGCTTGCGAGTCATCGCGACGGTGTCATCGGACTGGAGATCTGGAATCAGTCGCTGGCGACGGGGGCGCAGACGCCGGCGCATTATCACGACTGCGACGAAGTCGTCATGATCTTCAGCGGCTCGGGCCACGCCGTCATCGATGGCGAATCCCATGCGTTTGGCCCGGATTCGACGCTGATCTTCCCGGCCGGTGTCACGCATCAGCTTGTCAACAGCGGCGACGCGCCGATCACACTCCTGGCGGCCCTGTCGGCAAGCCCGGCGAAGGTGTTCGCGCCGGATGGAACGGAGATCGCCCTGCCCTGGTCATGAATCCGGCGTGATCGCTTCGACGCGATGGCTCCATTGTCGCAATGACATCCGCCGGCGAGACCGCGAGTTTGCCCTGGCGCAGCGACGACTCTGTCGCATCAGCGCCGCGATGGGCCAGTCAGTTCATCGTTGAGACGGGAATCCCGCCGGGACCGCCAACCGTATGTGCGCGCAAACGAAAATCCCCTCCAGCGCAATTTGACCCGCCGCATTTTCCATTCATATAGTTATTGCTGGAAATGGGTCAGCCATAGAGAAAGGAGAAAAGACAATGCAAGTCTCGCTAGCCGTGCGCGCACTGTTCGGCGCTGTGGCCTTCGTCGCCGCTTCCGGAGGCGTCAACGCCGACTTCCCGGACGAATTCAGGCCGTACTTACCGCCGATCATTCCCGATGCCATCGATGTGACCGCGCCGAATGCGGCCGGTCCACGGGGTTTTCAGCCGCTCCTCGCCAGGTGTACGGGAGAGGATGGCGCGTACACGACCATTCAGTCCGCCATCGACGCGGCAGTCGATGGCGATGTGATCCTGGTCTATCCCAACGATTGCGCCGAGGACGGCCGATGGCATGAGAACATCGATTTCCTTGGCAAGGCGATCGTTGTTCAGAATGCGAATCCGAACGACCCGTCCTACATTGATTCAACGATTATCGATGGAGACGCCGCCGACAGCGTCGTGAAGTTCGTCAACGGAGAGGACTATCGTTCCGCCATCATCGGTATCACGATCACCAATGGTCTTCCCGTCGCCGACGAATACGGCGGTGGCGTTCGCTGCATCGACGCCAATCCGACCATTCGCCGATGCGTCTTCCGTGACAACGCGGCGCCGCGCGGCAGCGGCATCTACGTCTACAGTCTGGGACCGATCCTGATCGACGGGTGCCGATTCATTCATAACACGACGTCCGGAGAGGGGAATCCCGGGAGCGCCGCGTATTTCCGCGCCGGTTCGAGTCCCGTCCTCTTCAACTGCTCGTTTGAACAGCACACGGGTTACGCGATCTCCATCATTAACAACGTTCAGGCGTTCTTCGCATGCAGTGGCCTGGGCGCCTGCGGCCTGGTTCAGTCGTGCGAGTTTGTGGACAATGTCGTTCCCGAAACATCCGGATCGGCGATCTCACTCGTCGATGGCGCCGGCGTCACGATCTCTGATTGCCTGTTCCTGAACAACGTCGGCGCCTGCGCGTCGGGGTACAACATCAACGTGCTGAACTCGCGATTCGAGGGAAATCACGACGCGTCGAAGCTCCTTCTGTTGAATGGTGTGACGTCTCATCGTCTGGAGGGCGTGGACTTTGTCGACAATTACAATGTGGGCACTGTTGTGTCGAGATTCCTGGGTGTGGATGTCGATTTCAAGATGCTTGGCTGCAACTTCGTCGGCAATCAGGCGTCGGAACTCCTGCACGCCGATGGCCCCGGCGTCATTCGCGATTGTACCTTTCTGGACAACACGTGCAGTCTCGGCATCGTTGAAACGCGCTCTCCCGGTCCCTGGGAGATTGAGCATTGTCAGTTTGAAGGGAACGAATGCACGCAGTTCGGCGCCGTGGTCGAAAACTACGCCTTTTCAAATGGCGGGACGAATGTGCGCCACTCGACGTTCATTGCCAATAGGACCCGCGGGAGTCTCAACGGGTGCATTCGCAGCGCGGCTAATGTCGACAACTGCCTCATTGCGGGTAACACAGCGATAAACGGCTGGCCGACGGTGAATTGCCAGGCGCTGAATGGCTCGACGGTTGTGGGGAATGTCGTGACGGGGCCCATCAGCGGTGTGCTCACAGGCCAGGCGTCCAACAGCATTGTCCAGGATAACCGCACGCTTCCACCGTTCCTGAACCGACCGCAGATCGACTCGGACACGACGCGTTACTCGCTGGTCCCGGAGGGCGTCGATGGACCGGGGGTGGTTCATGTCGATCCGGGCTTTGTCGATCCCGGCGCCTGGGACGATATGGGCACGCCTGAGGATCTGACAGATGACGTGTTTGTCGTGGGATACTATCACCTGCGCGCCGACAGCCCGTGTATTGACATTGGCGATCCGTTGTTCACGCCCGACGCCGACGCCATGGATCTCGATGGCGACGATCGCGTCCAGGGCTGTCGTGTCGATCTCGGCGTCGATGAGTATACGCAGAATGGGGCGCCCGTCCTGGGCGACATGAACGGAGACGGCGCGGCCGATCTCGATGACCTGCCTGCGTTCATTGCGAAAACGCTCGATCCCTACGGTCTGGGTGTCTGCGCGGCGGATGTCAATCAGGATGGCGCCGTGAATGGAATCGATATCGCTGCGCTGATCTCGCTGATCCTCGGAAACTAGCCGACAGCCACATACCGAAGCAGGATCAAATCGGATCCCCATCCTTCTTCGATGCGAGAAGGGTGGGGATCCTGCGTCGTGCGCAAAGAGATTGAGCGCGAACGTTATCGCTGCGCCTTCAGACGGGGAGTGGACTGTAGTAACCTATCCCGTATGAATGACATCGAAGAGAAGACAGGCGGCGCGCAAGCGGTACGACGTTCTCGGCTGCCATGGATTGCCATCGCCCTGGCGATCATCCTGGGCGGATGGATGACCTTCGACGGTCTGCACGCGCTCGTGACCGGCGATTTTGTGACGGCCTCTTCCGGCGAGTATGCGGGTCAGTTAGGTCCATGGTCGAAACTGGTCGAGGCCGTGGGAATCCCACCGCGCAGCCTGGGAATGAAAGTCGTCCACGTCGCGCTGGGGTTCGCCTGGCTTGTGGCCGTCGGTTTGTTCGCGGCGCGTCGTCGCCTCGGGCGAGTCGCACTGGGGATGTGTGCGATCGCCGGACTATGGTATCTGCCGTTCGGAACGATCATCGGTGTAATCGTGCTGGGCCTGCTGCGGACGCGGGCGTTGCGATCAGATTCGCGTTAGTGATTGTCGACGGGCACCTTCCTGTGGAATGCGACGTCGGCGTGTCAGTACTCCCGCCGTCCCTCAATCGCGTCCTGCAGCACGGCCCGCGTGGCGTATTCGATCTGCGATCCGCTCGGCAGACCGCGCGCCAGCCGTGTCACGCTGACGCCTTCGATGTCCTGCAGCAGGCTCTTGATGTGCAGGGCCGTGCCTTCGCCTTCCATCGTCGGGTTGGTCGAGATGATGACTTCCCGCACGCCGCCCTGTTTCACGCGCTCGATCAGCGCCGCGATCGTCAGGTCGTCGGGTTCGACGCCGTCCAGCGGGGCGATGTGGCCCAGCAGCACGTGATAGACGCCGCGGATCAGTCCCGTCGCCTCCAGCAGCAGCAGGTCCTTCGGCTGTTCGACGACGAAGACCTGTGATGTGTCGCGCCTGGGGTCCGTGCAGATCAGACAGGGGTCTTTTTCCGTCAGGTTGTAGCAGATGCGACAATGACGAACCATCTCCTTCACGTCGCGGATCGCCGCCGCGAGGGAGAGGGCCGTCTTCTTGTCGGATTTGAGAATATGGAAGGCGAGTCGCTCTGCGCTGCGCGGTCCGATGCCCGGCAGCCTGGCGAACTCTTCCATGAGGCGTTCCAGCGAGGCGGGGATGGATTCCGACACGGCGTGATCAGCCTCCGAACATCTTGTCGAGACCCGGGATGTTCATGCCGCCTGTCAGGCCCTGCATTTCCTGCTTCATGGCTTCGGCGGCCTTCGTCTGTGCCGCAACGATGGCGGCCCGGATGAGATCCTCGATCATCTCGACGTCGCCGCCCTTGACCATCTCCGGATCGAGCTTGATCGCGGCGAGTTCCAGCTTGCCGTTGACTGTCGCCTTGACGGCGCCGGCGCCCGCGTCGGCCTCGAACTTGGAGGCGGCGACGCGCTCCTGCATCTCCTTCATGCGAGACTGCATTTCCTTCGCCTGCTTCATCATGCCCGCGATGTCGCCCAGCTTTCCGAACATTCGATCACTCCTTGGTTGCGGTTCGTCTGTTGTGTCGGGGTATGGTAGTGGTTTGTGGTGATTTTGGCATCGGGGGCGGCGCCGAGTTGACGTGTCGCCGAAAGGAACGACATTCCCGACGCATCATCACGCCGACCTTGGGGGGCGGCATGCCACTCAGCCGTACGCCACTTTGCGGTTGGCTTTGTCGCCGCACTGCTTGAGAGCAGTGGCACGGGCGGCTATTCGTCGGATTTCTTTTCGGGCGCATCCTCGCGGCGGACTTCGACGATCTGGCCGCCGAAGAGGTCCAGCGCCGCCTTGACGAGTGGCTCCTCCTGGGCCGCGCGGATGTCCTCCATTGTCGTCCGGGCGCCGGTTCGGGCGGGGGGAGGCGCCGGCGTCTCCGATCGGACGGGCGCCCGGCGCGACGCCGCGGGGGGGGCGGCCGACGACGGGGCGCCTGGCGGCGCGGGTCGGGGGGCGGGCGGTGGTGTCGCCGGCCGGCTTGAGCTAGCGGATGGGGCGGGTGCTAGCGACTTTTTTTTTACGCTGTCAGCCGGGGCGGACGCCGAAGGCGGCATGGCGCTGCGCGCGGCCGGTCGAGCCGGGGCGCCGCTTTCCAGCGCTTCCAGCAGCGAATCGATCGACGAGTACTTCGACGCCTCGGCGAGTCGCACAACGGCTGCGTCGATCAGGGCGCGACCGCTGCCGCTGGACTTCACGCTTCGGCGCAGTTCTTCGAGGACCGTGATGATGTGGACGAGGGCGCCGGGATCGAACCGCTTCGCCTGGTCGGCGACGCGTTCGCGCGTGCCGCCGGGCAGGTCGGCGAGTTCCGTGTCTTTGCCGCAGGTGCGGACGATCATCAGGTCGCGCACCTGGTTGATCATCAGGCTGCACCAGTGATCGGCCGTGGCGCCCTGGGCGAAAATGCGATCGACAACGCCGAGCGCCGCGGCCGGGTCGTTCGCCGCGAAGGCGTCGATCAGTTCGGCGTTGAGCTCGTCGTGCGCCGCGGGAAAGAGCTCGTCGACAAGCGCTTCCGTCGCCTTGCCGTCGGAGAGCGAGAGCACCTGGTCGAGCAGGCTCAGGGCGTCACGCATCGATCCGCGGGCGAGGCGCGACAGTCGTCGCACGGCCGCGTCGTCGATGTCGACCTTTTCGCTCTGGCAGATGCGGGCGAGCTGCTCGGCGATCTCTTCCGGCGGAATGCTCTTGAAGTCGAAGCGCTGGACGCGGCTGATGATCGTGGCCGGGACCTTGTGGATCTCCGTCGTGGCGAAGATGAACTTCACATGGCCCGGCGGCTCTTCCAGCGTCTTGAGCAGGGCGTTGAAGGCGCCCGTGCTGAGCATGTGGACTTCGTCGATGATGTAGATCTTGAATCGGCTGCGCGTCGGTCGGTAAATGGCGTTGTTCCGCAGCTCGCGGATGTTGTCAACGCCCGTGTTGCTGGCCGCGTCGATCTCGATCACGTCGACGTCGTCGCCGCGTGCGATGCCGACGCAGGCGTCACACTCGCCGCAGGGCTTAGTCGTCGGCTTGTCGCCGGCGAGACAGTTGAGGGCCTTGGCGAGAATGCGGGCCATGGACGTCTTGCCGACGCCGCGCGTGCCCGTGAAGAGATAGCCGTGATGGATCCGATCGTGTTCGATCGCGTTGCGGATCGTCGTCGTGATCGCGGCCTGACCGACGACCTCGTCGAACGTCTGGCTGCGGAACTTTCGGGCGAGAACCGTGTAGGACATCGTGACGCGCCTTTCCGTAGTTTGCGACGACGAAAAAGAGGAGATTCGGGCGGTTGGCGACGTCCGCCGAATCCGGCTCGGCTTGCCACGGCACACGGTCTGACACGAGTGGGCTGCTTGGTTTCCCACCTGACCCGTTGCCCATGACTGAGCGTTGCATGGGGCCGAACCGGATTCGAAGGACGCCCGCCGCGGGAAAAACCGCCCCTGGCGCCTCCTAATGCAAGACGGGCGATTATAGCGGCGGAAGGCGATGCGTGAAGGCGATGGCTTGCGGGGTGGCGCACCCCTCCGCTCAAGAATCACAGGGTGGCATGCTCCCCCTCTCAGGGGAGCATGTCCGGGAATTGTGTCGCCCTTTCAGGGCAAAACCCGAGGAAAAAACGCTAACCACGGGTTGCGCTCCGACCGCTATGCGGTCTCCGCTCCACCCGTGGCTAGAAACTGACGCTCCTTCGGAGCTGTGCTGGCCTTGGAAACACTGGCGTTTACGACGGTTCTGCAAATCGGAAATTCTCACTCGAATTCCCGGACAGCGTCCCCCTCTCAGGGGAGCATGTTTCGGCGGGTATCGCCCTCGGGGCGCTTCTTCGGATGTTTTCGTCATCGCGACTTCCCATGCTTGCCTTCGAGGGCAAGCATGGCGCCCCGGGCATTGCCGCGACGCTCGATTCGCTTACGGTGGGCGGACGATGCGAATGCGGACGATGCGATTGGCGGACGGATACGAGATTCACCTGCGCTGGTGGGAATCGGCGGGCGATGCGCCGAAGCGGGGCGTCGTTCTGTACTTTCACGGCATCCAGTCTCATGGCGGCTGGTACGAGGCGTCGGGGGCGGCGCTGGCGGCGGCGGGGTTCGACGTCTGCATGCCGGACCGACGGGGCAGTGGCGCCAACGCCGAGCCTCGGGGGCACGCCGAGTCCTTCGAGCAGGTGGCGTCGGACGCCGAGGCGCTCCTCGATTTCGCCTGTCACGAATCGGGGCGCCCGAGCGCGCACGTCGTCGGCGTGAGCTGGGGTGGCAAGCAGACCGCGTGGCTGGCGCAGGTGAAGCCGGCGCAGGTTGCGTCGATCACGTTGGCCTGTCCGGGCCTGTTTCCGAAAATCGATCTGACGACGACGGAGAAATTCCGCGTCGCCATGGCGATGGTCAACGATCGCAACAGGTTGTTCGACATACCCCTGAACAGCGCCAGCTATTTCACGGACAACCCCGAGCGGATTCGTTATGTCGACGAGGACCCGATCAAGCTGACACGTGTGTCGGCAAGCTTCCTGCTGGCGTCACGCCAGATGGACAAACGCCTTCGCAAGTTCGCGCAGAGCCCATATCGCGGTCCCGTGCACCTGATCCTGGCGGGCAATGAACGCGTGATTGACAACGCGGCGACGCGCGCCTGGTTTGAATCGCTGCCGTCATCCCTGAAGCGCTTGAGCGAATTCCCGGAGGCGTCGCACACGATCGAGTTCGAGCGGGATCCGTCGGCGTTCCTTGATGCGATGACGACGTTCCTGATCCAAGTCGACTGACAATCGCTCGCATGCTCCCCCTTCAAGGGGAGCATGTGGATGCGGGAATTGACCTGGGAATACCCCGACGCATGTTAGCATCCTCGCGACTTCTCATGCCCGCCTGTTAGGGCGAGAGTGTCCGGGAATTGTTGCGACCTTTCAGGGCCAAATTCGATGATCGATCGCAAATCTATGGCTGCACGTCGACCGCTTCGCGGTCTTCGTTTGCCCTGCGCTGTCTTGTTTCGCTCCTTCAGAGCGTTTGTTCTTCCTGCGAACACGGGGGTTTCTTCGCGGATCGTCTGGGCATCGTCAACTCCCGAATGACCGGAGAGTCTCGCCTGCCGGGGTGGGCGTGGCGCCCGTCGGAGGTCGTGCGATGGCGCGACTTTCACATGCCGACGTTGGGCGACGGCATGCGGCTCGCCTGCGAATGGCGCACGGCGCGTCTTCGAATGCTGAACGCCGACAGTGTGAGCCACAGCGGCAGCGCAGTTCCCGGTTCGGGAATCGGGTTGATGGAAATGTGAATATCGCCCACGACGTCTGCGGCGCCGACTCCGGGATGGTTCGGGTCAAGTGACGTATTCAGGCTGTATCGGATTTCGAAGGGGGTACCCGCGGGAATTATCGTGTCGATCGAGAGCGAAAGCGCTCCACTCGACGGGAGTTGGTAGGCCTCGCCACCGAAGTCCTGATCATCCGTGATGACGTCTGACGTCTGCTCGTCGTAGATAGTGGCGTAGCAGCCGATGCCCGCGAGAAGTCCCGGCGAGTGTGAATAGCTCAGTTCGCCGACCAGGGTTACACGCACATCCTCTGACGCCAGGAGCCGAATACGTGACGACGAAAGTCCCTGCGCAAACGGCGGGCGAATTGTGTGGTTGAGCGTCGTCGAGAAGTCGCCTGTCGCATCGGCGGGCGACCAGGCAAAATCGTAACTCGCCTCGATGTCCGTCTGGAAAACCTGGATTCGCGTGGACGCGATGAGCGGGTTTGAGACATCTGAAATTGTCTGGAACAGATGGACTGGATTGTCCGTTCCCGAGTGCAGATCCCATGACGTCACGTTCAGGTCGGCAAATGCAGGTATGCACGTCAGCAAGACGACGAGCGGACCGCAGCCCAATGTGTGAGACTTCATATGATTCCTCTCCGGCCCCGCAGGGTTTGCTTTGCGAACCACTCGCCGGCGGTCGAGTGATTCGAACGATTGTGCGACTTCTCATGCCGACGTTGGGTGTCGGCATGCCACTCGCGAGCGCA
>DAOPJV010000022.1:0-50475 GCA_035399845.1 Phycisphaerae bacterium | reverse complement strand
GGTCAACGCCGTCGCGACTTCTCATGCTTGCCTTGAAGGGCAAGCATGCCACCCGTCCACCCGTCGGAGGTCGTGCGATGGCGCGACTTCTCATGCCGACGTTGGGCGTCGGCATGCCACCCGCGAGCGCAGGTCAACGCCGTCGCGACTTCTCATGCTTGCCTTGAAGGGCAAGCATGCCACCCGGATTATACCGTTGGCATGGTGGCCGCGTTACACGATCGGCTTCAGCGCCATGATCGCGTCCATGATTTTCTCTGACGCCGCCTTGTAGGCCTCGCGATCCTTCTCGCGGCCCTTGAACTCTGACAGATCGACGGGCTCCCCGTATCGGACCACGGCCTTGTGCCGCGTCAGAAAGGGCTTCACTGTCGAGTCGTAGTACGTGATGCCGTCGATGTAGGCCGGAACGACGGGGGCGCCGCTGCGCAGCGCCAGCATGCCGACACCGTCGCGGACCCTGATCGCCTCATCCGGCGCCCGCACGCCGCCCTGCGGGAAGAGACCGAGCAGCTTGCCATCCTGCAGGTGCCGCAGCGCCGCCTTGACGGAGCTCGTGTCCTGACCGCTGCGCGTGACGGGGATGCACTCGATCGCACGGACAAGCGAGCTGAAGAAGGGGATCTTCGCGAACTCGATGGCGATCATGAAACCCGGGATGCGATTCGGCGATGTGCTCGTGAGCACAAAGGGATCGAGCGTCGAGTTGTGATTGGCGACGACGATGGCGCCGCCTTCGCGCGGAATCGTGCAGATCCCCTCGCGTCGCGCCCGGGGCAGCAGCCGGCAGACGAAGTCATTGAGATTCTTCCAGAAGCTCAACACGACGCCGAAGGGACCGCGGCGCAGGCGGATGTAGGTCGTGATGACGCCTGTGGCAAAAAGGACGACGGAGACGGCGAGCATGATCTTCGGCACGTGCCGATCGATGTTCGGCCAGTTTGGAATGCCCAGGGCGCCAGTCGTCAGCAGGAGGGCGGCCATTGTGACGAGATCGTGCACACCGAACGCGCGGCCGCGCATGTGGTTGGGCGTGATCTTCTGAATCAGCGCGTTGACGCTCACCTGAATCGCGGAGCCGAACATCCCGATGAGGGCGAGCGCGATATAGACGATCCATTCGGGCCATCCCGCCCACACGGCCAGTGTGAAGACGAGTCCTGACAACCCCGACAGCTTCAGGCACCAGCACGCCGCAATGTCGCTCTTCAGTGCGTCGCCGAAAGCCGTCAGGATGAGCGAACCGACAATCATGCCGATGCCGATCAGTCCGAGGTAGGTCGCGATATCGGAGTAACCGCCGTGGTACACGTCTTTAACGACGGCCGGGATGATGCTCTTGACGATGGACGCCGCCATCCAGAAGACGGCGGCGATCAGGATGAGTTCGATAACTTTGCGATGATTGAGTACGTAGCGGAAGCCCTGGCGAATGGCCGCGATTCCGTCGTGCGATTCTGTCGACGCGCGCCGTTTCGGCGGGCGAATCAGGAAAATGCAGATGGCGCTGGCGACGAATGTGAGGGCGTCCAGGCGAAAGACAAGGGCCATCGACGCGCGGCCGGTGGCAACGTAGTCGACGAGCCATCCGCTGATCTTGGCGGACGCAATCGTCGCGATCATTCCCAGGCCCGCCGTCAGCGCGTTGGCTCGGATGATCTGGTTTTCGCGGACGAGCGTCGGCAGGAGCGATAGTCTCGCCGGCGAGAAGATCGCCGCGAAGATTCCCACGAGGATGAGCGGCGCAATCGCCATCCACATGTTCAGCGGCGTGTCGACCGTGGCGTTCGGATCCATCCAGCGCTGCATGCGCATCAGCAGCCAGAACATCTCGGTCATGATGGCGGCGCGGATCAGATCGACGGCAAACATGATCCATTTGCGGGGCAGACGATCCGAGATCCAGCCGGCGATCGGTCCGAGCAGGAAGAAGGGCGCCATGAAGGCGAAGCCCATGATGGCCTGGAGACGCGTCGAGTTGCTGACGCCCTCGTCCATCGCATGCTGCATCTTCAGCAGGCCGAGTTCCGACAGATGATCCCCCAGCGCCGAAATGCCGTAGGCCATCCACAGGAGGATGAAGTTGCGATTGCGCAGTATGTGCGATGGCTTCGACGGATCGTCCACGCTGGCGCTCGGGCGGTCTGCGTTCATTCGTCCTGCTCGCTGTCCGGGGTCAGTGCGCGTGTTCGTGGTGCTGGCAGTGCGGACAGGTGAACTGGCCACGTTCGGCGGCGTCCGTCGTCTTCTTCGGCAGCGACGACGCGGGATACGTATAGTGACAACAACCGCATTCGAGGGCCTGTTCCTGCCTGAGCGTCTTGCGGGCCCACTTGGAAACTTCCTCCGGCAGGACGCCGCGACCGCGACAGAGGGGGCAGGTTTCGTAAAAGCTGCGCAGGATCACGTCGCGAATGAACGCTGACTTGTCCGGCACCTGGTTCAGTACGTCCGCGAGGTGTTTGTCCACGCGAAACGAGACGATGACGCCTTTTTCCTGTGCCATGCCGATGGGTCCACACTGAGGCCGCCGAGGGGAGTTTCCGCCGTCGGCAATTCGTTTTTGCAGTCCGTCGCCGCTGGCGACGGCGTGCGAGAATAACCGACGCCGCCGCGACGGGCAAAACGGTTCATCCCGCGCCGGACGACCTCCGGCGCATCTCGAACTGATCGCGCATTGCCGGCGATTCCTTTTCCCTTCATGTTTTGCGTATTGTTCGTTAAATTGCGATCATTGGATGTTGTGAGTCGTCGGGCGGATTGCGCAAGGATGCGGAAGAGGTGGGCGTGATGGACATCGATGAGACGTCGTTTCCGCGGGACGCCGGGGGCGCCGCCGACGCCGCGCGTGTGCAGCGTCGCAAGGCGGCCTTTCGACGGCGCGCGATCAGCGGGTTCGTGGGGCTCGCCATTGTGCTGGCGCTCTTTTTCTGGCAGCGAAGCGTCAGCGCGATCAATCGCTGCAACGCGTCGCTCGAGGCCTACGGAAAGGCCGCGGTCGCCAGGGGGCTCGATGCGGGACCGACGGAACTGATTGCCGCAAACTGGCTGTTGATCGATAAGGACGCGCCTTACGCGCCGTCTCATTACCATGTCCTCGCGACTCACTGGACGAGGCGCCCCGAGGCGGGCGAGGCGATTCCGCTGGCGTGCTGCAAATCGTCGCATGGTTCTCTGTCGGGGGCCGGAAGAAATGTCCTGTATCGCACGGCGCAGGGGCTCGTCACACGCTGGGTGGAGGAGTCGACGGCCGCGTCGCTCGTCCCGGCCGACGCGCGTTCCTCGGATTGATCACTCGCGAGGATCCACTTTGCAGACCAGGGAGACGCCATGAAGTTCCTGCGCAATTCAGTGTCCCTGATCGCCATCGCGTTCTCCGTTCTGTTTGCCGCCGGTCAGTTTCGCACCGTCGATCTGCGCGTCGGTTCCCTCGATCTCCTGCTCGATCGCGGAATGATCCGCATGTCGATTTCGCGGTCATCGCCCTCCGAGTCGTCGTCGGGGCTCTGGTTCGAACTCGCCAGCGGTAATGTTGTCTGCTCGCCAGGCGTGAATGACGCGGGAGATGTACTGACAGTTGACGCGCCGCACTGGCTCACGGTCTTCTCATCCCTCGTGCTGACATTGCTCGTCGGCAGGCTGAAGCGCTGCAGGGCGCCGCGCCAATGCCCCGGCTGCGGGGCCACGCTGGATGAACGCTCGTCCAACTTCTGTCCGAGATGCGGGTTCAGCGTCGCCGCCGGATCGGCGCACGCGGACGTCGACTGAATCTCGGTCATCCGCACGGAACGCGAAGATTCGACGCCGCTGCGGTCCATCCGCCTATGGCGCCCATGACACGCCAAAACAGCGATCCATGTAGAGCGAGAAGTGAATCATCAGCGCGTTGTACCGCGGATATTGGATGTAGTACCAGGCCGTGCTCTGTCCGCGATGGCGCCATGCAAGTTCGCGTCGCAGCACACTGCGATCCGTCGTCAGCGTCGCGAATTCCCAGGTCTGTCGATCATTCATCCAGCGCTGGATTTCCGAAATCGGGCTGTATTTCTCGAACCGAGTGATCGCCTGAGTGACGAAATTCGCGCCTTCGTCCTGCCACTTCGCGAGCGTCGCGCGCTCCTCCTGCGTCACTTCCGGGCCCCATTGGTATTTGCGTTCGATTCGGGCGAGAAATTCCCGCTGAACTTCCGGATTCACGGTTGGCGAATAGGCGCCATCCGCGATGAAGAAGCAGACCTCATCCCAGGCGTCGATCTCGAATCCGTAGCGGGCCTGTTCGATCAGGTCGTCGAGGAAAACGTCATTGTATGTCTTCGAATACCATTCGCCGTCAAACTTCATTGGGACCTCCGGCCAGGAGTCTTGCGCCGCATCGAGCGCGGCAGCGTCTAACGTACTGAGCCGGATTCGGGACGTCAACGACAACAGGCGTTCGCCGCGTATTCGACGTCAATTCGTGGTGAAGCGAGCGCGGGTGAATACGGCGACAGGGCCCTCAGCGCCCTTCGATCCAGCCGCCGCCCAGGACTTCGTCGCCATCGTAGAAGACCGCCGCCTGGCCCGGTGTGACGGCCGCCTGCGGCGCGTCAAAAGTGACGCGCGCCCGATTGTCGGTGAGCGGCGTGATCGTCGCCGGCGCCGCGTCGTGATGGTAGCGGATCTTCGCGTCCGCCCGGATGGGTTCCGTGGGCGTCGGGCACAGCCAGCTCACTTCACTGACGAGCAGTGACGTCGACAGTACGGACTCCCGCGGACCGACGGTCACGGTATTTGTCGCCGTATCGATGTCCGACACGTACACGGGCTCCCCGACGGCGACACCGAGACCCCGGCGTTGGCCGATCGTGTAGTGCGCCGTGCCCGCGTGTTCGCCGAGCGTGCGACCGTCGACGTGGCGGATGTCGCCCGGCGTGAAGCCCTGCTCCGTTCTGGATCGCACCAGCCGCGCGTAGTCGCCGTCGGGCACGAAGCAGATGTCCTGCGACTCCGGCTTGTCGTGCAGGGCGAGGCCGAATCGGCGGGCGTGCTCGCGGACTTCGTCCTTGGTCATGCCGCCCAGGGGGAAGAGCGTCCGCGCGAGTGTTTCCTTTTCGATGCCGAAAAGCACGTAGGACTGATCCTTGGCCGCATAGACGCCGCGCCGCAGTCGCGAGCGATCGGCGTCGTGCGAGACGCGGGCGTAGTGCCCCGTTGCGATCATGTCGGCGCCGACGACATCGGCGTACTCAAGCAGGCGACCGAATTTGAGCCACTGATTGCAGCGGACGCACGGGTTGGGTGTGCGGCCGACGGCGTATTCGCTGACGAAGTAGTCGACAAGCTTGCCGAAGTCGCGTTCGAAATTCAGCGCGTAAAAGGGGATGTTCAGCTGGCCGGCGACGCGACGCGCGTCGGAGGCGTCCGCGGCGGAGCAGCAGCCCTTGCTCGCCTTCCCGCCGGATTCCTCTTTCGCAATGGGCAGTGAAATGGTCCGCGGCGCGTCGGCGCGACAGGCGTCGCCGGCGTCGGGGGCGATGTGATTCTCCGAGCCGAGGCGCATAAACACGCCGACGACCTCACAGCCCTGCTCGCGAAGCAGGCAGGCGGCCACGCTCGAGTCGACACCACCGCTCATGGCGACGAGCACCTTGTTGTTCCCGTTCGGGGAGGTCATCCGGCGGATTGTAGTGGAACGACGCCCGACGCGTGAGCCGGGATGGTCGATAACGTGGCGGCGCGCGGACGCGGGCCGACGAAGGCGCCTGTGTATGAATCTCTGTCGTTGGAAGGGCCCTTCGGAGCCGCCGCGCCCCGCAAGGCGGCGGCGGCCGGGGCGTCGCCACACCGAGTCGGCGTGGCGCGATCAGACGCGGGGCGTCATGCGGCTCAGGCGTGGCCCGCCGGCATGACGCCGTAGATGCACTGCGGTCCCTCACTGATCCACTCGATCGCCGCTGCGGCGACTGTCGGATCGAACTGACGGCCCGCGCCCTTTTCCAATTCAGAAATGATCTGGACCATCGACAGTTCGCGTCGATAGTGGCGCGGCCACGCCATGGCGTCGATGCAGTCGGCCACCTGGATGACGCGCGCGCCAAACGGTATTTCGTCGCTGTGAATACCCTCGGGGTAGCCCGAACCGTCGTACCATTCGTGATGGTGCATGATCATCGGCAGAATCGGTTCGAGGAAGGCGATCGGCCGCAGGATGGCGACACCCCGCGCGGGATGCGTCTTCATCAGGTCGAATTCTTCCTTCGTGAGCCGATCGGGCTTCTTGAGGACGGCGTCGGGAATCGCGATCTTGCCGACGTCGTGCAGGATCGCGCCGACGCGAATATCCCGCGTCGGCGCGCCTGCCAGACCGAGGCGCTGAGCCAACTTTCGGGCGTACACTTCCACCCGCGTTGAGTGCTCAGCCGTGTATGGGTCCTTGGCTTGGAGGGCGGCGAGCAGACCGAGAATCGTATTGGCCCGCCCGCTGCGTGTGTGCGCCGGGAAGTTGGCGAGACCCGGCGAACCGACGTGGGTGGGGAGACTCAGTTCCGAAGCAAGCCCGAGGCGCAGGTCTCCCAGCACGGCGTCGCTGATGATGCCTCGATCGCGCCGTTCTTCACGCAGGGCGCCCAGATCAACGGGGTCGACCGGGGCGCGTTGTTGAAGTCGTTGGGCATGGTTCATCTTGCTTCTCCCTCACCGATCCGGCGCCGACAGCCGCGTTGAGCGTTCCGTCGGCGCCCACACTGGGATCGGTACGAAGTTGCGATTTCTTGACACACGCGGCGGTCGCTTTTTGCAACGGGTCTGACGCGTGGTCGAAACAACGCGGACCCGCCATCCGGGCGGCGTGTTGTCGCGGCTCAACGCCGCCGCGATGCCCGTGGCGTGGCGTCGATTTTCGCGGGCAATGGGGAAACAGGGGGACCGGGAATTGCGTCGCCGGACCGCGTCCGGAACAATGGCGTTGCAAAAATGAAACACGAAACACGACTCGTTCTTGGACTCAACAGCGGCACCAGCGTCGACGGTGTCGACGCCGTGGCGTGCCGGGTGCGCGGCCGCGGCGCCGCGATGCGCGTGGAATACATGGGGCATGTCTCCCGGGCGTACCCGGCGGCCCTGCGACAACGGCTGATGTCCGTAATGGCGCCGGCCGCCACGACGACGGAGGAACTCTGCCGCCTGAACACGGCCGTCGGCGAGGCGTTCGCGGCCACGGCGGCGCTGGCGATTCGGCGACTGGACCTGAAGCGGGTCGATCTGATCGGCTCGCACGGGCAGACCATCTGTCATCTGCCGCCTTCACGCGGCCGACAGGGGAATCGCGGCGCCGAGACCGGCACGATGCAGATCGGCGACGCCGCCATCATCGCCGAGCGGATCGGCGTTTCCGTCGTATCGGGCTTTCGCCAGGCGGACATGGCCGCCGGCGGGCAGGGGGCGCCGCTCGTGCCCTGGACGGATTACACGCTGTTTCGGGACGCCAGGCGGACGCGTGTGATTCAGAACATCGGCGGGATCGCGAACATGACGTGGCTGCCCGCGGGCGGGGCGGCCGACGATGTCATCGCCTTCGACTGCGGTCCCGGCAACATGCTGATCGACGCGCTGGTGACGCACTTCACGAAGGGGCGGGAGTCGTTTGATCGAAGTGGCCGCCGCGCCGCAAGAGGCCGCGTTCGAGACGACGTGTTACGAGCCATGTCGGCGCATCCGTTCCTGAAGCGCAAATGGCCCAGAAGCTGCGGCCGCGAGGAATTCGGCGTCGCCTTCGCCCAGGGGCTGTTGAAGCGATTCGCGCCGAAGCGGATCCCCGCGAACGACTGGATCGCCACGGCGACGCGCTTCACGGCCGTCTGCATTGCGACGGCCTACGCGGATGTGATGAAGGCGTCGGCCCGACGCGGTGTCGGCGATCGGCTGGCTGAGGTCATCCTCTGCGGCGGCGGCCATCGAAACGCGACCCTCGTACGCATGCTCGGCGAGCAACTGGCGGCGATGGAACTCGCGGCGGGCGCGCGGATCACGTCGACGGACGACTACGGAATTCCCGCCCAGGCGAAAGAGGGGCTGTCATTCGCGATGCTCGCCGTCGCCCGGACGGACGGCGCGCCGGCGAATCTGCCGCAGGTGACGGGGGCGCGTCAGGGCGTTCTGCTTGGAAACGTGTGCGCGAGTGGCGATCGATGAATGATGAACCCGACTCGAGCGATCAGGCGCCGACGAGCGAGACATGGCCGTCGATGTCGGTCGGCAGGCGACTCGCGTGCCGTCGTTGCGACTACGACCTGCGCGGACTGAACACGACGGGGCGCTGTCCGGAGTGCGGGCTGGCGATACGTCTTTCCGTCTCGGGCATTTCGCCGGCCGATCTGTCGCCGGCGTGGCTGGTGGATCTGGCGGCGGGCGCGCGAATCTGCCGCTGGGCGGCGATTCTCCTGCTGTGCGTGGCGTTGACAGCGTTGACCGTCGTCCTGTACGCGATGGAGGTCATTCCATTCTATCTGCGCGAGGAGCTGATGGCGGTGTCGATAGCGGCGCCCGTTGTGGTAGCGCTCGTGGGCGTCAGGCGGTTCACAACGCCGCCCGATGATTCAGTCCTTCCGAAGAACGCGCTGTTGGCGGGCCGGATCGCACGGTGGCTGGCCGCCGTCGTGATCGTCGGGACGATCGCCGCGCTCACGATCGAGGCGCTTTGGTCTTCGTCGTCCAACCTGACGTTGTTCGTGCTGGCGAGCGTGTCGCCCATGGGCGTTGCGGGACTCATCGGCGGCGTGGCGTTTTGCCTCTACTGTCGCGATGTTGCGGAATTGTTGAGAAACGATGCGATTGTCCGCTCCACATGTGTATACGCGGTCATGTTGTTTCTCGGCGTCGCGGCAACGCTCCTGGCGATCGCGGCTGCGGGCGGCGCGGGGGAGGGACCAGCGTTGTTTGGATTGGCAATCGGCCCACCGAGCTGGGTGCTGGGCGGCGCGTTGACGCTGACGACGCCGACACGCTTCGCGAAAGACCTGGCCGATCTGATCGAACTCTCGAAGACGACAACCCCACCCGATTCGGACTCCGCCTCGGACAGCGCCTGACGCAGTTCGTCTGACTGACAAACGCCGATTTCGCCATCGCGCCATCAAATCGCGTGAGTCTCTCGCGCGTTTGCCGCCATAGGTAAGTGTGACGATTCAATGTCGCGCGTCTCGGGCTGATCGAGGTCGCCATGTGGGAGTCGTATGCGCATGGGTATCGACATCCAGCAACGCACGGACGACGACGCATCGGTCAACTTCCGCTCAGAATGGCGCCGCGTCGTCATGTCCGCTATTTCGATGTCGTGTATCGACTGCGGCTACGATCTGCGCGGGACGGATCTTCGCTTCGATTGCCCCGAGTGCGGTCTGCCCATCGAAATCTCCGACGCCCGCAACATGCTCGCGCTGCTCGATCCGAAGTGGCTGGCGTCGATCAGCGCCGGCGCCGTTGTGCAGAAATGGCTGGCGCGGCTGACGACGCTCGTTGTCATCGGGTTCGGCGGAACCTGGATTGCCGGGGCCGGCGTCAATTCAACGGGCGTGATTGTCACCATCGGCGTGTTGTGCGTCGTCGCCATGATCGGCGCCTGGTTCGCCGCGTCGCCGCCGCGACTGCGGGTCTTTCCGACGTCGATCCTCGCGTCGGCCCGCGCGGCCCAGTGCTGCGCCGTTGTCGTCGCTGTCGGAAGCGCGCTGACGACAATCTTCTACCTCGCATTCGGCCGATCGACACTCGTCTGGGAAACCCTGTTTGTCCTCTCGCCGGTCGGCCTCGCCGGCGCGATCGGCGCCGGTTGCTACGTGAATTACCTCTGCCATACGGCCCATCAGTTCCGGGATGACGTCACACGGGCAAAGGGCAGCGCCTACGCCGGCGGTTTTTTTACGGGATGTGCGTTCGTCGTCCTGGGGGGTGTGATCGCGGCCATCGTAGGCGTTTCCTCTGTGTACTGGGTCCTGCCCGGACTGGCCGCGCAACTTATTGGTGGGGCGCTGCTGCTGCGTCTGTCGCGGAATCTGGTCGAGCGCCTTGAATTACTCCGTAACGAATCGCATAGAATCTGGCAGGACCATTACAATAGCGCCGCGTCCAGACGACATCGGCGTCCGGGCGCGTATGATCGACTGACGCGCCGTTGAGCGACTCCGAGGGCCGGATCCTGCCTGAAGAACACAACGCGATTGAGCCGGTCAATGTCCAGGCGGCGATTCGAGCGCTCGTGGAATACAGCGACGCCGCGCCTTGCGCGCGATGCGGCTACGACTTGCGTGGCAGGTCGTCGATCGAGTCCTGCCCGGAATGCAACGCGCCGGTGTTCGCCACTTCACATCCCGAGGCCTATGCGCTGCATGATCTCGCGTGGATCTCGGAGTTGGCCGACGCGTCTCGCCCGAGTACCGCGCTGAACTGGCAGTTACTGGTGATCGTCGTGTCTGTGATCGGCGTCATCGGGCTCGCGTCGGGCTTTGACCCCGGCGTGATGAGCGCGACCGCGACGCTTGGGTTTGTCGCCATTCCGCTGTTCATTCTCCTGCGTGGCGTCTGGCTGATGACGAGACCGACGCCGATTCGCGTCCTGTCACCCCTGGAGGAGATGTGCCGTCTTCTGGTGCGCCTGCTGACGATCATCATATTCCCGGTCTGTGCGGTATCATTGGCGATTGAACCGCAGGCCGCGTGGGCGCCATCACGATTCCTGTGGTTCTTCATTGTCTCGCCGCTAGGGCTCCTCGGGACCGTCGCGGGTGTCGCATTTTCCATCTTTGTCCGACGAATTGCCGACATGATGGGCGCGAAGCAGGTGATCAAAGAGGCGAAGATCAATGCAGTTGTCTTGTCGCTTGGGTTCCTGTGTTTCTGGAGTGGATTCGTCACGCCGCCAGGCTGGGGCTGGATCGCCGCCGTTGGCGTGCTGTATCAGGTGAGCGCCGGTGTCCTGATCCTCATTCAGCCGATGACGATCGCGAGACATTTGGCGGCGTATCGGCGGGCGGCTGAACAGGTCAGGCGGGACTAGCCGACTGGGAGGAGCGACCGAGAGCGTGCGAGATCGTGGCGTCCATTCCCGAGTCGGCGCCGATCGTACGATCGACGTCACGCCGTCGGCGAGCGCGGATTCCGTACTCTGCGCCCGATGCGGCTACGACCTGCGCAGTCTGGACTTCGCCGGTCGATGCCCGGAGTGCGGCCTGCCGATCCAGATGACGCACGCCGCCCGGATGCTGACGCTGCTGTCGCCACGATGGCTGGGCGGCATGGCGATGGGCGTTCGCCTGTGCAGGGGAGCGATGACGTTCATGTTTGTCGTCGTTTCGATTGCGATGCTGTTGGGGGCCTTCGCTTCAGTGACCCAAGTCGTCGTCCTCGCCAATGTTGGGGTTGTCCTGTCGATCGTCGTGTCTCTCGCGGGAATCTGGCTGATGACGCGGGCGCCGGACCTTCGCGTTCTGCCCGTGAGGATGGAGCGGGCCCGGCTTGTTGCGCATTGGATGTCCGGCGTGGTTGCGATCGGTTGTTTTGGCGCGATTCTGTCCATGGGCCTCGCTCCACGTGAGACGTGGACACACGTCGTCCTGGTTCTGCTGACACCTTTCGGTCTGTGCGGTGTCGTTGGCGGGATCGCCTTCGGTCTCTACTGTCGTCAGATCGGAGAACTGGTGGCGGACCCGTTCGTGGCGGGCCGGGGGGGCTTTTATCTGCTCGTCTTTTCCGTGGGTGGCGCATTCGCGCTGCCATTGGAATTCGCGTCGCTCTTTCCCGGCTGGACCGGCGCCGCCAGTGGCGTCTACACGTTGGGCGCCTGCTCTGTTCCAATCGCGCTCATCGGTCTCCTGGGCGGCGGCGCCTTGATTCTCTCGCTGCCGATATACTTGGATAAAACGCTGCCCGGCGTCCGCGCCGAAGCGGAGCGCATCTGGCGCGAGGCTGGCGGCGGCGTCGATGGCGATCCGCAAACGGAAGGAACCGAATGAGTCGAGCGTCCAGCGCGATGAATGATCGCGGCCATCTGCTGACGGAACAGCGCAACACGAATTCGCACGCGCTGGACACAATGAGCGTCGCGAAGGCCTTCGATGTCATGAACGCCGAGGACCAGAGTGTCCCGCTGGCCGTCGCGAAGGCGAAGCCCGCGATCGTCCAGGCGATCAAGCTCGTGACGGCCGCGTGGAAGAAGGGCGGCCGGCTCATCTACGTCGGCGCCGGAACCAGCGGTCGGCTCGGCGTGCTGGACGCGTCCGAATGCCCGCCGACGTTTCGCAGCGATCCCAAAATGGTCAAAGGAGTCATCGCCGGCGGAAAAAAAGCGCTCTGGCGAAGTGTCGAGGGCGCCGAGGACGAACCCGCGGCCGCCAAAGCCGCGCTCCGCGAGCTGAAGCTGACTGCGAAGGATGTCGTCATGGGCATCGCCTCCGGCGGAACGACGCCCTACGTCCACGCCGCCCTGGAGGAGGCCCGACGCCGCAGGGCCGGCTCGATCTTCTTCGCCTGCGTGCCAAAGTCGCAGGTCACGGCGGTCTGCGACGTGGATATCCGCGTGCTGACGGGGCCTGAGGTCCTGACCGGCTCGACGCGGCTGAAGGCCGGCACGGCCACCAAGCTCACACTGAACATGATCACGACGCTCAGCATGGTCGGCATCGGCAAAACCCACGGCAACCTGATGGTCGACCTGAACACGTACGCGTGCCGCAAGCTCGTCGATCGGGCGACACGCGTCGTGCGGATCGTGACGGGCCTCGATCGCGCCGCCGCCGCCGCGCTGCTGAAAGCCGCCCGGGGCCGGGCCAAGACAGCGATCGTCATGCACGCGCGACGCCTGGATCGCATCGCCGCCGAGCGCCTGCTGGCACAACACGACGGCCGCGTCGGCGACGCCATGGGCGCGTAGGTTGGGCCACGCCCACAAGTGTTCGAGCCAGTCCAGTCATTCCGTCGCCCCACCGGAGCGAGTGTTACTCGGCGAACTTTGAGGATTGATGACGCGTCTTCACGACTTTCGTTTGGGGTGAATTTCTGGACCGCCTCGCCAGTGTTCACGCGCGGCGCCCGATCGAACCCGGGGGGGTGGTCCGGCTGATGTGACAGGTTCGGCGCCCGTCGTGTGGCGACGGGTTCGCCGTATTTGCGTCAATTCTCCCATCGAACGCCAATTTGCCGCACGCCAGAGGCCTTGCGTCGGATCGCGGCGTTTCGACAATTGCCGACATGGGTGAAATGCCGCCAACAAGCTGTGATTTGTCGATCCGCGTTCGCTATCCCGAAAGCGACCCGATGGGCTATCTGCACCACTCGAAGTTCTTCGAGTATTTTGAGATGGGGCGTATCGAGTTGCTTCGACACGCCGGATTCAGCTATCGTGATCTTGAGGACGAGGGCTGCTTTTTCGCCGTCGTCAGGATCGAGTGCCGTTTTCGATCGCCGGGCCGCTTCGACGACGAACTCGTTCTCACGACGAAAATGGATCGAATGACACGCGCGCGTATTGATCATTCGTACGTTCTGCGCCGCGGCGACGTTGTACTCTGCGACGCGAATTCCACAATCGCCTGCGTCGATCGCAAAGGCAAGCTTCAGCCGATCCCCGACAAGATCTTCGTCGAGATCGGCTGACGTCAGAGAGATGTCGAGGGCGGGGGCGTTGCGATTCCCCGCTCGGCCGCGCGGGCGTCAGGCTCGGCGGTTGGGAACGATGTCGCGATGAATCGCTTCGAAACGTCGGGGGCTAGGCCGCTTCGTTGATCTGGGTTGTACTGTTCGTCATCCTGGGCGCCATGACGCTGGTTGCCACGCTCTACGGGCTCATCGCCGCGTGGCGTGATCGCCGCTCGCTTGTCGCGATGCACTTGGTCGCGCTCGTCCTGGTGATTGTCGCCTGGGGCATGGGGCACGTAGATTTCGTCGGCCGCATGTCCCTCGCCGCCGCGATGGTGCTGGAGGCCATCGCCTGGCTCGGCATTCGTCATGAAGCCCCGGCGCAGAGCGTCGTGCCGATGCGGCGCAGGGGCGGCGCCATCCCGACGTACTCGGCCGAACCCATCTACGAAGCGGATGTTCCCGCGACGGCCGAGCCGATCTACGACGACAGCCATCCCGATCCCGCGACAATCCAGCCGATGGCGCCGCTGGACGAACCGGAACCGGACGAAACGACGGCCATGGCGGCGCCGTTTGATCCGGCGCCGGATGCGCCGGACGATGCGCCGCCGGCGCCACCCGCCGATCCGGCGCCGACGATCATCCCGCCGTCGCCGGCGCCGAGTCTGCAACAGCGCACGAACGTCGGCGTGGAGATCTGCATTCGCACTTTCGCGCTGCTGTCACGCCCCTACAACGTCACGCTGTCAGTCCTTCTCGCCTCCATGAAACGCGCCGGCCTTCGCCAGGCGAAGCTCATTGAACCCGATGACGAACACGCGCCGTCCTACATCCAGGTGGACGACCTGAAAGTCGGACTTGTCGTGGAAGACGCGATGGTTCCGTCGCGGACGATCGAATCGGCGCTCGCGCAGACGGGCCTCGATGAACACTCGGCGGACGCCATCCGACAACACGCCGCCCATATCGCCGTCGACGTGGCCTATGACTCGCAGACGCTGAGGATCGACGCGGTCCTGACGGCGATGCGGGCCCAGGCGGCCCTGATGGAATTCGCGCCGGTCATCGCCGTCGTCTGGCCCGAAGCCGCCAATATCATTCCCGCGGTCGACGCCGGCGCTTACATCGACGCGGCGACATCGGACGCAAACCGTGTGACGGATATCTGTGTGTCGGAACGCCGCTTCGAACTCGACGGACCCAACGCCGGCCTGCGACTGCTCGACTCCATCGGCCTCGCCGCCTTTGGCCTGCCCGACGCCCAGGTCGTCGTCGCCGAGGCTGACGAAGCCGGCGGCGTGTCGGCGCTCCGCGCCCTGTGCCGCCACTTCGTGGAGCGCGGCTGCGACCTGCCCGACGGCGGCCATCACACACTCGACGACGGTTCCTACTGGCGCGTGACCTACACCCGCAGCGCGTTCGATCCGGATCGTGAAGTCGTTCAGATTCGCCCCGACGCCGCGGGGCCCGCCGAGCGCGACAACGTTTCGGACGACGGCGGCAACGCGTAATCGAATACGCTATTCCGGCGTATCCACATTCAGTGTGACAAACTGACTCTCATTTGCGACGGGGCGCTTCGGTTGATCGGCCGCGTCCAGGAACGCGCGCATCACGTAGTTCGACAGGAGCTGGCCTCGACGCGTCAGGCGCACATGCGACGGCGTCGCCTCGATCAGCGCGGCCGATGTCATCTCCGTGATGACACCGGCAAAGAGCGCGTTTGCGTCGTATCCCGTGGCGGACGCGAACGTCGCGCGATCGATGCCGTCGATCAGTCGCAGCATCTGTATCGCCGTCTCGGCCGCCCGCGCGAGCGGCGTCAGCGTCTCCCGTTCGACAACGATCGCGTTCGGATCGCTCGGCGTCTGCGCGACATACCTGCGCACGTCTGCGATGTTCCTGCGTCGTTCGCCATCGAGATAGCTCACGGCGGACGGTCCGACGCCGAGGTACTCTTCATTGCGCCAGTAGATCATGTTTGCTTCGCAGCGCCGCCCCGGCCTGGCGAAGTTGCTGATTTCGTACTGCTCGTATCCCGCGCCGGCGAGAATGTCGATCGTCGCCTCGAACATGTCCGCCTCAAGCGATTCATCGCAAGGCGTTACGCGGCCCTGTTCGCGGAAGCGCGTCATCGCCGTTCCCGGTTCGTACATCAGCGCGTAGCACGACAGATGATCTGTACCGAGATCGATCGCACGCGTCAGCGATTCCCGCCAGCGCGCCATGGATTGTCCGGGGATACCGTAGATCAGGTCGAGATTCACATTGTCGAATCCCGCGCGGCGCGCCGCCTCGATGGACTCGGGGATGTGCGCGGGGTCGTGGATGCGTTCGAGTGTCGCCAGTTCATCCGCGAAGAAGGACTGCGCGCCGAAGGAGACGCGATTCACGCCGTTGCGGCGCAGGACGTCGAGCTTCAGTTCGGACGCGCTGGTCGGATTCGCTTCAACGCTCCACTCGATCACGCCGTCGCCGGCCATGCGTCCGATAGCTTCCAGCAGTTCCTCGAGATTTTCCGCGGGCAGTTCCGTCGGTGTGCCGCCGCCGACGAAGATCGTTCGAACGATGCGGTTCGGATTTCGCGCCGTGATTTCGCCGACGATCACGCGAACGAGGTCCGGAATGAGGGCGGAAATCGTCGGCAGCGAATAGAAATCGCAGTAGCCGCACTTGGTACGGCAGAACGGCAGATGGACGTACCAGCCGATCGGGGGCGTTGAGCTCTGAATCCGGGTTTCCATTCCCCATGATTGTATCGCGGATTTGCCGTTGCGAGGGCCGCCGCGACGCCGCCGTTTCTTGCCCTCAGATTCCCGGATTGGTACATTGAGGCCAGTGGAACCAGGGGCCAATTCGATTTGCAGAATTCAGCGCTCGCACACTCTGAGCCGCAGGACGTATTTATGACGGTTACGCTCATCACCTTCACGAAGAAGGGCGATCGAAAGACTTTTGACCTGACGAAGCCGACGACCGTCATCGGTCGTAAAACGGACGCCGATCTGCGCGTTCCGCTGGCGGATATTTCGCGGAGTCACTGCGAGCTGACGCTGCAGAACGGTCACGTCCAGGTGCGCGATCTCGACAGCAGCAACGGCACGTTCGTCAACGGCGAACAGGTGACCGAAAAGCTCGTCGAAGCGGGGGATCTGATTCGACTGGGACCGATCACATTCACGGTCCAGATCGACGGCCAGCCCGCCGTTGTCAGTCCGCCGGAACCCGAGGCCGCCGCCAGGAAGGCGGGTTCGCAGGCGCCGACGATCGCCAGCGCGCCGAAGACGGCCGACGATGACGCCGAGGATTTCGACATCGATGATCTCGACGATCTGGACATCGATGACATGAGCGATCTCGATCTCGACGAGGACATCGACATCAGCGACGAGCTGGAAGACATCGACGATCTCGAGGAGATTGACGAAGACGACGTCATCGAAGACAAGTAACTTCGACGTATTGACTGCGATTTTCCGCGGACTGTTCTCGCCCGAACCCTCTGTTCGAGCGCCGTCAAGGCCGATTGCCAGGTGATTCCGGCCCGCCGTGTGTTTATTCCGGGATCCCATGTTGAAGACCCGGGTTTCCGGCGCCACAATCCCGATATGACTCAGCCGACAGTTCCAGATCCCGCCGCGGGCCGCGGTCCCGACAAGCTTCTTGCGATCGGCGCCTATGGCGAGACCGTCGCCGCCTATCGATACGTCGTGCTTTCCGAGAAGGCGCCGACGGAGGAGCAGCGCCGCGAGTTCGCGGCCATGGCGGACGAGGAGCAGGAGCACAAGCAGCGTCTGCAGGCGCTCGTCGCACAGATGTACCCGGGGCAGGAATTCGTCCTCACGGCCGAGGACAAGGAACTCGTCGTGACCGGCTCACGACTCCTGGAAGTTCGCAGTGAATCGGATTTTCAGGAGGCGATGCGGATGGTCCTGAGCACGGAGCGAAAGACGGCGCGCTTCTACGCCAACTACGGAAAGTACATGCCCGAGCCCCACATCCAGGCGCTGTTCAGGGAACTTGCCGAGGAAGGCGCCGAGCACTATCAGCGCCTCAAGACTGTCGCACGCCAGGCCGGTGTGACGGATTTTCAGGAATAGTGGCCGCAATCGCGTCGAACGAGACTCTGGCGACATAGAATCCAACCAATTGCGCTGTGGCGCCCGGACGCGGGCGACCTCGCGGAAAACCCACAATCGAGACAGGACGGCGGAGAGACGTATGCCCAGTATGCAAGTGACAGCGACGCCCGGACTTTCAGACAAACTGCCCGGCGTCAAGAATGCGATCGCCGTCGGCGCCGGCAAGGGCGGCGTCGGTAAATCGACGATCGCCGTGATGACCGCCGTGGGCCTTGCCCGCGAGGGCGCCCGTGTGGGCCTGCTCGACGCGGATGTCTATGGTCCGTCGATCCCGAAGCTCATGGGACTCGACAGCGAAAAGCCGAGCGCGCGCGAGGATCGCATCCTGCCGCTCGAAGCGCACGGTGTCGCCGTGATGTCGATGGGCTTCATGATCGAGCCGGAACGCGCCGTCATCTGGCGCGGTCCCATGATTCACGGCGTGGTCAAGCAGTTCATTGAGCAGGTCGAGTGGGGCGAGCTGGATTACCTGATCATCGATCTGCCGCCGGGAACGGGCGACGTGCCGCTGTCCCTCGCGCAGATGCTCCCGCTGACGGGCGCCGTCGTTGTCTGCACACCGCAGGAAGTCGCGCTGCTCGACGCCGTCAAGGCGCTTCGCATGTATCAGCAGCTCAATGTCGACATCCTCGGAATCGTCGAAAACATGAGCTACTTCATCGCGCCGGATACCGGCGTGGAATACGACATCTTCGGTCGCGGCGGCGCAGCCAGCGCGGCGAAGCGCCTCGACGTCCCGCTGCTGGGCGAGATCCCGATCAACATCGCGATTCGCTCCGGCGGAGACGCCGGAACCCCGGCCGATGTCTTCGAAAAGGTGGACGACGCCACGCGCGCAGCCGCCCAGCAGTTTGTTCGCAACCTGGCCGACGGCGTGAATCGAAAGAACGCCGGTGAGGCCGACGGACTCAAGCTCCGAATCACGTGATTGTCGATTGCCGCCTGCTGGCGTTGTCGGGCAGGTTGGCGCCGAATGAATGAACCCGGCGTGGGCGCCGGCGATGTCGGAATCGGCGATTCGCGTCCGAATCTGCGTGTCACGGCGTGATTGGACCGCCACTTGTTACGAATGCAATTGCGTTAGAATGCGCCGTTCGGCCCTGCGGGGCGCCCCCGCAATCGAACGGAAACCTCACGACTTTCCAAGAGTCCGAACTGAATGACTGAACTGCCGCCAAGAAAAATCGTCGAGGCCCTCGACAAGTACATCATCGGCCAGGCCGACGCCAAGCGCGCCGTCGCCATTGCCATTCGCAATCGCTGGCGCCGACAGCAGCTGCCCGAGTCCATGCGCGAGGAAGTCGGACCGAAGAATATCCTGATGATCGGTCCGACCGGCGTGGGCAAGACGGAAATCGCCCGTCGCCTGGCGTCGCTCGTCAATGCGCCCTTCCTGAAGGTCGAGGCGACGAAATTCACGGAAGTCGGTTACATGGGGCGGGACGTCGATTCGATGATCCGCGACCTCATGGAATTCGCCCTCCAGATGGTGCAGAAGGAACAGCGGGAAGTCGTGCGCGAAAGCGCCGAACAGGCGGTCGAGGAACGGCTCCTCAACGAGCTCCTGCCGCGCGGCGGCGCCGACGAAGGACCGGCCGGCGACGATGAAGCCGAGTCGCGCCGTCAGCGCACGCGCGACAAGTTTCGTACGCAGCTTCGCGCCGGCGAGATGGAGGACAAGCTGATTCAGCTTCGTGTCGAGCAGAAGGCGCCGCCGATGGGCATGCTCGCCACGACGATCGGTCCCGATCAGATCGGTCCCGAACTGCAGGATTTCATGGATCGACTGATGCCGTCGCAGCAGAAGGATCGAAAGGTCCCGATTCGCGAGGCGCGAAAGATCCTCTTCGACGAGGAGTGCGAGAAGCTCATCGATCGCGAAAAGGCGATCGAGATGGCGATTCATCGCACGGAGAACGGCGGCATCGTCTTTATCGACGAGATGGACAAGCTCTGCGGCGGCAAGTCGCAGCAGGGCCCCGACGTCAGTCGCCAGGGCGTCCAGCGCGACATGCTGCCGCTGATTGAAGGAACGACGGTCAACACGCGCTACGGCGCCGTCAAGACGGACCATATTCTCTTCGTGGCGGCGGGGGCGTTCCACACGGCCAGACCGAGCGATCTGATGCCGGAGCTGCAGGGGCGGCTGCCGATACGCGTCGAGCTGAACGACCTGACGCGTGACGATTTCATTCGCATTCTGCGGGAGCCGCAGAACGCGCTGACCAAGCAGCAGATCGCCCTGATGGGGACGGAAGGTCTGAAGATCACGTTCACGGAAGACGCGATTGACACGATCGCCGAGATCGCCGTTGAGGTGAATCGGACGACGGAGAATATCGGCGCCCGTCGGCTTCAGACTGTGATGGAGAAAGTCATGGAATCGCTCTCCTTCGAGGCGCCGGAGCGCCCGGGGGACAGCGTCACGATCGACGGCGCTTACGTTCGCGATCGATTGTCCTCGATCGTGCGCGATCAGGATCTGAGCAAGTTCATTCTGTAGTCGAGGCGCTCTCGCACGGCGAATCGACATCACAAAGTCCGGAGGTGCAGGCGGATGATAAAGAACTTCGATAACGGCCGACGACTCGCATGTCTGCTCGCGTTCGGAATGTTGGCCATGTTCGCGGACCGCGCCGCGGCGCAGCAGATTCGACTGTCTGGATCACGGAATCAGCAGAAAATCGACTTCAGCGATCGCGTCATCACGTTCAAGACGAGCGACGGCGTTGAAATTGAAGCCGATTGGTACCCCGCCAAGGTCGAGCAGGGTCAGCGATCGCCCGTCGCCATTCTCATTCACATGTATCCCGCCACGCGATCGAGCTGGAAGCCGATGGTTCCGCTGCTGCGGGACGAGCTGGGGATCTCCGTCCTCGCCTACGACATTCGCGGGACCGGCGGCAGCGTGAAGCCGGCGGAAATGAACCTTCAGCGGAAGTACGAAGACCGGGATGCGGCCCATTTCGCCGCCGCGAAGAATGACACGATCGCGGCCTACGAATGGCTCACGAAACAGCCCAATATCGACACGAGCCGAATGATCGTCTTCGGCGCCAGCGTCGGCTGCAGCATCAGCCTCGACTTCGCCACACAGGGGGTTCTCGTGAAGGGCGTCGCATGCCTGTCGCCCGGAACCAACTACATGGGGATCGATTCGCTGACTCACATCAAGGAACTGAAAGGGCGTGATACGAAAGTCCTTCTCATTTCGCCGGAAGGTGAGTACGAGGCGATTGAATCGCTCATCAAGGCGACAGACGGCGCCGACTACGTGAAGGGCCGGAAGTACGACGGTGGTCGCGAGAACCACGGCACGCGGATGTTCGACGCGAGCTACGGCGACAAAGTGAAGCGTCGCCTTCAGAAGTTCGCACGCGGCGTCCTCGATATCAAGCGGAAGCCCAGGGACGACAAGAAGGACGATGACGACAACGACGACGACGATAAGAAGAACGACTGACGCTTCTGTCTCGCGGAATTCGCATCGCAGTTCATGAACCTGCTCACGATCGGTCATCACACGCTCGACGCGCCCATGGCGCAGGCGGCCCTGTCCGGGTACAGCGACCTGCCGATGCGGCGCCTTGCGCGCGAGTACGGCTGTCCCTACACGATCAACGAAGTCGTGCTGGACAAGATGGTCGCCCAGGGCGGCCGGAAGATGCGCCGCATGCTGGCCGTCCATCCGGACGAACATCCCGTCGCCGGACAGCTCATGGGCGCGGAACCATCGCAGTTCGCCGAGGCGGCGAACACACTCGTCGAGCTCGGCTACGACGCCATCGACGTCAACTTCGGCTGCCCCGTGAAGAAGGTTCTGGGCCGCTGCCGGGGCGGCTTTCTCCTGTCCGATCCGCAGACCGCCGTCGACATCCTTCGCAACGTTCGGGACGCTGTCGCCGGCCGAACGCCCGTCACGCTGAAGATGCGTCGCGGCATGGATGACTCGGAAGACAGCGAGCGGAATTTCTTCGCCATCCTGGACGCCGCCTTCGAACTTGGCTTCGCCGCCGTGACTGTTCACGGACGAACCGTCGTGCAGCGCTACGTTGGTCCCAGCCACTGGCCGTTTCTCGAGCGGGTCAAGCGCCACGTCGGCGACAGGACGATCCTCGGCAGCGGCGACCTGTTTTCGGCCGAAGACTGCCGCCGCATGCTGGACGAGACGGGCATTGACGGTGTCTCCATCGCGCGCGGCGCCATCGGCAATCCCTTTATCTTCAACGAATGCCGGGCGCTCTGGGCCGGGCGCGAGCTGCCGCCACCACCGTCCATCGCGGATCAGCGCCGGGCGATCGAGCGACATTTCGATCTGATGGTCGATCACTGGGGCCCCGAACGGGCGAGTGTTCTGTTCCGCAAGTACGGCGTGAGATACGCCGAACTGCATCCGTTGTATGAGGAAGTGAAGATGGCGTTCGTCGCCGTCCGATCGGTTGATCTCATGCGCGAGGCGCTGGAGAAGTGGTACGCCGAGGGCGGCGACTATCCGCGCGTCATGCGCCGACTGCGCCCCGAAGCGCTTGTCGCCGCCGGCGCAACGCTCGAGTGCGACGCCTGATGCGCCGCTTCGTCACACTTCCGCATCGGTGGGCCCATGGACTTCATCTCCGGCATTTTTCTTGAGTCGCCCTGGCGGCTGGCCATTGTCTCGTTCCTGCTCTTCGCCGTGGTGCTGCTGACCCGAATGCGCGTCGCGTCGGAACGATGGCGGCGCTGGTCGCTGCCGATGACGCTCCTGCTCATTGTGGCGATGTTCGTTACGCAGTCCGTCGTCGTGACGCAGCGGGAACGCATCCTTCAGCGGCTGGACGAGTTCGTCGCGGCGCTGGAGGCGCCGGACACCGACGCCATCGCCGACATGATTTCGCTTAACTACGACTCGGAAGGGTTCGATCGAGACGAATTCCTGGGCGCCCTGGAACGCTGGTTGAAGCAGATCGACGTCCACGACACGCGCTGTCGGCGACGCGATGTGACGGTCGACGGTCACAACGCCGAACTGATTCTGGGGGCAATGGCCACAGTGCATCGAAATGGCGGCACGGGGCAGGACCACTGGGGTCGATGGCGGATGGGATGGGTCGAAGAGGGCGGGACGTGGCGGATACGTTCCATCCGCATCGAGATGTTCGACGCGATGGAGATCAGTCAGATGCGAGGCTTTCTGCCGTAACGCGACGTCGAGAATGGCCGCGAAGTGTCGACGCCGGAAGTTGAATCCGGGCGGTCGCTAGTTCTTTCGTTCCCGCTCGCGAGCTTCCTTCGCGAAGATGGCGTATTTCATCGTGATGCGCCAGTCAGTCAGGGCGTCATGCGCCGCGGCAACGTCCGCCTCCAGCGCCTTCTGGCGAGCGAGTGTTGCGTCGACAAGTGGCTGAAGTCTGGCCCGCTGCTCAGGTGGCAGCTGGCTCAGCTTGTCGAGGAGACCGGCGAGCTGGGCGTCAAATTGTTCTGGATTCCGGGGCATGACGATATCCGAGTCGGCGCGCTTCGCGTGGCGCCCATTCTGTGTCCTTTATGAAGCGTACGCCGGGAAAAGGAAGGGCGTCTACCGCCGGGCGTGGAAGTGTCGACCGGATCGCTGGCGCGGAGGAATTATCAGCCGGACCTCGGGGATTCTCCGGGAATCGGACCTTGTGTCCTGTCCCGTCGTGATGGGCGCCCCCGCGGCGATCAACTGCGCCGGGCTGATCACGGGATGAGGATTTCCCGCGGATCCCTTAGAATCCGGCTCGCGATTATCTGACATCCTGATTCGTTGTGAAATCGACTCGAAGGGACGAAGCTCATGCAGCGGAAAATTGGTTCTTGTGTTATCGCCGTCGCCCTCACGCTCGCGACATCCGCCCGACTGATGGCGGACGAGGGCATGTGGCTCCTCAACAATCTCCCCCGGACGGAACTCAAACAGAAATACGGCTTCGAACCGACGGACGACTGGGTCAACCATATCCAGAAGGCGTCCGTTCGATTCGGCAACGGCGGCTCGGCGTCGTTCATCTCCCCCCACGGTCTCGTCATGACGAATCATCACGTCGGCGCCGACGCCGTGCAGAATCTCAGTTCGGCCGAGCACAATTACATGCGTGACGGCTTCTACGCGCCGACGAACGCCGACGAGCTGAAGTGCCCCGATGTGGAGCTGAACGTCCTGATGGAGATCCGCCCCGTGACGGATCGCATCAACGCGGCCGTCACGAAGGACATGTCGCCCGCCGACGCCGCGACCGCCCGCCAGAAGGTGATGTCGGAGATCGAACGTGAGGCGCAGGCCGAGACCGGCATGAAGCCGCAGATCGTCACGCTCTATCGCGGCGCCCGTTATGATCTCTACCTGTACAAGCGCTACACGGATGTGCGACTCGTCATGGCGCCCGAGGCCGGCATCGGTTTCTTCGGCGGCGATCTCGATAACTTTAACTACCCGCGCTACAACCTCGACATCACCTTCTTCCGCGCCTACGAAGACGGCAGGCCCGCCAGCACGCCCGACTTCTTCCGCTTCTCCAACGCCGGCATCAAGGAGAACGACCTGATCTTCATCTCGGGTCATCCCGGCCGGACGCGTCGGCTCTACACAGTCGCGCACCTGGAGTTCCTTCGCGACACGTGGCTGCCGCTGATCCTGAACTGCTACTACCAGCGCGAAGTGGCGCTGCTGCAGCTGGCCGCGCGCGGCGAGGAACAGGATCGCATCGCCCGCGAAGATCTGCTCTACATTCAGAACGGCCGCAAGGCGTTTACCGGCATGCTCACGGGCCTGCAGGACGCCCGCATCATGTCCCAGAAGCGCCGCGAGGAGCAGACGCTGCGAAGCTTCTGGATGAACGCCAACAAGGACGCGGGGAGCGATCCCTGGGCGCGCCTCGACGCCGCCATCCGGGAAGTCAACAGCTGGTACCGCGCCTACTTCCTGCTGGAGAATCGTCGAACCGGCCTGTGCAGGCTGCAGGGCATCGCCACGAAACTCGTTCGCGCGGCGACGGAGCGCGCCAAGCCGGACGCCGAGCGCCTGCCGGAATATCGCGACGCGTCGCTCGCCTCGCTGGAACTCGATCTCTTCTCCGAGGCGCCGATTCACATGGAGCTTGAGCGCGTTCGCCTGGAGGACGGCCTGATGCGCATCGCGCGCATCCTCGGCGGCGATCATCCGGCCGTCGCGGACGCCCTCGGCGGCGTCGATCCGGGCAGCCGCGCCGCCGCGCTGCTGGCCGGCACGAAGCTCGCCGACATCAATGTCCGCCGGAGTCTGTACGAAGGGGGGCTGGAGGCCATCAACGCGTCTTCCGATCCGATGATCAAGTTCGCCATGCAGATCGATCGTCACGGTCTGGCCCTTCGCAAGCGGTACGAGGATATCTTCGAGAGCGTTGAGACGGAGGCCTACGCCGATATCGCCGACGCCCGATTCTCCAAGTACGGCGAGCGCGTCTATCCCGATGCGACGTTTACGCTTCGACTGGCCTATGGAACCGTGAAGGGTCAGCATGAAGACGGCCGCAACGTCGATCCCTTCACGACGATCGGCGGCGCGTTCGAACACGCGGAGGCGCATCACAATCGACCGCCGTTCGACCTTCCCGAGCGATGGGTCAGGGGCAAGAGCAGGCTGAATCTCTCGACGCCCTTCAATTTCATCACAACCAACGACATCATCGGCGGGAATTCCGGCAGCCCGATGCTCAATCGAAACGGCGATATCATCGGCATCGTGTTCGACGGGAATATCGAGAGCCTTGTCTGGGACTTCCAGTTCGACGAGCGGCAGGGGCGATCCGTCGGTGTCGACGCCCGGGCGATCATCGAAACGCTGAAGAATCTCTACAACGCCGACGCCCTCGTGAAGGAGATCACGGGCGGCTCGCCGAAGATGGCGATGGCGAATTGAGACGCGCGTGTAACAACACCCGACGCCCGAAGCCGCGTATTGCCTAAGTGCGCGGCTTCGGGCATGGTACGCCTTGATGACGCAGAACGAAGGATCGACAAACGCGGTCGGCGTTTCGCCGCCGCGAACCACTGGTCAACTGGCGATGATGGCGGTGGGGGGGCTGCTGATCCTCGCCGGCTGTCTGTTTCCGCTCCTGGTCCTGATGGACACCGGCGCCGCGTGGACGTGGGACACGAAGACGCTCTCCGACCTCGAAGGCGCCAAGATCAACGCGACACCCAAGGGGAATACGAGCGAAGGTGTGCGCCTCGCACGACAGGGCGCCCGACCTGTCAGCCTGATCTCGCCGCCGCTGAACCTCGCTCCCGATGTCAGCCATATCGCCGAAGTCTCCGTCGCTTTGCCCGACGCCGAGGCGCCGACGCGACAGACGGTCTATTTCCTCTGGCAGGTCCGGGCGCTGGACGCCGATGGAACGCCAACTGACGCGCAGGCGTACAAGTTCGATTCGACCCAGGCGATCCTCGGGAAAGATCCGGCGATCGTCAGATTTCCCGTGACGGTTCCCCCCGATTCGATCCATCGCATCGGCTTTCAGTTTCCCGAGGCGGATGGCGATGTCGTGATCCGCCGGATGGCCTTTCCCTCGCTGACAATGACAGAGCGTCTTGCGATGGCGGCGGACCAGTGGGCCGGCCGCGAGCCGTTCGAACCTTACAGCGTCAACTTCCTGCGAGGACCTTCGATCCTTGGCGAAAGCGCGATTTCCGTCCTCGCGCTGCTGATCGTCGTCGCCGCCGGGTTCGTTCTCCTGATGGCGGGGCTCCGCCGGCGTCGTCTGTCGATCGTCGCTGTCATCGGAATCATCGTCGTTGTCTGGGCAATCGAAGACGCCCGCGCCACGCGAAACCTCTTTGAGAATTCGAGAGAGGAAGTCGAGCAGTTCTCGAAGCTCGATCAGCGCGTCGATCGATGGGCCCGATCGCATCGCTCCTATGAAGTCGCCTGGGCCGCCGACCTTCTCGTTGAGAACACCGATCCCGGGATGCGCTACTGCGTCGTCACCAACAGCGGCGACGCGTTCATGATCAGGCATCGACTGGCCTACCTCGTCGCCCCGAAACTCGTGGAGACCGAAGACTGCGCCAGCGCGGATCTGATCGTCGTCATCAAGAGCGATGGCGCTCGCTACAGTCCGGATGACCAGATTCTCACGCTGCCCGACGACACGATGATCGACGCCCGGCCCGTCGCCCAGCTCGCCGACCACTGCTATATCCTGCGGAGAAACGCCAAATGAACCTGTGGGTCCTGATTGGTGTTCTCGCGCCTTGGCTCGCCGGCATGGCGATCGTTCGCACGCGCCGCGCGGGGCTTGCGGGCCTCCTGCTCACACTCGGCGGCGGCTGGCTCGTCGGCCAGATCCTGCTTTTTCTGTTGCTCTTCGCGATGCTTCGCCTGACAGGCGCGTCCCTCGCGGGGCTCGTCAGTGGTCTCTCGCTGCTGATCGCCGTCGCCGTGACGATCCTGCGCCGAGACAAGTCGGCGTCGAACCCGAATCGTGCGATGTCGACCTTCGCCGGGACGGGACGGACCGGCGGCGTGGTGGTTGTCCTGGCGGCTCTCTTTGCCATCAGCCTCGGCGCCAAGCTGCTCGGAATTGTTCCCGGTCTGTCGACCGTGACGATCCGGGATGACGACGCGACGACCTTCTGGCTCTTCAAGGCGAAGGTCATCGCGGAAAGCGATCATCTCTCTTTCGATAAGGACGATCCGTACTACCTGGGCGGCGCCAACCCTCAGTATCCCGTGTACCTGCCGCTCTGCGCGGCCTACCTGCCGCTGATGAAAGGCGGCTGGAGCGAGACACTGGCGACGTTTCCGTGGTTCGGCTTCTTCGTCGCGACGCCACTGACGATTCTGGGGGCGCTTCGGCTTCGGCTCGGCGCATGGCCGCCGGCCCTGATCGCCGCCTATTTCGTCATGTCGCTGCCACTGGCGAGTGTCCACGCCTATCGGCCCGGTTACGCCGATATGCCCATGGCCGCGTTCCTCGCCGCCGCCGTTTGTTTCATGCTGATGGCGCAGATGTCGGAACGCCGAATCCACAACATCGTTGTCGCCCTGGTTCTGCTGATCGGCGCCGGCGTCATGAAGCGCGAGGGCCATGTGCTCGCGGCGGTCGTCGCCGCCGTCATGCTCGCGCCCGAAGTTCTGTCCGCGTTTCGACGCAGCGCGACGGAGGCGTGGCGACTTGTTGCGGCCCTCGCCATCGCGATCGTCGTCGTCTTTGCGCTCGTGGATAATGACGATGTTGTCAGCGACGTCAGTCAGCTCGGCTGGCATGGCGAGGCGATCACGTCGCTGGCGAATCACGCCTTCGGCTGGGCGTCCTTCAATCTGGCGTTCTGGCTGGCGCCTGCGGCGATCATCGTCGTGGCGCTGTCGCCGAAGGCGGTCATGCGATGGCGGGCCCTCGCGCTGACGGGGGCGCTGCTGGCTGTGGATGTCTGCGTCTTCACGCTGACGAAGGAATACGTCTTCGCGCTCAACGATCAGACGCCTTCCCGACTCTTCCTCCAGATCCTGCCCACGATCATCGTCGCGCTCGCCGTCCCCGTGACGACGGCGCTCGATCGTCGCGAATCGTCGACGAACGCGTCGCCGGACGCCGGCGCCACGTCGTAGGAACCGCATCATGCCTCGTTACCAGCTCACGCTCCGTTCCGAATTCAGCGCCGCGCATCAGCTCACGCTGCTCGACGGCTCCCTCGAGCCCCTCCATGGTCACAACTGGCCCGTCGAAGTGGTCGTCGAAGGCGAGGAGCTGGACGGCATGGGCGTCCTTGCGGATTTCACGGTCCTCCAGCCGAAGCTTCGCGCCATCACCAGCGAGTTGCACGACACGTTCCTGAACGATCTCCCGTCGCTCCAGCCGGATAACCCGACGACGGAACGTGTCGCCAGGCACATCGGCGAGACGTTCGCTCCCGTCCTTCCGGCCGGGGTTCGGCTCGTCAGCGTTCGCGTCTGGGAAACACGCGACTGCGCCGCTACCTTCCTCCCATAGCGCCCTTTGTGGCTTTCAGCGCCCCGCACTGACATCGTGAAGAGGCCTCAGCGCGTTGGGGCGCCGCGCCGGTCGGATTGGCGTCGTTCGTGTCGGGATTCCGGATCGCGATCCCGCCCCCCGAAATCCGTCGCGAGCCCGTTTATACGCCGACCCGCCCATGCGATTCGCCGATGACGCTTTGGGCCCGCGCGTCGAGCTGAATCGTCACACAGGCGGCGTTTTGCGGGATATTGGGCGTCGATCAGCCAATAAGATCGCGGGAATCGTGACCGTAAGTGATGATTACGCCTATGATTGACGATAGAATGGTTGAGTCAGTCAGGATCCCGGGGCGGCGGAACGTCCCGTAATTCCGATAAACGGGTCATCATCACCCATGCATCCATCCTGCCAACTGTGTCACGAGCAACCTGCGACGGTTCACCTCACGAACATTCTCGACGGAGGTGAGAAGCGGGAGCGGCATCTTTGCGAGGCTTGCGCCGAGAAGGAAGGTGTCCTTCCAAAGCCCGTCAACGTCATGGCGCAGCTCACGGCGTTCGTGCAGTCCGGTAAGTCGCCGGAGCAGCAGGTGGCTGGTCTGACCTGCCCGCAGTGCAAGCTGACATTCGTCGAGTTCCGTAACAAGGGCGTGCTGGGCTGTCCGGCCGATTACGACGCCTTCGCGAAGGCCCTCAATCCGCTGATCGAACGGGCCCATCAGGGCGCCTCGCATCATGTGGGGAAGACACCTCGGCGGCACGGCGCCGCGCGCTGCACGGATGGAGATCTGATCCGCCTTCGGCGCGAACTGACGCGCGCCGTCGATGATGAGCGATTTGAAGACGCCGCCCAGATTCGCGATACGATCCGCTCGCTGGAGACGCCATGACGATCAACCAGATCATGAGCAAACCGGGCTGTTGGCTCGGCGCCGGCGGACCGCTTTCGGATATCGTGATCAGTTCCCGGATTCGACTGGCCCGCAACGTCAACGGGTTTCCCTTTCTCAGTCGCGCGACGCACACGCAGCGAAGCGAGCTGGCGGGCTTCCTGAAGGAGCGACTCGAATCCTCGAGTTTCCGGCCGGAATTCACCTATATCGATGTCGATTCGCTCGATGAGCTGGGTTGCCAGGTGCTCGTCGAGCGTCATCTCGTCAGCCGGCAGCTGGTCGAGGCCAAGGGCGCTCGCGGCGTGTCCGTCTCCGAGAATCAGAACACTGTCGTGATGGTCAACGAAGAGGACCATCTGCGCATGCACGTCGTTCGCGCGGGCATGCAGCTGGATGAGATCTGGTCGGCGATCGACAAGCTCGACGACGCCATCGAAAGCCAGGTCGACTACGCCTTTCATCCGCGATATGGCTACCTGACCGCCTGCCCGACCAACGTCGGCACGGGTATTCGCGTGTCGGTCATGCTGCATCTGCCCGCCCTGAAACTGACGGGTGAAATCGAACGTGTGCTTCGCGCCGCGAAGGACATGAATCTCGCCGTCCGAGGTCTTTTCGGTGAGGGCACTGAGGCGACGGGCGATTTCTTCCAGGTCAGCAACCAGGTCACGCTGGGCCGCGCCGAAAAGGAGATCGTCAGCGAGTTCCGTTCGACGATCGTCCCCCGTATCGTTGACTATGAACGAATGGCGCGACAGGCGCTGCTCGACGAGAAGTCGCGCGCCCTCGACGATCGCATCTATCGATCCTACGGTACCCTCCGTCACGCACGAACCATCAGCAGCGAGGAGACGCTCCTGCACCTGTCGCACATCCGGCTCGGCGTCCACATCGGTCGCATCAAGGACATCCCGATCGAAGTCCTGAACGAGCTCTTTCTCGAGACGCAGCCCGCGCACCTGCAGAACGCCCACGGCGGCAAACTGACAGGGGAACAGCGCAGCGCCGCACGGGCCGACCTGATCCGTCGAAAGCTGGGCTGCGCCTGACACTGGCGGTTTTACGGTAAAAAAAGCGTATTGCGCGCGTCTGTGGCGCCGATGCGTCGGTTTTTGCTGGCGAATTCGAACAATCCGCGCATACAATTGGTACTGGTTGGGGGCTGAATCAGTCCATTGAGGCGCTCCACATGTCTACTGTTCGAAACATCCTGGCCGTAAAAGGAAACGACGTTGCCACGATCGCGCACAACAAGACGGCGTTCGAGGCCGCCCAGATGATGCACGAATCGCACATTGGTTCCGTGCTCGTGATGCGGGATGGCGAAATCGCCGGCATCTTCACGGAACGCGATCTGATGAATCGGATTGTCGCCGAACAGCGCGACGCGAGGAAGACCCAGGTCGTTGATGTCATGACGGAACGCATCGCCTGCTGCACGCCGGAGACCACACTGGACGCCTGCCGGAGCGCGATGACGAGGAACCGCATGCGCCATCTGCCCGTGCTCGACACGGATGGCAAACTCGTCGGCATCATATCCAGCGGCGACATCATGGCCCGTGAGCTGAAAGACACGGCCGAAACGCTCCAGTACCTCCACGATTACATCGCCGGCCCGAATTGATTCCCGTCGCCGGTTGAAATCACCCGCCCGAATACGCGACAATGCCATGCAACATCGGGACGCCGGATCCCGTCGCCGGAGGTTGCTGCGCGCCAGCTGTCAGCCTTCTGTGTCGATCGCCTTTCGGGAGTGAGGGGTACGTTGCGCATGAAGTCAGGAATCCCGTGGAATTTCGTCGCCTGTATGCGATTGCGTCCGTGGAGCTTTCGAGTTGCGTGCGGGCTCGTTCCGTTGTTCATGGCCGGCGTGGTCCACGCCCAGTCGGCCGAGTCCGGGCGCTATCTTCCGGAAGCGCCGGACGACCCGCCCGGAATTCCTGCGCCGCATACGCCGGGCGCCGCGCCCCGCAGCGCGCCCGTCACGCGGGGCGCGTTCACAGCCGTGCAGGTCAACGTGGACGCCCTTGGCGCCAACGTTCTCGGCGACGCCGCCAATGAGCCGTCGATGGCGATTGATCCCACCAATCCGTCGCGCATCGCGATCGGCTGGCGTCAGTTTGACACGATCGCGTCGAACTTCCGGCAGGCCGGGATCGGATACAGCGTTGACGGTGGCGCGACATGGACCTTTCCCGGCGTCCTGGATCCGGGGCAGTTTCGAAGCGATCCCGTTCTCGACGCCGACGCCGATGGAAACCTCTACTATTCGAGCCTCAGCTCCGAAACGTCCGCCGAGCTGTTCAAATCCGTGGACGGTGGGGCGACGTGGTCCAGCCCCGTTGACGCGTTTGGCGGCGACAAGCAGTGGATCGCAGTGGATCGCTCGAACGGACCCGGCCGCGGCTTCATCTATCAGGCGTGGAATCGGCAGTTCTCCTGCTGCTTCGGCGCCGACTTCACGCGATCGGCCGATGGCGGCGCATCGTTCGAGGCGCCGCTCACGATGCCGCAACCCGCCATCAAATGGGGCACGCTCGATGTGTCATCCAACGGAACGCTCTACCTCGCGGGCGCCGCGCTGAACCAGCAGTCGCACCTGTTTCAGAAGTCCACCAACGCACAGAATTCCGCCCAGACACCGGGGTTCCTGACGACGTCGCAGACGATCGATCTCGGCGGCCTGACGATCTTCGGCCAGTTCCCCAACCCCGGCGGACTCCTTGGCCACGTCTGGATCGCGGCCGATCCGCGCTTGGGCGCCTTTGCCGACTGGGTCTATGTGCTGGCGTCCGTCGATCCGCCCGGCGCCGATCGACTGGATGTCATGTTTATTCGAAGCGAAGACGGCGGCGCCACGTGGACGGCGCCGATTCGCGTGAACGATGATCCGCCGCTGCTCACATCGAATCAGTGGTTCGGAACGATGGCCGTCGCCCCCAACGGCCGGATCGACGCGATCTGGAACGACACGCGGAATTCCCTGAACGCCATCGATTCGGAGGTTTATTACTCCTATTCGATCGACGCGGGGGATCACTGGGCGCCGAGTACGCCCATCACGCCGATGTACGATCCGACGCTGGGCTATCCGAACCAGAGCAAGATCGGCGACTACTACCACATGATCTCCGACGAGAACGGCGCCAATCTCGCCTTTGCCGCGACGTTCAACGGCGAGCAGGATGTCTATTTCATGCGCATCGTCCCGGACTGCAACGGCAACGGCGCGCACGACGGGAACGACCTCATGTTCGGCGCAAGTTCGGACTGCAACGCCAATTTCGCGCCGGACGATTGCGAGCCGCTCTATTCGTCGATTTCCGCGATGATCCTCGCCCTTCGCAAACCGAGCGAGCTGGGCGACGATATCTGCCTGTTCGATGTCAACGGCGACACCCTGGTCGATGGTCGCGATATTCAGCCCTTCGTTTCGGATCGACTGCTCGCCCCCTGATCCCGACGGCCCCCTCGACGCCGCCGCGAACGCGGATTCTGATGTCCTGACAGACGTACCCCGACGCGCGATTTGCGAATACAATGCCGCCCCGTTCGATCGATGCCCCGAACGCCCCCCAGGCGCGGCGAATCGATCGCTTTAGGCTGGCAGGAGGTCGCGGCGGCGAGGGCCCCGTGACGAGTGAGGGTTCGCTGACATGTCCCAGCGCACGATGCAGGCGCATTACGAGCCGAACTGGAAGCTCACGCAGGCGCGCAATCTGCGCGGTTACAACTGTGGCTACGCCGCAGTGCGCGGTAACGAGACGTTTGACGAACATCAGCAGTCGCTCGTCTGGCAGCTCCTCGGCGACACGCCGATCACGAGCGATTCCGTCGTTCTCGATGTCGGCTGTGGCATCGGAGGTCCCTCCGGCTGGATCTTCGACAGGTACAAACCCGCCCGTCTCATCGGCCTGGAGTACCTCGGCACGAGTGTCAGGGCCGCGTCCCGGCGATGGAACAGCGCCGCGTCTCGACCGCGATTTCTGCAGGGAGACGCCCACAACCTGCCGCTGGAGAGCGACAGCGTCGATGTCATTTTCAATCTGGAGTCGGCGCTGCATTACGCGAAGAAGAACAACTTCCTCGGCGAATGTCGTCGCATCCTCAAGCCCGGCGGCGCCCTCTGCCTGGGCGATATCACGACGACGCGCAAACTCATGTTTGCGCCGATCGAATGGCTTAACAAGCTGCCGAGCCAGTTCAATTCCAATCTCCATCTCTGGTCGGCCGCCGAGTACAAGGACGCGTTTCGCACCCACGGGTTCGAACTGCTGCATCATGAGGACGCGGCCCTCCATGTCGCCGACGCCCTCGACGACGGGCTCGATGAAATTCGCGGCGGCGGTTTCTTCGCCTCGTGGAAGGCGACGAAGGGCTTCCGCGGTCGCGTCGGATTTCTGGGCTGCATGTCGAAGATGTTCCGCCGCGGCTGGCTGAATTATGACCTCTTTCGCGCCAGAAAACCCGTCCAGGCGTCGTCGTAGGCCGTGTCGCTGACGCGTTGTGTTTCGACGTGCGTCGGGTCCGCGACCAGGCGCTGAGTCATCCGCCGGTCCGAAAACGCGCCACAACGATTCGTGATTCATGCGACTCGCGTTCCGAGGCGGGGCCGGGTGGACCGATTCCCGAGTCACGAATTAGAATCTCACCTATGAACCAGACAGGCATTGTTGGAAAGCTGGACGGTCACGGCCTGCGCTTCGGCGTCATCGTGAGCCGTTTCAATGAGTTCATTACATCGCGCATGCTGGAGGGCGCCCGCGACGCGCTCGTCCGACATGGCGCCGACGCCGGCGCGGTCGTGAACATCTGGGTGCCCGGCGCCTGGGAACTGCCGATCGCCGCCAAGGTCGCCGCGGAGAGCGGCAGGTACGACGCCCTGATCTGTATCGGATGCGTGATTCGCGGACAGACGACACATCACACGCACATCGGAGGCGAGGCGTCGCGCGGCGTGGCGCGTGTGTCGCTGGAGACGGGCGTTCCGATCGGCTTCGGTGTCCTGACCACAGACACGCTGGAGCAGGCAATTGAGCGGGCCGGGGCCAAGTCCGGCAATAAGGGGGCGGACGCCGCGCTCAGCGCCCTGGAAATGGCCAACCTGCTCAGGGCGATTCGGGACGCGTAAGACGATCGGAGAATTGTCGCCTTCGTGATCGGCGGGCGCCTCTGGGTCCGAGCGTCGGCGTGGATCATGAATCGTATGATGGATGCGGGGGAGGATGGACTGATGGCCAATGCAGAAGTCGTCGTCGTCGGGCCGGGCGAACTGCCGCTGATCACGAATCTGTACAACGAGATATTCCGTCCGCCGCATGATGTCGAGTTCTTCCGCCGACGCCTCCTGGGCCGCTACAACACGCTGTTGCTTGTCGCCAACGTCGATCGAGAACCCGTCGGTTTTGCCACGGGATTCGAACTGAAACCCAGCGTCTATTTTGCGTGGCTCAGCGGTGTTCGGCCCGACATGCGCCGTGTCGGCATCGCGTCCCAGCTGCACGAAGCGATGTGCGCCTGGGCCGCCGAACGCGAATATCATTTCTCACGAATGGAATGCCACAACGGTCATCGCCCGATTCTGCACATGGCGATCAAGATGGGCTACAACATCGCGGGCGTCCGCTGGGATCCGGATCGCAGCGAGAACCTCATTATCTTCGAGAAGGACCTCTCGGAATTCCGCGATGTCGAATGAGTGATCGCGTCAGGCGTGCGTCGTCGCGCATGTCAGACGTGACGGCGTTTCTGATTCGGCAATGAACCCGCCGCGCCCCATGATTGTTTCGAAGGCGCGCAGGACAATCGGATCAAACAGGTTTTCACCCCCGTCGAGAATGATCCGCAGCGCTTCTTCCTTCGGCCATGCCGGCTTGTAGGCGCGTCGGCTGATGAGCGCGTCGTAGACGTCGACGATGCGGACAATTCGCGCCGGGAGCGGAATGTCCTCATGGCGGACGTTGTCGGGGTATCCGCTTCCGTCCCAGTTCTCGTGATGGCTTCGGGCGATCGTTCGCGCGATACTGAAGAAGGGAGAGTCTGAGAGAATGCGTTCACCTTCGGCCGTGTGCATCTCCATGACGCGACGTTCCGCCGGCGTCAGCTTTCCCGGCTTCTTCAGAACGTGATCCGGAATCATGACCTTTCCGACATCGTGCAGGATCGCTGAGTAGCCGTAGATCTCGATTTCCCGTTCGCTCAGACCGAGTTCCCGGCTGAGCTCCTCCGTGAAGCACTTGATCCGGCGAATGTGCAGCCCCGTATCCTGGTCACGAGACTCGCACGCCAGCGCCAACATGTAGATCGACTCCATATTGGCTTCGTGCAGTTCAAGCGTCCGCTCGCGGACCATGCCCTCGAGACGCTCGGAGTAATGCTTGAGATCGAGGGCCTGATCGAGGACCTTGTCGCTCAGGTGGGAGATGGTCTGGTAGTCGTCGGCGAGTCGCTTCTGCATCGACTTCTGCCGGCTGATATCCGTCAGTGTGACGAGTTTGTAGTGCGAAAGCGGCGGCGTCCTGCCCAGCAGATTGCTGCTGATGATGACGGGGACTTTCCCTCCGTCGCGGGTCGGAACGTGGTACTCAATCTGTCTCGGCACCTCGAAGTTGGCGATCATGCGATTGAGATAGTCGCGTTCCGGACCTTCCGCATAGAGCGATGGGACCATGCGTCCGTTCAGATCGCCGATCGGCCACTTCATCAGGTCGGCCGCCTCCTCGTTGGCCAGAAGGATCAGTCCGTCCCGATTGATGACCAGGGCGCCGCAATGCAGCGCTTCCAGTAACGCCTCCGCCGTTGTCAGAGTCAGTCCTTCCATCACTTCCTGCATCACTCATCGACGTGATGACACGCGGAAATCACGGATTGATGACAACTTCGTCAGACTCTCCGGGAAGTGGACAGGGACCGGGAATGTCGGTCTGGCGGCGGCCGCCAGGGGCCCGACTGATGCGACAGGCGCCGTCCAGGTCTCAAAACTTCATGACGATGCGCCAGTATCTGACGACATATCGACTGACAAACGTGTGTCGTCGGCCTCGAGGCCGCCGTTCCGCATCAGGGAATCAAACGCCGCGACGACACTCGGATCGAACATTCGTCCGGCGCCCTCCCGAATCGCTCGGGCGGCGTCTTCCCGTGACCAGGCCGGCTTATAGACGCGCCTGCTGGTCAGGGCGTCGAAGACGTCGGCCACGTGGACGATGCGAGCCGCCAGCGGAATCGCCTCGCCCTTTGCGCCGTCAGGATAGCCGGAACCATCCCAGTTCTCATGATGGCTGCGCGCGATGGCCCGCGCCGTGTCGAAGAAGGGCTTGCTGGACAGAATGCGCTCACCTTCCGGCGCATGCCGCTGCATGATCTCGCGCTCTTCCAGCGTCAGCAGTCCGGGTTTCTTCAGGATGTCGTCTGGCACGACAATCTTCCCCACGTCATGCAGAATCGCCGAGTAGCCGAAGCGTTCGACGTCGGTCTCCGGCAGGCGCAGCTCGCGGGCCAGTTGCTCCGTGTATCGCTGAATCCGCAGCACGTGCGAGCCCGTGTCCTCGTCACGCGTTTCACACGCGACGGCCAGCATCGTGATCGCCTCCATGTTGGCCTCGCGGATCTCTTCCGTCCGATCACGCACCATCTGCTCGAGGTCTTCCGAGTAGTGCTTGAGATCCAGAGCCTGCGTCAGCACGGTATCGCTCAGCTGCGCGATTGTGTGATAGTCCTCCGACAGCCGCGCCTCGGCCGCCTTCTGCTTCGAGATGTCGATCGCCGTCACGACCATGTAGTTCGACAGCGGTTCCCCGTCGCCCAGCGGCCGGCTCGACAGAATCACCGGCAGATGCGTGCCGTCGACACGCGGCAGATAGAACTCGCCTTCCCGAGCCTCGCCGAATTCCGCCATGCGCTCCTGCACGCGCCGTCGGTCCTTTTCATCGTCGTAGATGTCTTCGAACCGTCGTTCGCGCAGACAGGGCAGGGGCGTCTTCATCATGTCGATCAGACGCCGATTGGCGATCAGAATGCGACCGCTGCGATCCAGCAGCATCGCGCCGCAGTTCAGCGATTCCAGCAGGGCCTCGACGGTTTGGGGCGGCAGGTGGATCATGCCACCATCATAGCGGACAACGTCCCCGCGGGGCGAAGATCGCCTCGCGGGGACGTTGGTTGACTCACTTCAGGCCCGCATTCAGGCGTCGCGGGCCGATGTCGATTCGGGGTTGGATCAGTTGAACGTCTGGCCGGTATTCTTCAGGCCACTCGTGTGCGCCGCCGCCGACTGCCACGTGAAGTCCGAGTACTCGCTTCCCGTGCCGGAAAGCTGGAGCGAGTAGCCCGCCGTCGTGGTCGACGGCTCGCTGACGCCGATATCCACACTTGTCAGACCGTCGGCCGGTCCGTTCGTCGCCGTGAAGTCGCCTTCATAGCTGAGGAACTGAACCACATCGCCGTTGTCGTCGACCAGCGCGATGCCATCGGGGGCGCCGTTCTGCAGACCGCTGATTGAATACGCCAGCGTTCCGAAGCCGTTCTGCTGATCGCTGATCGTGCCCATCAGGTTCGTCGTGCTGTAGGACGCGCCGTTCGATCCGTTGTAGGCGACGATCGACCAGCCGCTCATGTTCAGTCCGGCCGTGCCCGCGATTTCGACGAATTCGTTTGTGTCGGCGCCGTCGTTGTCGTAGTGAAGTTCGTTGATCCAGGCGACGCCGGAGCCGCCGCCGCCGGAACCGGCGCAGTAGCCGGCCAGCGACTGGCTCGTGTTGGCGCTGTCCTCCGTGCTGGCCGCCGCCGACTGCCACGTGAAGAGCGACACGTGATCGCCACTCCCCGAAACGGCGAGCGAGTAGCCGACAGGTGTGCTCGTCGTTTCGCTGACGCCGATGTCTTCGCTGGTCATGCCGCTGGCCGGTCCGTTGGTCGCCGTGAAATCGCCTTCATAGCTGATGAACTGCACGACATCCCCGTTGTCGTCCACGAGCGCGAGACCATCCGGTCCGTTCTGCATACCGCTGAAGGCGACGCTGACGACGCCCATGCAGTCGCCGTCATCGGGGATCGAGCCGGACAGGCCGGCCGTCTTGTAGTAGGTCCCGTCCGAGCCGTTGTAGCCGTAGACCGTCCAGCCCGTCAGGTCCGTTCCCGCGTAGCCGGCGATTTCGACGAACTCGCCCGTGTCGCCGCCGACATTGTCGTAGTGAAACTCGTTGATCCAGGGCCGGGCGCAAACGCCTTCGAAGATGCACTCGACCCATTCGGGATGATCGATGAACGGGTTTCGATTGCCCTGGTAGCCGTACACGATGTCGTTGCGGACGCGTTCGTCGTCATCCACGGGATCGAGGTAGTGCCACTCGAGCAAAACGCTCAGCAGGCCCATGTACGCCGTACTCTTGTTGCTCGACGTGTCGGACACGATCAGGGCCGGGTTGTCCGTCAGGATCAGGTCGGGCTCGGCCACGCTTGTGATCCCGTGGGTTCCGCCTTCGTATCGCACGTCCAGATAGAGCAGCGCCCGGGCGACATCGCCCTTGCGACCGATCCACGTCTCCCACGTGTCCGTGCCTCGCCAGTTGGAATTGCCGGCGTAGGTTCCGCTGCCGCCGCCCTGGCCATTGTTGGAGTCGGTCGGCTTCTCCTCGCAGCCGGCGTCGCAATAGTCGTAGTACCGATTGTTCCGCGACGAGTTGTAGCCGTCGTCGCAGGCGAAGAGATGATGGCAGTCCGTGTAGGGGTAGTTCGAGCTGTTGTCGATCGGGAAGCCGTAGCTCTTGGGCCACGAGTGCTCGCGATTGTAGTAGCTGTTGCCGCCGCCGGCCTTCGTGTAGGACGCGTTCTTGTAGAGATCGAGAATGTTGGAGCTGTTGTTCGGATCCTCGTCCGCGTCATCCAGAATGTCCCACGTGTCCGTCGAGCTCGATGTGTAGGGATAGCGGGTGTGATCGTCGATCGCCTCGTGGACCGTCGTTCGCATGTCCGCGGCGTTCGTCGCGTTGACGCCATCGTAGTAGCCCGTCGGGATGGACGCGCTGGCCAGCGATACGCACAGCGACACGGCGCCGACGCCGGTCAGCGCCGCCAGTGTCGGGCGGCCTTGCCGACTGAGAGACCGAGAGCGAAGATGGTTGGGGAACATTGCCTGCCACTCCTTTGTTGGGAAATGCGCCTTGTGCGAACGGAAACGTTGGCGCGAGCCATGAGAAAATGTCGACACGAGTCGGCGTGTCGTTTGAGCGCCGAACATATTGCCGACGCAACGCGGGCAATGCAATTGAAAACCCGGAGGAATCGCCGCGGCTTCCGTTAAATTACTGTGAAGCGCGCCGAGCGGCGCCATGCGGTTGGCAGGGCGCCTTGATGTGGAGTCCGTCGCTCGCAATCACAACAGGTTCGTATCGCGCAGCCCGCGCCGCATTCAACACGATCGAGACACGCATGAAGACACGCATTGAGAATATCGCCCAGCTCGTCGCCGTCCCGCCGGGGCCCGTTTGCGGAGACACGATGCGGCGACCGCCGATTATCGAGGACGCGGCGCTCATCATTGAGGACGAGCGCATCGCCTGGTTTGGTGTGCGAAAGGAGACGCCCGCATCCGCCGACGCCGACGTCATCGACGCGCGTGGCGGTACGCTGACGCCCGGTCTGATCGATTGCCACACACACGTTGTCTATGCGGGTTCGCGCGAGAACGAATTCGAGCAACGTATCGCTGGCGCAAGCTATATTGAGATCCTTGAAGCGGGCGGGGGGATCAGGAACTCCGTGCGCATGCTCCGCGCCGCCAGTGAAGACGATCTCGTCGCCCAGTCGCTGCCTCGCGTTCGCCACATGCTCGAATACGGCGTGACGACGATCGAGGCCAAGTCCGGCTACGGTCTCGCCCCCGAGCACGAACTCAAGACGCTCCGCGCCATCCGTCGCGTCGCCAGCCAGACACCGGTCGAGATGATCGGGACCTACCTCGCGGCCCACACGATCCCGCCCGAATTCGATGGCAGGGCGGACGCCTATCTCGATCAGATGCTCGATCCGGCGTTGCTGAAACAGGTGGTCGACGAGGGGCTCGCCGAATTCGCGGACGTCTTCTGTGAACGCGGGGCTTTCAATCTCGAACAGTCCCGCCGATTCCTCACCGCCTGCAGGAGCGCGGGCCTCGCGCCGAAGATCCACAGTGAACAGATCACGTGGACTGGCGCGACGGCCATGGCCTGCGGACTCGGCGCCGTCAGCGCCGATCACCTTGAATGCGTGACGGACGAGGATATCGCCGCGCTGAAGGCCTCGAAGACGATTCCCGTCGTGTTGCCCGGCTGCTCGTTCTTCCTCGGCTCGCCTGTGGCGCCGGCCCGGAAGCTGATCGAGGCGGGGCTGCCCGTGGCCCTCGCGACGGACGTCAATCCGGGGTCGTGTACGATCGAATCCCTGCCGCTGATCATGTCGATGGCCGCAACGATGCTGCGGATGACACCGCTCGAATCCCTTGTCGCCTGCACGGCCAACGCCGCCGCGGCCCTCCGTCGAGCCGATCGCCTCGGCGCCATCGCCATCGGACATCAGGCGGATCTTGTGATCCTGGAGACGCCCAATGTGAATCGCTGGGCCTACAACGTCGGCGTCAATCCCGTCGCGAAAGTCATCAAAGCCGGCCGCGTCGTCGTCGATCGAACGCGATAAACGGCGTGGCATGCTTGCCCCGCAAGGCAAGCATATGGCCGGGTGGGGCGCCAATTCAGTGGGCCGGGTGGATGCTGCTGGGACGAGAATCCCTTCTCGTCCCGACACCTGGCAGGCCATCGCTGAAGGGATGGGCCACGCCGTATTCGCAGGAAGGGATTCCTGCCGCGGAGTGTACGAGAATGGATTCTCGTACCAGGAAGACAGCAGAGGGTACGAGAAGGGATTCTCGCACCAGCGAGACAGCGGAGGGTACGAGAAGCGATTCCCGTACCAGCGAGCGAACGAGTTCGCCACGCTGAGCACAGCGAGGCTCTGATTGTCTGGCGTCGCCGCGACTTTCGCGGGCCGTTAATATCCACAGTCCTGTCCGTTGACTGACAGAGACACAGGTTGCCGGAGGAACTCATGCGTCGATACACCGCCATCGTGATGTTCGCCTTTCTTGCGTTTTCGCTCGCCTGCAGTGAGCGTGAGAGCGTCGTCCAACAGGAGGCGCCGCCGCCCGTGGCCACGACGACGATCCCGCCGTCGTCTCGCCCGATGCGAGCCGGACCGCCCGAATTCAGCCGCGTCGAACCCGAACTCGTTCGCTACGCCGACTGGTACTGTCACATGACGGCGCTCCAGGAACAGGAAGCGCTCGCCAGGGATTCGGGCCCGCTCGACGACTTCGGCCGCAAGCTTGTGGGCCGGAGTTTCCGATTCACGGGCCGCGTTAGCGATGTCGAACGCGCGAATGGGAAGATCATCGTCAACCTGGACTACGCGCCGCGGGGAACATCGGGCCGCGTTCGCGAGCCGGGCGAAGCCCTTCAGAGCGCGTTCTATTCCCGCGGCGAGTTCGCCAGACGCCGGATGTGGCGAGTATCTATCGAACTGCCTGATAACGAGTTGATGCGCAAGTCCGCCGAGGCGTGGGGCAAGTCTCGATGGCTCGCCTTTGATGGTCGCGTCGAGTCGACCGAGGGCTTCACACTGAAGCGAGAGGGAACGACGGCGACGTTCGCCTCGAATCATCAGCGCATCGTCGCGACTTCGTCGGGCGTCGCCGAGGGGGACTTCATCGGTCCCCATTCCCGCGTCGCATTGATCGTCGACTGCTCCGGCTCAATGACGGATTACGCGCGCTACGGCCTCAAAGTCACCCAGAGAATACTCCGGAGTCTTCCATCCGACGCTCGGTTTCAGGTGATGCGAACGCCGAACGACGCCGTCGCATCCGAACTGCAGCCGTGCAGCGCCTCGAACGTCAGCGCCGCGTGCGCCGTCCTCGACGATACGCCGATCGGAGACTCCGAAGATCTGGGCGCCGCGGTGAAGTCACTGCTTCCATCCGATCCGACACACCTGATCGTTGTGACAGACAAGGGTAGCGCCCCGACTGACGCCGACGTTGCGACGCTCTTCGCGGAACATCCGCAGATGCACGCCATCGTGATACTCATCGACGATGACGGCGATCCGCAGACGACGCGATATGCTCTTTCACCGTTGTTCGACAGCCGCGCCAGAACATTCTTGAAACACGCTTCAGTCTTCGAGGTGTCCAACGGAAACCTGGGATTCCTCGGCACACACAAGTCCAAAGACGCCTGCGATCGGCAGGTTGCTGACGCAATTCTCCCGACGCTCGCGCGGGAGTAGTTCCGGACGCAGTGGGCCGGCCGATTGGAGGGTACGAGAAGGGAATCTCGTACCAGCAACTCGATTTGGGAATCTCGTCCCAGCGGTTGATTTTCAGAGCAGCGAATGTCAGCGCCGTCGGAAATCGGGCGTTCCATACGCCCAATGCAACGATTCTCCCCCTCGCGCGCGAATTGTCGCCTACCGCATCGGCTGGATTCTCGAATAATAGTGACCTGAATTCCACGCGAGCTACGGCGCATTGGCGACACGTTGCGCGTGGCCGTCATCTCATTCATTCGAGGGCGTCATGAAGCGTTTCCCGCCGTTGTCAATGTGTGTTGTGATCCTCCTGTCCGGAACATCGGGCGAGCTGTTTGCCGCGCCGGACGCCCCATCGCAACTGCGCTGCGAGTTTCTGGACAACCCGCTCGGCATCGATGTCGAACGCCCGCGGCTGAGCTGGGTCATGACAAGCGACGCGCGCGGCGCCCGCCAGACGGCCTGCCAGATCCAGGTCGCCTCATCGGCAGACCGCCTCGCCGACGGCAAGCCCGACCTGTGGGATTCCTCGCGCGTCGAGTCGAGCGATTCGGCCCTGATCCGCTATGCGGGAAAGCCGCTGGTCTCCCGAACGCACGCATTCTGGCGCGTGCGCCTCTGGGATGAACACGATCACCCGTCGCCCTGGAGCGATGTCGCCCATTGGTCGATGGGCCTGCTGCGGCCGACGGACTGGCGCGCCAAGTGGATTGGTGAAGCCGCCGACAGCGACACATTTCAACCCGCCAACAACGGCTATCACTCCGAATTCACCAAGGCCGCCGACGGCGCCAAGTGGCTCGTCATCGATCTCGGCGCCGTGAAGACCTTTGATGAAATCCGCCTCTGTCCGGCGCGACCCTACAATTGGCGCGAAGATGTCCCCGGCTTTATGTTCCCCATCCGCTTTCACATCGAATCGGCGAACAATCCCGAATTCGCCGACGCCACGAAGCTCGTGGACCGCACGGCGCAGGATGTTCCCAATCCCGGCGTCGAATCGCTCCGCCTGAATTTCGACGCCGCCACGGCGCGCTACGTCCGCCTGTCCGTCACAAAGCTCGCACATCGAGGTCCCGGTGAATTCGGTCTCGCGCTGGCGGAAGTCGAAGTTCTGCGAGATGGCGCCAACCTCGCAGAGGGCGCCAGCGTCTCCGCCAGCGACAGCATCGAAAACAACGACTGGTCCAGAGCCCGCCTCGTTGACGGCGACAAAGTCTCCCATGGACCGAAGGGAATGAACCCGCTGACGCCGCCGCTGCTGCGCAAGGCGTTTCCGCTTCGCAGCGACGCCGCCATCCGCCGCGCGACGGTTTACGTGACAGCGCAGGGCTTCTACGCCCTGCGCCTCAACGGCGAGCGCGTCGGCGATCATCAGCTTGCCCCGGAATGGACGGATTACAACAAACGCATCCAGTACCAGACATTTGACGTGACATCACAGCTTCGCGCCGGCGGTAACGTCGTTGTCGCCCAGCTGGCGGATGGCTGGTTTGCGGGGCGCATCGGTCTGGCGGGCATCGCGCCCGGTGGGCGCCCCCGCGCTTTCTACGGCCGACGACCGCGTCTGCTCATGCAGGTGGAGGTTGAGTACGACGACGGCGATCGCGTTCAGCTCATTTCCGATGATTCCTGGAAATTCACGACAGAAGGCCCGCTGCGCCAGGCGGACCTGCTCGACGGCGACATCTACGACGCCCGCCGCCGCATTCAGGCGGTCGATTCGCCGTCGTTCGACGACTCGACGTGGCCGGCCGCCGCGACGTTCGATGATAACGGCGCCGAACGCGACGCCCAGATGAACGACCCGATTCGAGTGACACGGGAGATCAAGCCGATCGCGGTCAGCGAACCAAGGCCCGGCGTCTTTGTCGTCGACATGGGGCAGAACATGGTCGGCTGGTGTCGACTGCGAGTCAGCGGCAAGCCCGGCCAGCAGGTGACGCTGCGCCACGCCGAGGTTCTGAATCCCGACGGCACGATCTATACGGAGAATCTCCGCGCCGCATCGCAGACGGACATCTTCACGTTCGCGTCGAACGGAATCGACACATTTGAACCGCAGTTCACGTACCACGGCTTCCGTTATGTGGAGTTGACGGGGCTCACGGCGAAGCCGGCGCTGAGCGATGTGACGGGGCGCGTACTTCACTCGGCGCCGCCGATCGTGAGCGAGTTTGAGTGCTCCGACGCCTTGCTCAACAAGCTCTGGGCCAACATCCGCTGGACGCAGCGCGCCAACATGATGAGCGTGCCGACCGACTGCCCGCAACGCGACGAACGCATGGGCTGGACGGGCGATATCCTCGCCTTCGCCCAGACCGCCTGCTTCAACATGAACATGGCCGCCTTCTACGAGAAGTGGATGCGTGACATGCGCGACGCCCAGACAAAGGACGGTCGCTTCCCCGATTTCGCGCCGCATCCCTACAACCCGGAGGCGCGATTCTCAGGTGTGCCCGCCTGGGGCGACGCGGGCGTCTTCGTCCCCTGGGCCGGCTACGTCAACTACGGCGACAAGCGCATCATTCGGAAGAACCTCGATGCAATGAAGGCGTGGATCGACTGGATCCATCGGGAGAACCCCGAACTGCTCTGGAAGAACAAGCGCAACAACGACTACGGCGACTGGCTGAACGCCGACACGCTGCGACTCGACGGCTGGCCCGAACATGGCGCCGAGATGCCCAAGGAGGTCTTCGCAACGGCCTTCTTCGCCCGATCGACGGAACTCGTCTCGCGCATGGCCGCCGCCATAGATCAGACGGAGGACGCCCGGCGATACGGCGAACTGGCAAAGCGAATCCGCGAGGCCTTCAATCACGCGTACGTCGATGAGGCCGGCCGCATCGCGGGCGATACACAGGCCGGTTACGCCATCGCACTGGCGTTCGACCTGCTGCCGAAGGAGAAGCGGGCCGCCGCGGCCAAACGCATGGTCGAGACCTTCGAGCGATACGACGGCGCCATCGCCACGGGTTTCCACAGCACGATCTGCCTGATGAATGAGCTGACGGCCGCCGGCTACAACGAAGAGGCCTATCGACTCATCGGCAATCGGCGCATGCCATCCTGGGGCTACGCCATCGACCACGGCGCCACGACCATCTGGGAACGCTGGGACGGCTATGTCGAGGGTCGCGGCTACCAGAACCCCGGCATGAACTCCTTCGCGCACTACGCCCTCGGCTCCGTCGGCGAGTGGATGATGCGATCCGTCGTCGGAATCAACCCCGACCCGTCGCATCCGGGCTACGCACAGATCGTCATTCGGCCGGCGCCCGGCGGCGCCGTGAAATGGGCGCGCGGCTCGCTCGATACCATGCGGGGTCGCGTCGAGTGCGCCTGGCGGATCGAGAAGGACGCCATCCTGCTCGATGTACGGATCCCAGCCAACGCTTCGGCCATCGTGCACGTCCCGACGTCCGACGTTGATTCGGTGATGATCGACGGCCGGCCGATCGCCGAGACGCCGGATGTGAGCGTCGCGTCGCGCGACACAGATTCAATTGCGATTCTCGCTCCGGCCGGTCAGTACGAGTTGAAAGCCGCGTGGACGAAATAGTGATGCGCCTGCGGCTTCTCTGATTCCTCGATCCACGCCGTCATCGCGACAGAGCCTCGGTTCGGCTTCGGGCGAAGCGCAGGCGTTGTGGGGTTCATAACGCCCGCCGCCGAATCGGGGCCCCGCTCTCATTCGATCCATCCGGGCTGCCTCTCGACACGCCTCAGCGGCTTCATTATGAACGAGCCGTTTCCCCGGGGTGTCGTGGATATCTTCGATTCTCTCAAAAAATTCCGACTTGTCCGTTATGTTCCCGTCGGATGGGAGACTAGATGAACTTCGGACGCCGTGCGGCGGCGCCGGTTCCATCGCGCCGCATGCGTTCGTGTTCATGCGTCATGGGGTGAACCGGGGCGCATATCCCGGAGGAGCGGATTCATGTCGAGCGTCGTCGAGTGTTTGATTCGCCGTGGCCGTTTCGCCATGGGCGTCGTCGTTGTGGTGTCGCTGGCGTTTGTGAGTACAAGCGCCGCGGGTGTGACTGACTGTGACTCCAATGGCGTCGACGACGTCGTTGATACGGCGCCCGCCTTCGCGCCCGGCTATTCGACGAACGCCCCCAACAGCGGCGCATTGCTGCTGGCCGACATGGATTCGGACGGCGACGCCGATCTCGTTGTGGCGTCGTCCACCCTTCAGAAAATCGAATGGCATAGAAACCTCAACGGCCTGGGCGATTTTGGCGACGCCATCATCATCGACGGCGACGCCCATGGTGTGAAACACCTGGTCGCGGTCGATCTCGATGGCGATGGGGACAACGACCTGCTGTCCGCGCGGCTCTTTGACAGTGCGATCGATTGGTACGAGAACCGCGATGGCGCAGGCGGTTTCAGCGCGCGGAAGACGATCGTGAGTTTTGCGAACGGCGCCGTCGCCGCGATTCCAGCCGACATGGACGGCGATGGAGATCTGGACATCGTTTCGGCCCATGACAACGACTCCTATGTGTTCTGGGTCGCCCATCTCGATGGCGCCGGGACCTTTGCGACGACCCCCGCGTCCAGCGCGTTTTCGATCAGGCCGCTGAATATTGCTGTCGCGGACTTCGACGGCGATTCCGATCTGGATATTGCCGCCGTTTCGTATGAGACGGACGAAATCGTCTGGCACGCGAATACCGACGGACTTGGCGCTCTGGGGCCCGCCCAGGCGACGGGGCACGTGGAGTCGGATGTCTTTTCGTTTCAGGCGGCGGACCTCGATTCCGACGGCGACATCGATCTGCTGACAACGTCCCACGAAGATGACAGCGTGGGCTGGTACGAGAATACCGATGGGCTGGGGTCCTTTGCCTCACGCGTCAACCTGCCCGCCGGCGCCGCGCTCTATGCGTTCGCCTTCGACCTGGATCGAGATGGAGATCTCGATGTCCTCACGTCACGACCGACGGAGGGGCTCCTCCTCTGGTGCGAAAACACGGACGGGGCGGGAACGTTCGCCGCCGCGGCCGCGATGCCCGGCGCAGAGGTGATTTCCGGACGGCTCGACGCCGCGGACGTGGATGGCGATTTCGATCTCGATCTTCTCGTCGCAAACGCCGCAACGGGCGCCGCCGAAGTACTGCTTAACAAGAGCGACGACTGTAACGGCGATCGCATTCCCGACGAATGCCAACTGGCCGGGAATGACTGCAATGGCAATGGCGTCCCCGATGATTGCGAGCCGGACGACGATTGCAACGGCAACGCGGTGCGAGATATTTGCGAGATCGGCGCCGCCGAGACCGATTGCAATGGCAACGCGATTCCGGACAGTTGTGAGCTATCCGAGAACGACTGCAACGCGTCGGGCCGACTCGATATCTGCGAGATTCTCGATGGCCTCGTCGATGACTGCAACGTGAATGGAATTCCGGATTCCTGCGAACTGCTCGGCAACGATTGTAACGATAATGGCGTCCCCGACGACTGCGACGTGGCGATGAGCGACTGTAACGGCAACGGCGTTCCCGATGACTGCGAACTGCTCGACAACGACTGTAACGCCAATGGTGTTCCCGACGATTGCGAAATCGCCCTCCACGACTGCGATCGCAACGGTGTTCCGGATAGCTGTGAGCTTGCGGCGGGCGACTGCGACGGAAACGGAATCCTGGACGCCTGCGAAACCCTGGTGACGTTTGATATCCAGGAAGTGGTCGACGCCGGCAACGTCAGCGACCTGGCGTCAGGTGACATCGATAATGACGGTGACGCGGACATCGTCATCGCCGATGGGCATGATGAGTTCTTCTGGTTTGAGACCGTCGAAGGCGCGGTCTTCGGGGAGCGCCGCCTCGTGGGTGAAGTTGAGTCGGACTACGATTTCTCTAATGCGCCTGTCGCCCTGGGGGACTTCGATGGAGACGGCGATATGGATGTCGCCGCGTCGACCGGCGGTCTGAATCCAGGCCTCAAATCCATTGTCTGGTTCGAGAATCTTGATGGCCGCGGCGCCTTCGGTCCGCCTCGGCATCGTACGATTTCTCTGAGTGGCGCCTCGTCGATCGCAGCCGTCGATGTCGATGGCGATGGTGACATTGACCTGGTCGCTGGATTCTGCGGCGCCGATACCCTCTGTTGGTTCGAAAATCTCGACGGACTCGGTCAGTTCTCAGGTCCGCGGATCGTATCGAACACGCTCGACTGCGTATCAGGCTTGGTCGCGGCGGACTTTGACAATGACGGTGACGTCGATGTCGCCGTTGCCGCGGCGTCAGAGGACCACATTCGATATTTCAGGAACGCCGACGGCCACGGCGCGTTCGAACTGAGACCGATCGTCGACACGATTGATTCTCCGCGAAGTCTGGTCGCTGTGGATATGGATCGCGACTCCGATCTTGATCTCGTGGCGGCGGCATCGTGGGGCCGCCGGGTGACTTGGTACGAGAATACCGACGGTCAGGGAAGCTTCGGTCCGCGCAACACGATCGCGGCGCCAGGTGACGACACGATTTACGTTGCGGCGTGCGACATCGATCGTGACGGTGACATGGATGTCATTTCGACGCTTCGAGTTCGAAAGCAGGTCGTTTGGCACGAGAACCGCGACGGAAGCCAGCAGTTCTGGACGCAACGGATGATCCTGGATATCGGCAGGCTGCCGACGGGAGTTCTCGCCGATGATCTTGACGGCGATTTCATGCCCGATGTCCTCTGCAGGATCGACGGAGGCGCCCTTGAAGACCTTCAACTGGCCCGCAACACGACGGAAGACTGCAACCTGAACGGCCTGCCCGATCGATGCGATCTTGCCGGAAACGACGCCGACAACGATGGCGTGCCCGATGACTGCGGCGAAATTCCGGGTGACATCAACAACGACCGAAGTGTCGACGCGATGGACGTGGCGCTTTTCGTGAAGGCGCTCGTCGGCGCCAACGCCCAGCCGATCGTGCTCGCACGCGCCGATCTGAACGACGACAGCGTCGTGAATGGCGCCGACATCGCGCCGTTCATCGACGCGATGATCGGCGGGTAGCTCTGCGGCGGGCGTCATTCTGAACTGCCGCCGAAGTCTGGCGGCCGTCGTCAGGTCAGCAGGTGGTTTCCGACGACATTTGCGATGATCCACGCCCCGATTGCGGCGGGCAGCAGGATGCGAACGTATCGGGCGAAGTGCTCCGGTGTCGATCGATTTCCCATCACGGTCATCGCCGCGCCGGATCGCTGTTCGATCCAGCGACCACCGAGCATCAGCAGGGCAATCACGGCGTAGGCGAAGTCCCATGGCGTCAGCCATCCCTCGCCGCTGGAGATGATCGAGTACGTTACGTACACGAGCATGACCGGTCCGACCATCATCCATATCAGCCGGCCGAGGAGGACTGTGGCGCTGTTGATTTCGCCGACGTCTTTCTCGTTGTCGGTTTTGGGGGGCTGTTCCATGATCGCTCCCTTATGGGTCAGGCGAGCGAGCAACGACGCTCCGCGACGCAGCAGGGCGTCGGCGCAAGCTCTTCTTCGTGACGGGCCGTAGTCACTTGAATTCTAG
>DAOPJV010000021.1:57753-90873 GCA_035399845.1 Phycisphaerae bacterium | reverse complement strand
CGTCGTAGCCGCAATGGGGGCACAGATAGCCATCCTGATCCGGGACGGGCAGGTTGTGGTCGCCGCGCTGCGAGACGCCCGGGTAATAGACCGCCGTGAAGCCGTCATTGGGATCGACCTTCACCTCGGGCAGCGCCTCGAGTTCAAACTCGATCGTCGGTTCCTGAGGTTTGTCCGGTTCCGTAGTCATTCGATGCGGCTGGTTCAGGAATCGCTGGGCGTCCGCGCGTCGCGACCATCGCGCGAGTCCCGCTGCGCCGTATCAGAACAGCATAACACAAAGCGCCGTAAAGCCCGCGTAAATCGCGACTGTGATGATGGCTGACTCCGAGAGGGATCGGCTGAAGTAGTGGGAGAGGCCGACACCAAACGTGACAAATGGCGCGACCAGAACGAGCTGAAGGAAGATACCTCCCGCAGTGGGGAATCGACCGGAGTGGATGAAGGGAGTGAAAAAGCAGATGACGAACACGGCGATCGCGCCGTAATGGAATATCTTCTCGCGGAGGATGACCTTTCGATCGTCGGCGGACCTCGGGTCGTCCGCGATACCGGCGACGCGGGCTTCGCCGATGGAAAAGGTGTCGCCGCATTCGGGGCAGGTGCGGCCCGTGATGTTTCGAACGTCGTATTTGCAGGTCGGGCAGCGATAGCCCGGTCGATTCGGGATCGGATGGCCCGTGTCGCCGGAGAGATCCGGCGCCCAGCCGCCACTGGGGCGAGTTTCAGACGGGGAGACGATCTCGGCGCCGAGTGGCTCGAGTTCGATGAAGGATCGCGGGGCATTTTCCGGGTTCGGAACGTTCGCCATCAATCAAGACCATATTCACGCCATCGGCCATCAACCAGACGCACAATCTCCTCATTCATTTTTAGCAGCTTCGGCCAGGGTCGGACAACGCCCTCGCCCTGGATTTTTCGTGTGGCGTCGATGCCCATCTTGCTCCCGGCCCCGCAGTAGGGGGCGGCGTGATCGAGAATATCCAGTGGCCCCTCGACGACGAACGTGTCCCGGCGGGGATCGACGTTGGCCCCGACGTGGAACATGACCTCCTGTTCGTCGTGAACGTTGACGTCCTCGTCGACGATCACGATGAACTTGGTGAACGCCATCTGCCCGGCGCCCCAGACGGCGCTGGCGACGCGTCGCGCCTGGTAGGGATATTCCTTTCGAATCCTGACGAATGCGAAATTGTGAAACGCGCCCCAGCGCGGCAGGTGGTAGTCGACGACATCCGGGATGAGCATCTTGAGGAGGGGCAGGAAGACGCGTTCCGTCGCCTTGCCCATGTAGTAGTCTTCCATCGGGGGAAGACCGACGATGGTCGTGGGGTAGATCGGATTTCTGCGATGCGTGATCGCCGTGACGCGTATCGACGGAAAATTGTCCGCCAGACTGTAGAACCCCGTGTGATCGCCGAAGGGACCTTCGCGTTCCTTGTGCCAGGGACTGACGAAGCCCTCGATGACGATCTCCGCGTTGGCCGGTACGTCGATGGGAACGCTGACACCCGGACAGAGCGGGATACCGCCGTCATTGAGGAAGCCCGCGAAGAGCAGTTCGCTGACGGACGGCGGCAGGGGACAGGTCGCCGCGTAAGGCAGGACGCTCTCCCCCCCCAGCGCGATGGCGACGGGCATCTCCCTGCCCTGGGCCGCCCACATGCGCTGATGGCGCGCCCCGTCGTGATGCATGTGGCAATGGAAGAGGGCCGACTTCGGACCCGTCGCCTGGATGCGATACATCCCGATGTTGGGTTCCGAGCCGTCGGGCGCCGTCGTATAGATGCCGGCCAGCGTAATGTACCGCCCGACGGGGCTGTCGCTGACGGTGACTGCGGGCCTGTCGTTCGGGCCGCCGATGACCTGTCGGTGCCTCTCGGATGGCGACGCGGGGGCGATTCCCTCCATCACATCGTCGTCCGCCCCGGCGTCGTGTGGCCAGCACTTGATGATCGGCAGGTTGAAAAGGTCGGCCTTGTCCGTATGAACGACTTCCTGACATGCGCCCCGCTTGACCCGCTTCGGCGCGTAGCCGGCGATTTTGGCGAGTTCGGGGAGCATCTTCATTTTTTCCATGAGCGACGTCGGCGGCTGCGGCTTTGCGAGTTTTTCCACGCGGGCCGCGAGGGACTCGAAGTCCTCGCATCCGAGCGCCATCCGCATGCGCGCGTAGCTGCCGAACAGGTTGATCGCGACAGGAATGTCACTGTCGAGGACGTTTTCGAAGAGCAGGGCGTGACCGCCGGTCGCGCCGTGGATCGGGTCGGTATCCGGCGCACCGGATGAACCCTCCGGGCAGGGGGACTTCGAGACCCGATCTGCGATCTCAGTGATCTCCAATTCCGGATTGACCTGCGCCGAAACGCGCTTGAGTTGTCCGGAGCTGTCGAGCGCGTCAACGAAGGATCTCAGGTCGGGGTAGGGCACAGAACTCTCCTGTCGTGGCGTCGGCCGAGCGGTGTCGGCCGGAATGGATGAATTTCACAACGCCGAAATGAATCGGTGTCATGCGGGTAGTTATAGCGAGCGTGTGTCGATTCCGCACTCGGCGCCTGGCCCTGTCCGGTCTTGTCAGGCGTCGCCCGCAGGCTTAATATCCATGGCCCGATATCCAAGATAATCCGGTTTTTCCACCGAACGTTCCAGTTCCCCGGAATACCCAGATCAGCAACGAAGGAGTCATTCGTGGCGAAAGCGCATCAGAACGGCCGGGATCGATATGTATTTACGTCCGAGTCGGTCAGCATGGGACATCCCGACAAAGTCGCGGACCAGATCTCGGACAGCGTGTTGGACGCATTGCTGGCGAAGGATCCCGCGGCGCGTGTGGCGTGTGAGACGATGGTGACAACAGGCCTCGTCGTCGTGAGCGGTGAAGTCACGGTCCACAACAAGGAAGCCGAGCTGGCCCTTGGCAACATTGAGGACGTGATCCGGGACACGATCAGGAAGATTGGCTACACGGATCCCGAGTGTCAGTTCGACTACAAGAGCTGCGCCGTCATTCGAACGATTCACGCACAGTCCGCCGATATCTCGCAGGGTGTCGATTCGGGCAAGGCGAAGGAGCAGGGCGCCGGTGATCAGGGCATCATGTTCGGCTTCGCCTGCAAGGAAACGAAGGCGCTGATGCCGCTGCCGATTCACCTGAGCCATCGCCTCGTCGAGAAGATGGCCGAGGTTCGCGAGTCCGGCCAGCTCAGGTGGCTGCGCCCTGACAGCAAGAGCCAGGTCTCGATCGAGTACGACGGCCATACGCCGGTGCGCGTCACGAGTGTCGTCATTTCGACGCAGCACCAGGCGCTGCCCGAACTGCTCGACAAGAAGGGCAACGTCAACGACAAGTTCCGCAAGGCGATCATCGACAAGATCATCAAGCCTGTCATTCAGGCGGAAGCCCCCGAACTCTGGAACAACAAGATCACGTTCCACATCAATCCGACGGGGCGTTTCGTCATCGGCGGACCGCACGGGGACGCGGGCCTGACCGGCCGCAAGATCATCGTTGACACCTACGGCGGCCGAGGCTCGCACGGCGGTGGCGCCTTCAGCGGCAAGGACCCGTCGAAGGTGGACCGATCGGCGGCCTACATGGCCCGCCACATCGCGAAGAACATTGTCGCCGCTGATCTGGCGGACGTCTGCCAGGTTCAGCTGTCCTACGCCATCGGCGTCGCCGAGCCCATCAGCGTCAATGTGAAGACGGAAGGCACGGCGAAGATTCCTGAGTACCAGATCGAGAAGCTGATTCGGGAACACTTCCCGCTGACACCCGCCGGCATCATCAAGTATCTCAACCTGAAGCGACCCATCTACCGCCAGACGGCGGCCCATGGTCACTTCGGTCGCACGGGCGCCGCGTTTACATGGGAAAAGACCAATGTTGCGCCGAAGCTGAAGGCCGCCGCGAAGAAGGCGGGCTGACTCGCGTCCTGATTGAATGCAAACGACATCAGGCCGATGCGGCGATTCGCCGCGTCGGCCTTTTTCATGCGCGATGATTCAGACGGGGGCGTGTGATGCGACTTCAGATCTTCAGGGCGACGCCGCGAATGACGCCTTCAAACGCCATCGATCCATTGACGAAGCTCTGGACGTGGCATGTGTAGCGGCGGGCGCGATCGTCGGTCACGCGCGCGACGAGGATCACGCGGGCCGGCGGGTAGATGGACTCTCGAAACTTGGCGTCGGTAATGCCGCCGAACCCCATGATGCCGTTGTCGTTCGGATAGAGCATCTTCTGGGTGAAGGCGGAGAGTTGTGCCGCGGCTTCGACCATCAGCACGCCGGGGAAGATCGCCTGTGTCGGCATGTGGCCGCGACACCACCATTCGTCGGCCTTCACGTCGCGGCATGCGGCGAACAGGCGGTTCTCGACGTCAGAGAGGATGATCGAGTCGAGCTGTGAAAACTCAAAGCGCTGCGGCAGGAGTTCGTAAATCCTGTCACGGTCGTAGACAACGCTGTCACAGTGCAGGTCGGATGGCTCGATAATCGCGGCGGGGGGCATGCGTTCACTCCGGGAGCAACGAACGCAGAGTGGGAATCTCCCAGCGCATGCGTCTCGCAAGGGGGGGCCGAACGGCGTCGCGGTCGAGGCGACTGCGTCGACTGTGGAAAAACAAAGGGGGGCCGATGCGCGGGAAAGAAACCCGCAGCACGGCCCATACATGGTCTTCAGGTCAGGCTCGCGTCAATGTTCAGTGGCGCGAGACTCGAGGATGCCCTTTCGGACTTCCTGCGCGGCGTTCTTAATGTCCTGCATCGTCTTTCGGACGCGTGTGCCGGCCGCCTTGTTGCCGCCTTCGGCCTTGGCGATATCCTCCGCACACGATTCCACGAGTTGCTTGAGGCGCTCGTATGCCTCCATGGGCTGGACTCCTTGGGGATTGGGGTACAAACCGGCGGCCCGTCCGCCGGGGACGTTTCCATCGGCGGGAAGTCTAGCAAAGGCCCAGACGCCCTGCAAACGCGATTCGGGACAAAATCGCGGATTCCGCTTCAATATCGGGGGGTAGGCCTCGATTCCGCCCGATTCACGCACTTGATGCCTCGGGCGTGTTGGGCTATATTCCCGGGTTTTCGCGAAATGAATTGACACCTGAGCAGGGGCGACAGCCGTGCATTATCCTCATCGAGTCAGCCATCGAAAACGTGCCCGAAAGCAAGGTTTCCGCGCCCGCATGCGACGCGCCGGCGGCCGAAAGCTCATTTCCCGCAAGCGACGCCGTGGTCGCCGCATCAATGTCAAGGGAACATAAGTCCTTGTTGGGGTTTTGATTACGCTGAGTCCAGCGATCAGAACCTCGGTCGATCGATGATCGACGGGACCGGCCATCGGCCGAACAGGCCCAGCGCATCCCTGACACCAATCGGGCGCGGCACGGCGTAGAGTTCGCCGTACGAGTAGCCGCATGCGCCGCCTTCATAACCGGCCAGGGAGCGCACATAGTGCTCCACGCGGGCCATTCTCTCATCCGGAAATTGTGATTTATAACATGCGATGGCGGCGATTTTTGCGTCCATCGTGTCCGTAATATCCACCACAAATTCGGCGGGGAACTTCTGGTATTCGGCCGCCCGGGAGATGGGTCGGTAGATCAGGTGGTCCACGGCGTGGGGCGTGGTGCCGCCGAAACGATCATCCCATTTGGTCAACTGTGAATAGAAACGCGTGGCTTCCGTAATGAGCTGGGCCTGGTAGTGATCGGGGGAAGCCGCCACGGTTCGACCGGCGATGCCGACAAGGACGGGCGCCCGGTACCTGCGGAGAACGCTCGCCAGGGCAAACCGGGGTTCGGGGCCATCCATAAGAACTCGATTGGTGAGGCCGAGCATTTCGCAGACCTGGACGCCCAGGACGTCGGCCGCCGCTCGCATCTCTTTCATCCGGGTTTCCGGATCACCCAGCGGCGTGGGCTCGCCGTTGGTCATATGAACCATGCCGACTTTGTAGCCCTGTTTGACGAGGGCGGCGATGGTCCCGCCGCAGCCGATCTCGAGGTCATCCGGGTGCGGGGCGGTAAAGACGATGTCGAGCGTGGTCGTGTCGGCCATCGAGGCTCCTTGAGGGTGTCGCGGGATTCGCGCGCCGGGTTTCGTGAATGGTTCGCTATGCAGGCGGAATGATAGGAGCGTATGATTGGCCCCTCAATTCGGCGAGGCCGAAGATCTTCAGGCGGACGGCGTAACGCCGTGGGACGCGAGGGCTCAGGCTGCTCCAAAGGAGTGCGGCATGGTCAGGGCGACGTGGAATGGCGCGGTATTGGCCGAGAGTGACTCCTGTCAGCAGGTGGAGGGAAACTACTATTTTCCGCCTGAGAGCATTCACTCGAATTACTTCAAGCCCAGTGCGACGAGAACGAACTGTCCGTGGAAGGGCGAGGCGCACTATTACAACATCGTCGTGGATGGCGAAGTCAACATCGACGGCGCGTGGCGCTATCCGAGCGCGACGACGGAAGCGGCGCGCCGCTTTGAAGGATATGTCGCGTTCTGGAAAGGAGTTGAAGTCGAAGTCCGTGACTGAGGCGTGTGCCGGGGCGCATTGTTCACGACAGGTTCGTCACGTAGGATGGGGCGATGCGGAAGCGCGATGTCAATTCGAGCCATGGCCATGGCGTCCGATGGTGGCGCGATCGAGGCCTTGCGCTTGTGGGTCTGGTCGGCGTCGTCGCGATATCGGACGTCGCGTGCATCTCCGCGGGGGATTCCTATCGGGCGGGGATTCAGGCGGAGCGACCTACAGATCGGATTCGGGCGATATATAAGGCGGGAGAGCTTCGAGACCCGCTGGCGGTCGCGTTGCTCGTGGATCGTCTGGAGGACGAGGATTCCGGGGTCCGACTCTACGCCTTTCTTGCGCTTGAGCGGATCACAGGAAAGCGTTTCGGCTATGATTACGCCGCCTTGCCTTCGGCGCGGGCGCAGGCCGTTGACCGATGGCGGACGTATGTTCGCGAACGATACGCCGCGGGCGAGCCTGCGAGTGTCGGAGGCGACGGAGGCGTCGCCGACCAGGCGGTGGCCTCGCCATAGGCGCGTGGGCGTCAAAGGGGTTGAATGACCGGCATGCAGGCTGATTACCCGGTGATCTTGAACATTGTAAGCAGCCCAAAGAGCCTTCCCATTGTGCGGGGGGCCGTGGATCAGATGGCGATCCAGGAGGGGTTGTCCCGAAAGGATGCGCACGGGCTGGTCCTGTCAATTGACGAGGCCCTGGCGAACGTCATCAAGCACGGCTACGAGGGGCGTCACGACCAGCCGGTCACGATTACGCTGTCGCCCGTGACAGCGCCGGACGGGCGCAAGGGAATCTCGGTCGTCGTGCGCGATCAGGGCAAACAGGTCGATCCGGAGTCGATCTGCGGGCGTGACCTGGATGACGTGCGTCCCGGCGGCCTGGGGGTTCACATCATTCGTGCGATGATGGACGAAGCGGAGTACAGTTGCCCGGCGGAAGGCGGTATGATGCTTCGAATGGTCAAATACGCCAGTTCCGAAGAATCGAACGGATGATCCTGTGGCGATTGTCGTCGCCGCGATCCGTTCGAGTTACGTGGAATTCAATCAATCGAAAGCGACGCGCCGCCAAACCCGGCGGCGTCGGCTCGGAGAAGGATGGCCGAGGGAACCGAGAACATCGTCAAAGAGGTCCGTCGCGTGGACGGCGGAACCATCATTTCGCTGACAGGTGACGTCGATCTGCATCACGCGCCGGCGCTGCACGCGGCGCTGGTCCAGGTGGCGAACGAACGCCCCGGGCGCTACATCCTCGATCTGCAGGATGTGCCGTACATTGATTCGTCGGGCCTCGGCACGTTTGTCGAGGTGTTTCGACGGGTCAACGCCTACAAGGGCAAGATGGTCCTGTTTGGTCTGAACGAGCGTGTGAGAAGCGTCTTCGAGATTTCGAAGCTCGATCGCCTCTTCAACATCTGCGCGACGGAAGAAGAGGCGAACGCCTACTAGGCGCGCCGGATCGTCTGTCGCCCGGTCTGATTGCTGCCAATGGCCTCGAATTCAGTCGAAAAAGCCGGCGTCGTCGAACGCGGCGTGCGACGCGTCGGTCGGTTCACGCTGGGGCGCATCGAAAAGGCGGGCGATCTTGTTCGTTTCTTCGGCGGCGCCGTCTATCTGCTGTACGACGCGATCACGTGGATGGTCCGCGGCGTCTATCAGCGTGACGCCCGCGTGGCGCGACATCACTTCAGCGCACAGATGGTGCGCGTCGGTATCCGCAGTATCCCGATCGTCGTCCTCGTGCAGACATTCATCGGCGTGATCCTGGCGCTTCAGATGGCGCCGGTTCTCCGCAGCTACGGTCAGCTGGAACGCGTGGCGGACATCGTGTCGATCGCGATGTTCCGGGAACTGGGCGCGCTGTTGACGGGCGTCGTGTTCTCCGGGTTTGCCGGGGCGAGCATTGCGGCGGAACTCGGGACGATGGTCGAAGGCGAGGAAATCAAGGCGCTGCGGGCGATCGCGCTGAATCCGATTCGGTTCCTCGTCGTGCCGAGACTCGTCGCGACGATCATCATGCTCGCGCTGCTGACAGTCGTCGCGGACGCGGTCGGCGTCCTGGGCGGGCTGATCACATCACGATTCGTCCTGAATGTGCCGACGGACACGTACCTGAACTACACGCAGGCGGCGGTTTTCCCTTCGGACTTCGTCAGCGGCATCGTCAAGGCCGGCGTCTTCGGCCTGATGATCCTGATCATCGCCGCGTATGAAGGCCTCAACGCGCGCGGTGGCGCCGAGGGTGTCGGCCTCGCAACGACAAATACCGTGGTCAAGTCGATTGTGGCGCTGATCTCGGCCGACGTCGTGTTCACGGCCATTTTCTACGTGTACGGGATCTAGAGGGCCGGCGGCGCGCCGTCTGCTCTCGTCTCTCGCCTCCGCCGAAATCCACATTCAGGTTTCAGTTTGGACGCTCACGTTCATCGCGTTTCAGAGATTTCGTGCGCTTCCGGGGGAGATTCACGATCCTGGGGGGTACGTCCCTGTGACGTGATTGATCGCGATGGTCCGCCATCTGCGGCGCGAGCTGAGTATGCCTGTCAGATTCAGGAGGCGAAGTCTTGAAGCGTTACACCCTGCTTTTGGTCGGTCTCATGGCCGTATTGTTCGCGACGAATCACGCCGCAATCGCCCAGGTGGTGTTCGACGATGGGGGGACGCATACGGTTCCCGGCGATCCGGCGTTTACCGATGGGCAGCATATTTCCCTTGAGTCCGCCTCCTCCCTTGTCATCCAGGCGGACGCGGAGGTAACAGGCGCCACGGACACGCATCATCAGTCCACGATCGGCGGAATCGGCGTCGATGGTCAGGCCGGGACGAGCGTACTGCAACAGGGCGGTCAAGTGACGGGTGGGTTGGGCAATACGGCGGGCAGCGCGCAGAGTTTGTCCGCGATCTTTGCCGAAGGCGGCCCGGGGATCCGGACCGAAGGAACCTACGAAGGCGTGAGTGGCGTTCTGACGGGCGGATTCGGCATGGCGGCAAGCGCCACGGGCGGTGCGATCAGTGTGTCGAACAGCGTGACGGCGATTGGTGGCGCCGGTCTGTTCCTGGCGGCGGGCGCGTCGGCGATCCTGTCCGGGGTCGAGGTTCTGGGAGGCGATGCGGACGCGGATCGCGCACAGGTTGAGAACATCGCGCAAGGTGGCGCGGCGCTGGCGCTCGAGGAATGCGGGCCGGTCGTCGTCACGTCGGGCGCGTTCACGGGCGGAACGGGGACCGGCAACGCGTCGATCATCAACACGGCGAGCCCGACGGGCCACGGTGGCGCGGCGATTGATGTCATGGGATCGTCGTCCCTCACGATCGATGGCGGGACGTTTCGCGGCGGCGTCGGGGCGACGTTCGTGATATTTCTACCGGCGCCGGCGACCGGGATTGGCGGCGCGGCGCTGCGAATCGCCGGTCCGTCGAACGTGACCATTAACGACGGCGCGTTTCTTTCCGGCTCCTCCATCGGCGTCACGATTCCGCCGGTGGCGCCGGTTCTTGAATCCGACGGCGCGATCCACATTGTCGGCGACGCGTCGCCGGGTGATCTTCAGCTGACGATCAACGGCGGTTCCTTCGGTGGATTCGGCTACGCGCTTCAGACGGTCGGGACGCGACCAAACGCCGGCGAGTCACGGATTGATATTCATGGCGGCGATTTTGCCAACAATTCGGGCGATGGTCTCTCGCTCGGCAATTCGGATATCGTGACGACGATCTACGGAAGTGATTTTGAGATTGATGGAACGCCGGTCGCAACGGGGCCGGTGGCGCCGATCACGGGGACGCTGAGCGGGACACTCGCCGACGGGTCGCCGTTTGAATGGGAATTCGAGCGTCAGATCGACGCCGCACTGCTGCTCGCCGAGGCGTGCAACACACAGAATTCAGACACGTCCGCGTTCGTCGCCGCCGTTCTTTCGGGGAGCACAGATCCATCCGTCGTTTGTATGTTTGATACGAATTCTGACGGCGCGCTGGATGGCGAGGATATTCAGGGGTTCGTGGCGAGACTGCTGGCGCCGTGACGTTGGCAGGGCGAGCGAGGATTCAGGCGGGAGACGCGGGCGCCTTCCGGCGATTCTCATGTTCGAAGCGGTCATCTCATTGTTCGATAGTTTCGATGCGTAGCAACGGCCATGCGTTTGTCACGTGTGGCGACGACACATGGTGAATTCCGCGATACCTCGTGGCGAATTCAGCACGAAATTCGTCAACCACAGGATACGCTTCGACCGCTGAGCGATCCGCGCTTTCCGCGCGGCGTGAGGCCATTTGTAACATCAGGAGAATTCCCGCATGCGAAATTGATCCGCCGCATTTTCGGTCCATATGATCAGCATTGGGTCTGGGTCACTTCTGGAGATCGGAATATGGATCGTCATTGGGTTGGTCGGGGAATCAGCGCATTTGCACTTTTCGCGGCGTTCACCTGCGTGGCGCGCGCGGCGGCACAAACGAAGACTGCTTTCATGACGGCGTCTGTTCTTTCGGCGCCGATCGCCGTCGGAGCGCCGAGGGGCGGGGGCGGCAACACGCTGGTCGTGGATTGCACGGGCGCCGATGGCGCGTTCACGTCGATTCAGGCGGCGATCGACGCCGCGGTCGATGGCGATGAAGTTGTCATCATGCCGAATACGTGCGATCCGCAGGGTCGCTGGACGGAACACGTCGCGATTGTCGGCAAGAGTGTCACGTTGCGCAGCTCGAATCCCGAGGATCAGGCGACTGTTGACAGCACGATTCTGAGCGCGAATTTCGGAACGACGCCGATCATCCGATTCGACGACGCCGGCGTGACAGGCGGCGGGGGCGAGGCGCTTCAATTCACGGTTGACGGGCTCACGGTACGTGACGGCAATGGAAGCGCTTTCGCTGGCGGGGGCGTTGATACGACGGGTGGCGCCGTGACGATTCGACGGGGGGCGTTTCGCAACAACTATCACGCGGTGCGCGCCAATCTGGGGGACTCGCTGCTTGTCGACGACTTCCGATTCGAGAACAACTCAACAGACACGTCTTCGTCCCCCGGTCTGGGCGCGGCGATTTCAAGTCTGGGCGCCGGCTCGGCGCTGATCAGGAACTGTACGTTCCTCGGCCATGCGAGCCTGGTCATGCGCTTCTACGACCCTTTCGCGCCGAACCCCGTACTGCAGTACTACGGTCGGCTCGAGGGATGCGAGTTCCGAAGCAACCAACGTACGATTGTCATGGCTGAGTCGATCGATGTGTTTGACTGCCTGTTCATGTCGAACACGGGCGACTGCATCCGGTGCGATCGCCTGAATATCGACGAGTCTGAGTTCAATGGCAACAGCGGCGGCGTCAAGAGCATCGAGTTCCTTGAACGAGCGACGATTGCGCGGTCCAGCTTTTCGATGAACTCGACGACGGCCGGCGCGATGATCCGCAGCAGCAACGCGATCATTGAGCTTCATGACTGCGAATTCAGCGAACAGACCGGTGCGGATTGCGTCCAGCTTGTTGAATCGCAGGGCGGCATCTCGGACTGTGTGTTTTCAAACCTGTCCGGGCGGGCCGTGAGCGGTTCGCTCGCCGGCGACCTGACCATCGATCGATGCGCGTTTCTCGACATCGCGCCGTCGTCCGGTTCGGCGCTGGAGATGTCTCATCGATCATTCATCGTTCGAGACTCGGAATTCATCGGCAACGTGAACCAGACGTCCGGCGGAGGCGGCGCGGTGAAGGTTCACGGCGGCACGTTTGAGCGATGTCGATTTGAAGGCAATTCGACGGCTTATTCAGGCGGCGCCATCAACGCCAATGGTGTGACGACAATTCGAAATTCGCAGTTTCTGGGCAATACGGCGATGTTCAGCGGCGGCGCCATCATGATGTCCGATGGATCCGTTGTGAACTGCCTCATCGCGGGCAACACGGCCCACACGAACAACGGCGCCATCTTCTGCACGCTTGCGGGAGCATCTGGCTGCACGATCGTCGGGAATCGAAATCTTCAGCCGAATTCGACGCTGTACGCGCGACAGCTTTCGAATTCGATCATCTGGGGGAATCGCTGCATCGCCGACGAAGCCTACGACAACGCGGTCCTGGCGTTTGGCGTCAGGAACAGCCTCGTCGATGGACCGGTTACCAGGCTCGTTCAGGTCACGCCGATCTTCTCCGACACGATTATTCATGGCGAACCAGGATTTGCTGACCCGGGAGGCTGGGACGACATGGGAACGCCGGAAGATCGCTCGGACGACGTATTCGTTCCGGGTGACTACCACCTGGCGTCCGACAGCCCATGCATCGACGGCGGCGATCCGGCGTACGTCCCCGGGGTCGACGAGAAGGACCTGGACGGCGACGATCGAGTGCAGGGATGTCGCGTCGACATCGGCGCGGACGAGTTCACGGACATGGGCTCCGCGATCGGCGACGTCAACGGAGACGGCGTGGTCACGATTGATGACCTGCCGGGATTCGTCGCGAAACTGCTTTCGCCGCGAGGCCCCGGAAGCTGCGCCGCGGACATCAACGGCGACGGGCGTACGGATGGTCTCGACGCGGCCGGGATGATTGCGTTGCTGACAGGCGGCTGACGCTGTCTCGCGGGGCGCCGCTCCGCGAGACCACGTTCGGCGCCGACGGAACGGGAGCTTCGGACTATGGGCGTCGAGCTGACATCGGAAATTGTGCAAGTGGCCGCGACGGCGCTTCAGTCCGTTCCAATCAACGCGCGAGATGACATTTATGCGATTTCATTCTGGATCAGTGACGACGAAGACGATCCGCGCCGACCGACGCTGACGATCGGATACAACACAGAATCGCAATTCCGGCGTTCGGTTTCGCGCGCGTCGGACGCCGCCGAGGCGCGCTGGAACTTCGCGTTCTGGCTGCAGAACACGCTGGCGGAATTCGGAATGGGGGACAGCGCACAGGTCGTCGAGTCGTGGATCAGGGCGTCGGGACTGTGGTATTCCAACGAAGAGGAAGAGGCGGACTTCGATCGATGCATGGCGATCGGCGCCAGGATCACGGCCACGTTTGTCGGCTGTGTCTGCGAGGCGGTGAACCGGCTGCACGCGTCCGGCGCGGTGCAGGCTGGCCTGGGTAAGTCGATACCGATCGTGATTCACGAGCTGGAGTACCACCACGAGATTGCGGACCAGACAGAGCGGGCGAATCCGCCGGGCCAGGCGGGTGACTTCGTCGCATGGGTTCGGGGTCTTTATCAATGATCGTTGCACGAGGGTTGTCGCTTCGTGTTGTTCACTGCCTTTCGCGAACGATCGTCAACGTCGGCGCTTCGACAGAAGTGGTGTCGAGACAACTCTGATCCGGTTCAGCGCCTCCCTGAGCGTGACCCGGGGGCGCGTCTTCGCGCGGCCAGGCGATGGCTTGCGGAATCGTTCTTACTCAGGATACTCTCCCGGTCAGGTCGCCAACGCCATCGTGGCGATTGCCTGTTCCAGACCAACGGAGTACCTCGCCATGCCTGAAACGCATACGATTCGCCTGCATTGTGTCCTTCGTGCGCCGGCCGAGCGCGTCTATCGCGCGTTCCTCGATCCAGACGCGATGGTGAAGTGGATTCCGCCCCATGGCTTCACGGGGAACGTCCACAGCATGGACGCCCGCGTTGGCGGGAGTCATCGGATGTCATTCACGAACTTCAGCACGGGCGAGAGCCACTCCTTTGGCGGAACCTACGTCGAGCTCACGCCGCATTCGAAAATCCGCTACACGGACAAGTTCGACGATCCGAATCTGTCGGGTGAGATGCAGGTGACAATCAGCTTGCGTGACGTCCTCTGCGGGACGGATCTGGAGATCACGCAGGAGGGCGTGCCGGCGGTCATTCCGGCGGAGATGTGCTACCTCGGATGGCAGGAGTCGCTGGCGATGCTGAAGTTGCTTGTGGAGGCGGAGGTTCCGAGCGAGTCGGCGTAGGTCCGGCGTTTCCATGTGTGCGCCCGATCGCCATTGGCGGTGATGGCGAGTCAACGTTCCGAGCCGCGACCGTGAGGAAGTCGGTCGCGTGGTTTCGACATTTCGGGCGATTCGCTTCGACCTGCGCCAGGGAGGCGCGCCGCCTGTCGTCGGTCGAACGCACGAAAACGCAAGTCGATGGCCATGTGAATCCGCTGTGATGAGGTTGTTTCCGCTACGCTGGCCTGCTTCCTTGCGGGCGCAGTTCGGTCATTGTGACTCAGGATTGGAGCAGGTCGCTGACGAAGATGGCGAGGTCTGTCAGATCGACGGCGCCGCTGGCGTTCACGTCGGCGCGTCTTGTTTCGTCGGGGTCGGGATTCTGCGACAGGAGCGCGTCGGCGAACGGCTGGATGTCGCGACCGTCGGCGACGCCGTCGGCGTTGATGTCGCTGTGGACGAATTGAATCGCGGCGAGCACGTTGATGATTCCGTAGCCCTGCACAAACAGAGGGTCGTAGGTGGATGTCGCCTCGAAGATGTTCGCCGTGTGGAACAGGGCCCGACGGATCCTGTCCGCGTTCCAGTCGGGATGCGCCTGAAGAATCAATGCGACACCGGACGCGACGAGCGGCGTTGACAGGGACGTGCCGTTCACGCCGACAATGGTCGTGTCTGTGCTGAAGCTCGTTGTCTGCGTCTCGAATCCCCTCGCCAGGGCTTCCGGTTTGACGCGACTATCGGCGCTGGGACCGTCGGACGAGAAGTTCGTGATCTCCCCTGCGGCGTTCACAGCGCCACAGGTGATGACGAGCGGGGCGTCGGCCGGGGCGCCGATGCGCGCCGTCAGCGGGTCGGCGTCGTGGCCCGAATTGCCGGCGGCCGTGCAGCAGACGAGACCATGCGAGATGGCGACGTTGACGCCGACTGTCGTGACTGCGGTCGCGCCGTCGTAATCCGCCGACGTGTACCAGTCCGTGTAGCTGAGCGAACTTGTCGCCATGTCGGCGCCGAGGGACTCGATCCACTCGAGCGCGGCGACGTAGTCATCCTCTTCGGCCGGGACTTCCTGGCTCGTGTCCTCGGTCTTGGCGAGAACGAAGGAGGCGTCGAAGGCGCCGCCGACGCATGTCATCGGGAAGTAGGCCGCCATCGTGCCGAGGATATAGGTGCCATGTGACGATTGATTTGCGGGATCGGATGGTTGTTGCGTCGTGTCGCCATCATCGGCGACGAAGTCGTGCTCGGCGATCACCTGGACGGGATGGGCTCCGTTGGTCGTCTGGTTGAAGGCGTCGTGGGTGCGATTGAAGCCGGTGTCGAGGATACCGACGATGACGCCCGCGCCTGTGTATCCGGCGTTGTGTGCGGCGACGGCGCCGATCTGTTCCAGCTGGTCGTAGGACGCCGCGTACCAGGCGGCGTCGCCACCTCTCGGCGCCGCGCCCGCGATCGGCCCGACGGTCTCAATCATCGTGTCGCGCGGCAGCGCGCGGGCGACGGGTTGAATACTGCGGACGCCGGGTAACTGTGCGATCGACCTGAGATTCTCACCTGTCGTTTCGACGCTGATGGCGTTGAGCCAGCGGCTTTCGCGACGGAGCGTGGCGCCGGTCGCGGTCACGCCGTCGATGTACCGGCGCGAGACGGCGAGATCGCGATCGTCAACCAGTCGCGCGTTCAGGCCGCGAAGCGCCCGCCGGCGGAGCGTTCGCTGCGGCAGTTCCGCCGCTCTGGCATTGATGCGACGCTCGAGGTCCGCCGCGTCGGTGACTCCCTTGTCCGTGAAAAAGACCCACACGTGCAGCGAGTCATCGGGCCGCAACTCAACGGAGGCTGGCGGCGCGTGTGCGATGACATTGGATGGTCCGCCGGCGCCGTCGATTCGATCGGGCTGCGCAGAGAGTCCCGTGCAGAATGTGGCCAATATCAGGGCAAGTGTGGCAGGCATGATTCTCCAATCCACCAGGAAGCCGAGGCGTGCGATCGCCCCATGAATCGTATCGATTCCGGCGGTGCGAATCCATTGCCGGGGGCCGGCGCCCCGGGAGATCGGCGGGATCGAGGCGTGTGGCGGCGTTCGGTCGCTCGCTGTTGCGGCTCGCATATTCGACAAAGACGCCGCGTAACGCCGTCGTATTGGCTATAATTGCAGCCGAGCGACACTGAGTCGCTGCGACCACTGATGAAAGGGGCCGGATCTTGATTACTTGTCCATCGCGACGCATCCTGCGGGCGCCGGTATGTCTTGTCGTCCTGACGCTGTTGGCGCCATCGGGGTTGTGCGCCCAGGACTGCAACAACGATGGTATCTCTGATGCGGACGAGATCGCAAACTGCGCAAGTGGCGACCTCGCGTGCGCCGACTGCAACATGGATGGCGTTCCCGATGGCTGCCAGGTCGCGAACCAGGCGACGCTTGTCGGGGCGAACAGCCATGACCTTCTGCGAATCGATCGCCTGACCGGCCAATCGACGCGAATCACAAACGACGGGCTCCAGGGCGCCTGGATCGAAGGTCTGGCCTATCTTCCCAATGAGGACATGCTCGTCGGAATCGACAGGAACAGCGGGATGCTCATTTCCATCGATCGGACGACCGGAATGGGCGTGGCGATCGGCACCGTCGGCCTGACAGCCGTCGTCGGCCTGGCTTACGATGTGACGACGGGCTTTCTCTACGCGGCGGACAACACGCAGCAGAAGCTCTTCCGCATTGATCTTCAGGCCGGAACCGCAACGCTTGTCGGGGCGACGAATGCGCATGTTGGCGGTATGGCCTTCGATCCGCTGACGCACGTTCTCTATGCGGCGATCAACACGGGAATTCTCGCCACAATCGATACGACGACGGCCGCTGTGACCGTCATCGGACCGACGGGCCTGAATCCTGTTCAGTCGATTGCGTTTGATCCGACAGGCGAGACGCTGTACGGGACTCACGCGGTCTTCGAGCGAGAGTTCCTGCGGATTGACAAGGCGACGGGCGCGACGGAGATCGTGGGCGACATGGGCATCCCGTTCAATTCGTCGCTGACCGTCGATACGTCGACGGGTGTGTTCTATGGTGTGACGGGTCTTTCCGGGGATCTGATCACGATCGATCCTGAGACCGGCGCGGCGACGACCGTCGGGGCGATGGCCTTCAGGTTTGTCAATGGGCTTGCCTACGATCCGGCGACGGGTGATCTCTACGGATTCGACACGTCAACGCGACTGCTGATCCGAAGTGACGCGCAGAGCGGCGCCACCTCTGTCATTGGATATGCGCCGCAGTTCGCCACGCTCAGCGATCTGGCGTTCGATCCGCACACGCGCAGAATCTTCGGATTCAGCGCAACGAGTCGGTTGCTCGTCGCCGTCAGTCCGGATACCGGCGAAGGGGAGATCCTCGCGACACTGACGCACGGGAGTGTTCGAGCGCTGGCGTTCGACCCGTATCAGGGGACGCTCTGGGGTGTGGATACAACAGACGACGTGTTGCTGCAGATCGATCCCGACACGGGGACCGAATCAGTCGTCGGTCCCGTTGGCTTCGACTCCATCTGGGGGCTTGCGTTCGATCCGACAACGGGCGGGCTCTTCGGGACGGATCTGGATACCGATCAGCTGGTCGCGATTGATCCTGGTACCGGCGCCGGCGTCGCCATCGCGATGACAGATCCGCCGAACATGTCCGGGCTGACGATGCTGTACGACGCGGAGAGTGACTGCAATTCCAACGGCGTGCCGGACTCGTGTGATACGCCCGGCGATCTGACAGGCGATGGCCTCGTGAATCTGGACGACGTTCCGGCGATGGTATCGGCGCTCCTTGGCTCGACAGCGTGCGGTCTGGCGGACGTTGACCTGAACGGCGTGACGGACGGCTGGGATATCGGAGCATTCGTCCAGCGTCTGCCATAGCCCGCCGTGCACGGGAATGGGGGGGCGTCAGAGGCGTATTTGACAACGCCGAGTCCGTATTGGATACCTTTATCATGCGGATTGCCGGCGACAGGGTCCCGGCGCCGCAACCTCGCCAAGCGTTACGAAGCGTAGTCACAGACGCCAGTCCAAAGAGGGCGGATCTGTCATGGTTCGATTACATCGCACGCATTCCCGGCATTCCGCCCAAACCACATTCGGTCTCACGGTGGCGTTTTATGGCGCCATGATGTTCGCCTGTACGGGAACGCGATCGATCCCGGACATTGCCGGCGCGAGCGGAACGACGGGAGGGGCGCCCACCACTGTATCGACGTCGGCCGGCGAACTGCAGATCTTTCCCGCGGACAATTCGTGGAACCAGGACATCAGCTCGCTGCCTGTCCATCCGAACTCGACAAACTACCTTGCGTCGATGGGGCTCGACACGGGCCTGCATCCGGATTTCGGAACGGAGTGGGAAGGCGCGCCGATCGGAATTCCGTACATCCTTGTGGGCGGCGATCAGGCGAAGGTCGGCGTGACATTTGATTACGACGACGAAAGCGATCCCGGGCCCTACCCGATCCCGCCCGATGCGCCGGTCGAAGGCGGGGCAGACGCCGACGGTGATCGCCACGTGCTTGTCATTGATGTCGACAATCGACTGCTCTATGAACTGTTCGACGCGCGGCTGACGCTGTCGGGATGGACGGCCGGGTCCGGCGCGATCTTCGATCTGACGTCGAACGCGTTGCGGCCCGCGGGCTGGACGTCGGCGGACGCGGCGGGGCTGCCGATCTTTCCCGGACTGGCGCGATACGACGAAATCGTCGAGCAGGGCGAGCTGAACCACGCGTTGCGTTTTACCGTCGCCCAGTCCCAGCGGGCGTACATCTCGCCGGCGCGACACTTTGCGAGTTCTTCGACCGATCCGAACAGAGCCCCGATGGGATTGCGCGTCCGCCTGAAGGCCGACTTCGACGAATCGGGCTTTCCGGAGAGCGTGCAGGTGATTCTCCGCGGTCTCAAGCGCTACGGCATGATCGTCGCGGACAACGGTTCGAACTGGTACGTGTCCGGCGCGCCCGATTCACGCTGGAACGACGAGGAACTCGCGACACTTCGCAGGGTCAGGGGACGCGATTTCGAGGTCGTTGAGACGGGCGAACTGGTCACGGACTGACGCGATGCGCATTCGCGGCCTGCGGCGCCTGCCACGCAGACGATGCGGTGGTCATCGACCCGGTAAGCGATGATGTTGTCTGACAGTCGCGCGTGGGCTCATCTGTAAGCAATGCGAACGTTTTTTCCGCCAAGTGTGCTGGGATTGTGGCGCAAGTGAAACGGCGATCGTTCGCGTGAACAATCGCCGTCCGTGTTTTTTCCAAGAGTGTTCGTTGGCGCGACGACTCAGCGCCGGCGTCGCAGACACATGGCGCATCCGCCGATCAGCACGAAACTGAGTGAGGCCGGCTCAGGGACAAACTGGGCGCCGTTCGACGCGCCGCCTGCACCGAAGTCAAAGGCGTTGCCGTAGTCCATCGGCAGGTCCGCGATCTCGATGGTCGCCTCCGGGTCGGCGATCAGCGTGACGGTGCTGCGCATCCGAATCGACGCGCCGATGGGGATGTTGAGTGGGACGCTCGCGGCGGCCGCCGTGAAGCTCAGCGTCTGCCCAACGGCGACGAAGCTCGACAGGCCGACGTCCGCCTGGATCATGTCGGCGCGGCCTACGCCGACGCCGTCAAACGCGACGAGGATCGGCAGGGGTTCCCAGAAGGCGTCGGCGCCGAAGCCGAGGCCGGTCCCGCCGGCGAAGTCGATTTCAATAATCGACTTCACACCCGCCGCGATGTATCCGCCCAGGGGCGCCACGGCGGTGGCGGAGAGAAAGTGCCCGAAACGACCGCCGACGATCGGAGCGCCGACGTTCACGTAGTCGACAGATCCGCCGAAGACGTTGATCGAGGAGAATCCGTTGGCATTGTTGTCGTAGAGCGTGAAGTTTGTCGCGGCGAGTCCGGCGCGACCATTCCCGGCAAGGCCGACCATCTGCGTCGTGGCGCCGCCGAAGCCGGCCGCCGCGTTGGGGGCCGTTGCGAGTCCGACGGGTACATTGGCGATCAGACCCAGCGCCCCCGTGTCGTTTTCAAATGTAGGGGCGCCAACGAGTGTCGGATAGTTGAACCCCGGCGCGAGCAGGTCGCCGCCGTCGGCGATGGCGGGGTTGAAGAAACCGTCGAAGACGGCGCCGGGGCCACCGGCGCCCAGCGCGAAGACGGAATGTTCGATGCGCCCGACGCCGGTTCCGGGGCCAGCGGCCGGAACGAGGACGGCGTGGGCCGTGGCCCCTGCGCTGAGCGTGGCAATGAGCGCAACGATGAAGCGATGGGTCAAACGTGAAAACATGCGTTCCTCTCCATGGTCGATTGTGACAGAAATCCCGCGAGGTCTGACTGGGTTGGGGCGGGGCGCAGCGCGAGCGGTCCGTCGACGTCATCCAGTCGTTCGAAGTGACTTCGGCGATGAACATCGTTGATTTTGCGGTCTCGCGCAGCTACCCTGACAGGGTCTTCATCGCAGTCGCCGAATCGGCGACGCGGCATTTCTCCTCGAAGAACGTGGCGAAGAAATCCCGCCGCGACCTTCAAAGAAAATCAGAAATCCTGGTGGAAGGGCGTGCAGGCGAAGAACAACGACATCACGTGGCTGCTCGAACGGGCGGTTTCGGGCGATATTGAGGCCTGGGACAGCGTGATTCCGTTGATCTATGAGGAATTGCGATCGCTGGCCGAGGTGGCGATGCGTGGCGAGCGACGGAGCCACACGCTGCAGCCAACGGCGCTGGTGCACGAGGCGTTCATCCGTCTGGTCCGTCAGAACGAACGGTCGTGGGAGAGCCGGGCGCACTTTTTTGCGGCGGCCGCGGAGACGATGCGACGCCTGCTTGTGGATCACGCCCGCACGCGCAAGGCCGCCAGGCGCGGTGGCGGGGCGCGCCATGAAACGCTGGACCCGCTCCTGATCTCGTTCGAATCCCGATCGACGGATCTGCTCGCGCTTGACGCCGCGCTGGATGATCTGCAGACGCTCGATCGCCGCCAGGCAAGGATTGTCGAACTGCGGTTCTTCGGTGGTCTCAGTGTCGACCAGGTGGCTGACGTGCTGCGTGTGTCTCAATCGACGGTGGAGCGTGACTGGCGCATCGCCCGCGCCTGGCTGCTGCGCGAGATCGGAGGTCAGGCCAGTGCCACTTGACGCGCGCCAGTGGAACCGCGCGAAGGTGTTGTTCGACGCGGCGCTTGCGCTCCCGGATCGGGATCGCGCCGGGTTTCTGGAGGCCGAGTGCGGAAGCGATCTTGCCATCCGCGAAGAGGTCGAATCCCTTCTGCGATATGACAGCGCGGCGCAGAATTTCCTGACGGTCGACGTCGACGCGCGAAGCGCGCCGCGACAGCCCGCCTGCAACGAGATTGTGGGGCCCTGGCGACTGGTTCGAGAGATCGGCGCCGGTGGCATGGGCGCCGTCTGGCTGGCGCGGCGCTCGGACGATGAGTTCGATCGGGATGTCGCCATCAAGTTCATCCGGCCTGACGCCAGTCGCGATCTGGTTCTCCGCCGGTTTGCCCGGGAAAAGAAGCTGCTGGCGCGGCTCCAACATCCGAACATTGCGCGGCTGTTCGACGCGGGTGTGACGGACGACGGACAACCTTATCTCGTGATGGAGCATATCGATGGCGCGCCGATCGACGTGTACTGCAACGAGCGGCGCCTGTCGATTCGCCAGCGGCTGGAGTTGTTTCTCGGTGTCTGCGCCGCGGTCCAGAATGCCCACGCGTCTCTGATCGTCCATCGTGATCTGAAGCCGGCCAATATCCTCGTTCGACAGGATGGATCGCCGATCCTGCTGGACTTCGGCATCGCCAAAGTCCTTGAAACCGTCGATGTGACAGCGCGCGCCGACGAGGGTCGTACGATCGGCCGCGCGATGACGCCGGACTACGCCAGTCCGGAGCAGTTACGCGGTGATCCGGTCACTGTGGCGAGCGACATCTTTTCTCTGGGAGTTGTGATCTACCAGCTGTTGACGGGGCGCCTGCCGCACGCGACGGAAGGCGGGCTTTATCGAGACTTCGAGCGCGCGGTATGCGACGTCGAGCCGACGGCGCCGAGTCGCGCGATCGTTGACTCTGTTACGCGACTTGGACTGACTCCGCAGAAAGCGCAACGCGTTATCGCCGGCGACGTCGACATGATTGTTCTTTGCGCACTGCGGAAGGAGCCGGGGCGACGGTACGCGTCGGTCGAGCGATTCGCGGACGACATTCAGCGTTATCTCCAGGGAGCGCCCGTCCGGGCCAGGCCGACGACGTTCGCCTATCGCGCCACCAAATTCGTTCGCAGGCATCGGCTGGCCGTTGCGGGGATCTCGGCGGCGTTCGTCGCACTGGCGGCGTTCAGCGGCGCCCTGCTGGTGCAGACGAATCGGCTTACCCATCAGCGTAACATCGCCGTGGAGGCCGAACAGCGCGCCCTGCGCGAGGCCGACACGGCGGAACAGGTCACGCAGTTCATTCAGGGCATGATTGAGTCCGCGAATCCCGAGAGCGGGGCGCCCGCGGATCTGAAGGTGCGCGACGCGCTGGATCTGGCGGCCGATCGGGTCGACGTTGAGCTCGCGAACAGGCCGCTTGTGGCCGCGGCGGTCCATCATGCGCTGGGGCGATCCTATCGTTCGCTGGGGCGATACGACGAGGCCGAGGCGCAGTTGCAGGCGTCGCTCGCGCTGTATCGCGGGAACGCGGGGGAGACTTCGCAGGAAGTCGCCTTCTGCATGAAATCTCTTGCAACCCTTGCGTACGATCGCGGGGATTTCAACGCGACACGCGATTGGCTGTTGCGGGCGCTTGAACTCCGCCGCCATCTTGACGATGGTGTCGCGGGCGGAAAGACCTCCGCCATTCTGACGACACTGGGGCTTGTTGAGCATGAGCTCGGGCGCGCGGCGGACGCGGAGCGATATTGCGCCGAGGCGCTTCGGATTGATCGGTCGCTCTATGGCGACAAGGACGGCATCGTCGCCACGGATCTCGGCAATCTCGCCACGCTGTATGACGATATGGGCCGCTACGACGCGGCGGAGAAGGCGTATCGGGAGGCCCTTGATATCGATCGCGCGGTCGAGGGATCGGCGCATCCGGCCGTTGCCACGGGGCTCAGCAATCTCGGAACACTGCTCGTCAAAATGGGGCGCCACGATGAGGCCGAGCCGCTCCTGCGCGAAGCCCTGGAGATTGATCGGAAGAACCTCGGCGCCGAGCATCCGGATCTGGCCATCAGCCTGAGCAACCTTGCGGCGGTCTATCGCGCGCAGGGAAAGGTGGACGATGCGATTGCGATGCTGAATGAATCGCTGGTTATCGATCGCGCGGTATTTGGTGACGCGCATCCCGCCGTCTCCTATGACCTGAACGCCATCGGCGGGCTGCTGGCCGACCAGGGGAAGTTCGCCGAGGCCGAGCCGCTGTTTCGAGAGTGCCTGAAAATCCTGCGTGACAACTATGGCGAATCGCATCGATTGAGCGCCGCGTGCGCCTCCAATCTGGCGTCCGCGCTCGTTCAGCTCAATCAGCTTGTCGAAGCGGAGACGCTTCTGGATTCCGCCGAGCGGGCGCAGCGAAGCCTGGCCGGCGAGCATCCGCAGTTGGCCAGGTTGCTTGTGACGAAGGCGGAACTGCGACATCGGCAGGGCCGGGATGGGGAGGTCGAGCCGCTGCTTCAGGAGGCGCTCGAACTTCGAAACAACACGCTGGGCGCGGAGCACCCTGAGACGATTGGCCTGGCCGAACGGTTGGCCGCGTTTCATGAGGGGACCGACGTGGCGAGCGACTGACGTGCGCCATGCAGGTCGCGCCGCGTTGAGAGAACTACGCAGTCCCATCGCGTCCGAAAAGAGCGCCGCGATCCTCGCGTTCACGCCCGCTGGAGTGAGTCGCCCGGAGGGTAGATAATATCCCTCAGGCGCCTGTCGCCATGTCGGTTTGCCCGCTCGCGCGTTTCGTCGTTGACAGTCGATCCGCTTCCCGGATATAGATAAGGCTGTGGGATACCGCTCGCAAAGCCTCTAAAGCGATGTACGAGATCGTACATAGATGAGGTCCTCCACATCCGTGCGGGCGATCGAAGACTGGATCCTAAGCCAAATCACTGGAGTCTGATTCCATGCGAAGGTCGAGTTACATGCGCTCAATCTGTCGATCGTTGTTCTGCGGCGCCATCCTGTTGTGGGGCGGGATCGCGGTTGAGGCGTCGCCTCCGGACATCCAATCAGAGATTGAAGGGAACGATTCGATCGAATCGGCGACACGGATTACGTTCGACATCAGTGGGTGCGCGATCGTTGACGCGGCGATCTCGTCAGCCGGCGACAATGACTTCTACACGTTCGAGGCGCCGGCGGATTCCCGGATCTGGGTCCTGGTGGATACCGGCGGGACTCCCAATCCGGGCGCCTCGTCGCAGGATTCGCAACTGCGACTCCTGGAGAGTGACGGCGTGACGACGATCGAGTTCGACGACGACGACGGCACGGGAACCGGTGGCGACAGCTCCGTGGAGACTGGTCTCGCGTCGAGCATCGCCAACGCGCAACTGACGACGGGCGGAACCTACTTCCTGATTGTCAACGAGTTCAACAATGACAACGTCATCGATCCCTATCGATTGTTCGTCGTCATTACCCACGCCCTGGACGACGACGAGTTCCGCTACAACGCGAACGATACCGCCGCGACAGCCATTCCGCTGATACAATCGGCGCCGGTCAACGCCGTGCAGGCGAATATCTCTCCCGCCGGCGACATCGATTTCTATTCTGTCGAGGCCCGCGCCGGTGACATTCTCTACGTCGCCGTGGATGGCGATCCCGAGCGGGATGGGACGAGCACGGATGTCGATGTTGCGTTGATCGACGTCAACGGCGTGACGGCCCTTATTGAGGCGGACTCTGACTCCAGTGTTCCGCTCAGTGAAGGATTCAGCTTCAACGTTCCCGTCACGGGGACGTACTTCGTCCGAGTTCGTGATATCGGTAGCGTGGCTACGGGTTCGTATTCGATTCTCGTTGCGGCCTGCCGATCTGACTTGTGCGCGCTGTCCGTCGAGGGCGGGCCGATCGGCACGCCTGTTTCGGAGCATCTTCTTGAACAGGGCCTGCTCGTCGGGCGACTGAATCGATTCTCGCCCGCCGGCGTGTGCGGCGTTCCGGAGACGTCGCCCGGCTTGTTTGCCGCCACGGGAGAACGCGCCTACGACGCCTATGAGCTGCGCAACAATTCGGCGACTTCGGCGTGCGTGACGATCGAATTCGCGGACGAGTGTACTGTCGGTAACTATTTCGCGATGGTCTATCTGGGCGCCTTTGATCCGTCGGACATCGAGGCCAATTATCTCGCCGATCCTGGGACGAGCGTCACCAAGCAGTTCTCCTTCACGATGCCGGCCGTGAGCCGCGCCATTTTTGTGGTTCATGAACTCAGCTCGGGAGATCCGTGCGATCAGTACAGTTTCAAGGTCTGGGGACTGAACTGCGCCGATCTGTCCGTGACGAAGGTGGATACGCCGGATCCGACGGTTCCCAATGAACCGCTGACCTATTCGATCACGGTCACCAACAACGGCGAGGATGACGCGACGGACGTGATCATGACGGATACGCTGCCGGCGGGCGTTACGGTTGAGTCCGTTGTGTCGAGCCAGGGGCTCATTGGCCAAACGCCGGGATCCATTACCTTTGACTTTGGTACGATCGCGAGCGGCGCCAACGCGACAGCGAGTGTGGTCGTGACGCCTGGCGCCGATGGCGTGCTCACGAATACCGTCAGCGTGTTCGGCGCCGAAATCGACATGAACCTTGCCAACAACACGGCGACCAGCAGCACGCTCGTCGCCCCGGATGGTGATGGTGACGGCGTGGCGGACGATGACGACAACTGTCCGATGGACGCGAATCCCAATCAGGCCGATTCGAACGGCGACGGTGTGGGAGACGCCTGCACGCCACCGCCACCGCCGCCCCCGACACCGATGAATACGCCGGAGGACACGGATGGCGACGGCGTTGCAGATGACGTTGACAACTGCGTTGCCGTGGCAAACGCCGATCAGGCGGATTCGGATGCGGATGGCGTTGGGGACGCCTGCACTGAGCCGCCCGCCGGCGACGCCGCGTGCGGGTTGTGCGCTCCGGCCGTCATGCCCGCCGTTTCGATGTGTTGCCTGTTGATGCTTGCGGTTCGGCGCCGACGCCGAGCCCGACGTCGCTCAACAATCATCCGCTAACGTGGGCGGGCGGGCGACGATCAGGGCCAGCACTCCCCGGGGCGTCACGCGCCGCGTCGTCGTCGTACGACGACGAGTCCGCCGATCGCCAGCAGTGCGGCGCAGGCGGGCTCGGGGACGACGATCGTAAACAACGTTTCGTTGACCTTGTTTTCGACCATGTTGGCGGGCAGATCGTCCGGCCAGAAGACGCTGCCGCGGATCGAGAGTCCGGCGCCGCCGTTGGAAAAGACGGCGCGGGATCGCGGGTCCGCACCGATCGGGTCGATCGGCATGGAGGTTGAGAAGACGGGATTGCCGTCGGAGAAGAGCTCCATCTGCGCCGAATGGATGCTGAACGGCTGTCCGAATTCGACGAGATTCAGCCCGGCATTGAAGTCCCCGATATCCCAGGTGAATCCGATGCCGTTCTCGTTGTTGTAGCTCATTCCGCTGATGTACTTGTCATTGCCCGTAATTCGGAATGTGAGCGTGGTCTCGTCAGGTCCGGGGCCCGGAAATTCGTTCGTGTCGATCAGTATCTCCACGAAGGGCAGCCAGAACTCGCCCACGGACGACGTTGTTCCGAACACAGGGTCTGTCGTCGCCTGCGCGATCGGCTCAAAGGTGTAGTGCTCGGTCATGTGGGCGATCGTCGCCGAATAGGAATCTCCCATGGCGCTGAGGGGGCCCGCGTGCGCGCGCATCGACGTCGCCAGGACGATCAGTCCCGCAATGATGGTCATTCTCATCGCATCGTCTCCTTGTTGTAAAACCCGTAGGCAACCTGTGCCGTCGCCTCAGATTCTAGTGAATGAGGAGATGTAGATACAGTAGTCGTTTATTTCTTTGGATTGCTTGGGTCGGCGAACCGGGCGCCGCTGTGTCGGCCGCTCGCCATCCTGAGGTGAGGGCCATTCCCCTGTCAGGCGACGGCGCCGTGTTGCGGGCGTTTCGAAGATCGGCGGGGATACAGACGTGGTGTTGTCGCGATGCGGCCGTACGTCGGCGCCTGTCCCATCTACTGGGGCGCTTCTGCACGGGCGGAATGGCGTAGAACGATGATCGCAGACCTCGACAGGTCGGCGTCGTGTCTCATTGATGTCGGCGTTGGCATCGTGCAGGTGGCCGCGGCGATCAGGCGACCATCTCGGCGGCCTCTTCCTTGAAGCGGCGTCGGAGTCTGCCAATCACATCCTTGTGGATCTGGCTCACACGTGACTCGGACAGGTCGAGGACGAGACCGATCTCGGCCATCGTGAGACCTTCCGTGTAGTAGAGCACAAGGACGAGGCGTTCTTCGTGGTTGAGACCGCGCGTGATGAAGTCGGTGAGCATCTGCCGACTGACGCGCTGGGAGGGATCGACGGCGGCGGTGTCGGCGATGTCCCAACCGCCGGGCGAGCCGCGATGCTGGCCGTCGTCGTCGCTCTGGACGGCGGAAAGATGCACTTCGTGTCCGAGGCGGGAAAGGCGAGACAGTTCCGAGTATCGTTCGCGCGTCATGTCCATCTTTCGGGCGATTTCGTCGTCTGTTGGCGGTCGGCCAAGTGACGAGTCGAGCAGTTCCTTCTGCTTCATGCGCTGCTTTTCAAAGCTGCGGACGGTGCGGGACTGGCCGTCGAGCGTTCGCAGCCAGTCCATGACGGCGCCATGAATTCTCTGCTGGCAGAAGGTTTCAAACTTGGCTTTGTGGGAAGGATCGTAGGCCTGCACGGCTTCCATCAGGCCGTCGTAGCCGGCGGAGCAGATCTCATCGTAACTGACCTGGGCCGGCAGCTTCTGTGCAAGGCGGGCGGCCAGCATGTGAACGATGGGGCGATAGTGCTCGACGAGGCGATTTCGCAGCGCGATCGGATGACCGGTGCCAAGGTACTCTTTCCAAAGCGCTGCAACTTCCTTGCTCGGTTTCGCCATCGTGGAACACTCCGTTGTTCTCACGGAACGAAAGTGCGATCAGCGCACGAACGTTCCAAACTCCGTTCGAAGGCCAACCGGGTAGCTGGGGGACAGCTTGATATGTCAGGTGAATTCGAGCCAGGCATCCTTGCCTGTAAAAAAGGCCTCCCTCTTGAATTGCGGCGTTGGAATAGTATCACGGACGACGTCATTGCCAAGTCAAAAAATGGCGCCGGCGCAAAAATTTTCTGCAGTCGCGATGCGCGATCGGACGATGGCTATGGATTTGTTCGTAGCGAAACGCGAAGCGCAGATGTTGCGCGTGGCGAATAAATACACGTGTCTATTTGGCGAATGCGATGATGAGGATCAGCATGATGATCGCGACGAACTCGACGCCGGCGACGGCGGCGAGCCACACGGGGTAGGCGGCGGCCTGCGCCGGCTGGTGGTGTCGCATCTGGGCCGGATGCATGCCGTCATTGAAGTCGTCGGCCTGAGCGCCGTCGGCCAGGTCTTCGAGCAGACCGTCGCGGAGCTTGGTCCGGGCCTCAAGGGGCGGCTTGCCGTCACGGACGCGTTCAAGGTCCACGATCAGGTCTGTCGTGGAGGCGTATCGATGTTCGCGATGCTTGGCGAGCATGCGCTCGACGACTTCGGCCAGGCCCGTCGAGATCGACTTGTTGATATGGTCCGGAGGTACCAGCGGGTGCTTAAGGTGCTTCTGCATGATGGCCGTCGGTGTGGGGCCCTCAAAGGGCACGCGGCCGGTCAGCATGTGATAGAGCGTGCCGCCCAGGGAGTAGATGTCGGCGCGGAAATCGACGTCCATCACGCCCCGGATCTGCTCCGGGGAGATGTAGTAGGGCGTGCCGAAGGCGCGTCCCTTTTCCGCCTCGGCGGCGGCGACGTCGTCGGCCTGTCGGGCGAGACCCATGTCCGCCAGTTTCGCCGTGCCATCCTTCGTGATCATGATGTTCTTCGGCTTGACGTCCCGGTGGATGAGTCCGCGCTTGTGCGCGTGCTCCAGGGCCCGGGCGATCTGAAGGATGATGTTGAGGGCCTCGTCCTCCGCGTAGGTCTTGTTCTTGACGAGATGGTCATAGACTGTGTCGCCGTCGACGAATTCCATGACGAAGTAGTGGTAGCCGCCGTACTCGCCGACGTCGATGGCCTGCACGATGTTGTTGTGGTTCATCCGCGCCGCCGCCTGCCCCTCCTTGTAGAAGCGATCGACGAACTCGGCGTCCTCGCTGAGGCGCTTGGGCAGGATCTTGATGGCGACGATGCGATCGAGCGAGAGCTGGCGGGCCTTATAGACGCTGGCCATGGCGCCGGCGCCGATCTTCTGCATGATCTTGAAGCCCGGGATCTGCTGCACGGAGGGCGCGAGTGAATCTTCGGGCGACGGGTTGACGAGACGCTTGAGCTGCGACGCCGTAATGACGCCGGTCTTCACCATGATGCGGCCGAGGTCGTAGACCTTGCCTTCGCCGGCGAGCTCTTCCTGTTTTCGGATGCAGGCCTGGATTTCGTCGGGGGTGGCGAGACGCGCGTCGACGGCGCGTCGGCCGATTTGCGATCCAGCCGCCGTTCCCGTCTTTTTGGTTTCCGCTGCTGCGGGATCCGCGGCCATTTTGCGCGTCCTCGTTTCGGCTCTTACGTAGTTGTTCCGAGTCTTCTGTATTGCGCCGGAGACCGGCGCAGAAATTGCCGACGCATTTTGCCGGGCATCCTGCGAACGGGCAACCTGGCGCGGCGTCGATGGGCGCCGCAGTCGAAAGGCTGCGCGGGGGCGCCGAATGATCTCGCCACGCAGCCCGGTCGAGAACCTCGACCTTCCACTTAAAGGGTATGGCGAGATGCGATCTAAAATCAATCGCCGCCGAAAGAAACGCGATTTGGCCGAACGGCTGTTCGGCGGACGGCTGACGTGTCGTCGGGCCTTTTCGGACGGGCAGGTTATGGGCGATTGTTAACAGATTCAGAAGCGGGCGATCTCGGGCTCGATTACACCCAGGCGGCGGAGGCGCTCGCGGTCGACGTGGATTCCGAGACCGAAGCCGGACATGGGGCGCCAGCGACCGGCCAGTCCGAAACGGAGCGGTCGGGCGACGACATCCTCCGACAGGAGGAGTCGCCCGAAGCTCCCCTCGACGCGCCTGACGCCGGGGGTCATCTGGAGGAACCATCGCGCGGCGGCGGACAGGATGCTGGTTTCGCCGACCATGCAGCCGAGCTGGACGGGGATGTGGTTTCGATTCGCAAGAATGGCGAGTCTGAGGGCGGGAATGAGTCCCCCATTCTTGCTGAGACGAATGTTGAACCAGCCTGCGCCGTGGGCCTCCAGCAGCGCCTCGGCGTCGATCATGGTAATGAGGGATTCGTCCGGCATGAGGGGAAAGGGCGACTCGTCGGCGAGGCGGCCCCAGTGCTCGGCGGCGAGCTTGGGGATCGGCTGCTCGACGCACTGGATGGGCAGATCCCGCCATCCGACAAGCTTCCGTTTGGCCCCGTCGATATCCCAGGCCATGTTGGCGTCGATCGTGAGCGTTGCGGCGCCGCGGGCCAGCGGGCGCTTCAGTGTGTCGCAGACGGCGCGGAGGCGGGCGTCGTCGTCCTCGTCACCCACTTTGACTTTGAAGTTCGTGATGCGCGCCCAGCGGGCGAGCCGCGCCAGCTTCGCGGATTTCGCCGGCGATCCGGAGGGAAGCACGATCGTGTAGCGACAGGTGTGTCGGCTGCCGGGCGATTCGAAGCCGCGTTCCTCGAAGTAGCCGGCGACGCTTTCGAGGCTGCGCTGAAAAGCGCGACTGTAGGCGTCGAGCAGGGCGAGCTCGACGGCGGCGCGTGCGGCGGTGATCGGCCGGCCGTTGTCATCGATTGTCGGCAGGGCGGCGGCGGCTTCTATGGCCTCGCCGAAGTTGGCGGGGCGCGTATTGATCAGGAGCGGCAGGAAGATGTCGCGGATCGACGCCATGACATCCGACGGCGACTCGCCCGAGACGTATTCGCGCGGATGCGTTTCTCCGTATCCGAGCGAGCCGTCGGCGAGTTCGATGCTGAAGATGATCGGCTCTGAGCAGACGCGCTGGGCGGCGGCGTGGCCGACTTTTCGGCGCATGGGAATGGCGAGAGAGTGAATCTCGCACAGGCGGATCGGAACGGGTCGCGACATACCGGCAGTGTAACGTGAGCAGCGCGATCGGCGTTAGCCGCCGACGACGTCCTTACCGCGCGTCCGCCACCAGATGACGCCCATGAGGATCATGCCCATCAGGCTGAAGGGGAGCATGGCGTAATACCACGCAACCCATCCCAGGTCTGTCATCGCGTTTGTATAGTCGAGCAGTTTGCCAAGCGCCCAGCCAGAGATTCCCGCGCCGATGTACTGAAACGAATCGATGACACCCGCCGCGAAGCCGGCCATCTTACGGCCGCCTAGGTCCATGGCGGCCGCGGTTCCCAGAATGGAGTGCGTCGAGTTGCAGGTCAGTGACACGGCGAGCATGAGCACGGCGGCAAGTCCGGGGGTTGCAATCGACGGATTCGAGAGGAGCAGCGCCGCCAGAAGAATGACCGCTGATTCCAGACCGTAGAGGGCCATTGCGACGGGCGCCCGGCGACCTTTAAAAAAGGTATCCGAGATATAGCCCGAACTGATTGAGCCGACGAATCCGGTGATTGGAAGCAGGGCGCCAGTAATAATCACGAGCGACGACGTGGAGATGTCAAGGCCCCACTCCTGATCAAAGTAGCGAACCCACCAGTCGTCCTGCGCCGAGCGGACAAAACCCGTGCAGAAGTATGCGCAGGCCGTGATCCACACCATCGGCTTGCCCAGGATTGTCCTGAGAACGATGGACAGCGGGATCTTCTCCTCATGATCCCCGTCGTTCTCGGCCTCTCTTTCGTCGTGCTTGATTTCGTAGCCGACTTCCTCCGGATTGTTCTTCACGATCAGGAACATGAGAACGGCGACGATTCCGACAAACACGGGCGGGATGTAGAACAGCCATTGCCATGAACCGCCGATCGTCATCTTCGGGCCGATCCAGAAGATGGCGACGGTATTGGCGGTCAGCAGCATAAGTCCGAGGGTGTTGATCGCGATCTTGCCGAGCTGAATCATCAGGCCGAACACGCCGGCGAACCGACCTCGCTCGGCGCGCGCGAACCAGGCGGTGTTGATCTTGATCATGCCCGGTGCGCCGAATGACTGCGCGTAGCCGTCTGAGGCGCGGATGATGCAGAACAGTATCAGGACGCTCCCGGCGCCGGCGTGCGATGCGACACCAAACAGGACATTCAGAATGATGGTCAGTACAGCGCCAACGGCCATCGCCTGCTTGCCGCCGAGCTTGTCAGTGAACAGGCCGTTGATGAACTGGCCGACCGCGTAGGCCCAGTGACGGGCCGTGTTGATCAATCCGAAGTCAGCGTTGTCGAAACCGAACTGCCGGATGATGCTCGGCGCGGCGATGCTCAGGTTGTAGCGACAGGTGTAGTACGAGGCGTACATGAGCCCGAGCATGAACCAGTTCTGCCCGCGGCGTGCGCGGAATCCTG
>DAOPJV010000021.1:0-57653 GCA_035399845.1 Phycisphaerae bacterium | reverse complement strand
GCGTACATGAGCCCGAGCATGAACCAGTTCTGCCCGCGGCGTGCGCGGAATCCTGGTGGATGCTCCAACGGCTGATCGGCTTCGATTGCGGGCCTTTTCGGATCAGACATGAATGACGTTTCCCGGTGAACGACCATGCGTTAGCGCATGTGGCGGATATTCGCAAACCCGATGGCGCAGACAACGGATTGAAGGGCGACGGCCGCCAGGCTGATGGGTGCTACACCTGCGAAATACAGAACGAGTTCAATGACGATTACTGCCGCGAAGACGTAGAGCGAGAATCGCAGCATGATCCAGAGGCCGAGCATGCAGACGATTGAGACTGCAATCGGTATCAGGAGAGGTGTCGTGTCGTTAGTCGCGTGGTACGCGTCGTCGACGACTCGAAGCGTTAGCGCGTAGGGCCCCCCAATTGCATGAGAGTTTCCTTCGGCGTCTGGCGGCGGCGGCTGGGGCGTACCAACGATCTTCCAAACCTTGGTCGCTTCATCGCTCGCTCCGTCCGTCTCGGGATCGGGCTTGGACTCTTCAAGCTTCAGGCCAAATGGGAGCTTGCGCGTGTTACACACCCACTTGTAAGGCGGCTCGCCGCCCTCTGCATCGAGTGTTGCGGAATATTCAACACCGACATGAGCGTTGGGCAGCTGATCCGTTGTGATCCGCAGGTCGGGAGATCGCTCGCCAACGATTCGAATAACATACTCGTACGTCGCGGCGGCGCCCGTCGCATCGCTGACGCGGATTGACAACGGGTAGTCGCCATCCTCCTGCGGCGTACCGGTAATTCGCCCGCTCGATTCGTCGATTGAAAGGCCCGGCGGAATTCTCCCTTTCGATCGACGCCACGTTAAGGGCTCTGTGCCGCCGGTGGCGGATAGCTGCGCCGAATATGGCTGATCGAGATGCGCCGCCGGGAGTTTCTGCCCGAGTTGCCGAAATGTGGCCGGCTCGGTGTCATCTTCGACGACGAGTACGTAGGCGCGGGAGTCCGCTTTCGTAAAGATCGCGTTCAGCGTCTTTTCGATGGAAAGCCAAAGTCCAATTGTGATGAAGATCAGCAGATAGGCCACGCCCACCGTGATGGCAAGGTTGAGAGGACGCCTGGGGTTGATCGGCGGCGCCGTCCCGAATTTCTCCGGGATAATCACGTCTCCCGCGTACAGCGTCGGCCGCCATTCGGCGTCGGCGCCGGTCTTTGCGGCGCGGAGTCGATAGTAGTTCTTCTTCGGGGCGCCGGGGACAACGAGATTCTGGTTGATCCCGGCGAAAATGCCGCGGCGATAGACGACGGCGCCGTCAAATGTGAGAACCTTGCCGCCGATCCAGCCGGTGATGGACGAAATCGTCAGCGTCAGCGGCATGTCGCCGTTCGGAGTCGGCACGACCCATTGGAATTCGTGGCGCATTCGTCGAAGTTCCCGATTCAGGTTCGGCGTTAGGTGGGCCGGAGTATATCGAGTGTGTTCGGGCACGCCAAACCAGCCGACGCCGCGGCGGCGCCGAATCCATGAGAATTTAATGAAGCGGTCATGTGCAGCGCATCGATGGGTATCCGTCGACTGACCCGGCCATCGCCGGCCGGGCTCGGACGTGTGCCGCGTTGGACCACTCAGGGGGCTGAAAGGGCGTCGCGCTTCAGTCGGTGTGCAGGAACGGGGTCGCCGTCAGGCTGTGATTTTTGATCCTAAGGCGAATGCAGCCGTCGTCGGCCGTCGTGAGATACGTTCGAGCCGTTCCGACCAGACGCTCGATGCCGTTCGTCGTCATGTCTCGGCGCTGGCCGGTCGAGCGGATGGCGATTCTCGGGTTGACGCGATCGATGAAGCGCTGCGTGTTGTGGGCGACGGCGCCGTGATGCGGAAGGACGAGGGCGTCGGCGTGAATCTCGGGGCGCGCCAGCAGATGGCCGAGGCCCCATTCGGATTGATCGCCCGTCAGGAGTATCGAATGCCCCTGATAGGTCAGTCGCAGGGCGAGTGAACTGTCGTTGGCGCTGGGTGGGCGCCCGTCGGCGGCGGCGATGGGGCCGAGGATTTCAAATTCGACGCCGCTGGCGTCGCGCCACGTCTTTGGTCCGGCGACGATCTCCATGCCGTCGCCCGTCTGTCTCAACGACCTGAAGAATCGGGCCGCGCCTCCAGATTCCTTAACGAAGTGATCGAACTGGTCGCTGACGATGACGCGGCGGATGGGGACCTTCCTCTGAATGGAGGGCATGGCGCCGTAGTGGTCGAAGTTGGCGTGCGTGATGAAGGCGGTTTCGATTTCATCAATCGCGCGATGGTCGAGAAACGCCGTCGCCGTGGTAGAGGCGTCGAATGGTGAACGTGTGCCGAAGTCGAAGAGCATCGTGCGGCTGTCGGGGAGCTCGATGACAATTCCGGTACCGTCGCCAACGGCCAGGATCCAGACGTTGAGGGCGCCGGAGTCCCGCTTTGCCCATCGCGCGGGGATAAGAAACCAGAGGAGCAGCGCGATGTAAATGAGCGGGGTGAAGGCGCGTTTGTCGAATCGCATCGGAAATCGAATCCGAAGAATGAGCATCGTGTAGATCGCGGCGACCCACAGCAGGGAAGGACTGGCGCCCTCCACGAGCCCCCCGGGGATGGCGGCGAGCGCGCGGACGAGCGAGAGAAACGCATTGATGGCGACCTGAAGAAGCGGTCCCGTCAGTATGACGCTCGATGGAAAAACGAGGGCGAGAAGCACCTTGAGAAAGCCAAGGGCCGTGACGAGGAAGGCGGGAATCCAGAGGACCAGGTTGTAAAGCCAGCCGAAGGGGGCGAAGCGATTGAAGTGATAGCTGGCGAGCGGGACGTTGGCGATCCATGCGGCGACGGACGCCGTGAACGTGAGGCGAACGGCGCGGAGCAGTTCGTTGGCGACGAGTTCGCGGCGTCGCGGCAGCTTCGGTGTCAACGGGATCGGAACGGCGGCGTCGACGGCGGCGTCCAGCGCGTCCAGCTTCTGAAACGCGCGGATGTGTCGCGTGAGAAACGCGTCGACGATCGGCCGCAGGTACACGATCGAAAGGACGGCGACGAAGCTGAACTGAAAGGCGGGTCGAAAGACGTCTGTCGGATCGAGCATCAGCAGCAGGATCACGGCGGCCGAGAGCCAGTTGAGCGTGTTCGTGACGCCCGCCCGGTAGATTCCGACGCACGCGAGAACGCCGATCGCGCCGGCGCGCATGATGGATGGGCGGGGTTCGGCGAGCATTGTGTACGCGATAATGAGCAGCGCCACGAGGACGGCGCACTGACGGTTGGACAGACCGATCATGCGGGCGAGCCACCAGCCGATGAGGGCGAGCCAGCCGACGTGGAGACCGCTGGCGGCGAGAAAGTGCGCCGCGCCGGTGCGAACGAACGCTTCGTTGAGTGTCTGGTCGACCTGGCTGCGGCGGCCGAGGACCATGGCGGAAAGAACGCCGGCGGCGGGATCGCTTTCGACAACGCATTCGTCGAGCAGGTACTGGCGGGCGCGATCCCGGGCGGCGTGCAGCAGCGTGTCGACGGGGCCGGCGACTTTCCGGCGAAGCGTGACGACGGCGGCGGCGTGATCTGTCGACAGGGCGGCGTGCACACCGTCGCGGCGCAGCAGCAGCGACCAGTCGTAGGCGCCGGGATTGGCGGGCGGCAAGGGGCGATAGAGGCGGCCCGTGATTCGAACTTCATCGCCAAGTTGCAGCAGGGGCATGGGTTCCTTGACAGTGACACTCAATCGGCCTGTCGCAGGAATAGGGCCGGCGGCGCCGTCGACACTCGTGATGTCGAGTATGAATCGAGTCCTGGGCGCCGTTGGATAGGCGACCGCCTGATCGCGCGGTCGTTCCACGATGCGGGGCGATGTGACGACGCGACCGCACAGTGTGCGGATGCGTGGTTCGTCTTCCACGATGCGCGCGATGTGATGGTCGGGGAGGTATCGCATCCGGACCGCGTGGCGGACAGCGCCCGTGGCGGCGGAAACGAGCAGGGCGGCGCACAGCGTGACGCGGGCGTGTCGCCTGGAGCGAAGCGCGACGATTCCGAGCAGGGCGCCGGCGAAGGTTACGCCGACGATCACTTCGGGCGACAATGGAACGGTGTTATCGAGGGTGACACCGGCGATGAGCCCCAGCGCGACGGGCAGAAGCGGCGCAGGCCGGTGATTTCCCCGGCGTACGCTCGCGGCCCTCTGCGTTGTCGCGGATGTCATCGTTCAATCAGCGGCCAGAATGCGCGGTACATAATCAGGAACAGCGTCTGGGCGAAGAGGCCCGTCGTCAGGACGCTCGATCGGGATTGGCCGCCCCGCAGGTTCGCGACGATCGTGGCAAAGAGGATCGTCGCGGCGAGAAGTGTCGCGACCATCATGGGGCCCGTGAAGAAGCGACCGTCACGGCTGAGATAGATGCTCGTGAGGAAGAGTGGCGCGGCGGAATGGACGACGAGCTTCCACACGTTGAGTCCGAGGACGTAGTTACGCGTCAGTGGATCGGCGTGGGGCGCGGCGCGGCCGGCGCAAAGGGCAACGAGCATTCCCCATTGTCCCCACAGGGGGGCGAGCAGGAGTGGTCGATAGATGGGGCGCGGATACATCCAGTTGAACCAGCTGCGCCAGTCGTCCGCGGCGGGCCACCAGCCCTGAATTTCCGGAAGACTGAGAACGAGGACAAACATGCCGAGGAGCGACAGGACCAGGAGTATCAACGACTTTTCCCCGACGCGCGCTTGTTCGTTGCGGGTTTGTTGCGCTTCGGGGGGAGACTCGACCAGGCGCATGGCGGCCTGAAGCGTTCGACGGCCGGTCAGGGTCGCGAAGACAACCACGACGGCAAAACTCGGCAGCAGTCGCAGCGAGCCGATTTCACCGAAGATGCGCCACGTCAGTCGGAACACGCCGGTCCAGATGAGACCGATCAGAAGGCCGATGGGTACCATGGGCCAGACGCTTCGCGGGACCGACGCCTGCGAACCGGTAGGCGTGTCCCGGCGACTGAAGAGGTACCGGGCGGCGGCGGCGAAATCCGTCGTCAGTCGCAGGAGAACAGAGGGCGTCTTCGCGTCGATGCTCATTCGAGAGTTCCGGCTGCGTTGGGCGCGAAAGCGATCCGCCGCGGAAGCGTTGAGACTAACGACGCCGACGCGGATCACAAGGCCGGGCGCTGGCGCCCCGCGCTTGGAGATTATCGGAATTTGGGCGTATGATAGAGGCTCCCGTCTCGCGAATCGATGAATTCGTGATGTCTGAGGCGAAAATCAGCGGCTCGAGGGGGATCACGGCGATCGGCATCATGGAAACGTCTCTGGCCATACCGCTTCGCCGTCTGTCGCTTCTGGCGATCATTGCGCTGGCGCCGGCGTTGCGGGTGATGGGGCAGGATGGCCAGAACCCTGGTGGTCCACCGCCGGGCGCTCAGCCGGTCATCATCAATATGGACTTCGACGGGCCCGGCCTCAGCGATGAGGTTGAGGGGATCCAGCCGGCCATCGATCGAGACGCGGAATCATGGCTTCGACGGGCGGCGGAAGCGGTCCAGCGCGAGGACTGGAAGCTCGCGGCCGATACGCTGGAACGCATCATCCGCGAGCACGGCAGCACACTGGTCACGTCGCCGGATGGGACGTATCGATCGGCGATCGAGATGGCGCAGGCGCAGATTGCCGCGCTGCCGCCGGAGGGCCTGGAGGCTTATCGCATCCTCTTTGACCCGGCGGCGCGGCGGCTCATGCGACTCGCCGAGGCGAATCACGACCTGAATCCGCTGCGGGAAGTCGCGCGGGTCTACCCCATGACCACGCATGGCCCGGAAGCGCTCGACCTGCTGACGGTCCGGCTGCTGGACGATCTGATTCCGGGCGAGGCGATCGCCTATCTGAATCGCCTGGACGCCCTTGCGCAGTCGCGCGTCCCAAAAACCGAGATCGAACTGCGTCGCGTCGTCGCCTTGTCATTGCTTGGACAACGTGCGACTGCGATGAAGGCGCTGGATGCGGTGGCGGCGGATACCGGGAATGACGCGGGGATCACATCGAGAATCGCCGCCATTCGGGAGTTCATCGACTCGGGCGGCGCGGCGCGGATGACGCGGGCGCACCTGTCGAACGCGTGGTCATCAAGACTGGGGCCCACGGGGCGCGGCGTCGCGCAGAACCTCTCGCCGCTGGTGGAATCCAAGTCGGCCAACGTGACACTACTGCCGACGAGGGACAAGGCGGACCCGCGGGCGTTTCGGGATGTGGCGATCGAGCAGGGGCGTCCGCCTGTCTGGCGTGTCGTATCGGATGGCGCGCAGCTGTTCGTGTCATCGACGGTTGGCGTGATGGCGCTGGACGCGTCGACCTACGAGATGGTGTGGAAGACGTTACCGACAACGCAGCCCCGTGATCCGCGCCTGGTTGAACATCGGCTGAACGTCGGTGGATTCGCATCGATCGTACAGGAAGCCGACGAACATCGCCTGCTGGATGACTACACGACGACGTCGTTGTTCCGCGAGAACCGTGGCGCCCTGACGGCCGCCAACGGCCTTGTCTTTGCAATTGGACAATACAAAGGGCTTGCGGAACGAAATCCCTCACGGGAGGGCGTTCCCGTCGGGCAGCAATCGAGTGAGTCCGACCTCTTTGCGGGCGGTAATACTCTGTTCGCTTACGACGCGAGGACTGGAAATTCGAAGTGGAGGCTTGGCCAGGAAGGGGATGCGCCCCTGCATCCGCTGAAAGAGGCCCACTTTTTCTGCACACCGATCGCCTACGGCGCGGATCTGCTGGTCACGTACGTTCGAAATGGTGATCTTTATCTGGGTGTGCTTGCTGTTGACGGTGAACTGAAGCGAGAGATCGCGATCGGCACCGGGCAGGCGATGCTGTTCCCGTTCTACGGCGTGCTTGAGCCGACGATCGTCAACGGCAGTGTTTACGTGCCCAGTGGCGCCGGTCTGCTGACGGCGTTGTACGAGCACGATCTGTCGCTGCGATGGCTCGCGCGCTACGAGCGCGTCGGGATCTTCGGCGGCATGGACTTCGATCGCCCCGGGGCGCTGATCAATCACGTCGTCGCGGCGCCGACGGACGAGTGGCTCTCGACGCCGCCGATCCAGTCGGGGGGCTGCGTGCTGCTCGCGCCGCAGGACGCCGACGCCATGTTCGCTTTTGACGTCGAGACGGGGCGTCGCCTGTGGTCGCGACCCCGCGGAACGGATCGATACATCGTCGGCGCGACGGACACGCTCGCTGTGGTCGCGGGCAGGAGCGTGGCTGCGATTCGGCTGTCGGATGGCGCCGAAGTCTGGCGCGTGGATTATCTGCCGGCAAACGACGAGGCGACGAATGCGGCGGCGCTGAAACTCTCGGGGCGCCCAGTGATGTTCGAGGATCGCGTTCTTGTGCCGACGTTTGACGGGCTTGTCGCGCTCGACCTCGCAACCGGAAAGGGGCTGGACGATCGCTTCGGCGACGGGCTGGAATTCGGAAACCTCTGCGCGTTCGATGGCGCGCTTTACAGCGTTGGAAACACGAAGGTCGCAAGGTATCCCGATCCCGATCAGTCGCGGGATATCGCGATGGCGAAACTTGAACGCGATCCCGAAGACGTGTCCGCGCTCATGAAGCTGGCCTGGCTCGCGACGCTGCAGTCGGAATGGACGGCGGCGCTGGACTGGCTGGACCAGGCGGACGCGGCCATCGCGTCGAAGCTCGCAAATCTGCAAAGCGATGAAGAATTCGAGCGGGCGTCGCTGGTGGAATCGACGGATCGCGTGTCGCATCATCGTGTCAGCGTGCTGATCAGCATGGCGGACGAAAGCGACGACGCGTCGCGCCGAAGCCTGCTGACGCGCGCCTACGAGGCGGCGCGGCTGCCCGTGGATCGCGCGAGCGCCGGGCTCGCCCTGGCGTCGTTCGAATTCTCTGAGGGGCGTGAGACGGAGGCGGGCGCCTTGTGTGTGCAACTGCTTGAGCAGTCGCACGGTCGCCCGATGCGGATTGACGATCGCTGGCGCATCCAGGACGCGCTGGAGATCGGGCGTCGCCTGCGGCAGTTCTATCATCGGGCGTCGTCATCGGCGCGCTCGGCCATGGAGTCCGATCTTGACGCGGCGGCCCAGCGGCTCGAGTCGGCCGGCGAGTGCGACGCCATGATTCGACTCGCCGACGCCGTCGGGTTCACGCCGCTGGGGGCGTCGCTGGATCTGAAGATCGCGGATCGCGAACTGGCGTCGGGTCTGTTTGAATCGGCGTTCCATCATTGTCAGCGGGCGATGTGGCGCGCGGACACGGATCAGGCGCGCACGTCGGCGGCGGTGCGCCTGCTTCAGCTGTGCGCCGCGCCGCCCGAGCCGATTGCGCAGGATGCGGACACGGCGCGACGGCTCCTCATGACGCTGGGCGATGTCGATCGCTCGATTCCCATGTCGCAGTTCGGCCCGTTGCGCGCGGCGTCAAACGCGGCGACGCTGGGCGAGTACCTTGATGCGATCGCGTCCCGACTTTCGTCGGTCTCATCGAATCCGGTTCCCGCGATTCTGCGAGAGTCCGACAGGCTCGCGCTGATGACGGAGGCGTATCTCTGCGTCGTCGATGACAACGCGGATGAGGCGCCGATGGACGTTTCGAGTTACTGGGATCCCACACATTCGCGCCAGTCGTTCGAACCCGTCATTCCGATTCGGTTCTCGAATCAGTACCGGGGGATCGCGGGTGACGCCGATGATCTGACGCCGACACGATGGGCGCACAATCCTGATCCCGTGGCGACAACGTCATTTGCGGACGCCTCCGGCGACGGGCCTCGATACATGGCCGTCTCGAATCGTGTGGCCGTCATCGCGGGACCGGCGCAGGTCGAGGCGATCGGACTGGACACGGGGCGGGCGATGTGGACGCCGATTCCGCTGACGCGGCACCTGGGGCCCCTGGCCATGCCGCCCGTTGTGAGTGAAAGTGGTATCGCCGTCATTGCGACGGACCCGAACACGATTGTGGCCGCGGAGACGCGAGATCGCGCTGCGCCGCTGTGGCGACGAACGTTTCCGGATCGACAGATCGGCTCCATGCGCGTGGTCGACGGTCGGTTGATCTGCCTGGACGAGTCGGCGCTTCGGGCCGCTGTCATTGATATGGAGACGGGTCTGCTCCTGCGTGAATATGACGTTCCTGTCGGCGGCATTGCCGCGGCCGAAGCGTCCACGCCGACCGAAGAGATCTTCGACGACAGGGATCCGGCGTCCAATGTGCGGATGTTCGCCATCAGCGGGGCGACCGTCATGCGAGGACAGAACTCGAAGGTTGTCGGCCGCGTTGCGACGACGGGGGAAGTCGCGTGGGAGCTGGAGCTCGATGGCGGCGTCAGGGGAATCAGCGAGCTCGACGCGGAACATGCGGCGATTTACCACGGGGCGAACGGGATCGCGATTGTGAATCCGGCCAACGGGCGCCTCGTTCAGTCGATCGTTGCGCTCAACCTTGAAATGCCGCCGCTGGACGCCGTGCTGGATCGGCCGCAGGAATCGGCGTGGCCGAGTCTGCTTCTGTTCACGAAACGGGAGGAACTGAAGGTTGAGTACGTGCTGGCGTCGTATTCGCTGGAGGGTGGCGAACTGTCGTGGCACCGGGAGCTGGGCGGGCACGCCACGATATCCCCACAGATGATGCGGGCGTCATCAGAGTATGTGGCCGTCGTGACGAACAAGACGAAGGAAATTCCAGGTGGTCTCGACGCGTCGGGTCGTAAGCGACAGATCATTGATACGGCGACGGCGCCTGTCCTGACGATTCTTCAGAAGGCAAGAGACCGGCGGATCGGACCGGCGCCGTACACGTTCTATGAAGGACGACTCGGATCGGATCCGCAGGAATATGAACGGGATCTGCGAATGAAGCAGCAATCGCCCTTCAACAAGTCCCGGGCGATTCGCGACGTGATTATTCTGGATCATCGGATCATCGCGGTCGCGCCGGAAGGGTATTACGTTCTGGCCGACGCGGACGAAGTGCGATCGTTCAGGGAGCGACGCTCCAGCGCGGGAGGCGCCCATGTTCCGTAAGACACATCGGGATCGTTGTCGGCGTCTGCGGGCGGTCGCGCTGACACTGACGTTGTCAGGTCTCGTCCTGGTTCTGGGGGCGCGACCGGAGCGCGTTGCGCAGGCCCAGGTACCGCCGAAGCGGCCCACGCACATCTCGGAAGACACGGAGAAGGCGATCCGAAAGGGGCTGGCGTACCTGGCGTCGCGGCAGAGCAAGGATGGATCGTTTCAGGACACGGGCGACCTGGGCTCTTACCCGACGTCGATGACGGCGCTCGCGGGGCTGGCGCTGATGTCATCGGGCAGCACACCCACGCAGGGGGAGTACGCGCCGCAGCTGCGCAAGACGCTGACTTACGCCATCGGCTCGGCGAAGCGCAACGGACTGATCTGTCGAGACGGAAGTGAATCGTCGCGATCCATGTATGGTCATGGTTTCACGATGCTCTTTCTCGCGCAGGTGATGGGAATGGAAGAAGATCCGGAACGCCTGGCGCGAATTCGGACGGTGCTGAGGAAGGGCGTCGAGCTGACGGAGCGGAGTCAGAGCCGACTGGGCGGCTGGCTGTACACGCCCGACATGGACGGCGACGAGGGCTCCGTGACGGTAACGCAGGTGCAGGCGCTGCGCGCGGCGCGGAACGCGGGCGTCGCGGTGCCCAAGAAAGTGATCGATCGCGCGATGGGATACCTGGAGAAATCCGTTCAGCCGGATGGCGGTATCGCCTATCGCGTCGGCATGAGCGGATCGCGACCGCCGATTACGGCGGCCGCCGTCGCGTGCTGGTTCAACGCGGGTGAATACGAGAATCCGCTGGCGCGCAAGGCGCTGCGATACTGCAAGCAGAACATCGGTGTCGGCCAGAATCAGGGCAGTGTCTGGGGGCATTTCTTTTACGCCCATCTCTATCTGTCCCAGGTGATGTACCTGTCGGGTGAGAAGGACTGGGATGAGTACTTCCCGAAAATGCGGGACTACCTGCTGTCAACGCAGAACGAGGATGGTTCCTGGAACGGCGACAGCGTCGGGCAGATTTACGGCACGTCCATCGCGCTGGTGATTCTGCAGCTACCTTACAACAATCTGCCGATCATGCAGCGATGACGGCGCCATGGGGCGGGATCTCGCGCGGCGAGCCGCGCCGAACACTGGAGTAATCGAATGACGGATCACGTAAACGCGACGGGCGACGATGTGGCGGCGGCCGGGCAGATTGCCGAGAGCTATCGACGGCTTCGGGATGAGCTGCACAAGGTGATCGTTGGCCAGGACGACGTGATCGAGCAGCTCCTGATTTCGCTGTTCGCCGGTGGTCACTGCATCCTGGAAGGTGTGCCGGGGCTGGCGAAGACGATGATGATCTCGACGCTGGCGCGGACCCTGTCGCTGAGCTTCAACCGAATTCAGTTCACGCCGGACCTGATGCCGAGTGACATCACGGGTACGGAAGTGATTGCGGAAGACAAGTCAACGGGGGCGCGGGAGTTCAAATTCCTGCCCGGCCCCGTGTTTGCGAACGTGATCCTGGCGGACGAAATCAATCGAACGCCACCCAAGACGCAGGCGGCGATGCTCGAGTGCATGCAGGAACGGCAGGTCACTGTCGGCGGCGTGCGGCACGCCATCGAGTCGCCCTTCTTCGTGCTGGCGACGCAGAATCCGATCGAACAGGAAGGCACGTATCCGCTGCCGGAAGCGCAGCAGGATCGATTCATGTTCAAGGTGCTGATCGGGTATCCGTCCTATGAAGAGGAACTCGACATCGCGACAAAGACGACGGGTGAATTCAATGTGGATGTCAGTTCGGTGATCGGCGCGGGTGAGATTCTGGCGCTGCAGAAGGTGGTGCGCCGCATTCCCGCGGCCGAACCGATCGTGAAGTACGCCCTCGATCTGGTGCGGGCGACGCGACCTCTGGAGGCGGCGTCTCCCCAGCTCGTCAGGGATCGCGTCGCGTGGGGCGCCGGACCTCGCGCGGTCCAGTTCCTGATCGTCGCCGCGAAGGCGCGGGCGGCGCTGCGCGGGAATCTGCACGTGTCGACGGAGGACATCCGGGCGCTGGCGGCGCCCGTACTGCGGCATCGCGTCGTGACGAATTTCGCCGCGCAGGCGGAAGGCTATACGCCGGACAAGCTCATCGCGGACCTGCTGGACATGCACGATCCGCACGGCGGCGGTCTGCTGGGTGACAGCCGCGTCAACAAGATGATCAACGCGTAATCTGTTTGTTTGGATTCGTCGACCACGGCGACGGCCCGAGTGCGGGCGTCGCGCGTCGGCGACGTGGCGGTGAACATGGCCAACGACGCCCGGAAGTATCTGAAGCCCGAGTTGCTCGCCCGCATCGGCGATCTTGAGATGCGCGCGCGGCTCGTCGTCGAGGGCTTCGTCAGCGGCATGCATCGCAGTCCCTATCACGGTGTTTCCGTCGAGTTTGCGCAGCACAAGGAGTACGTGGCGGGCGATGACCTGCGGCATCTGGATTGGCGGGTCTTCGGCCGTTCCGATCGTTTCTATATCAAGCAGTATGAAGAGGAAACGAATCTGCGACTGCATATCGTCCTGGACAGCTCGCTGTCGATGCGTTACCCGGAGCACCTCGATCGGGACGATCGCCTGACGAAGTTCGAGTACGCGGCGACGCTGGCGGCGTCGCTGGCGTTCCTGCTCACGCACCAGCAGGACGCCGCGGGCCTGATCATCTTCGACGATGAGATTCGCGCGGAAGCGCCCCCTTTGAGCAGCCAGGGACATCTGCGTCTGCTCGTCGAGCGCCTGGAACGCGCCCGGCTGGAAAGGGCGAATGACGCGCGAGCGACATTGCCGCACATTGCCGGACGCCTGCATCGCCGGAGCATGGTGGCGCTGATTTCCGATCTGCTCTTTGACGTCGATGTCCTGATTCCGACGCTGGAGCGCATTCGCCATGCGGGGCACGAGGTCGTCGTGTTTCATACGCTTGATCACGACGAACGGACCTTCCCGTTTGCGAATAACACACTGTTCGAGGGACTGGAGGCGCCGGATCAGCAGATTCTGGTGGATCCGCAGGCCCTGCGATCCGCCTATCTCGAAGCGCTCAGCGCACATGAAACGGCGATCCGGCGGGCCTGTTCCAACAGCCGAATTGAGTTTGTGAGCCTCTCGACAGCGGACCCGCTGGACGTGGCGCTACGGGCGTATCTGGCGGCGCGCATGCGCCAGGTGAAGGCGGGCGCATGATTTCCTGGCTCTCCGGATTTCTGTTCAACCCCTGGATGGCCGCCGGCGCCGGCGCCGTGGCGAGCCCGATTCTCATCCACATTCTCTCCAGGCGGCGCTACCAGCGCGTGCGCTGGGCGGCAATGGATTTTCTGCTGGACGCGCATCGCCGAAATCGACGGCGTGTTCGCCTTGAGCAGCTGATCCTGCTGGCGCTGCGCTGCCTGATTGTCCTGCTTCTGGCTTTTGCCTTTGCGCGGCCGTTCTTCTCCAGCGGCCTGCTGGCGAGCCTCGTGGGTGGTTCCCAGACAGAGCACATCATCATCCTGGATGACTCCTACTCCATGTCCGCCGTGAGTCGGGCGACATCGGCCGGTGGCGATCGCCAGTCATCGTTTGATTCCGGCAAGGCCGCGGTCGAGGCGATCGGTCGGCTTGTGGCCGAGACCTCCGCCGGAGATTCGATTTCGCTTTATGTCATGAGCCGGCCGGATGAGCCCATCCTGAGCGCCCCGGGCGCATCCGACGAAGACCGTGTGCGCCTGACGGAAGCGCTGGCGACGCTGTCGACGACGGAGCGCGGCGGCGCGTGGGACGCGGCCCTGCGCAGCATTTCGCGTCAGCTCGCAACGACGACGTCGCGAGCCAACGCCGTGGTCTACGCGATCAGTGATTTCCAGCGGAGTGACTGGCGGCGCGCCGAGGGCGAGGCCGGGACTGGTGGAAAGGGGCCGCTTGCGCCGCTGGCCGCGCTGAACGGCGAGAAGGACTCGGTTCGATGCGTGCTCGTGAATGTCGGGAAGGCGTCGGCCGGAAACATCGCCGTGACGGCCATTGGCGCCGATCGACCGCAGTCCGTGGCGGGTGTTCCGACACGATTCCAGGTCAGCGTCGCCAACTATTCTTCGACGCCGCTGCGCGATGTGGAACTCGGCGTGGGGATCGAGGGACGCCGGCTGCCGCCGATGGTCATTCGCGAGATCATGCCGGGCGAGACGGCGCGTGAGCCGGTGGAAGTGACGTACGAACAGGATGGCGCCAACTATCTCGATGTCGAGCTCGTCGGCGCGGCCTCCAATCTCGACAGCGTGGGACTCGACAATCGCCGTATCGCCTCTGTCGATGTCGCGCCGGCGATTCGCACGCTGATTGTCGACGGCGAGCCGAGCAGCGATCAGTACCGAGACGAAGTGTTCCTGCTGAAGACGGCGCTGCGACCGGCCGGCCGGGCGACGAGCGGCGTGGAAGTGACTGTCGTGGAGGAAGGCGAGATCGACGAGGTCGATCTGTCATCGTTTCAGGTCGTCGTGCTGGCGAACGTCAGCCGGGTGCAGCGGGCGGCGAACGACAAGCTGCGCGCGTTCGTCGACTCCGGCGGCGGACTGATCATTTTCGGCGGCGATCTGGTGGATGTCGCCGAGTTCAACGCGACGATGTACGACGACGGGCGAGGGCTGGCGCCGCTCCCGATTGCGGGCGTGGCGGAAGCGCCGGCGGGCGCCGACGCCGTCGCGATCGCGTCGTGGGACGCTTCGCATCCGACGCTGCAGGCGTTCGACGGACCGACGGCGGATCTGCTGCGGCAGGTTCGGATCGACGCGTATCTGCGCGTGGAGTCGCCGCCGCCCGGGGAAGACACATCGTCGTCGACGGCGGTTGTCATCGCGCGAACGAACGACGCCTTTCAGTCGCCACTGATCGTCGAAAAGGCGTTTGGTCGCGGCCGAACGATTTTCATTGCGACGTCCGCGGACCAGGAGTGGAACGACTGGGCGTCCAACTTCAGCTATCTGCCGTTTGTGCTGGAGACGACGCAGTACGTTGCGCGACCGACGACGAGCCAGCGCGACGTGCTGGCGGGGGAGACGCTGCGTTGCGAGGTCGATCCGCACGTCGTCGAGCCGGCGGTGGTCCTGCGAACGCCGGCGTATCCGACGGATCCCGAGATCCGGCTGAACGCCGACGAGCGCCCGCCCCCGGGCGGCGACGCCAGGGCGGCCGCGTCGTCTCTGATCGGCGAGGTTCGCTTTGGTGACACAGAACATTGCGGTCGCTACGAGTTTCTGCTCAAGCGACTGAACGGCGGAACGATTCGTCGGTTCGCGTCGGTCAACCCGGATCCGACAGAAGCGGACCTGTCGCCGGCCGCGACGGAAACGCTTCGCGGCGCATCAGACAGGCTGCGCGTCGAAGTGATTGACGATCCGGCGACACTGGCGAACGCGGCGGATCGCGGGCGAACGGAATTCTGGTGGCCGCTGCTGCTGATGGTGGCGGCGATGATGATGGTCGAACAGGGACTCGCGTGGCGATTTGGTTCGCGCGGGTAGCTGTCAGCGAGGAGACGGACTCGGGAACGAGTCGTTGGCGGGCATGCGTTTGACGGGACTGGACATTCTGGCGCAGGGCTATCGCACGATCTCGAGCGAGGAGACGCTTGAGTTCGCGCGCTGGTCGGCGGGCAACGCGCTGATCGTGGGTGGTCTCGTGACGCTCGTCGGCGCCTACGCCGTCATCTGGTTTTATCGCCACGAAGGTCGCGGCCGGATGTCGCGGCGCCTTCGATGGACGCTGACGGCGCTTCGACTTCTTGCGCTCGTCATGATCGGCGCCATTGCCCTGGAGCCGGTCTATGTTCGATACGAGGAGCGTCGTCAGGACGCCACGACGATCGTGCTGGTGGATTCGTCGGCGAGCATGGGGCTCTCGGATCACTATCGCAACGAAACGGATCAGCAGGTCATTCGCCAGGTCATGGGCGAGGTTCCGGCCGACGGCTTCCGCCGAATCGATATCGCCGAACGTCTCCTGGGCGCCGGACCTGCGGGCGTGCTGGGCAAGCTGGCAAAGGACAATCGCGTTCGCGTCATGTCGTTCGATCGCGCGCCGGTGGACATCGCCACGATCGAGCGAAGCGATGCGGAGAACGCGCCGGCCGTCGACACCGCGGCGCCGGCGATCGAGGCCATGGGCGGCGCGTCGGACCTGGGGCAGGCGGTCCGTCGGGCGCTGGAGTCGGCGGATGGCGGACTGATCGCGGGGATCGTGCTGCTGACGGATGGCCGATTCAATCGGGGCGAACACGCCTCGCAGGTGGCTCGGGCGCTGCGCGGAAGGGACATTCCGATGTTCGCCGTGGGCGTCGGCGATCCCTCGGAGCCTGTCAATCTTCGTGTCGCCGAGCTCAATGCGCCGAGGTCAGCGTTCAAGAACGATCCCTTTCGCGTGTCGGCGAAAGTGGAGGCCGTTGGCCTGACGGGGGAGAGCGTCGTCGCCGAACTGTGGGAACGCCGCGAGGGAAGCGAGGACGCGAGGCGCGTCGACCAGAAGCGGGTCGAGATTACCGCCGACGGTCTCCAGGCGCCGATCGTGTTTGAGCGAAAGATCGATCTGCCGGGCGATGTGGGCTATACGCTGCGCCTCGCGCCTTCGGCCTTCGAGGCCGTGCTGACGGACAACGATCGGGACCTGACGCCGGACGTGCGGATCCTGGATGACAAGATGAAAGTGCTGCTCGTCTCGGGCGGCCCCAGTTTTGATTATCGATACCTGTCTCGACTGCTCGAGCGCGACAAGACGGTCGAGCTTTCCACGTGGCTTCAGTCGGCGGATATCAACGCCGTGCGCGACGGCAACGTCGTGCTGGAGCAGTTGCCCGTCGGGACCGAGGAAATCAACCAGTACGACGCCGTCATCCTGATGGATGTCGATCCGCGCGAGCTGGATCCGACGTGGGCCAGTGTCGTCGCGACCTACGTCTCGGAGTACGGCGGTGGGTTGCTCTACGCGGCCGGCAACAAGTATACAGGAGCGTTTTTCCGTTCACCCAGGACGCGGCCGGTGGTGTCGACGCTTCCGATTGTCCCGGACCCCGAAGCGGAGATCATTATCAACGACCTCGGGCACTACCAGACGCGCGGATGGCCGATCGTTGTGAGCGATGAGGCCGCGGGGGATCCGATCCTTCGGCAGACGGATCGCGTCGAGGACACGCGCGACGCGTGGGCCCTGTTGGGCGGCGTGTACTGGCACTATCCCGTGCGACGCGAAAAGCCCGTGGCCAAGGCGCTGATGCGCCACTCGAATCCGCGAATGGTGAATTCGTACGGTCCGCATGTACTGTTCGCGACGCAGTACGTCGGCGCGGGGCGTTCGGCCTACCTCGGGATCAACACGACGTGGCGATGGCGGCAGGGGGATGAGCGTCCCTTTAATCGCTTCTGGATCCAGACGCTGCGATTCCTCGTGGAAGGCAAGCTGCTGGGCGGCCGCGCTCGCGGGCAGATCCTGGTCTCTCAGGATACCTATGAAGTGGGTGACACGGTCGTGGTCACGGCGCGTGCATTGACGGAGGCGTTTGAGCCATTGCTGCTGCCCGCGCTGCGGATGGCTGTGAAGGCCGGAAGCGACGCTGCGGCGACGGACATCGATCTCACGCCGATTCCGGGGCGCGAAGGGCACTACGAGGGGCGCTTCCAGGTGCGGGAACAAGGCGCCTGCCAACTGTCGATCCGGCTTCCGGGCGAGCGCGAGACGTCCGATCACTCCGGCGAGATTGAGAAGTCGATCTTTGTGACAGAGCCCAACCTGGAGATGCGGAACACGTCGCTGGACGAGGCGGGGCTGAAGGCCTTTGCCGAGGCCGCGGGAGGTCGCTATCTGAACGTCGCCGAGGCGGCCGATGCGACACGGCTGATTCAGGATCGAAGCCGGACGGCGCGGCATCGTGGTCGGGCCCGACCGGCCTGGGATGACTCGATGATATTCGCGGCGCTGGCGCTGATACTGACAGCGGAGTGGATTCTGCGAAAGGTGGCGAAGTTGATGTAGACCGGCGTTGTCGGCGACTCAACCTGAGACATGAATCGAACTGTGGACGACAACTCGAGACAGCTGCTGACACCGCTTCGCCGGTTCGGCGCGCAGTTGCGCCGTTATTCCGTCATCGAGGGCGTCGGCTGGTGCCTGGCCATGGGGCTCGTCGCCGCGACAGCGCAATTGGCGCTCGATCGGCTGCTCGTTCTCGGGACGGGTCCGCGGTTCGTGTTGCTGGTTCTGATCGTCACGCTGCTCTCGCGGGAAGTGTGGCGACGGATCGCAAAACCGATGGGTCTCCGCATCGATCCCGTCGGCGTGGCGCAGCTGATCGAACGCCGGCGACCGGCGTCGGATGACAATCTGCTCAGCGCCGTTGCATTTGTGTCTGCGAAGGACATTCATCCGGCGCGGAATTCGCCGGCGCTCGTTCGGGCGCTGATTGAGCGGGCGATCGAGAGCGACGCCGCCTCGGGAACGCGAGGTCTGTTGCGGACCGATCGCATGCGATGGTTCGCGGGACTCGGATGCGCCTCCATGATCGCGTGCGCCGCCGCCGTCGTGATTGCGCCGGACGTTGTCAGCGCCTATGTCAGTCGCAACTGGTTCCTCACGGATGCGGCGTGGCCGTCAACGGCGACGATTGTCCCCGAGGGGTTTGAGAACGGCGTGCTCCGATGGCCGATGGGCGATGACCTGACGATTGTCGCGTCGGCGAAAGGTCGGGTTCCCAGAACGCTGCACGCCGAGATGGAATACGATTCCTCCGATTCGCTGACGCGATCCATGGATCGGCGCGGTCGCGATCAGTTCGTTGTGGACCTGGGACCGCTGCCGGGTTCGATGCGACTTCGATTCCGGATCGGGAAATTCGGCGTCGATGAGTACACGCGATGGTACGACGTGCAGGCGGTTCCGAGGCCCTTCGTGAAGCGGGCGACGATCGAAATCGCCCCGCCGGCATATACGTCGCAGGCGCCCTATACGCTGTCCGAAGGGCAGGTGTCGGCGGATCTGATTCCCGGTTCGCGCGTTCGCATTGAGGCGATGTTCAGCCATCAGGTGGTGGCCGCGTCGCTGAAATTCCGGGCGGATGACGGCCCGGCGGCGCCGGCGACGATTGAAGACGGGACGCGCGTCATCGCGGACTTTGAGCCGGCGCGACGCGGCGTGCATTACTTCGATGTGCGGGACGCGGGGGGGCTGGAGGACACGCGTCCCGTGACCTACTCGCTGAACCTCCTCAAGGATCCTGCGCCGAAGGCGCGCCTGACAATTCCGGATTCCGGCGAACTTGTCGTTCCCAACGCGTCGCTGAATCTGTCGGCGCACTGCGAGGACAACCTGGGGCTGCGGGACGTCACACTGGCGTACAGTGTCGAGACTTCCGGGACGGACGCCGTCGCCCCGACGAACGCCGAGCCGATGCCCAACTTCACGCCGGGGCAGGTGCGCTATGACTCGGATACCGTCTGGCCGCTGCTGCCACTAACGCTAAAGCCGGGCGATCGACTGAAACTGCAGGTACGCGCCCGGGACTATCAGCCCGAGGCGGCGCGATCAGCGGGCGACTCGGATTCCAGTTCGACGGAGAGTGGCGGCGCATCGCCACCGGCGAATCTTGGGGAGTCGATCGCCTACACGCTTCGTGTGGTGACGACTGAAGAACTGCTGGCCGAACTCGGTCGGCGCGAGAATGAGTGGCGGCGTGAATTCGAGCAGATCATCAAGACGCAGGAGCAGATGAACCGGCGCACACTTGACGCGACGGAGCCTGACGTCGATCCGGCGGAACAGTCGACACGGCAGGCCCGAATCGCGCAGGAGGCGCGGACGCAGCGTCAGATCGCGGGTCGGGTCCGGACCGTGCTGCGGCAGTTCGAGCAGATTTATGGCGAGATGAAGACGAATGACGTGGCCACGCCGACTGTCCGCAAGCGGCTCGGTCAGGGCGTCATCGGACCGATGCGGCTGCTGCTGTCGGAGGAAATTCCGCAGACGGCGGAGCTGCTGGATCGGCTTCGGGAGGCGTTTGATCGGGGCCTCGCCGGCCAGATCGAAGAGCGTCAGAAGCGAATCGTGCGGCGGATGTACGCCATTCTGGCCGAAATGATCAAATGGGAAGGATACAATGAGGCGGTCGCCCTGCTTCGTGACGTGCTGCGAATGCAGAAAGACGTGAGTGAAGACACAAAGGCGGAACTCGAACGCGAGATTGAGCGTCTGTTCGAGAGTGGCGACGATGTGAAGGACGAGAGTGGGTCGGAGGATACGCCATGAGACCGACGCGTCGCGAATGGACTGGGGGAGTGTCAGGCGCTGTGCGCGTCCTGATGACTGTCGCGGCGTGCGCGCTGATGGGCCTGGTGGCGCCGGCACGCGCCCAGACGAACGCCGCGCCGACGGCGGAGGCGCCGGGCGGCCCCGAGGCGAAGCCCGGCGAGGCGCTGGCGGATCGACAGGCGATTATCGCGGATCGGGTGAAGCGTCTTGAGGATCGGATGTTTCAGCTGGCGCAGGCGCTGAAGAAGACAGATCCGGAAAAGGCGCAGCGGCTGGTCGAAGGGCTGGCGGCGCTTCGCGAGGATGGTCTGACGGACCACATCAATGACGTGGTTCGCATGCTGAAGGAAAAGCGCCTCGCGGACGCGACAGACGAGCAGGTTCTCGTCGAAGCGCAGATGCAGTTAATCCTCAAGCTGCTGATGGAAGAGACGAACGATCTCGACAAGCAGCGCGAGGAGCTGAAGCGCCTGGAAGAAATCCGCAAGGAGCTGAAGCAGCTCCTCAGTGACCAGAAACGCGCGAAGGAGAGCGCCGAGCGACAGGACGCGCAGAAGCGACTGGCGGATGCGCTCGAGGACGCGGCGACGACCGCTCGCGATCTCCTGAATCGACAGGAAGGCCTGAACGCGGACTCCGGAAGTGGCGGCGACAATGCGGCTCGGCCCGCGGATGCGCAGGCCGCCGTGCGCGGCGAGACGGAGGCGCTGGCCCGTGAAGTGGCGGCGCTCGCGGATCAACTGCGCGCCCTGAGCGAGGCGCAAAAGGCGTCTGAGGCGTCGGCGTCGAAAGACGAGCCGACGTCGGATCCGAAAGACAAGACGCCGGGCGCAGACGGCGCGTCTCCTTCGCCGGGAGGGGGCGAACCTGGCGACAGCGGATCCGAAAGCGCGCCGTCCGATCAGGGGACCGCGGAGGCGGCGGAGCGCGCGGCTGAAGCGAAGGAGAACCTCGACGACGCGGCCGACGCCATGCGGCAGGCGGAACAGTCGCTGCGCGCCGCCGAAAAGGCCGGGGCGGAGGAGAACCAGGCGGCGGCAGGCGAAGAACTGCGCAAGGCGGTGGAAAAGCTGCAGGCCAAGGCGGACGAGATCCGCAGGACGCTCAGGCTTGAGGAAGAGGCGGAAAAGCAGCGCAAGCTCGCCGAGGATGCGGAGAAGCTGCTGGACGGCATGCGCGGCGACAAGGGCGCCGAAAGCGAGGCGGAGGCGCCGTCGGCGGACAAGGGCGACAAGGGCGAGGAGTCGCAGGAAGGCGAGTCGTCCCCGGGGGGCGGTGAGACGCCTTCGGGAGAGGGATCACAGTCAGGCGAACAGCAGAATGGCGGCGGCCAGCAGAGTCCGCCGGCGTCGCCGGGCGAGCGGCCCCTGGAAGAGGCGATTCCGCATCAGCAGGAAGCGGCAAAGAAGCTGGAAGACAATCTTCCGGTTGAGGCCATTGAAGAGCAGAAGAAAGCAATCGAGAAGCTCGAACAGGCGAAAGAGGATCTGGAAGAGCGACTGGATCAGTTGCGTCGGGAGCAGCAGGAGCAGTTGCTGGCGGCGCTTGAATCTCGATTTCGCGCAATGCTGAGCCGTCAGCTGGAAGTGAACAAGGCGACGAATCGACTCATCGAGCTGGGCGTGGACCAGTGGAAGCGTTCGGATCAGCTCGAGCTGGCGGAGTTGTCTGAGAAACAACGCTGGGTTGGGGACGAGGCTGACGAGGCCATGTTCCTGCTGACGGAGGAAGGCTCGACAGTCGTTCTGCCGCCGCTGCTTCAGGAAGTGCGCGACGACGCGCGCGACGTGGCGGACCGGCTCGCGGCGGCGCAGGCGGACGCGACGACGCGGATGCTGCAGGAGGAGCTGGAGGCGATTCTCCGCGACATGATCGACGCCGTGAAGAAGCAGCAGGAAGAACTTGAGCAAGGTGGCGGCGGTGGCGGCGGAAGTGACGGCAACCCGCCGCTCCTGCCCGGCTCGGCGGAACTGAAGCTGCTGCGATCCTGTCAGCTGCGGATCAACAAGGCGACGGAATCGATGCATGATCGAATCGACTCGGGCGCCGACGACGCCGCGTCGATTCAATCCGCGATCGAGCACTTGTCGATCAAGCAGGACAAAGTGGCGGAGATGGCCAAATCGATGCACGAATCGCTGCAGAAGGCGCAATGACGTAAAGGAACGTGACGATGGCGCATTGGATTCTGCTGTTGCTTGCGACAACGTCGCTGGCGCTGCCGCCTAAGAAAAAACCGGAGACGCTCCCCGGTTACGACTGGACGACGCCGCCCAAGCGGGCTCGCGGTGAGCCCGCCCCTCCGCCGCTGCCGGCCGATCAGGTCGTCGGCGAGTTCCTGGCGCGAATTGCGACGTCGGAATCCTACGACGCGAAGTCGCGGGCGTTCGTCAGCGAACAGGGCGCCGCCCTGGACGATGAGCGCGTGTCCGGGTTCCTGACGAGCGCGTATTCCGTCCTCTCGCCTGACTTTGCAAAGGGGCTCGATTCGATTGATGACGAGCGGATCGAAGACGCCGCCACAACGTTCGAGCGGCTGTCGTCGTCTGATGATCCGTACCTTGCGGTGGCCGCCGCCAATATGGGCGCGACGGCGATGATCGAAATGGACCAGGTCGATCGATGCCTGGACATGCTCGACCGCGTTCGCAAGGCGCATACGCCGATCGAACGATACACGACGGCGTCGGATCACTTCAGGTTCATGCTCGGCTACTGCCAGGTGCACAATCTCGAATACGCTGAGGCGTATGCCACGTTCGAGGATTTTCTCAATAACCATCCGAATGCGCCGGAACGACTGATCGTGGGCGCGCGACAGATTCTGACGGAACTCGATCGTCGGGCGCCGGGGCGCATTGGTGACGTTCGCGACATCATGCACTACGCCCGCCGCAAGATCTCGAACGGTCACATCGACGACGCGCTTATGAAGAAGCAGCGAGAAGCGGTGACGCTCCTGGACTCGCTGATCGAGGAAGCGGAAGACAAGGAGCAACAGGGACAGGGCGGCGGCGACGGCGGCGGATCTGGCAAGGGCGGCGGTTCGAGCGGGGGAGACAACCCCGGTGGCGGCGCCCAGCGATCGACGAAGCCGCAGGGCGCAGGCGACACGGGCGAACTGCGACGTCAGCGGGCGCGGCCCGGCGAGATGTGGGGCAAGATGCCGCCGCGCGATCGTGAGGAACTGCTGCAGACGCTCCAGAAGCAGTTTCCCAGTCAGTATCGGGAACTGCTGGAGCAGTATTACAAGCAACTTGCGAAGGACGCGCCCTCGGAGTAGGCATGATTTCTCTGATCCTCACCATCATGTCCGCGATGATGTTGTCGCCGGATATTCCCTCCGGCGACGCGCGATCGGTCTCCGTCCGGACCCTGGACGCGGGAGTGATGACCGCGACATTCGTGAGCATGTCGAGAGATGTCCTGACGACTCGAATCGGGGCGGACACGCGGTCGATCCCGACCGACGCGCTGCTGCGGATCACGCCGGTCCTGAGAGAGGCGATCACGCCGGCGCCGCTTGTCGGGCATGTCGTTACCTGTTTTGCGACGGACGGGAGCGTGTTGCGCGGTGTCATCGACGATGGCGACGCCACGGGATCACTTCGTCTGCGAATTGAGACGGACCGCATCGTGGAGATTCCTCTCGCGTCGATCGCGGCCGTGCGGTTCGGCGACACGGCCGACGCGGCGATGCTGGAGGAATTCGAAACGCGTCGATCGGAGCGAAAGCCGGGGCGGGATCTGCTGCTGCTTGCGAGAGGCGGGCGCGCCACGGTCGTTCCCGGGGCGCTGGAGAAGATCGCCGCCGACGGCTGGGCCTTCCGGTATGGCGCCAAGACGAGGAACGGCAAACTGGATGGCGCCCTCGGCGTCATTCTCGGATCGGCGATTCCGCGCGTTCAGGACGCCCCGATGTCGCTGGCGTTCGGGCAGTCGAATGAGCTGCTGGGACACGTGGTTCGTGGCGACGCCGAGACGATTGAATTCGAATCAGCGTCCGTCGGACGAGTCGAAATTCCGTGGTCATCGATCCGCAGTATGAGTTTCAACAGTGGTCGTGTTGTTCGCCTCAGTTCGCTGTCGCCGCAGTCATCCACGTGCGACACGATCGTCGGCGGGGACTGGCCGGCGCAGCGGGATCTCAATGTCACTGGCGGACCGCTTCGTATCGCGGGCCGTTCCTATGAAGACGGCTGGGGCGTTCACGCGACATCGCGACTGGCGTTTGCGCTCGACGGGCAATTTGATCGATTCTCGGCGGAAATCGGTGTGGACGCGTCGGTCGGCGATCGCGGCAGCGTCGTGTTTCGCGTGATTGCGGATGGCGCCGTCGTCTTCGAATCCGATGTGATGCACGGCGGCCAGGCGGCGGCGCCGATCAAGGTCGACCTGAGTGGCGCAAAGTCGCTGATTCTCGAATGCGATCGGGCCGACGGACTCGATCTGTCGGACCATGCGGACTGGGCCAACGCCTATCTTGTGCGTCGAAAGGACGGCGAGCCATCGTGATTCCGCGGGGGACCTGCATTCAATTCGCGCGAATGATGGCGCTGACGACGATGCTGATGGTCGCGTCGGATCGCGTTCTGATTTCGGCGGCGGACGACCCGGATCTGGCGAGGGACCTGACCCGCGTCCGGGCCTACGAACATGCGCGTGTGCGCCTGATCGAGGAATGCAGACCTGCGACGGCGTGCATGTTCGACAAGGGGAGCCGCGCCGGCGGCGGGTCCGGCGTCGTGATCGACAACAAAGGCTACGGCCTGACGAACTTTCACGTGATTGCCGGGATGATGAAGGATCGGGTCGGCGAGGCGGGATTCGATGACGGTAATCTCTACGAATTCGACGTGCTCGGCGTCGACCCGACGGGCGATGTGGCGATGTTTCGGGTGAAGGATCGTGATCCGCAGCGATATGTCGAACTGGGTTCGTCGAGTTCACTGACTGTCGGCGATTTTACGCTGGCGATGGGAAATCCGTTTCTGCTGGCCGAAGACTACGTTCCGACAGTCACGTTTGGAATCATCTCGGGACTGCATCGCTATCAGGCGGGGGCGGGCGAAGGGGGGCGGGCGCTGCGCTATACCGACTGTATCCAGGTCGATACGTCGATCAACCCCGGTAACTCGGGCGGACCCCTGTTTGATATGAGCGGACGACTGATCGGGATCAACGGCCGCATCTCGCTCGAAGAGCGCGGCCGCGTCAACATCGGTGTCGGGTACGCGATCAGCATCGATCAGATCCGACGGTTCATTCCCGCGTGGCGCGCCGGCCTGACGCTGAAGCACGCGTCGGCGGGCTTTACGGTCCGCGATCGAGAAGGCGGCGTTGTGGTGGATCAGATTATCGAGGACGGGCCCGCCTACAATGCGGGGCTTCGCCTCGGGGATCGAGTGGATGTGTTTGCAGGACGATCGATCAGGTCGGCCAATCAGTTCGGGTCGTATCTGGGCGTCTTTCCCGAGAACTGGCCCGTCCGAGCAACGATACTTCGAAAGGGCGCCTCGCGGGACATTTCCTTCCGGCTGGAGGACATGCCGCTGCCGAAGATGGACGGGGGCGCCGATCCCTCCGCGCCCCATCCGGTTACGCGGCGCGCGAACGAGCAGGCCATTGATCGACTGATTCGACTGCATCGGAACTTCTGCGGCGATGAGGCCCTGCTGGCTCGATCGACGGGGCTTGAGATGGTCGGGGCGCGGCACTATGCGGACACTTCGAAGGCGCGCGACGACATCGATGTGAGAGAGGATCGTCGTGATTCAATCGCGCCGCCGCCGACTCCGACGGCGGTGGAACTCGAGCGCGCCGTGCGATGGATGCTGATCAGCGGTCCCACGGACGCCTGGCGCGGGGCGCTCAGTGTCGTTTCGTCCGATGAAGTCGACGGGCGCATCTGCGCAGTGGTTCGGGGGACGCCGGAAGGACAGCCCGAATTTTCGTTGTGGTTTGATGACATGGACGGGCGGCTGCTTCGGCTGTCGTTTCTGGATCGACAGACGAGGCGAGAAGTCACGTACGACTATTCGGAATTCAGGAAGGAAGATGGCTTCCGTTTTCCGATGGTCCGGACGATCTCTTTCGACGGAGCGGAATACGCGATTGAGCGGATGACGCGCATCAAGGTGCTCGGATGAAGCGTGTAGGTCGATTCCGGATCTGTCTGGCGCTCGCATCCGTGATGGCGACGCTGTCTGGACGCGGCGCTGTCGCGGATGATCAACCCGTCCGATCGGCGCCGCGCGTCGTGGCGCCGAACTCGACGGAACGCGCGTTTTCGCGCGCCTGGCCGGGCGTCGTCAAGTTGTACGGTCGCGGAATCGGTCGTGAGCACGGGTATGGTACGGGGATCCTTGTCTCAGCGGACGGACTGATCGTGACAGTCCTGTCGCTCCTGTCGGCGCGAGACGGCGCCCGGGTCGTCCTGCCGGACGGCCAGACGTTGACGGCCAGATTCGTGCGCAAGGATGAGTACCGTCAGCTTGCATTGCTGCAGATCGATATCGAAGACTCGTCCTACATCGAGCTGGCCGACTCTTCGAAACTGGCGCTGGGTGACGCCGTATTCGCCATGGGAAACTGGTTCAAAGTCGCCGAAGGGCGCGAGCCTGTTTCGATCAACCGCGGCATTTTCAGTGTTCGAACCAAGCTTGACGCGCGGCGGCTGACGCAGGACTTCGCCTACGAGGGCGATGTGCTGATGTTCGACGCGATGACGTCGAATCCCGGGGCGCCGGGCGGCCCCCTCCTGGATATCGACGGGAACTGCGTCGGCATCATCGGTCGGATCGTCGAGGCGAGCGCCACGAACACGCGGATCAATTACGCAATCCCCTCCGAGGAGTTACGCGCGTTCGCATTCGGGGCGCAGGCGACGAGTGCGCCGGCCGGCGAGGCGGAAGCAACGGTCGAGAAGAAGGAGGGCTACGTCGGCATCAGCATCAGTCGGCTGGGATTTCGGCATGTCGCGCCCTATGTGTCTCGCGTTCGCGCGGGTTCGCCGGCGGAGAAGGCGGGCGTCCTGGCCGATGATCTCATTCTGGCTGTCGATGATGTGACCATTCGGAACGCGAAGGACTATCGCGATGCGATTCGTCGATTGAAGCCGGGCGACAAGTCGCGATTTGTCCTGAAACGTGGCGCGCGAATCGTCGCCGTCAACATCGATGTTGAGGAGAAGCCATGACGCGCCTGCTGATGGCTGGTTTCCTCCTGCTCGGGGCCGTGGCCCAGGTCAGGGCCGACGACGCGAGTGACCCGTATGCGCTGGAGGCGGCGAAGGCGCGCGTCATTCGCGCCGCGGTTACCCGCGTGCAGTCCCGAATCGTCACGGTGGAGACCATCGGCGGGGCGCAGCCGATCGCCGCGGGACCTGAAGGGGTTCGCGAGGAGGCGTTTCGCCTTGCGGACGGACCGACGACGGGCGTGATCGTGTCCGCCGACGGTCTGATTCTGACAAGCAGCATCAACTTCGCGCGCAACCCGACTGTCATCACGGTGACGCTCGATGACGAGCGGCGTTTTGTCGCGACGCTTCTTGGGCGCGACGAGATTCGGCGGTTGGCGCTGTTGCGCATTGAAGCGAACGGCCTGTCGCCCGCGGAGTGGGCGCCGGCGGACGAGATTCACGTCGGCCAATACGCGATTGCGTGTGGACGCGGCATTCCGGGCGACGCCCCGTTCGCCTCGCTGGGCATCGTCAGCGCCATCGGGCGGCGGAACGGAAACGCCATTCAGACGGACACCAAGGTGTCGCCCATCAACTACGGGGGACCGCTCATCGATATTGATGGCCGCGTGATGGGAATCTGTGTTCCGATGGCGGGATCGGGCGGCGCCCTGGCGGGCGCCGAGTGGTACGACAGCGGCATCGGCTTCGCCATCTGCAAAGAGAAATACGAATTTGTGTCGGAGCGCCTGGCGGCCGGCGAGGTGATTGAGCAGGGAAAGATCGGCGTCGCCCTCGAGGAAGACGAGTCGTTGATCGGCGATTTTCTCGAACAGCTCCTGCCGACAAAAGAACAGGCCGTGCGCATTCGCGAGGTCATGCCGGGAACGCCGGCGTCGGCCGCGGGTCTGCGGAAGGGCGATCGAATACTGGCGATGGATGGTCAGCCGGTTGGGGACGTCCCGGAAATGCAGCGACGGCTGAGCGATCGGGCGGCGGGCGAAACGATCACACTGACCATCAAACGGCGTTGGCGCCGGTTTGAGGTGACGCTGACGCTTGCGCGGACGGAAGATCTGGGGACGATCCAGGCGCCCGAGTCCAGGCCGGATGAGGAATCGTCGGACGACGACGATCACACGGATCCGGACGCTGAAGCGGGCGAGGCCACATCGCGGCCGGCCGACGAGTGATCGACTCTGCGCCCGGGACCGAATTTACATCATTGCCCCCGCCGATTCGCCTGGAAAGTGGCCTTCGCGGGACCGCATTGGGTAAGATCGTAAAATGTCGTTTTGCCGGTCTGCCCTGATCACAACACTCGCCATTCACACGGCGGCCCTGGGAGTCCGCGCCGGGGCGCCGATTGCCCACTTCTACGTTTCACCGGACGGGGCTGATGGAAACGCCGGCGCCATTGACGCCCCGTTTGCCACGTTCGATCGCGCGCGGCTTGCCGTGCGCGCCCTGATCGCCCAGGGCGCCGACGAAGACATCGTGGTTCTTTTTCGCGGCGGCGTCTATCGGATTGAGACGCCTGTCCGTTTTGATGTCAGCGATTCGGCGCCGATCGGTCGATCCGTGCGCTATGCGGCGTATCCCGGCGAACGGCCTGTTATCAGCGGCGCCCGGGTGATTGCAGGCTGGGCGCCGCAGGGCGATGGCTCGTGGACAACTGTCGTTCCGGGCGTGGCCTCGGGCGCATGGGATTTCCGCGAAGTCTTCGTCAACGGCAGACGGCGACAGCGCGCCCGGCATCCCAATGAAGGATTTCTGCTGGCCGCGGGACCGAATCCGGCGCCCGGCTCGGATCCGCGATACACGTTCGCCATCGAGCCGGGAGACTTGCCCGGGGGGACGGATCTCGCCGGCGCCGAACTGAACATGCTGCACGAATGGACGACATCGCGCGTGCGCGTGGATCACGTCGATCCAATGGCGATGACGCTCACGACGGCGGAACCGATCGGCGCGACGGGTGTCATTTCATCGATCTTTCAGACCACGGATCATCCGCGCTACGCCGTGGAGAATCACGCCGCATTGCTCGATGCGCCGGGGGAATGGTACCTGGATCGGACGAGTGGTGTGTTGACGTATCGTCCGGTTGCGGGCGAGTTCATTGAGTCGACGACGATCGAGGCGCCGATTGCGTCAGCGCTGCTGGTGGCGCGGGGAGACTTTGAGACGGCGGCGCCGGTGCGAGGACTTCACTTCGAGGATCTTGCGTTTGAGCATTGCGCGTGGGGCCTGCCGACCGGCGGATACGCGTCGTATCAGTCGGGGTATTACGAACCGCGTGTGTCGGGCGTCGACTATGAACTTCCGGCCGCGATCCGGTTCGAACTGGCCGAGGACTGCCAGGTCCTGAGAACGCGCGTGGCGCACTGTGGCGGATGGGGCGTCATGCTCGGGGCGTGGTGCCGCCGTTGTTCGCTGGTCGGGTCGATCGTGACGGATATCGCCGGGAACGGCGTCATCGTCGGGGAGGATCGCTATCGACGCGTGGATGGCGTGTTCTGGGTCAACGACCACTGGGAACAAGTCGCCCTTCTGAATCAGGTGATTTCCTGTCTCGTGCAGGATTGCGGGGTCGTCATGCAGGACGCGGCCGCGGTCTGGGTGGGGCTGACAGACGGGACGGTCATTGCGAACAACCACCTGCGACGCATGCCGCACATCGGGATCACGGCGGGCGGTTTCTGGGATGAACGGGAGTCGCCGTGTCGAGAGACGAATATCGTCAACAATCGCATTGAGGATGTGACACAGCTGCTCTCCGACGGCGGAGGTGTCTACACGATCGGGCGACAGCCCACGTCGCGCATTACCAACAACCTCATCTCGGGCATTCCGCCACCGCCGGGTCTGGCGAGAAACGTGGGGATCTTTCTCGACGAGGGCGCGACAGGTTTTCACGTCGAGGACAACGGCGTCTATGACATCAGCAGTTCAGCGTTCAAGTTCCACTGGGCCGGCGAAAACACGCTGGTCGGGAATACGATGCGCCTGAATTCAACGAATGTGGACGCGTATTACTTTCAATCCACAAATCCTGCGGATATTCCCCGTGTGGACGACATCGTCATTCTTCCCGGGCAGGCGCCTGCGGGATGTGAAGGACCGGTCTGCGGCGAGGCGTCGGACGCCGGCCTGCTCGCGCAATTCGCGTCGTCGATCTACGCCGATCGTGACAGCGACGGGATACCGGACATCGAAGACGCCTGCATCGAACGTCGCCCTGGCGACGTCAGCGGCGACGGTGTCGTGAATGGTTCCGACGTCGCCGATTTTGTGGCGGTACTGATGGGCGCTTCGACCAGCGGCGACGCCTATTGCGCGTCGGACGTGAATCAGGATGGCGTCGTTTCACCCGCGGATCTTCCCGCGTTTGTGGTCCTGCTGGTCGGATCGCCGTAAGTGATTCGGCGTTGCTACACACCTTGCGGCATCAACTCCAGCCGATTCGGATCGTAACCCCAGTCAGGCATCTTCTCGAGAATCGAATTGTATGTGTCGTCGTCGAGTTGCGGCGTTCGGCTCAGGATCCAGAAGTAGGAGCGTGTCGGATCGCCGACGACGGCGTACTCATAGTCGCCGCCGACCTCCAGTATCCAGTACGGAGCGCCGAACGGGTAGAAGAAATAGACCGTGAGCTTTGCGGAATCGTCCGCGTCGGCCGTGGCGAATCCGTTAATGGTTCTCGGCTCGCCGGAGGTCTGGCCACACGTGTTGACGACGTCGACGGCGCCATCGTCACGGATCGCGTAATCCGCCGTCACGTTGACGCAGCCCGCCTCGAAGATGACGGGGTACTTGGCGATCTCGTACCAGCGCCCGACATAGCGTGACAGATCGACGTCCTTCGCCGTCTCCAGCGTCGGGAGATTGGCGCCGGCGCCGATGCACGCGAACGACAGGGGCGCGAAGAACGAAACCAGCCATCGAGAATTCAGAGTCCGTCGCATTAGTGTTCCACCTCGTTTGCCGACGCATCGCAGGCCGGGCGCCGGCGTGAGCGAGTTGAAGTGGTTTCGTCGCAGAGTGTCGCGTGGATTCACGAACCGGCGATGTTTGTCGCGGAATTCCGGACGCGGCGCCTGGCGGTCCGCGAAGAGGCGGGGCGTCAATTCGAGGTCGATTCGAAGAGTTCGGCGGCGGCGCTGGGCGTGTCCCCGAGCGTGGCACCGCAACCATCCGCGCCGATGTCCCGCCACAGTCCTTCAATCTGGCTGAAGGGCGTCCCGCCGACGAGGACTCTGAGCTGAGACGCGGGGAAGACGTTCCGAATGGTCTCGATGGTCTTTGCCGCGGAGCGGAGGTGCAGCGCGGTCGATGCGCTGAGCAGCAGGAGCTGAGTCGGCCAGCGATCCAGAAACTCGATCAGGACGTCGGCCGGTACGTTGGCGCCGAGGAACCAGGCCCGCCAGCCTTCGAGTTCGAGGAGGTCCGCGGCCATGCGGAGGCCAAGGTCGTGGAAGTCACCGGCGACGGCGGCGGCGAGCACGCGTGGCGCATTCTGCGGCGTCTCGGGAAAACTGGTCCGCAGTCGGGCCATGACGTCGCGCGTTGTCGCCGTCGCGAGGTGCTCCTCGGCCACACTGATATCACCGCGATGCCAGAGGATGCCAATCTCGCGCATCGCCGGTTGAAGCGCCTCGCAGTAGATCGCCTTTACTGATGTTCCGGAGCCGGCCGCATCGAAGATCATCCTGGCGGCGCGGCTGTCGTCGGCCGACAGGATGGCTTCCACGAAGCTCAGCGTGAGTCGGTCGTGTGGACGGTCCGGGGACAGCGACGATCGGTTCGTGTCGTCCCGGCATTCCATGCTGTTCAGGGCGGCGTCGATGCAGCGATTCACGGCATCGAGGGCGGCGGTCGGCGCTTCTTCCCGCACCACCTCCCGCATGCATCGCAGGCTCAGGTCGAGGTCGGCGATGTTCTCCTCGTGTCCGCAGTGGGCTTCCGCCGTCCATTGAAGGGCGGCGGCGAACACCTCGGGCCGATTGAGGGCGACGGCCTGGGCGAGAAATCGAAATCTCGATTCGACGTGGCCGACCCAGTCGCTGCGCCAGTATTCGCCGTACTTGTCCGGCAGCGCCGGATCAGATTTCAAATGACGATTGACGGTCCACTCGGCCAGCGCGCGAGCGACGTTTTCAATCGTATCGGCGACATGGTTGGCGGTCTCTCGGTTCATCCCTCGCCCGCGGCGGTAACAAGCAGTGGACCTTCGGACACGACAACACCCCCGGGCTTCTCAAGCGTAATGGCGAACACTCGGGGATGGGAAACGTTGAGTTTGGCGTGGATCGGCACGAGCGTCTCTTCGGTATTCTCGAGGATATCGAAGACACCGCCGTCGACCGGTTTGTCATCCCGCGTCGGATCCACAATCCAGAGCTGGTACTGCGCTCGCTTGGGATCGTTCGGCGGCAGGCCCTGCAACCGCAGGAATCCGCACTGTCGCGCGTCGCTCCAGATGACTTCGCCGCGAACCGTTCTGTAGGATTCAAGGCCCGCAGTCCATGGGCAGTGCTGAACATCCGTGGCTTCCGCCTCGAGCATGGCGAGTTCGTCCGTGACGGATGACGGCGTTGAGCCGGCTCGATCTCTGGCCAGAGCGAGCCACCAGCCACTGACGGCAATCGCGACGAGGGCGGCCACGGCATAGCGATTCCACAGCGACGGGTGGCGCCGAGCGAAGGTCCGCACATCGCCGGCGGCGCGCTGCGGCGCCATCTCGTCGGCAAAGTAGTCCGCCGCCTGGTTGGTCAGCGTTTCGATCAGGCCTGGGGGGGGATCGAGGATCTCGCGCAGGCCGGCAAGCTGGACCGCGGCGGCCGCGTGGGCGAAGCAGCTCCGATCCTCGTTCGGGCGCCCGTGAAAGTGGCTCTCGACGGCGGCCAGGTCGACCTCAGACAGACCGGTCGTGACCTCGTCGACGAGCAGGTCGAGGATGCGTTCGTTCTGCGGGAGACGTCGCGATGTCATGTCGCGTCCCTCCCGGCCCCGTCGGGGTTTTCCGAATCCAGCAGTTCGCGCACGCGAATCAGACCGCGGCGGACGTGCGTCTTCACGGTGCCCAACGGCATACGGAGCCTGTCGGCAATCTGCTGATGGGACCAGCCGTCACAGACGGCGAGTCGGAGCACGCGCTGCTGTTCCGGTTTCAGCGTGCGCATCGCGTCGTTGGCAAGGGACGCTTCTTCGGCGATTTCGACACCGGGGCCGACGGACTGACCTGAGTCGACGTCAATTTCCTCGATGGGAACTGAGGCGGCGGCGTCGAGTCGCTTCGAGTTTCGTCGGCGACGATCGATCAGGCGACGCCTGGAGATCATCGCGATGAACGCCGGCTCCGACGCGATGGCGGGGTCGAAACGTCCGGCCGACTTCCAGATGTCGATGAAGATCTCCTGGACGGCGTCCTCGGCCTCGGCCGCGTTCTGGAGATGCTGGCGGGCGAGTGACCAGACGAGGCCACGGTACTGCTCGATGCAGTGACGCACGGCGGCCATGTCGCCTTCGGCAACGCGTTGGAGAAGTGTGGCGGACACTCGACTTGCGTGGGTTCCCAGAGCGAGCGCTTCTCGGACGATTCGGCGGGACACCAACACCATTCGCTCTAATCGTGGCGCGGCGTCCATCGTCGCCCGAATCGTTGATCGGACCCCATTGTCGGTGGAGTGCGTGGCCAGCACAAGCGCTCCTCTTGGCTTGACGAAGACGTTCCGCCAATCTGTTGCGATACGGGTGGATTCGCAGGGCAAACGCGGGTGGATTCAGGCGGGCGAACGGATTGACGTCGCGTCAGCCGGGCGGCGGCGGAGAACTTCCGACGGCGCGGTCAGGAGAGGAAGCCTTCGCGCTGGTATTCGGCGAGCCGGTAATACAGGGTTCGAATGCTGATGCCGAGTTCCTTCGCGGTGGCGGTCCGATTGCCATCGTTCCGTTCCAGCGCTTCGAGGATGGCGCGTCGTTCCACTTCGGTCATCGTCGTGGCGGAGTGGTCCGTCGCCGGGGCCGGCGCCTCGACGCGTGGTTCCGGAGTGGGCGGGTGGGATTCATTCAGAAAGCGACGCCGGGCGCGATCGATGGCGACTTCCAGCTCACCCAGGCCGCAGGGCTTGGTGAGGAACTCAACCACACCGAGCCGGATGGCGCGCTGCGCGGCTTCCAGTGTTCCGTAGCCCGTGACGACGATGATCGCCGTTTCCGGTCGAAGTTCGCGCAACTGCTCAAACAGGTCGAGTCCCTGGATTCCGGGGAGGTTCAGATCGAGCATCGCGACGCCGAACTCGTACCTGCGCGCATGCTCGAGGGCTTCCTCGCCGGTCCGAACGCCGACGCAGAACAGCCCCATTTCCTTCAGGGCTCGCCGCCAGATGTCACGCAGGGGCGCCACATCCTCGACGACCAGAACGCGATCGCAGATCGGGATGTCTTCAAGCCGCACGGTCACGCGTATCCCTCGCTCCCAGGGACGGCAATCGTACCGTGAATCGACTGCCGCGCCCCAGCCCGTCACTCTGGGCGGAGATATGGCCGCCGTGGGCCTCGATGATGGCGTGAGAGATCGACAACCCCAGGCCGGCGCCGCGACCCGATTCATCGTCTCCTTCGGCGAAGAAGGGCTCGAAGACCTTCTCCATGGTATCGGGCGCCATGCCGCGGCCGTTGTCGATCACACTGATCACGACATGGCCATTCTCACGAACAGCACTGACGACGACGTGTCCGACACCGGACGAGACGGCGTTCATGGCGTTGATGACGAGGTTCAGGGCGACCTGCTTCATTTCAGATTCGTTGCCACGAATCGAAAGGGCGTCGCGCTCCGGCAGGCGAAGTTCAACGGAACGATCGCGGTAGCTTCTGACGGCTCGAACCATGAACACGACTTCATCGAGTACCTGCGCCATCGAGATCTCCGATCGATCACCATCTCCCATTTTTGCGAGGGACAGGAGCTTCTGGACGATCTCCTTGCAGCGGAACGCTTCGTTGCAGACAGTCTGCAGCGATTCCCGAAGTTCCGTGACGCCGTCTTCATCCAGCGTTCGTCGCAGTCGGGCGATCGCGAGCTCGGCGTAGCCCGACATGATGTTGAGTGGATTATTGATTTCGTGGGCAACGCCGGCGGCGAGAAAACCGACGCTCGCCAGGCGCTCGGATCGAACAAGCTCGCGGCTCTTCGTGCGGACCTTCTCCTCCAGGTCTCGATAGACGCTTTCCAGTTCCGACGCCATGCGATTGAGATCCGTGGCGAGCGCCGCGAGTTCGGCGTCACCGGATTCGCTGATTCGTTCGGAGAATTCCCCTGTTGCGATTCGTCGCATCGCGCGCTGAAGCCGCCGGATCGGCGTCATGATCGAACGATAGTGATGGACGCCGATCAGGATGGTCGCCAGGGCCAGCGCGGCCGCGAGAATCGAAATCGAAATGATCGACTGATGAAGTTGTGCAGCGGCGTTGTCGTGCGTGACGGCGATCAGCCGGTCCATCTGCGTGGCAAGCCGATCGAGTTCGCTCAGCGCCGCCTCGACATGTTCCAACGCCATCTGTGGCGCCGATCCCGCGCTGTCTGTCTCATTGATGATGGCGAACAGCCGGGCGCGGGCGGCGTTTCCCCGATCGCGCTCATTGCGCTGATGTGTGGGGTCGGCGTCGCGCTGCGTGTCCTGGAAGGCGAGGAACTCGTCGAGAATTCTGATGGCGGATTCCACATCGCCCCGAGCGCGATGCCGATCAAAGTCGCTTGAGCGAGTGCGACCGTGCAGGTCTTCTACTATGGACTCGGCGCGCTGGATCATTCGAAGCTCGAGATACTCGTCGCGCGAAACGCGCGCCGAATCCCGAAGACCGGCCAATCCTGAAACCGATGCGGCGCCTAGCAGCACGAGACCCGCGAGCAGCAGCGCGGTCGTTACTGTCAGTCGCCGTCCCAGTGTCATTTTTCACTCCGATGTGAACTGTGCCCGGTGGTTGATTATACACACCCTGTCGTATGTATACGCACATGATGCAAAGTTTGCACAAATCGCTGTTCTCGGAACATTGTACGCGACAATCAACATGTCCTGATCGCGTCACAGGTTGCGGGGCGTTCATCAGTCGCCGGCTCCAACTGCGATCCCTGAATCGGAACAACTGAATCCTCCGCTTACGACGTGGACCGAGTTTCCGGCGCCACGCGCATGCGGTTCAGCAACGGGAGTCGAGAATGTCGAGAACGCGATTCATCCGGACGCTCTGTCTTGCACCGCTTGCCGTCAGCGTCGCACAGGCGCAGACATGGACCCCTGGTCCGACGCTGCCAACCGGCGGCGCGGCGCGCACGCACGTTGTCGGCGTGAACCAGGGAGGCGTTCTCTACGCCATCGGCGGCGCCCCCTGGCAGAATGGCGGGGACATGGATGGGAGCGTGCATCAGCTGCTTCCCGGCGCCGCCAACTGGTCGACTGTGACGCCGCTGAGCGGCCTGGGCCCCGTTGTCGGGCAGGCGGCCGGCGTGGATTCGCTCGGACGCATCGTTGTCTATGGCGGCTACATCCTGAACGACGGCGGTCCCGGGGACGAAGCGACGTATGAACCCATCGACGGTCCGACCGGCGGCGTTGAGGCGCGGAACGTTCCGGAGACGGCCGTCGGACTGACGGCGTTTGCGCGGGACGAGCTCGGCCGACTCTATGGACTCGGCGGCGGCCTGGGCGCCGGAGAGACGAACTCCGGGTATTGCGATCGGTACGACGCGTCGACGGACACGTGGCAGGTCCTGACGCCGATGACGACACCCGTCGCCGACGCCTGTGCGGCTGGCGATGGCGCGGGGCGAATCCTCGTCTTCGGCGGCGTCAATGCCGCGGGGACGGCGCGCACAGCCAACGTCGGTCTCTACGACATCGCGACGAACACGTGGTCGGACACGGCGATTCCGGACATGCCGGTGGCGTTGAGCGGAGCAAGCGCCGCGCGCGGCATCGACGGACGAATTTACGTCGCCGGCGGTGAGTCGGGGCCCTTAGGGGCGGGCGTCACAGAGTCCGCCGTTTACAAGTGGGAACCTTCAACGAATACATGGACGACTGTCGCGAGCATGGCGACGCCGCGAAAGCGCTTCGGTCTCGTCCTGAGCGATGACGACTATCTCTATGCGATCGGCGGCGACAATGACAGTGGGGGAACGGACAGCGTCGAGAAGCTGCCGACGGCGCGCTGCCCGTCGTTCGACGCGCAACCCGGCGATCTTGCGGCGTGGAGTGGGACGATCGCGGGGTTCAGCGTGGTTGTGACCGGCGCGCCGCCATTTGAATTCCAGTGGCGGCGCGACGGCCAGCCGCTTGTCGACGGCCCCAGTCCGTCGGGTGGCGTGATCGCCGGCGCGACGAGCGCCGCGTTGTCCGTGACATCGCCGGATGTCGCGGATGAGGGGACGTACGACGTCGTCGTCACGAACAGCTGCGGATCCGCGACGAGTGTCGGCGCGGCGCTGACAATTCGACAGACGCCCGTGATCCCCCTTCGCTGGAAAGTGACGAATCTGCATCCATCGTGGGCGCTCGGTTCATCCTACGCGCGTGGCATTGCGAACGGGCGTATCGGTGGCGAAGCCGTGACACCGACGCTCATGCCGGATGGCCGGACACTGGATCTGGCGCATCCGGTCGTCTGGGCGGACTCGACGTCAGCGGGCGCGGATATCACGCCGGCCGGCTCCGTGGGGGGCGGCATCCGGCACGCGGCGGGGGATCTGTTCGTTGGATGGTTCTGGCACACGTACTCATGCCCCGGCGGTGGTCAGACCTGGACCTGCGCGTGGCAATCCGCGGCGTACTGGACCGGGGAGAACCTGGCGTTCACGGAGGCGCTGCACAGCTCCGGGCCCGAGTTCGACATTGCGGTGGGAACGGACGGCCAACACGTCGTCGGATCGCTGACGTACGAGTATTCGGAGGGGAACTACTCGAGTCGCGCGACGATGTGGACGCCGCCCGGGTCCGCCGTGTCGCTTCATCCGGCGCAGGGGGCGAGCAACAGTGGCGCCAGCGCCGCGGACGGCCTGTATCAATACGGTTCATTCAACACGCCGCTGCCGGGGCCCACGACGCGCGCGGCGCGCTGGGCGGGCTCGAGCGCTTCGTTTGTGGATATTCATCCGGAGGGCTTCAACCGTTCGTATGTGACTGGCGCGGGGGATGGCCAGGCCGTGGGGACGGCGGTCGCGGGCGCCACGAACCATGCGATCATGTGGGTCGGCGGATCGGCCATCATCGATCTGACGCCCGCGGGGCAGTCCGCCAGCGCCATCGATGCGCATGGCGGGCTGCAGATCGGCGCCGTGGGGAACCACGCCGCCATCTGGTCCGGCGCCGCCGATTCCTACTTCGATCTGAATTCGACGCTGCCGCCGGAGTACAGCGCCGCGAGCGTTGACGCCATCGAGGTTGCGGCGGACGGGACGATCTTTGTGGTTGGAAGCGCCTATTCGCCGGCGTTCAATCGCTATGAAGCCGTCGTCTGGGAAAGCCTCGGCGCCATCATCGTGGGCGACGCCAACTGTGACAGCGCTGTGGACCTGCTGGACGTCGCCGCATTTGGCGCCGTACTTGCAGGTGGCGATACAGACGCGTGTCACGGCGCCGCGTCCGATCTCAACAGTGACGGCGTTGCGAATGGCGAGGACATACAGCTGTTCGTGGATCTGATTCTGGGACAGTAGCGGCGCCTGTCGTCGGCGACCCGACTCAGAGGATTTCTCTCGCAGTGATGAAGAATGCCAGGGGGCGCGAAGCGCAGTGAGTTTGCGGGAAGTCTGTATCCCGCAGCCGCGTGATTCGCAGGAGAAGGTCAGTGAGTGAATGGAAACGCGTCAGTCCGTTCGGACGACGTCATTCATGTCAGGAGGCGTGTATGTTTCGAAAACGACTCAGGAACAAGAGATCGATCGTCGCCCTGGCGGCGACGGGGTTGGTCATACTGCTGGCCGCCGCAACGGACGCTCCGTCGGCGCCAACGGAGGGGGCGGGACCTCGCGTTGTCAGTACGCCCTACGTCGTGCTCGGATTCAATGATCTCGGCATGCACTGCATGAACGAGGATTGTTCCGAGCTGTTGATCCTGCCACCTTACAACAACATTCATGCGCAGGTGGTCGATCGAACGCATGGATCGCCCGAGATCGTGACGCAGGGCATCAGTGTTGAGTACGTCATTCCGTCGAACACACGATCGTCGGACAAGACAAACTTCTGGGTTCACGCCCAGGCGCTTCTCGGCGCCAGCATCCCGCCGGATGTCGGCGTCACGGGCAGCCGATTGTCCGGAACGATGTCGCGGACTGTCGGCGGCAATGACTATTCGATCATCGGTGTTCCGATCACGCCGATCGACGACGCCGGTCGAGAAGATCCTTATCCGCTGGCAACCATCACGGCGAAGCGCAACGGCGTTGTCATGGGCACAACACAGGTCGTTGTTCCTGTCTCATGGGAGATCGGCTGCAACATCTGCCACAACACGCCGGGAATTTCCACGGCGACGGACATTCTTCGAAAACACGACACGATGCACGGCACACAGCTCGAGGCCAGCAAGCCTGTGCTCTGTGCCGGCTGTCACGCCGATCCCGCCCTGGGAACGCCCGGCCAGCCCGGCGTGTCGGCGTTTTCATCGGCAATGCACCTCTCTCACGGACCGCGGATGGAACAGGCGGGGCTCGCAAACGAGTGCTACGCCTGCCATCCGGGGGTTCGAACGCTGTGTCAGCGGGACGTGCATCTGGCGCGCGGCATGCAGTGCAACGACTGCCACATTTCGATGGAGGCCGTCGGCGATCCGAATCGAACACCCTGGGTGGATGAGCCCAAGTGCGGCGGTTGCCATCAGGCGGACCATCCGACGTGGGAATTCGAGGAGCCGGGAAAGAACTACAAGGAATCGCGAGGCCATCGCAACATCATGTGCGCTTCCTGTCACGGCAGTCCGCATGCGATTACGCCGACAATCACGGCGGCGGACAACGTACAGGCCATCACGGCGCAGGGGCATCCCGGGCGCATCGACACGTGCAGCGTCTGTCATTCGGAAACACCGGACGATCCGTTCCCGCATCGACGGTCAGACGACGACTGATGGGGCGAAGGTCCGGGCTGAGCGATCGACCGGCCCGCATCGGCCGGCGATCCATGGAGATATATCATGCAGAACGCAGGAAACACATTATTCAAAGCGCTGGTTGCCAGCGCCTTCGCAGCGATGTCCGCGAATGTCGCCAGGGCGCAGTTCTATACCGTGACGGATCTGGGAACCGTGTCGGGGCCCCTCAGCAACGCCAAGGGGCTGAACAGTGATGGACAGGTCGCGGGCGTGTCGATTGTTGCGAGCAGCAACTTTCACGCGGCGATCTGGGACGCAGGCGCCGTCGATCTCGGAACGATCGGCGCCGATACGCAGAGTATCGCCTATTCGATCAATGACGCCGGGGCGACGGTCGGCGTCTCCTACAACTATGGAGACCTGCAGCCGCACGCCTTCCTCTGGCAGGCCGGCGTCCTGACTTCGTTGGGGCAGTTCTCTCCGCACGACATCAACAACGCGGGTGTCGTCGTCGGGCATCGGGTCGTATTCAAGGCCGGGACGCTGTGGATCGATCAGGCGTGTCAATGGAACGCCGGGACACTGGCGGACCTGACAACGCTTGGCGGCGATTCGTCGCAGGCTTTCGCCATCAATGGTACGGGCGCGATTGCGGGGCAGTCGTTCCTGGCGGACAACATGACAGTCCGCGCGTGCCTGTGGATGAGTGGGATCGCCCACGACCTCGGCACACTTGCCGGAACGGCGACGGCGAAGAGCGTCGCCATGGATCTCAACGGCGCCGGCCAGGTGGTCGGCTGGTCCGACACGGGCGGCGGCGTCATGCGCGCGTGCCTGTTCAACGTCGACGGCGCCGGCCAGGTGACAGGTCGCGTGGACCTCGGCGCGCTCGACGGAAGCTCCAGCGTCGCCTTCGGCGTGAACAGCGCCGGCGTGATCGTGGGGTCCTCGAGCTATCGTGGCTTCATCTGGGACGCGGGCGTCATGACCGATCTCAACACGCTGATTCCGCAGGGGCTCGGCTGGAAGATCACACGCGCCGTGGCGATCAATGACGACGGCGTCATCGCGGCCGACGGCGACCTCCTCGGGTTCACGCACGCCGTGCTGCTGACGCCGACGGCGTGTGTCAAAGGCGATGTGAACGCGGACGGTCTCGTCAATGCGCTGGATATCCAGGCGATGGTCAGCGTCATCGTCGAAGGCGGATCCGTCTGGGAGACCTGCGCGGGCGATGTCGCTGCGCCCAATGATGGCGCCGCCACAACGGCGGACATCAGCGCATTCGTTCAGTGCCTGTTGAGCGGATCGTGCGGATAAGCGCTCGACCGAACTGCGACGACGTCGCGGCAGGTTCGAGCTGATTGATCGAACAAGTGACAATCAACCATCGGGGCGTGATTGGCGTGTCGCCTTTCGCGCCCCGGTTTTTTATTGCGCACTGATTTGGCGCCCTATGGGCGCCTTTGAGCATTTCTCCAATGGCGCCCATGGCGGCATAGCGGATAAGTCGATAAACTTAGAGTGACCGGACGGGGTTCTGCTCGTCCAAGCGTGCGGAACCCGGACGGGACCGGAGCACGCCATGATCGAAATCACCATTCACGGACGCGGCGGGCAGGGCGGCGTCACGCTCGCCAAGCTCATCGCGACGGCGCACTTCCTAAAAGGTCAATACGCACAGGCCTTCGGTGTCTATGCCGCGGAACGATCCGGGGCGCCGCTTCAGGCGTTTGTTCGGATCGATTCGAACGAGATCACAATCCACAACCAGGTCAAAACGCCGGATCATCTGATCGTCCTGGATCGAACGCTGATCGGACCGGGCGTTCTCGTCGGGCACAAGCCGGAAGGCTGGATCCTTCTCAACACGTCCGACGCCCCCGCGTCATTTGCGACGCTGTTTCCGGGCCGGCGCGTGGCTGTTGTGGACGCCACAGGGATCGCTGTCGAACACAAACTCGGCACACGGGCCGTTCCGATCGTCAACACGACGCTGCTCGGCGCCGTCGGTCGAATGATGGACCTGTCGCGCGAGGAAGTGGAAAAGGCCATCACGACGCTGAAGTTCGGCGGCGCGAATCTGAACGCCGCGCGGGCGGCGTTCGACGCCGTGCAGTCCGTCACGCTTCCCGGCCAGGCCGAATTGAAGGCGGCGGCGCCGCCGGCCGGCCGGATCACGGGGCTGCTGGATCCGGATGTCGGAGGTCCTCCGAAAATCCGCACGGGGAACTGGGCGACCCGGCAGCCGCATCGACGGCGTCTTCAGGCGCCGTGCGCCCACGCCTGTCCGGCGGGAAACGACATCCCCGGGTTCGTCGCGGCCGTCAGTGAGGGCGATCACGATGAAGCGCTGAGGATCCTGCTTGAGACGACACCTTTGCCGGGCGTGTGCGGGCGCGTCTGCCCGGCGCCGTGCATGGACGCGTGCAATCGCAGCGAATTCGATGAGCCTGTGCAGGTCCGGGAGCTGGAGCGCTTTGCCGCCGAGAAGGGCGCCCGGCCAACGCCGACACTGCCGTCGCGCGAAGAGCGGATTGCGATCGTCGGATCGGGACCGGCGGGATTGAGCTGCGCCTATCAACTGGGGCGCCTCGGCTATCGCGTCAGCGTCTTTGAAGCCGGCGATGCGCCAGGTGGCCTGCTTCGAACGGGTATTCCTGACTATCGCCTGCCTCGCGAAATACTGGACGCGGAGATCGACTACATCCAGCGCCATGGCGTGGATTTCCACTGCGAGCGATTCGTGGATCGCAGTGGGCTCCTGGAGATGTCGCGAACGTTCAGCGCCGTCTTCGTGGCGGCCGGACTTCAGGAACTGCGAGGTCTCGATCTGGGCGCCGGCGGGGACGCGGTCATTCAGGGGATTGACTTCCTCGATCGCGTGCAGGAAGGCAGTATCACGTGCGAAGGACAGCGTGTTGTCGTGGTGGGTGGAGGCAACACGGCCGTGGATTCGGCGCGATCGGCCCTGCGTCTCGGCGCGAGTGATGTCAGGATCCTCTATCGGCGGACGCGCGCGGAAGCGCCGGCGATTCGCGAAGAGATTGAGGAAGGGCTGGACGAAGGCGTCTGTCTGATGGAGCTGGTTCTGCCGAAACGCGTTCAGCCCCAGGAGACGGGATGCGCACTGACCTGCGTTCGGATGATGCTGGGTGAACCCGACGCGACGGGCCGGCGCAGCCCGGTTCCGATGACGGGCGCCGACGCTGAGTTCGTTGTGGATTGCGACCTGATCGTGCTGGCGCTGGGGCAGTCCGCGGACCTTTCGATCCTGCCGGAAGGCGCCGAAGTCAGCAATGATGGCGAACTGCTGGGGCTGACGGGGGCGCCTGTTGTCCTCGGTGGCGATCTGGCGACGAACGAGGGGACCGTCGCCCACGCCATCGGCAACGGTCGTCGCGCCGCGCTGCATGTGCATCGCACGCTGACCGGCGAGGATCTCTTCCCGCCGGAATCGGAGCCCGTCGCGTCGCCCGAGTTCATACACACGCACCTGTTCCATCACGCTCCGGCGCAGCACGCTCCGCTCGTACCGCCCGGAGAACGGCGACGCAGTTTTGTCGAGGTGCGTGAGGGGTTCGCATCGGCCGAGCCGTCGGCGCCGGCGACGCTGGAGGCGAAGCGCTGCTTCAGTTGCGGGATGTGCACGGAATGCGATCGCTGTGTCGAATACTGCCCGGAGGGCATCCTCCTGCATCGGCACGACGGCGACTACGAATTCAACTACGACTACTGCAAGGGTTGCGGCGTGTGCGCGTCGCAGTGCCCGCGCGGCGTCGTGTATATGACAGAGCTTTGATGACCGGAGGTGCAGAATGCCACGCGAGCTGATTACGGGAAACGGCGCCGCCGGTCATGTCCTGGCCCAGGCGGGCGAAGCGAATCGGGAGGGACGCGGCTGTTGCTGCGGGGCGTACCCCATCACGCCGCAGACGGAGATCATTGAATACCTGCGCGGCGTCGAATTCACGAAGGGACGGGTCGTCCCGGTTGAATCGGAACACAGCGCCATGGCCGTGTGCATCGGGGCGTCACTCGGCGGGGCCCGGTCCTTCACGGCGAGCTCTGCAAACGGACTCGCCTACATGACGGAGAACGTCTTTGCCGCGGGCTATTTCCGACTGCCGATCGTGATGATCGCCGTGAATCGCACGCTGGGACCTCCGTGGAACATCTGGGCCGATCAGGGTGACAGTCTCGCCCTGCGCGACGCCGCCTGGCTTCAGTTCTACGTCGAGTCGCATCAGGAACTCGTCGACACGATTCTGCTGGCGTTTCGCGTCGCCGAGGATTCCGGCGTCTTGCTGCCGGCGATGGTCTGCATGGACGGATTCATCGTGTCGCACACGCAGATGGTCGTGGACCTTCCGGAGCAGGCGCAGGTCGACGCGTTTCTTCCGAAGTGCGTTGTGCCGCATCGACTGAATGTCGAACGGCCGGCGACAGTCGGCGGTCTCGCCTGGCCGCGCGAAACGGAGCACATGCGCCACGAAATCCAGCAGGCGATGCAACGCGCGCCCGCTGTGCTCGAGGCGGCGCTGGACGAATTCGAGGGTATTTTCGGTCGGCGGCCGCACGGAGCGATTTCCGTGGAACATGCGGAGGACGCCGAGACGTTCATCGTCGCGACGAACACGATGGCGCGGACCGTGCGAAATGTCATCGAACAGCGGCGAGCGCAGGGCGAGGCGATCGGTCTGGTCAGCCCGAAGCTGTTTCGCCCCTTTCCGCGTGACGAGATTCGCGCGGCCCTGGCCGGCGCGAAGCGCATCGCGGTTCTGGATCGCAATCACTCGCCAGGTTCGGGAGGCGTCTTCTGGCAGGAGATTGCGACGACGCTGCAGGGGCACAGCGCGACGATGCTCCAGGACTATGTCGTCGGGCTCGGTGGCGGCGACGTGACGCCCGAGGTCGTCAACCGCATCATCGACGATCTGTATCGGCGGGAGTCCGCGATTGAACCGATCTGGGAGGAGGTGACGGCGTGAGCATCGCGTTAACGACCACGGATCAACCCTGTGAGCATATCCTCCGTGCAGGCAACACGAATTGCGCCGGATGCGGCATGTCACTGGGCCTGCAACTGCTTGAACAGGGACTGAACGGCGCTCGCCCCACGTTGGCGATTCCCGCGTGCTGCGGCATCGTGACGGCCGGCGCGTTTCCGACATCGGGCTACGGCGTGCCCGTGGCGGCGACCACGTTCGCGAGTTCGGCCGCCGTGGCAACGGGACTGAGCTCGATCGCGGCGATGAACGATGAGACGGAGCCGGTGATCTGCTGGGCGGGAGACGGCGGAACTTATGACATCGGACTGGCGACGCTTTCTGCGGCGGCCGAGCGAAATGAGAACATCATCTATATCTGCTACGACAACGAGATCTACGGAAACACGGGCGGTCAGCGCAGCAGCGCGACACCCGAAGGTGTGCGCACGACGACGACGCCGAAGGGAAAGCGCGAGATCAAGAAGGACATCATGCGGATCATGACGGCGCATCGCATTCCCTATGCGGCGACGCTGAGTATCGCGCATCGCGAGGATTTCCTTCGGAAGGTCCGTACGGCGACATCGATTCACGGATTCCGCTTCCTGCTGCTGTTGTCGCCCTGCCCGACGGGCTGGAAGTCGGAACCGGAAGAGAGCGTCGAGCTGATTGACTACGCTGTGCGATGTGGGTTGTTCCCGCTCTATGAAGTCTTCGACGGCGAGCGCTATCGGATCAATGCGAGGCCGGATGGAACGAAGCTCAAGGAGTACACGGATCGGCAACGACGCTACTCGTCGGCGGAGGTCAACATCGGTCATCTTGAGGCGGAGATCCTTCAGCAGTGGCGGCTGCTCGACGGAATGGCCAACGCGTTCCCGGCCGCGGACGCCTAATAGAGATTCGCCGTCGTCGGGTTGCGCAGTCGTTCGGCGGTTTTCGGCGCCGCGACGCCGCACAGTGAGAATTCCGCGGGCCCGTTCGCGGGTGGCGCGACGATCGTCGTTTCGTCGCGTTCCAGCATGTTTGCAATCAGCATCGTCTCATCCATCCGGGTGAAGACACATCGGCCCTGCGCGTCCGCCCGCTGATAGAAGACGCTCGCCGGGTCCTTTTCATCGTTGCACACGCCGAACACGATGCGCGGTCCATGGGGGAAGTAGACCGGCCGCGACGATGAAGCGATATCCAGTTCAAGACAGCAGCCGAAGAGCGTGTTGCCGTAGCCCGCGAGATGCGTCGCCTCGGGGAACGCGGTCGGCATCTGTTCGTTCAGCAGTTCAGGGGCGATCGCCATGCCGCCGTAATGCACGCCAAGGATCCGGCGTCGCTCGTCCTGTGACATTGTCTCGGCCAGTCGAAGCAGCACGGGCGGCGTGGAAAAGATATGCGTGATGGGCTGGACGCGGACAATCGCCATCGCCTGGTCGACCACGTGTGCGAGGTATCGACTGGCCGCAAAGCTCCCCGCCGGCAGTCGCATCGACCAGCGGGCGTCGAAGTCCACGCAGAAGGGCTCTCTCGCGCCGGTCGCAAGGGCGATGGATCGCGCCGCTCGACCGATGACGTGCGGACCTGAGGGACCGACGTAGAGCCAGGCGCCACCCGTCGGAAAACCGACGTGGCGGGCGGCGGCGATGAAAGGCTCGACGAACGCCGCTTCGTATTCCTCAGGTGTATAGGCCGCCCAGATCGGAGCGCCGAGGGTGCCGCCCGTCTGCACAATGACGAGATCCTGGCGTGCGTTCCAGATCGCCTTCGGCGTGAAATGCGACAGGGGCCGACGCCGCAGTTCGGCGGCGTCCATGAAGCCGAGTCGCGGAAGATCCGTCGCCTGGCGAATGACGCGTCGAGGGTCGAAGCCTAGCGCGTCGGCCTTGTCCAGCCAGTAGGGCGTCCCGCATTCGGGATCAAAGTGTACTGCGAGGATTCGCGCCAGGCGCTGGTCAAGCGACTCGGCGGAGGGCTCAGGACTCATGGCTGATCTCCGATCAGACCGGCGCCGGCGAGAAATGTCGTGGCGGCCGCGGAGACTTCCTGCTCTCTTCCTCGAAAGAAGTGCTCCGCCTGGGGGATCAGCGAGTGTTGTTTCGGCGCCGGCAGGTCGGCGAACCAGCATCGGAGTTCGTCGAGGGAACAGGAGAAGTCATCGTCACTGGAGATGACGAGGAGGGGGCCATGATCCGCCTGCAGCGCCGGCATGTCGTGTTGATTCGGATTCGGCGATACGCAGATCACGGCGGCCGGCGTCGCGCAATCGACCAGCCGGGAGACGATCCAGCAGCCGAAGCTGTAGCCAACGAGGACAACGGGGACCTCGATACAGCGCCGGAGCTCTCGAAGGGCGCTTTGGGCGTCGCGCCCCCACAACGCTTCCTCGGGCACAGTCCCCCGTTCCCAGAATTCAGAGACCATCCGTGACCAGTCGAGATCGCTTCCGTCATCACGAACGACGCCTCTGTAATTGAACGTCATCGCCGCGACGCCGGCGGCCGCAAGGTCCGTACGAAGTGATTGCGCGACATTATTCTCCGCGTGGCCGCCGAGCAGTGGATGGGCCCCGGCGATGAGCGCGGCGCACGTGGGTTGAATGTGCTGGTCATAGGCGAGACGGGCCTCAAGTAGCAGGCCGTCACTCTCATAGCGGAGTCGTTCCTCCAGGATGTCGCCAATGTTGCGGACCATTGTCATCCTTGCGGCGCCGGGAGCGGGTGTTCACGGATGAACGTGTCAATGATGGGCGTCATCTTCAGCGCCATCAGCGTATTGCCGAATATCTCCGCCTCGGCCTGAAAGTAGGCGGACTGCAGGCTCTTTCTGCCCGTGACGAGACGCTCAAAGGCGTCGCGCTGGATTCGGAATCCGAAATCCTCATTGAGCGTGTTCGGACCACGATGGGTTTCCATCAGCCGACCTGCGTTGTAGCGACACACCCACTCGCCATTGCGCAGACCTTCGATCACGTAACGCACAACGGCCGAGAAGCTCTTGATGGATGCGACAGACGATTGGGGCAGGCGGCTCGGAACGAACTCCTCAAAGTAGCGGGCCGGATCGAAATGCGAATCCTCCGCGCCTGCCACGCGAGTCGACGATCGCCCCCAGCGGGCGTCCCGCGCGAAACGGACCGCCTTCTGGAAGTGTGTTGCGTCGACCAATGGATGCGATTCGCCGACCGACGCCAGGTAGGTCGTCTCAAACGTGACATCGCGGCCCAGGTAGGCGCGAACCTGTTCGCCGGCGGCGTAGAAGGCGTCTTCCCAGGCGGACGTGTCGGTCCACGGCCACGTCTCCTGCGTGAAGCGGCCGCCGCCGACATCAAAGACGTCTTCCAGCCAGCGCCGCACATCATCACTCGTGGGAGGCGACGGATTAACGAGATTGATGACGGCGCCCGTCGGCGCGTCCGTCAGCGCGATGTGCGTCAGATGGCGCGAGGCCCAGCAGACGGGGGCGACATTCACGAAAGCCTGCGGCGAACCGACAATGCGCAACGGAATCGCGCGCCGATCGATGGACGCGTCCTGATCGGCCGCCCGGGCGAGCAGTTCCACGGCCCGGGCGAGCGTGTAGATGCCGCCGAAACTCGTGGCGCGACCATACTTCTCGTCGCCAATCAGAATCGACGGGCGAACGATGCGAACCTGGCGATCGGGCGCGGACCACTGAAGGACCCGCTTCTCCGCCTCGAACTTCGATCGTTCATAGTCATTGGCGTCGGGGGCGCACGCCGGCGCCGGCGATTCCGGGAGACATCCGGACGTCAGCCCTCCAACGTAGGCCGTACTGACAAAGACGAATTTCTGAACGCCAGTGATGCGGGCGGCGTCCAGCAGGGCGGCGGTTCCCTCCACATTCGAGCGAGCCGGATCGCCTTCACGATTGGATCGGAATCGCGTGGACGCGGCGACGTGGAGAATCGTGTGAACGCCGCGAAGCGAATCGTCATCCAGCGCGTCCGGAAGTCGGCCCTCGACGAATTCGACGCGATGCGACGTATTGGCGGCGTCCAGATCAAGACCAATATCGCCAAGCAGTCGCTTGAGTCGGGCCTGGGTTTTTTCCAGCCGCGGAGACAGGAGGACGCGGACCCGCACGTCGTCCTGACGCAGCAGATCGCGAAGGACGTAGTGCCCAAGGAAGCCGGTCGCGCCCGTAAGGAAGACTGTGCGCATGCGCTACTCCGTCGCCTGGGGCGCCGTCGCCTCTGGAAAGTGGACGTCGAGGCTCTGCAGGTAGGTAATGAGCAGCCAGATCTGTTCGCGAGAGAGCTTCGCGCCGAACGCCGGCATGGCGGGGCCCGGCGGTTCATCCGGATAGGTGACGATGTCCCCCGTTCCGTTCGTGATGCTTCTGAACCATCGGCGCGGGGCGCCACGATGCAGCGTGGCCGCGAACCGCTGTCCGAAGTCATGAAAATCGTTCGCCGGGTAGTCCGGCAGCGCCGATGGACCGTGACCGCGGGCGTCATCGCCGTGGCAGCGAGCGCAGTGGTATTTGTAAAGCACGGCGCCGCGTCGAACGGCGTCGGAGTCCCTGTAGGCGTCAAATGGGTTGCGCGTGGAGCTGATTTCGGCGTCTTCTCGCTCGAGTTCTTCGATGCCGCGATTTTCTGTTTCCGCCTTCCATTTCAGCCAGGCGGCGCGGCCATCCGCGTTCTCGTGATTCAGTCGCGCGACATAGTCCGTTTCGTACTGATGATCGATGGCGTCGGTCATAGCGACGGGTCCGGCGCAACGGATCGCGAAGAGCATCAACAGGGCGCCGGCGATTGTGACCTTGGCGTGGCGGGCGTTGCGCGCTACGCTTTGTCGGGACGCTCGCGCTGTTTCTGCCTGCGGTCGAGGATCATTGATGATCGGGGCGTCGGCGCTGTGGATGCGATTCTGGCGGATTTGTCGTGACAATGCTCTTACTCGTTTCTGGCGTCGCAGAGGTTGTGGTCATTGCCATCTGGCTCTGGCAACAAGCGCTGATCAGCCGTATGTATCGCGACGGACTCCTGATTGCCGACGCTCGCGACAAAACGCCCGACGCCGGTGTGACTGTGATCATACCCGCAAGAAATGAGGCCGCGAGAATCGAAGAGACGCTCTCGCGCCTGCTCGCCCAGGAGTATTCGGGTTTGCAGGTCATCGTCGTGGACGATCGATCGGACGACGGAACGGTGGATGTGGCCCGCCGAGTCGCCAATGGAGACGCGCGTGTTCGCATCGAGCGGATCGAGACGCTTCCCGATGGCTGGATGGGCAAGTCCCATGCGATGTGGTCGGCGGCGAAGGGCGCAACGAACGACTGGCTGCTGTTCATCGACGCCGACTGCCACCTTCTTCCGGGGGGGCTGAAGCGAGCCATCGATTATGCGATGCGGCGAAACGTGGATCTGCTGAGCGTGTGGCCGCGCGATGGCAGTCGGGGCTTCTGGGAGCGGCTGCTCCTGCCGTTGTGCGGGGCGATGATTGTCATCTGGTACGGTCGCGCCACCCGCGACGGCCGCGGCGACGCGGCGTTCGCCAATGGGCAGTTCCTTCTTGTGCGTCGCGACGCCTATTGGGCGATCGAGGGGCACAGCGCCGTTCGCGACGCGATTATCGAGGACATCCCATTTGCGACGCGACTGAAGGCGACCGGCTGTCGCGTCGTCAGCGCGATCGGTCGGGATGTCTGCCGCGTGCGCATGTACGATTCGCTGCGACAGCTCGTCCAGGGCTGGCGTCGCATCTACATCGGCGTGCTGTCGCCGCCGCAGATGGCGCTGTGCATGCTGTCGATCGTCATCGGATCGCTGGCGCCCTACGTTGTGATTCCCATCTGTCTTTCGCATGTGCTCGACGGCGAAGGGGGCGCGTGGGCGATCTTCTTGGCGCTGAGTGTCGCGCATCTGGTCGCGCTGATGGCTGCGAGTGTTCGATTCTTCTCGATTGCGAGGTGCCGGCTGCGATACCTCTGGCTCTACCCGCTGTCGTGCGTCGGGGTTCTGATCATCCTGGCCGGGGCGCTCACCGGGAGCATGGGCCGTACGCGTGTTGAATGGCGCGGAACGCGCTACGACGTTCGACGCGCCCGGATTGAGCGGTCGCCTGTGGATCATTAAAAGTCGTTCGGTAATCGCAGTGTCTTTTCGAGCAGGTGGGGATCGTCAAAATTGAGCGCATCCCAGCAGACGAGCTGGGTGCCGCGCTGTCGCGGCTGGCCCGCGCTGCGCATGCCCGTTGGCGCCAGGAGCCAGCCTTCGAGGCGGCCCGCGTTGTGCACGAGACCATCGGGACCAAACATGCTGGCCCGGCCGAACCTCGTGGGGAGATTCTCAAGCGTGTCGTAGGGCTCCAGCGTGTAGTGTCGAGTCGCTGCGCCGTTCCCATTGGTGGTCGCTTCGTTCTCAGGCTCGATTGCAACCACATCGTGATAGCCCGCGCGACTGATCACGTTCAGCCGCGGGACCGACGCGTTGGCGGGGGCGTCAAACAGCGAGGTGATATCCAGCCGGGGTTTGGCGCCCGGCGGTTTTTCCAGGGCGACACGCGCGGGATCGGCGTCGCCATCGCCGCGCAGCGCCTCCGAGTTCAACGCGGCGCTGGCGAAGCAGCGGATGTGGCAACCGCAGTTCTGGATTGTCTCGACGATGGCGGGTTGATTCCGTGAATCCAGCGTGATGCGAATCGTTGCGCCGTCCACCTTGCCCGCCTCCGGATCGCCCTGCGACATGGCGGGATGCTCGGGGAACCACCAGCAGTAAACCAGTTGCAGATGCTCGCGATCGTGGATGACCGCCTTGTGCGTGTAGGCGTAAACGGTCGGCGCCGCGGTATCGACATTCACGACGATGGCGCCCGGCGTTCCGTCCAGTTGCACGCGGCCGATGTTGTCGATCCGCTCGTCGTAGGAACCGCCGGGGACATGTTGCTGGCGGAGCGTCGGCGCGTAACGCAGCAGGGCGGCCGCTTCGTCGGTCGACATTCCCGCCTCGGTGAATTCGTCCGACAGCGCCGTGGGTGGCGCGTAGACATCGAGGTTTTTCGTGGGAACGTCATTGTCTGTCGTGTGGCGCGTGTATTGCGACGCGATCGCCTGCAGGAGCGGTCCGTGTCCCCGCTGATCCTTGACCGAGTCGGCCGCGTGTTCAACGACGGCGGCGGCGAACTGTTGGCGCGATGCGGCGTCGCTCGTGATGTCGACCTGTTTGCGATAGGCGGCGTAGTCGTCGTCGAGTCGCCGCAGGTAGCGGGCCTTTATCTCGGCGCGTCGCTGTGTGTTGGCGGTGTCGTTCGGGAAGTGCTTTTGCCACAGGGCGTCGATCGCCGCATCGGGTAGATGGTCAATCTCTTCGGCCGCCGCCGTTGTCGCGAGGATGTGCGACTGGTCGAGCAGGTCGCCGAATCTGACGCCGGCGTCGGCGCCTTGGCCGTCGTAGCCTGTCAGTCGGTCGAGCAGATAGTCATCGACACGCAGGAACGGCATGCCTTCTATGAGGCGCGTTCGCGCGTTGGTCGTTCGGTTCTTGTGGACGGACCACGCGACGCCGCCGTCAAAGTCAGCGGGGGCGCAACCTGTCATCGGGAGGGCGGCCACAATCAGAGTCGCGGCCGCCAGCGTTGCGATCGATCGCGGGCGATGTTTCACGGGAGCAGATTGCCTCCGCCATACATTCGATCGAGGGCCTTCCAGAAACTGGCAAGCCAGATGCGAGATGCTTCGGCCGTCCCCATCGACAGCTCTTCGTTGAGGAACTTGCCCCAACTGGCCGCCTTCCACGCGACGAACTTCACAATCGCCTTGTTCCCTTCCACGCCGGGCTGCGGTTTGGACTGGTTGGGTGGATTGAAGATGCTGCGAAGCGACGCGTTCGATGTGGGTCCCGCGAAGACGGCGTGGGCATAGACCGTCGCCTTGTCGTTCAGCGAGTAGAGACAGATCAGACCGATCGCCGTCCCTTCGTCGACGTCCGTCACAGTCGTGGGAAACACGACACGAACCATGTTGTTCTCAAGGACTTTGTACAGCCTGGGTTGATCGGCGACGGGAAATCCGCCGCGGGCGAGCCAGGCCGCCTCTGTTTGAAAACACACACTTTCTCGAATGTCGGAGATGACGGCCACGGAGGTTTCTGACTGGCCGTTGCGGCCGTTGTTAGTGTCGATGACGGGTGATTGCATGCGGATTTTCTCCAGGGACGCAGCGTCCTGCAGAGTATACCCGTGTGCGTCACCCGAAGTTCCGCACTGTGCAAAGTTTGCAGCGCGGGCGGTGGGGCGTCGTCGTCATGCGGTTATCGCAGGATGGCCTCGACACGATGCGTCAGCGGCGGCGATGTTTCGATTGTAATCCGCGTGTAACTGGCTGTGTCGCCGTCCGGATTACCGACGACGATGATCTCAACGACGATCGCGACATACCCGACGATCGCGATGCCGGATCCGAAGCGAGCTGGGTGGGCGCCTCCCGCGAGTCGTCATGTCATCGTGAGGACCGCTGGAGGTTCCGAGTCCGGTGAAGCGCCGGGCGGCGTCGCTTACTATGCGGGGGGCGCCCACGCTACTGGACCTCCGTCTCGGGTGGCGCCCGGCCGACGGGGCTTCGTCAAGGCGCACCTTCAGAACACTCGACGATCAATGGTACATCAGCCATCGGCAATGCAAGGCGGTACATTTCGCCTCCAGACACACTCCTGCGATCAGGCGAAATAATCGTGTCCGCTTCGATATAGACCCACACACTGAGGAACCCTGCGACGTCATTAATCCCGAGTTCAGCGCTATGGAGTTGGCCTACAATCTTCTTCTCATTGATACCCCTTGAGTTTGTCATCTTGGATACGTCCAGGCTGATGCGATGACCGACCAGTCTTTTCACGTTTTGAAATCGTTGAAAGTCTAAAATGCCGATGATCAGCACAGCCAATCCGACACCCACGCCAAGCACAAGCGGTCGTCTTTTCCTGGTCATTGTCGCCATCATATTGAGAATCCTATCAACTTATTCCGACTTCTGACGCTATCCGTTGTCATCGCCATTACCTCTATCGTGTCAGCGCCACGAATTCAACGACGGAACTCAAGCGTCTTGACGGTCCTGTTGTTGCCGAGTCATCGGAAGATCATGATTTCCGGGCCAGACGCGCTGAGTTCGGCGCCCACCCAACAGAACTCAGCCGGGTCGTTCCGCCGATCCCTTGTCGGGACTCGACTCCGATTTGAACGACGCTGTCATGGGCCAGATTCGCACGTAGGAAAACTCGGGCCCTCGCATCCAAAGCCCACGCGGTTCGACGTCGTATCCAGTTACTTGCCTGGAGAGGTCGACGAATACAACGATTTCGACAAAGTCGTCGATCAGATAATGGACTTCTCGGGCGCCACTGCCTCCCAGGAAGAACTCCGCCCGATCTCGAAAGGCCCCCTCCATCGCCGTGTCGAAGTCCGCCAACGTCGTCGGCGGGCGTATCTTCTTTTGCACGAAATCACTCCATTTTTGGCAGTGGGCCTCAAACTGACGATCCAACTCCGCGCTCGATCGCAGGTCGCAGAGATTCGGTCGCACATAATCGGCGTGCGAGTGCGAACGCGTCGGCGCAGCGGAAGCGTCGCCGGCGCCGGAAGCGGGGCGTCCAATGAACGCGGCGCCGCACAGGAAGGCAAACACAATCGCGGTACCCGCCAGGGCGGACGTTCTCATTCTCATCATTTCTTCGTTCCTGTTCAGGTGACGGCGCTCAGGATCGCCAATGGTAGCGCCCGAATGGGCACGGCTCCGACCAACAGCGGATTATACCGTCCGGTCGACACGAAATGCCAGCCCACGCTGCAGTTGATCGTCCTGGCCGTGGCCGCCCCGTCGTGGTTTGTCCCGCTTCGACGTGATCGATCGCGGTTTCGCTGTGTCCGTGTCGGAGCGCGTCGGGATTGTTGGTATGATCTGACGGTGAACGAGAGTCGAGGCGATTCGGAGCGTGGCGCCGCGATGCAGCGCTATGACAGACCGACGGGCAATACCTGACATGCTGAAATGGGTTCATCGCTGCGTTCTTGTCGCGCTCGTCCTGCTGTTCGCAGGCGGGATTGTTCTTGGTTTCGCCGGTGTGGACGATCGATGGTGCGAATTCAGTTCATCCAACGCGCCGCGGTCGTATGGCATTCTTCTGGGGGATCAGGGCGTTGAGTTCAAGATTCTGTGGTGGTCGAATTCCGGGGCGCCGATGCGACTCCAGACTGGAGAGTACATTGGCGTTCGCTATTGCCGTGGTGACATGCCAATAGCGCCCACGCCAACGAGCGGCCTCCGCGGCAAATGGCGCCCGACGGCCAGGGGCCGAAAGAACACGTCATCGATGGCGAGTCTGTCATTCTCGTATGGGTTCATTACCGTGGCCGCGTCGCTCTACCCGATCTACTTCGCGGTGCGGGTGTTTCGCCGCCGCTGGACACGGGGCGGCGCCTGCGTCGATTGCCACTACGATCTGACCGGCAACCTATCCGGCAGATGCCCGGAATGCGGCGCGACCGTGGAGGTGGCGGCGTGAGGTGGGCGGGCGAGGAGGGTGGGCGTCTCCCGCATGTCTTCGTGCCATCGTGAGGACCGCTGGAGGATCGGAATCCGGTGGAGCGCCGCGCGGCGTCACGTCTCTTGCGGGAGGCGCCAACCCTACGGGATTGCTCGGCCCTGGCCTTGAGCATGTGAAGGTAGCAGCGTCGATCGTCATCGACAAAGAAGACATCCTGCCGATTGTTACCGCGCTGCGTGATGTGCCGCCGCGCGCCGACGACAACGGCTCGTGCTTCGCGCGTCATGGACGGAGTCGTACGCCGCGGCGGGGATGAGTGTCAGGAAAGTGGTAACTGTCCTGACTTATCTATCGACTTATCCGGATTGATCCGGGAAATCATGGGATCACTCCCAGGCGACTGATTTAGAACTTCAGCACCCCCGCTTCGATTCAGGAATGCGCTTCTCGACAATGCGAGCGGATCAACTTTCTGATTGCCACCATTCGTCAGTCTTGAATTCCTCCGGGACCTCGTCGCCATCCTCTTCAACGCCGATAGCGTCGATTCGCCGAAACCACTCATCTCGCAAGGAAGCCGGCAACCTCGTACCGCACCACGGACAATACGCAATCATTTGAATGGCGCATCCACCATCGAGAACCCTGATCCCATATTCGCGGTATTTTGCGAAATAGACGATCGCCACTTCGCCGTCTCTTAAATGACCTTCCAGCTCTTCACAGCAGCGCCTCATTTCTTAATACTCCGCCCTTTAACAGCCTCCTTTATCATCTTGCCAGTTGCAGGATCCATCGCTCCAACATTCCTCCCTACTCTATCAAAAAACTTCGATTTCACCGTGCAGGTGGTCCCTCGTGTAATACCGCCGCTTAGAGCCTATCCCAATAACCCCAATAACCTGTTGTTCGTCGATATCTCTATAGGGCGGGATGCCCGGTAGAGCTATGACAGGGATGTCGATGACCAAGAGCATGAGGAAGTGGCGTTGTTCGGATGAATTGTGGGCGTTGGACAAGTCAGGACAGTTACTACTTTCTCCGCCGCTTCGGGCTCCGCTTTGCCTTCTTCCTCGGTCCGCCCATCGGCGCCGGTCGCAGGCGGCGGCCGACGATCGCCTCGATCTTACTGATGAACGTGTCCGATCCAAGGCGTGACCCCTGAATGTCGAACCGGGCGGGTGGCGCTGTCGGCGTGCGCCACTGGACGGCTTGCCCGCCGGCGCATCGGCCGCGACGTGAACGCGATGAGGCAAGGGCAATTCCCGGCCTCGTCGGCGCCTCGCGGTCGATCGGAAAGCGGCGAGGGTCCGGGGCCGCGTCAGCATTGTACCAAGCGGCTCTCACTGCGTTCCAGGCGCTGGTGGGCGAGCCGAGGTTGGCCGGGAATTATTCCGCCCTTTCAGGGCTAATCTCGAGAGGATACGCGAACCCGGGGCTGCGCTTCGACCGCGTTCGCGGTCTGCGCTGACCCCGGGCTGCTGGCCAGGTGCGGCTCGAGACCCGCCGCCGACAATTCGTCGCTCACCCAACCCCACCCAAACGTTGCCTCAAGAACCGTCGGTGTCCCC
>DAOPJV010000020.1:45303-92740 GCA_035399845.1 Phycisphaerae bacterium | reverse complement strand
CCGCAGTGATGCGGCGGTCGACATGCAATGGTCAACGTGGATGGCGGGATGACCGTGCCATGACTGGCCCGGCTCGGCGGGGCGCGCCGGCGACTGCGCGTGTGATCGTGTCAGGCCGCGCGGCGTCGGCGGATCGTGGCGACGAAACCGCCGAGGGTGAGCAGCGCGAGTGACGCGGGCTCGGGGACGAATCCGTCGTAGGTGAAGCGATGGATCTCGGCGTTCATGGCGCTGACGTTGTTGACGGCGACGGTTCCGTTCATCGCGCCGCCGAGCAACTGCAGGTCGGCGAAGGGCGCCAGCAGGGCGCCGTTGAACGTGTTGTTCGAGACAACGCTCGTCGCGTCGGCGAGGTTCCAGAGGATCTTCGACGAGTTGTTCTGGTTGAATCCGCCGATCATGTTGGGCGGCGCCTGGAAGTTCACGTTTCCGCCATTCGACGTCACGTTGATGATGACGCTGTCGGCCGAGCCGAAGTTGAGATTGAGCTGGCCCAGGCCCATGAGGTCTGTCGCCGCGATGTTGTAGACCGCGACGAGCTGGCCATCCATGAGTGTCGGGACGGCGTTCATGTTGCCGGCGCCGTCGAGGGTTCCGTTGCTGGCCAGGCCCGCCAGGTAGTTGCTGAGCGTTTCGATTTCGTTGAAGGCGTTGCTGACCATCGTCGGGACGTTCGGATCGTTGATCTGCACGCCGCCGCCGTTGAGGTTGATGTTGCTGCCGCCCAGAACGCTGCCCGCCAGGCGGAGGTTGCCGCCGTTGTTGATCTGGATGTTGATGCCACCGCCGATGTCACCGCCGACGGCGAGACCATCCCCGTTGGAGGCGCTGACGCCTGCGACGGAGTAGTTACTCGTTCCCATGACGTTTCCGCCGACGAGCGCGCTGCCCTCCACCTCGGACGAGGAGGTGAGGTTGTTGCGGACGATGAGGTTCCACTCGTTGATCGCCGCGGCGTTGGCCTGGGTGGCGACAACAACGGCAATGACGGCTGAGAGAGCGATGTTTCGGAGCATGTGCGGTTTCTCCCCCCACGGGATGTCGCTGTGGTGCGGTACTGGTTCGCTGAGGAAGTATATTAATCGCGAGTGGCCACCTCCAACAGGCGCCGTACTGTAACAATTACGTAGAACGATAAGGTCTGGGGTTTATTGGGCTTAAGTGGCGGAATGGGGTGATCACACCGTCGTGACCGCCCCATATCCGACGGGGCCGCGACGTCCGCGAACCCAAGGGTGGCATGCTCCCCTTTGGGGGCAAGCATGCCACCCAGCGGGCGCTGGCGAGCATGTGCCGGACCGAATCACTCGGGCCAGATGAGGTTGCCGAGGGTTCGCGGATCATAGCAGTAGCGGGGCGCGCGGGCCCAGTCGCTGTATTCGCCGCGGACGGGTTCGAGTCTGGCGACGTTGATTCCCCAGATGCGATTGTGAGTCGCGTCTTCGCCGAAGGACGCGATCGGGATCGCCAGTTCGGCGGTCCAGCCGTCATCGGTCTTTCTTACCGTGCACTCGGGCTGGGCGCCGGGCCATGGGCGAACCTCGCCGATCGGCGGGCTCATGCTGATACCGCGTTCGAACTTCGGGTTGCCGCTGCTCTTGACGACGAGATGGTAGAGATCGCCCGGCAGGACACCGCGATTCGTCGGATCGATCATGATTTCGATCAGGTCCTCGCCGACAGGGATCAGGTCGCGGTATTCCACGAAGTTGCGCAGCGTGGACTTCCTTTCACCCTGGCCGGCGGGCGCCTCGGCGGCGAGGGCGACGTAGAGCGTTTCGTCGTAGCGACCGAAATAGACGACTGTCTGTGATTCAGGCGCTTTGCGGTTGCGGCCGGGGCTGAGGCCCCCTGTGATGAGCCGAAAGTCGGCGGCCGCGTTGACGTTGGCCGGCGGCCAGTCCTCCAGCCTGCCGTCGATCGTCGGGCGTTCGCTCAGCGTGACGGCCTGTGCAACGGACGCCGCGGCGTTGATCGTGATCGCGCCGGACGTGTTCGCGTCGAAGATGATCTCCTGCGGAACGTGACCGTCGACCGTCGCATCGGGCAGGACGGGCGTGGCCATGATGATGGCGCCGCGACCCATGTTGAAGGGCTCGATCGGTCCGATCCGGACGGTATCACTGACGCGCCAGGCCTCGGGCGGCATTTGTCCGAAGTTGAGTTCGCCCGTCAGGGTTTCGGTCAGATCGTTTCGGATCGCGACGTCGTAACTGATGACGTATTGTGATTTCTCGCCGCGCGTGCGGTGTTCGAGGCGGGCGCCTTCGAACCAGCCTTCGATGCGACGACCCGCCTCCTCGAAGAATCGCCTCCAGCGGCCGCGCCCCGCGCCGCCGGCGACGTCCGCGGGTTCCACGCCATGGACGGCGGCGTCGAGTTCGTCGTCAAGGATGCGCCGGGCGAGGTCCCAGGCTTCGGGATCGTCGACGCGGCGATCCGCGAAGATGTCCTGGTAGTTATCGCCATAGTTCTCCGTTCCCACGGCCTTGATGAGTGAGCCGGCGACGATCTTGGCGGTCTCGCCGCGACCGCGTTTGTCGAGCTGCCGCATGCGGCGATAGTCGGCGAGTCCCTGTTGCAGTTCTTTCAGGCGCATCGAGGGGACGGGTTCATTGAGTCCGAAGGGTTTGCCGGGATAGATGAGCCACGTGTCACTCGGTTCATCCTCCTCGTCGATCGGATTCTCGAGGATGTTCTTCGGCCAGTCTGTCGAGTGGTTGAGAATGATCGCGTTGTGCCGCATCAGGAAGGCCTGCGAGGGAATGCTGCGCGCCTGAACGAGCGGCGCTTCGATTGCGAGCGAGCCTGAGTTGGGCGGATCGGGATGGAACCAGGTTCGCTTCCCAAGCGTCTGGAGCCGCTCGATCGTCGGCGGATCCTCGTAGCGGGCGGGCGTGGCCCAGATGTCGACGAGCGACTTGAGTTCGACGTGGCTCTGTTCCGTCCAGCCGAACTGCTCCATGGACTGCGGGGCGAGTCGCGTGGCGAAGGGCAGGCCTTCGCGAACGAGGCGCGTGAGCGTGGCCAGGCGCCGAACCATCTCCGCCTCATCCTTCGTGGGATTCTCCGACTTGGGGATGTCGAAGTACACGAAGGCCTGCTTGAGCCAGCCGCGCTGTTCGAAGTGCTCGACGCAGGCGGCCATGTATTCCTTGAGGATGGCGTTGTAAGTCGCCGATGATCGGCCGCCATAGGCGCCGGGATCGGGGTATGTCTCGTCGACCGGGAGCGGCCACTCCGCCGCCGGCGCGGCGCCATAGGCGGAACCATCGATCAGCGGGCCGAACATCGCGTCGTAGCCGGACCAGTCGATCGTGACGCGACCGTCGATTTCCTGGCGGAAGGGCGGCTTGAGGTCGGAGGTCATCGGAGAGAGACCGTGGGCGTGGAGGAGCCTGAAGGCGTCCCAGATGACCTTCTTCGCCTCGGGGGCGCCGAAGACCTGTCGTGGATTGTCGGCGTCGATCGTGGTCTCTGTCCTGATGATCGGAAGGATCTGGACGCGCGTGATGACGGGGATCGCCAGCGAATCGGCGACGCCCAGATCGCGGACGTTAAGGGCGACGGGGACGCGTCGCGTGGCGCCGCCGGCGGCCTGGATCACGATGGCGCCGCTGTATTCGCCGGGCTGGGCGCCGGCGGGCACACTCACGTCACACCAGAGCGTGACGGATTCGTCGGCGGCGACGCTGATGGGCTGGCCGTGGACCGGGGCGTCGAGGGGGACGAGGGCGTCGGGGAAGTCGCGTGGCCGGCGATGTCCGACGCTGCGGAAGTACCAGTTGGGAAATCGCTCGACGCGGATCGGATATTCGCGGTAGAGGCGGACGCGCTCGCGCGGGATCGTGGCGGCGCCCGACGAGAAGGCTTCGGCGCTGATGTTGAGGTTGTTCGCGCCGTTGCGTCCGCCGTCGAGGACGATCTGAAAGCCGATCACATCGCCGACGGCGCCGCTGGCGCGAATGACGCCGCTCTCGGGTTCGAAGTAGGGTGACGCGGCGCCCCGATGCTTCGTATTCGCCTCGACATCATCAGACGGCGCGGCGGCCCAGACATCAGGAAATCCCTCGGGCGTCTGCGGATTCACATTCGTGTTTCGCTTCGGCTGGATGCAGCCGGCGCTCACGAGCGCGATCGCGAAGGTGAGCGGATAAAGTCGTTGGCGTCGATTCGTCGCGAGTGTGTGTCGTCGGTACATATCGGGGCGCGGCGCCTCCTCATGGCGGGTAACTGATCCAGTCGGCGTGCGGCGATAGAGAGCGAACGCATGTGAGCGCTCGTGTTGGTCGCCGCCGCAGCTTGGGCGTATGATTCCGTTTCTGGCGGCGACTCCAGCGCGCGGGGTCCATTGGCGCGAGCCGAAGGATTGTACCCTCAATGACGGCGTGGAAAAGTCGTCGAACCGAAATCAAATGGCGTCGAAATCCAAATCGAAGGGCTCGTCCGGGCGATGCACGCCGAAAATGCCGAAGGGCGCGGGCGGCGATCTGTCGCTCCCCGTGATTGCCGTGGACGCTGACACAGGGATGAAGCGATCCCGGATGGGGTTGTGGCGGGCCTATGTCCTCATCGGCGTTCACGTGCTGATGGTCGGGCACTTTCTGCACTGGCTGTACGCGGGGAATACGCTGACCCCCGTCGAGCCGTCGGAGGCCGCCGAGTTCTTTCGCCGAGGTGAGATCAACATGGGGTTGATCTTCTTCGGCGTCGCGCTGGTCGCCACGCTGATCTTCGGCCGGTACGTCTGCGGCTGGGGATGTCATCTGATCGCGTACCAGGATCTGATGCTGTGGTTCCTGAAGAAGAAGCGCGCCCGGCCGAAGGCGTTTCGGACGCGGTTCCTCGTGTTCATCCCGCTCGTCATCGCCGCCGGCTGGATGTTCATTCTGCCGATCGTTGTGCGGATCTGGGCGGAGTTCTACGCCGAGAACATTGTGCCGCCGACGACCTGGCATCTGGCGCGGACGGGTTTCTGGGACACATTCCCGACGTGGCCGTGGGCGATTGTCAGCGTTCTGTTCGCCGGGTTCGGAATCGTCTATTTCCTGGGGCCCAAGGGTTTCTGCACGTTCGCGTGTCCCTATGGCGCGTTTTTCGGGGCGGCGGACAAGCTGTCGCCGATGCGCGTGCGGGTGAACGATGACTGCGAGCAGTGCGGTCACTGCACGGCCGTCTGCACGTCGAACGTGAACGTGGCCGAGGAAGTGAATCGCTTCGGGATGGTCGTCGATCCGGGCTGCATGAAGTGCATGGACTGCGTTGAAGTGTGCCCGAACGACGCGCTGTCGATCAGCTATGGCAGGCCCGCAATCCTGGCGAAGGCGTCGAAACCGGGCAAGCCGCGGCGATACGACCTGTCGCTGTGGATGGAGATCGTCGCGCTTGTTGTCTTCATGTTCGTCCTTGTGACGATCAATGGTCTTTACGGTCAGTTTCCGTTTCTTGTGTCGCTGGCGATTGCCGGCATCTCGGCGTTCGTGTTCATGAAGGGCGTCGGGCTGCTGACGTCGCGCGACGTGCTGCTTCAGAAGATTCGACTGAAGACGGCGGGGCGGATTCGCCCCGTCGGCTGGGCGTTCGGCGCCGTGACGATCCTGCTGTTCGTCGGCTATGCGCATTCGGCCGTGTGGCGCTATCACGACATCGGCGCGGACCATCCGGATTACAACGTCTGGAACATGCTGATGAATCGGGGATTCCAGGAGTATGCGCCGCCGGAGTACCTGGGCTGGCAGTATCAGCCGACCTACCTGGCGAAGATTGACGCGGCGCAGAAGCGCAAAGTGGACCAGGGGATCCGGCATTTTGAAGCGGCGAACGCCTGGGGACTGTTCGACACGCCGACGAACCACTATCGACTCGGCTGGCTGTATCTGTGCAGGAATGAACGGGATCGCGCCGTCGAGCAGGTGCGTCGCGCCGTGGCGCTGGCGGGGGATCGCGCCCTCTTCTGGAAGGAGCTGGCGAAGTTCGAAACGGCGGCGGGGAATGACGCCGCCGCCCGGGCGGCCTATGCGAAGGCGATGGCCCTGGCGTCATCGGAATACGAGACGCTGAAGCGCAAGAGCGGGATCGATCGTTCGACGGATTCGGCGGAAATCTGGGCGGACTGGGGCACGTTCCTCGCGTCGCGCGGCGAGTCGAAGGCGGCGGGCGAAGCGCTGGAGAAGGCGGTCGCGTTCGATCCGTCGTCGTCGCAGGCGGTCATGGCGCTGGCGAGGTTCCGTGAGGCGACCGGCGACGGCGATGGCGCGCGACGGGCCTACGTCGAGGCGATCGATCGTGTCGGGCCGGCGGCGGGCCTGGTGGACGGCGTCTTCGCGCTCCGCGGAATGACGCAGGATTTTGCGGCGGCGGCGAAGGACTTCGAACGACTCTCGGAGAAGTATCCGCAGGCGACGCTGCTGCGGCACTGCCTGGCGTCGGCGCTGATGCAGTCGGGAAACATCGATGCGGCGGTCAGGCTGTACGCCGAGATCGTCAGGGCGGACCCGGAGGACATTCACGCGCGGTTTGACTACGGCGCGATTCTCTTTGTGCTGACGGACCTGAAGGGCGCCGAGCGCGAATTCAGGGCGATCCTGGAGCGGCAGCCGAACCACGCCCAGGCGGCCTTTCGACTGGGCGTGACGTATCTGCGGATGGGACGATCGCAGGAGGCGCTGGCCGCATTCAAAGTGACGCGCGCACACGGGACCGCGGCGGACGTCGCGGAACTGAACGCCCTGATGCGGGACCTCGGGCTGGATCGCGGCGATTGAGTCGATCGTGCGGTACTCCTGGCGCGGGCGCGATCGCAGGGTTCGCCTGGTCAGCGCCGCGCGGGGACGCGCCGGGACGCGCGATCAGGCGGCGGCGGAAATTGTGGACGCGGTTATTGACGGGTCGCGCTCAGGGGCGTGGGGGGATGTGGACTTGAGATTTCAGATCTCAGATCCAAGTTCTGAAATCTCGGGTCCGGATCTCAAATCTTCGATCTCAAATCCGAACTTCCAACCCTGACCGGCAAAACTGTCATTCCGCTCGTACTTCCCGCGCCGCTCAATTCGTTGGCGCGTCGTGTTGCAGGCGTTGGTAGAGGGCGTCCAGTTGGTTGGTCATCGTCTCCCTGCTGAATTCGACGAGGCAGCGCCGGCGACCGTTTCGGCCGAGGCGCTCACGCATGGCGGGGTCGGCCGCGAGGGTTGTCAGCGCCGCGGCGAACGCGGCGACATCATTCAGCGGCGCGAGCGAGCCTGTTTCATTCGGGATGACGACCTCCGGAGCGCCGTCGATGGCGAAGCTGACGGCGGGCTTTTCCATCAACAGTGACTGTACGACGGCGCGGGGCAGGCCCTCCCATTGGGACGCGTGCGCCAGGATGTCGATGCCGCTGAGGAGCCGCGGGATCTCGCTCGGCGGGACAAGGCCCGTGATCGTCGTGCGATCGCGCAGGTTGCGCCGTGACAGCTCGGCTTCGTACTCGGCGCGCTGGGCGCCGTCGCCGATCCAGACGAAGCGCAGTCGCGGTTCAGCGCGGGCGGCGCGATCCATGATCTCGATCAGTTGTTCATAGCCCTTGTTGCGGAAGAGTCGCGCGACGGCGCCGACGACGACGGCGTCAGGCGGCGCGTTCCAGCCGGCGCGGACGGCCGCGGCGTCGTGGCGGGCGGGATCGAACGCGCTCGTTTCCATGCCGCTGCGAATCGTTGTGTATTGGTCGGGGCGGCCGATGTTCGCGGCGAGCATCTGATCGCGCATGGCGTCGGCGACGCAGACGATGGCGTGTGTGCGACGGGCGCAGAATCGCTCGGCGGCGGCATAGATGCGTCTTGTTGTCGCGCCCTGTGTGCGATTGAAGCTCATGCCGTGGACGGTATGGACAATGATCGCGGCGCCCGCCCGGGCGGCGGCGATTCGACCGAGGATCCCCGCCTTGCTGGAATGCGTGTGGACGACGTCGGGCCTGAGGGATGCGATCAGCGCCTGGAGCTGGCGCGTGGCGCGCCAGTCGTCGAAGGGTCGCACGGCGCGAAGGAGACGATCGGCTTCGACATACGCATAGCCGCCGGCCCTGGCGCGATCCACGAGGGAGCCTTCCGGACCTGTCGTCGGGCCCGTGATGAGCGTGACGTCGTGGCCTTTTTCGTGAAGGCCCTCGCAGCTCAGGATCGTGTTCTCCTGAGCGCCGCCGATGATCAGTCGCGTAATGATGTGAACGATACGCATGGCATTCGATGAGGCGTTGGAATCGTCGGCGAATTACGCCGGTGGTTCGAAGGCGTCCATATCGATGACATCGGCGCCGGGGGCGGACGACATGGGCTGCGCGTCGACGCTCGATCGCCGTTCACCCGCGGGGGCTTCGACGGCGCGGGCCTTCTCAAGCATGTCGGGCGTGGGATCCGGAAGGTTGGCGAGATCGTACCTCACCCATTGCAGGCAGAGGCCCCGGGCCGGGGCGGTCGGGCCCGCCCTGGCGCGATCCCGCGCGGCGAGAATGTCGGCGGCCGAGTCCGGTGACCAGTGACCGCGACCGAATTCGCAGAGCGTCCCGACCATGTTACGGACCTGCTTGTAGAGGAAGCCATCGCCTTCGATGTCGATGCGCACTTCCTCGGCGTCGCGATAGATCTCGATGCGATGAATCGTGCGGACGTTGTGTTGTCGATCGTTGCCGGCCGAGGCGAACGACGTGAAGTCGTGTGTGCCGACCCAGTGGCGTGCGCCGGCGCGCATCCGGTCAATGTCAAGAAGGTTCCAGACGTGGTAGACCTTCGATTGATTCATCGACTCGCAGGGTCGCGCGACGGCGTTGTGGATGCGATAGCGATAGAGCTTGGAGACGCTGGAGCGCGTGGCGTGAAACGTCAGGGGGACTTCCTGGACGTGGAGCAGCGTCATGTCCTTCGGAAGGCGCGATCCGGCGCTGCGCAGGATGGCGATGTCGCGCATCTCGGTTGGCGTGAGAACGCTGGCGACGTAGCCCGCGGCGTGGACACCGGAGTCCGTCCGGCTGCAGCCGAGAACGTTGACGCGATGGCGGAGCGTGCGGCGCAGCGCCTGTTCGAGGCATTCCTGGACGGTTCGCATTTCGGGCTGGAACTGCCAGCCGTGGAATTCGGCGCCGTCATAGGCGAGAACGAGCATGAGGTTGCGCAACATTGCCGGGCATGGTATTCGCTGGACGACGCCGCGTCATGGGGCCTCAGCGTCGGTGGTTGACGGGGGGCGGCGTCGATTCGCTGTCCGTCGGCTCGACGCTGATCGAGCCGCGATGCGTTGGTTCGCGCGACGACTGTCGGGCGTGTCGCGTTGTGGGGGCGACGGCGGCGAGTCGTTCGTCGTTGATCATCCAGTGTCGTGCGATCTGCCGGCCGCCCTGTGTCTTGGCGACGGCGAGCGCAATGTCGGCTCGCGCCATGAGCTCGTCGGGCGTGACCTTGTCGACGTCGTGGATCCGCCGGGCCATGCCGACGCTCAGCGTAAAGTGCTTCGGGCTGGTGCCGGCGTCAAAGGCGATGGCTTCGAAGGTGCGCAGGATGCGCGACGCCGTCGCGTCGGCGGTTGCTTCGTCGGAGTGCTTCAGAACGATGCCGATCGCGTCTCCGGCGATTCGGCCGACGCGGCATTCCATGGAGACGAGCCGTTTGGCCAGTCGCGCGAGCATGATGATGATCTCGTCGCCAAGATCGTATCCATGCTCGGTATTGACGGCGGACAGTCGATCGATGTCGCAGATCATCAGGTAGACGTCACGTTCTCTGCGCTGAGAGGACGTGATGGACTCCGTGACGTGCATGAAGAACTGCCGGCGGTTGTCGAGGCCCGTGGCCTGATCCGTCAGCGCCAGTCGCTTGTATTCCTCCCGCAGGTTCGCCTCGCGCAGGGCCACGTTGATTCGGGCGAGCATGAGGGTCTTTCGGATCGGCTTGGCGATGACGTCGTTGGCGCCGACATCGAAGCACTGCTCAACGATTTCGTCGTTCTGGATATTCTGAGTCGTGAAGAGGACGGGCGTGTCCGCCGTCATGATCCGACTCTTCAGATCCCGGCAGAGGTCGAGCCCGCGATGCCCGCCGTTGTCGACATCCAGCAGGACGGCGTTCGGCGCGTAACGCTCGGCGATGGTCAGGCCGACGTCTTCGTTCTCCGCGATAATGGTCCGAAATCCGGCGGCGCGCAGCAGCGTCGTGATTTCATTCGCGACGTCCTTGTCATCATTAATGATGAGGACCAAGGCGGAGTCGTGTGCTGGTTTTTCGTCGTTTCTCACCATCGTTGGTTTCCACCCACGGACTTGTGGCGTCGCCGCATCAACAAATCCCCGATTGTCATCGGACTGCCGGGGCGGACGCTTATCAATCAGCGGGCCGGGGCGTGCGCTATTTTGTGAGTGTCGGTGGCGTGGTTTGCCGCAACCCGTGTTTTTGCAGGAGGTTGTGTGCTTTCGCGTGATTTGCCGAAGGAATTCGTGGGTCTATAATCGTGGGATGAAGCAGGACATCGACCGGACGTTGTACACGCGCGAGCAGATCGATCGACGCGTCACGGAACTCGGGGCGGAGATCGCGGAGACGTACAAGGGCGTCTCCGCCGATCTGGTGATCGTGCCCGTCCTGACGGGATCGATCATCTTCGTCGCCGACCTGATTCGGCATCTGCCGTTCAAGATGCGGATCGGACTGATGACCGTCAGCCGATATCGCGGGGCGACGACGTCGGGTGGCGAGACGCAGATTTTGCGCGACCTGACGGTCGATATTAAGGATCGGCACGTCCTGGTTGTCGATGACATCCTGGACACGGGAAATACCCTTCGGACGGTCTCCGAACAGTTGCAGTTGCGGGCTCCCGCCAGCCTGCGGCTCTGTACGCTGCTCCGAAAGCCGTCGAAGGCGCCGAAAGACCTGGTCGCGGACTTCGTTGGATTCGACATTGACGACGTTTTTGTCGTGGGCTACGGCCTCGACTTCAACGATCACTATCGGAACTGGCCGGATCTGTCGGTCCTGCGTCCCGAGCTGTATGAATGAAGCGTGATCCGCACAACCTGAATCGCTTCGATCGGCGCATCCCCGTCCACAACGAGGGCGCGTCGAGCGGCGTGATGGAACTGCCGCTGACGGCGGTCCCGGCGCAGCTGCTGGACGGCGGCGAGACGGTCTATTTCGCCGTCAAGCCGTCGGCGTGGTTTGTGCTGATCGTGTCGGCGCGGTGGCTGGCCTCGGCGGTCGTCCTGGGGGTTCTTTCGTATACCGTGATCCCCGCGCAGTACTCGTGGTATGCGTGGCAGGCGGCGATTCTGATGGCCGCGGGTCGATTGAGCTGGGCGACCTTCGAGTGGGTGGCGCGTATATATGTGCTGACGAATCGGCGCGTGATGCGGATTCGCGGCGTGATGTCCGCTGAGATCTACGCGGCGCCATTACAGACAATCGAGCAGGCGGAACTGTTCGCCACGCCTGCGGAGCGCGCGCTGTGCGTGGGTTCCGTCGGATTCGAGTCGGCGACAATGGGGCCTGGCGCCTGGGAAATCGTGGCGCGGCCCGTCGAGATGCACGAGCGACTACAGCATGCGATCCGCCGCGCTCGCGGCGGCGGAAACGGGATAGGCTGAAACGATGAACGTTCAACGAGTCAGGTGGATCCGGGTGATGATGGCGACGCTGATGGCGTTCGTCGTCGCGGGTTTGGCGGTATCGGCGGGGGCCGAAGAGCCGAAGACGAAGAACCTCAACAACGCGCTCGAGCAGGTCAAGGCGCTGCAGGAGCAGGCTCGCAAGATCGAGGACAACTGGGCGATCGAGGCGATGCGGATCCAGGAAGCGCACAACATCATGTTCCGCCGCAATGGCTGGACGTCGGAATCCGACACCTTTGCGCTGAACCTGATCAATGAGATTTCCACCTATGGACCTTTTGAGACCGAAGCGCGGGAAAGCGTCTTTCTCAACGGCGTGCAGTCGCGATTCGGCCTGTCGGAAGACCAGGTCGACGTGCTGAACAGCGAGATGCGGCGCGAGTCGATGGCCTTCACGATGAAGCACTTCGACAAACTGCTTCCCGTTGCGATGGAGGCCGTTCAGGCCAAGTCGGCGGGCCAGCCCTTCACGCCCGAGATGGTGGCGAAATGGTCGCGCCAGCTCGAGCCGATCATGGAGGACGCCCTGTCAGGCGTCGATCGAGTCAAGCAGCGGCTGGCCTCGACGATGGATGATTCGCAGAAGGCCCTGCTCGAGAAGGACATGGAGGCCGTTCGCAAACGCCACAACGACATCAAGGCGAAGGTGCAGCAGTGGAAGAACGGCAAGTGGACGCCGTACGACTTTGGTCTTGAGAATGATCCCGCCTATGCCGGCGTGATTCGCGACTACATGCCGCCCGAGGACGCGCCCGTGGCGAATCGCGAAGAGATCGTCATCGAAGTCACGCGCCGCGATCAGTCGCTGTGGGCGAAGTATGTCGCCGACTTCGTCAACAAGTACGACTGCGATGAGAAGCAGCGCAATTCGGCCATGGCGATTCTGAAGGACTCGGAATCGGAAGCGGCCAGGCACCTGGCGGCGAATGGCGAGGAGCTGGAATACCACGAGCGTCGCGCCAAGGAATCGCCCAGCGAACGAAAACGCGCTTATCACGCGAAGAAGGCCGACCAGCTGCGGCGGCCGATCGAGCAGATCTTCGATCGCATGTGCCGCCGGCTCGAGTCCAACGTGCTCAATCGCGAGCAGCGCCGACAACTCGCCGCTGACAAGGCCAAGGACGTCAGGAAGCCGGGCCGAGCCACGAAGGGTAAGACGGCGGCGCGCAGTCAGTAAGCGCGCATTCACGCCGCCGCCGCCCATCCATTCCGGCCACACCAGCAACTTCGCATTTCACGGACGTCGTGTCCCCCTTTTCCGCCAGTGAAGGCCATTCGATGTTGCGGATTCGCGACTAACGATGGCGTTCCGACGTTCGGTTTGTCGTGCGCTTCCCTGCAGTGGTGGTCTGACGCGGACGCCGATTTGTGGGTCGCCGTTCCTTGTCGGGCGGCGGTGTATCGGCATTGGGCTCGGGGCGAAGTTTCGCAAGGCGATCGGGCGGAAGACGTTCATCAAAGCCGCGTTCGCCGCGGCGAGCTTCCTCTCTCAGGGCCTGATAGGTGGGATCACTGTTGAGGGCCCTGCCCATGCGCTGTCGAAATCGCTCTTCGCAATGGGTGATCCGGCCGACGGAACAGTCCAGCGCCTTTGCCAGCCTGCGAATCGACATCCTGGCGTCGGGCTCGGGGATGCGCCAGCGTTCCTGGGCGCAACGTTCGATGACCTCCGGCGTCGTCGGGTTGCAGCGCGGGGCGCGCTTCATGTCGTCGATGACACGCGTCATGGCGCGCTCGACGCGATCCGCGATCAGGTCACCGATGCGCGGCTGATCCGGAAACTCGTCCTCTTCGGCGAAGCGGGCGGGCGGGGCGGACGCATCGCCCAGGCGCTGCACGATCGGCAATGGGGCGCCGGAGCGCGCATCGGCGCCGAAGGGGGCCGCCTTCGCGCGGCGGCGTCGCTGCGTGATGAAAGGGACGCGGACGGACGCGTCGTTCTCGTGGACGTAGCGGCTCAGGGCGAAGTGGATGCGGGCCATCGCGTAGGGCGCGAAGTGGCCGTGGCGCGAGGCGTCGTAGTTCCGGACGGCGTCGATGAGGGCGAGGCAGCCTTCCTGGAAGAGCTCGTGCGACTCGCGGCCATCCCGACGTCGGCGGACGAGATGGCGGTTCCGATTGAGCGTGTGCTGCACGAGACGCAGGTGCGATTCGACGGTCGCGCGCTGCCGATCGCTGAGCACATTCAGCGGGATGATGTCTTCTGCAGCCGTGGCCATGGGCGCCGCTCCTTTTGTGGTTGGAGAGGGTTCGGGATCGCTGATGTCGCGAGCGACGCGCGACCCGAATCATACCCTAACATATACCGAACACGAGGGCGGGTCAAACCTGATTCTTCGGGCGGTGTCACATCGTGGCACTGGGCTTCGGGGGCTGTGGTTTGTTGAGTCGGGCGGGCGTGGGGCGCCCGAAGGTCATCGTGGCGTTGATCGACGTGTCGATCCGCCACAAGGGCGCCATGTGCGTGGCAGTTGCGACGCCTGATGCGCCGAGCGGGTGGCTAGTCGGCGCGAGGCATGAGTCGCAGCCACTTCTCGCGCATGCGGAGGATGGACTGGCCGACGGTCATCTCAAGTATTTCTTCGGGCGTGAGCCACGCGAGTTCGTGCGACTCGTCGGAAATGACGTAGTCGGGATCACCGTCGATGCGGCAGAGAAAGCGGATGTCGTAGTGGAAGTGATGTGGCGTATCGCCGCGCTGCGGGATGGGATGCACGTCGAGGTCGAAAATGTCCGGCGACACGGGCGAGATGTCGGCGATGCCGGATTCCTCGACGGCCTCCCTGAGGGCGACGGCCAGCACGTCTGATTCGCCGTCGCAGTGACCGCCGAGCTGAAGCCACTTGTCGAGCTTGCGATGGTGCGTAAGCAGGACGCGGCCACGTTGTTCGTCGATGAGCCATGCGGAGCCCGTGATGTGCCCGGCGAGATGTTCCCGACGAAAGCAGTCCGGCGTAGCACGGACGAACTCGATGATTCGGCCACGCGACTCGATTTCGGCGGCGTCCGTCGGATGGTAGCGATCGAGTTTGGCAAGCAGGTCCTGGCGATGCATGGAATTCTCGTATGGGGTTCGTGGACGCAGTCGTGGTTGAGCGGCGCATCGTAGGGCGCCGGCGGAGGATGTCGAGATCGACGACGGACCGGTTGTCAGTCGGCGAACCAGGCGATGTCAAAGGCGTTCCGGATGAGGTAGAAGCCGCCCAGCCAGCAGAGTGTGACCAGCGCGATCAGAAGGGCGGCGCGGGAAGAGACGAACGCGCGGCGCTTCTCCAGAAGCGACACGACGCAGGCGATCGTGAGAAAGTAGGCGATGGGGAAGGCGAGCATGCAGATTTCCGTGACCACGTAAAGGGTGGTGACGACAAAGTTGATCGACGTCGGGTCGTCGCGATTCGCCACAGGCGGTCGCCCCAGCGAGATCCAGGCGGCGAACCGCGTCAGATGACACATGCCGAAGATCACCAGCGGCCAGAGCATTCCCACGGCGCCGACGCGCCGGCGCAACAGGCGGCGTGTTGGTGACGCCCCGTAGGAATCACGGTTCTCCGGGTCGAAGCCTCGGCCACACTCCGGGCAGCGATGCGCCGAGAGTCTGCGAAGATCGTATTGACAGTTCAGGCAGTACATGGGGGTTCGTCGTCGGGCGCCGACGACGGCGCTCGCGCTGACGCGGGTTGCGTTGCGCCGCTGTCCGTCGGACACGCCCGGCACTGAGTCTGCAGGGCGCCGAGGGTGGCGACGCGCGCTACGATGAACTGCAGGGCCGCGGGATTGATGTCCTCCGTGGGCAGGATCAGGAACTGATCATGGCCGTAGGTGATCAGCCAGTCGGTTCGCCGCTTCATGACGCGACGCGTGGCGTGCCAGGGAATGGGCGTTGGCGTCTCATTCATCTGTGCGAAGAGCACATCGTCGGTCAGGCGAATTGTCACACGCTGATCGCCGGCGCCATGGTTTCGTCGGTGACGGACGAAGAAGCGGACATGCGTCAGGATCGAGTAGAGCACGACGCAGCCGACGGCGACGGAAAGCGGGACGCGCCAGGCCGCAAAGCGCTCCATCGTCAGCAGGGCGACGATGTAGCCAAGGAGAATGGTGTTCGTGAACAGGACGCGGAGACCATAGGCCCGGCGCCAATAGCAGCGCAGCGCCGCGGCGCGTTGGCGCTCTGTAAGCGAATACCGAATCGTCCATCGCGCCTCATCGGGCGCCGGCGACGGTGGGGCCGTGGCGTGAGCAATCATGAGCCGGACCTCGCGGAAAAGCAGTCGGATTCCGGAATGTTCCAGAGCGACGGTGTCGCCAGCTCGACGCTGTTGCGCGCCGGATCGCGCACGTAGATCGAACGGGCGCCGTTCGGCCAGGCGATCTCGCGCTCGATGGGGACCTTCAGATCGCTGAGTCGCCCGCGCCAGGCGTCGAGTTCATCGGCGCCGATCGCAAAGCAGACGTGGCCTTCGCCGCCGGCGCCGTGGGTGGGCACATTCGTCTTTGTACCGGACGCGTCCCGTGTCGCCGTCGGGTCGAACAGGAAGAAGCAGCGATGGCCGACGCGGAAGAACACGTGTCGATCGTGCGATTGCGAAAAAGGCGCGAGGCCCAGCACCCGCGCATACCACGCGGCGGTCTCGCCGAGGTTCCCGGCGTAGAGGCAGCATTCGAGTATCTCGCGTACGCGCATTGCGGGGATCCGATCGGGCTCCGAGAGCCGTCGTGGCGTCGACGACGGCGACTTCACGGGAGTCTGGTGTTTTCCGCGACAAGTCGGCGTCGATGCGGGCAAAAACCGCCTTGGGTCGGATCGTCGCCGTGAGGGCTTTTCGCGGCTAGATTATCCGTATGCACACGCGTCAACGACGACATGGACGTCACATTCCCGGGATTGTATTGCTGATCTGGGGCGCAGGGGCCGTTTTTTTCGCGTCGCCATCGACGCGTGGCGAGGATCCGCCGTCGATGGTGGATCACAGCTCGGGGCCGACGACCCAGCCCGCGGACGCGCCGCCGGCCACATCACAGCCCGCCGTTGCACAACCCAGCGTCGACAATCCGGCGGACACGCCGCCCGTGGTTCCGCCGCCGGAGCCCGTCAAGACGACGAGCGACGAGAAGATCGACGCCCTGGTCAAGCGCGTGGAGTCTTCCACGCTGGAACCGCCGCAGAAGGAAGACGCCCAGGCGGCCCTGCGAGAGGCGAAGGCGAGGCTGGAAGAGCTTCGTACCTGGGAAGCGCGGGCGACGAGTTTTCAGGATCGCATCCGAAAGGCGCCCGACGAACTCGACAAGCTGAAGCAGCCCGATCCGACAACGCAGCCGACGACACAACCGGCGACCAGTGTTGAGGCGCCCCTGGAGGAAGTCGAGGCGCAGCTTCGGGCCGAGCAGGCGAAGCTGGACGCGGAACGCGAGCGGGCGACGAACTCGAAGGAAGCCGTCTCGCGTCGCAGCACGTTTCTCGTGGAGGGACCTAAGGAGATTTCCAGGGCCCGCGAGGAACTGACGAAGCTCGAGTCCCAGCCGGTCAAACAGGATGGCCCGGAGCTCGTTGTCGAGGCGCGACGGGAACGGCGCGTTGCGACGCGGATGACGCTGAACGCGAAAATCGCGGCCCTGGAGGCGGAGCTTCGATTCTACGAGAACCACGGCGAGCTGTTGCTCGCGGAACAGGATCGAGCCGTCCAGCGGCGGGATGCGCGCGAGGCGTTCGTCAAGGAGCTGCGATCTCGCGTCGCGGCGCTGCGTCAGAAGGCGGCGGAACAGGCGAGGGAGAAGGCGGAGGATGTCAGCACGCGGGTCCGCCGGATCTTTCCGAAGATCGAGGACCTGATCAGGGAGAACAAGTCGCTGGCCGACGCGCTGGCGTCCAACTCGCAGCAGACGGCGTCACTGACGACGATCGACGACCAGGTGAAGGCGGAGTTCGAGCGGGTCAAGCGCGAGTTCGACGAGGCGAGAGAGAAGGCGAAAACGGCCAATGTCTCGCAGAGTTTCGGCATCCTGCTGCGAAGCCAGCTCAATCGACTGCCCGACACGGATGAGTACCGGCGGCTCCGGGAGAAGCAGCGGAATCGACTCGATGAAGCGGCCTACGAGTGGAGCGGCTACAAGCCGGAACGCGATCGCCTGTCAAACACAGATGCGGCGATTGAAGACTGGGTGAGCCAGCTCTCGGACAAGCTGTCTGAGTCTGATCGGACGCTCGCGCGTGATGAGATCAGGCGCCAGGTCCTGCTGAAGAAGGAGAGCCTGGACAAGCTCATCAGCAACGATGACTACGTCAAACTCCTCAACAAGCTCGAGACAGACCTGACGAATCTGATTCGAGAAACGGAGGCGTTTCGCGACTTCATCAACGAGCGGATTCTCTGGGTGCGCAGCGGCCGGCCGATCGGAACGGATAACTTCCGAGGGCTGATGTCTGCGCTCGAGTGGTTTTTCAACGCGGAGAACTGGGGCGAGTTCTTCTCCGCCGCGGCGTCGTACTACGCCGTCTATTGGTTTCTCGGCATCCCGGCGCTGATCGTCGTCGGCGTGTTGTTCGCGATTCGTCGCCCCCTGCGCACAAAGCTCCGCGCGGCGGCGAACGCCGCGAACGAACCGCTCAGCACCGACTTCAGGATTACGCTGTCGAGCTGTTTCTACACGCTGCTGCTGGCGATTCCCTATCCGCTGACGCTCTGGTTCATCGGGCAGGCGTTCCTGCGGGTGCCGGAATCAGGCGATTTTGCCGGCGCCGTTGCGGGCGGATTCCACGCCGCGGCGATGACGGCGTTTCCGCTGCTGTTTCTTATTCACGTGTGTCGCGTTCACGGACTGGCCGGAGCGCACCTGGCGTGGGACGCCAAGGCCATCGGTATTCTGCGGCGCAATCTGATCTGGTTTGTCAGCGCGACAGTCCCTGTCTCCTTCGTCGTCGGCATGCTGAGCAACCAGGGCGTCGAAGCGCACAGCGAGACGTTCGGGCGCGACGTCTTCATCCTCGGGATGATCTTCATCACGATCTTCATCGCGCGGGTTCTGAAACCACGGGCGGGCGCCCTGACGCAGTACATGATCGAGCATCCGCAAGGTCGCCTCGTGCAGTTTCGGTACGTCATCTACGCGTTGTTCGTGTCGATTCCGCCGGCCCTGATTGTCGGCGCGGCGCTGGGGTACTACTACACAGTCCTGCGGCTGTCGGCTCGATGCTGGATGACAGCGCTCATCTGGATCGCCGCGATCATCATCTATCTGCTGCTGATGCGATGGCTGCTGCTCGCGCGACGTCGCATCGCGATTGACCAGGCGATGCGGAAGCGCGCCGAGGCGAAGGCCAAGGCGGAAGCCAGGGCGAAGGAAGAGGCGGAGCGCGCCGCGAGGGCGAGCGAGAAGGGTGAAAAGCCCGTCGAGGCGCCGTCGAAGCCCGTGCAGGCCGAAGAGCCGATGATCAACATTCCGAGCCTGAGCCAGCAGACGCGGCAGTTGATCGGCAGCCTGACGATCTTCGCTGTGGCCGGCCTGACATTCTGGGTGTGGAGCAGCGAACTGCCCGCCCTGAATATTCTGCACGACATCCGGATTACGGAATGGGATGTGAGCGTCGCCGATATCGGTCTGGCGGCGATCGCGGCCTTCGTCGCTTTCATCGCCGTGCGAAACATCCCCGCGCTGCTGGAAATCGCCGTGCTCTCGCACCTGCCTATCGACGCCGGGGCGCGCTACGCCGTGTCGGCGATTTCGCGATATGTCATTGGCACGATCGGCATCGTCGTCACGTTTGGTCTGCTCGGCGTTGGCTGGTCGAAAGTACAGTGGCTTGTCGCGGCCGTATCCGTCGGTCTGGGTTTCGGTCTGCAGGAAATCTTCGCGAACTTCGTGTCGGGCCTGATCATCCTGTTTGAACGCCCGATTCGGATCGGGGATACCGTGACTGTCGGGACGCAGACGGGAACCGTCTCCCGAATCCGAATTCGTTCGACGTGCATCACGGACTGGGACAACAAGGAACTCGTGATTCCGAACAAGCGGTTCGTGACGGACGAGATTACGAACTGGACGCTGTCGAGCGAGATCCTTCGGCTGGTGATCCCGGTCGGTGTGTCCTACTCATCGAATCCGCGGCAGGTGCGGGACGTGCTGATGCAGGTCCTGGAGAAGAACGGCAAGGTGATGACGGAACCTGCGCCGCGCGTCTATTTCCTGGGGTTCGGCGACAGCGCCCTGAACTTCGAGTGCCGGGCCTACTTCAAGTGCATCGACGACATGATGGTCGGTCGCCATTCGCTCTACGTGGAGATCTTCGAGGCGTGCCAGCGCGAGGAGATCGAGATCGCCTTCCCGCAGCGGGATATTCACATTCGCAGCATCAACGCGACACTGCCGATCGGCCGCGGACAGCTGAAGCGCGATTCGCTGGAGGCGGAGGCTGGCGAGGGGGCGTAGGGCGGAATCGCGGGTGGCGTCGCGCTCATTTCGTCGGGTCGATGGCCCGACGTGCGTCGCAACGTCTCTACGGTTGCTTTCGAAACGACGGATCGGGCGCGCCCGAGAAGCACCTGATGACCCATGGGTAGCTGTCCGTCACGAAATAGGCGTACGAGCCGTCGTACATCATGCCGTTGCACTCATCGAGATCGCCGGCGCCCGTCCATTCCCAGTCGTCGATGAATGTGCCGTCGTAGGTTCCGCCCGGGAAGGCGCCTTCGCCGCTCTGGCTGACGCGGGCGCCGCTCTTCAGCGTGTAGCCGGAGAGGACTTTGCGGATGACGCCATTGTCATTGATGTAGGGACCGTAGATCGGGAAACCGTCGGCGGCGAAGCCGATGACGGGCGACGCCGTGGCGCCGGATGTGTCGTACATGGCGAGCGGATCGCCATGATAGTGATAGGCGCCGTCAGGCTGTGTGTGGGCGTGGTGCGAGTCCGTGCCGAAGTTGTTTCCGCTGAACATCGGGTCATATCGCCAGGGCGAGTCGCTGTCGAAGCAGCCGATCTTCTCCTGCCCCAGCGGTTCATTCCCGACGCCGTAGCAGGCGGCGGCCAGCAGGTCGAGCTTGACGCCGTTGAGCATGATGGCGTTGTCGTATTCGAGTGAGAGCGCCGTCGGCGTGGCGGCGAGTTCGGGCGTGGCGTCCAGCGTGAACGTCTCATTGACCTCAGCGACGCGCGTCGCGAAGGAACCGCCGTTGTTGAAGTCGTGATTGGGGATCGAGTTGCTCGTCACAGTGCAGGAATCGCCGTTATCGACGATGACGATCGTCGCCGTGAATGAAGCGGATTCGCCGACATCCATGACGCTCGCCGTGTAGGCGCCGGCGTAGTCCACACAGGTCCCCGACATGTTCGTGAACACGGCGTCCGTGATGTCCGTGGTGTTGTCGTTGCTGTTGGTGTTCGAACTCGTATTGGTATTCGTGTTGGCGTTCGTATTCGTCACGCCGCTGGTCGATTCGCATTGCGAGCCGAGCGTGATGACGAGTGTGAGGGCAAGGGCGAGGGCGGTCAGCGATGGGCGAGTCATCGATTCTCCTTGGTGGGCCGCTTGACGCGTGATCATCCGGGGGGCTGTACGTTGTGTAACGCTCGTCGATCGTGTTTATTCGGCATTTCCGGGAAATTGAGGACTGCGATCGATCTCTGGCGCTATGACGACGCCGACGAATCATCGAATCCGTCAGAGGGGGCGCCCCAGCGCTCACCGCGCTCGATGCGGCCCTGAAGCGCGAGCAGCAACGCCTCCTTGCGTGCGGCGGAGGGCGACTTGCCGTCGATGGCGAGAAGCTGCTTCGCGGCCTTCGCCGATTTGCCGCTTCCCCTGACGCCGGAAAGAACCGTTCGGGACGCGTCCCTGAGCGGAACGGCGAGTTGTGTGTTCGTCTCCAGCAGCAGTCCAGTAATGGCGTGCGCGTCGCGTGGAAGCGCGGACTGCCTGCTGACCCACTCGTCGAGGATCTGCGAGACGACGAGAGCGTGCAGCGGGGAAAGGCGAGCAATTTCAGCAAGGGCGTCGCGCACGCGATTGAGTTTGATCCAGCCGCCGTCGGTGATTCTCGCCAACACGTCGCCAAAGGACTGTGAGTCGCAGCGACCGTCATGAATCGCCTCGATCAGCGCGTCAATCACGACTCCTCTGCAATCGGCGTCGCGACTGACTAGCGCGATCCACGCGGCGACAATCGCTATTTCGGAGATCGGAAGATCGACCTGAAACAGCGTCTGAAGCAAAGCGTGGTTGGGTTCGAAATTGGACGGTGGATCGTCGATACGGAGCATCATGGACTGGATGGCGGCGACCATGATGGCGTCGGCGTTCGCCGGCCAGATGTGTCCGAGCCACTCAAAATGCCACGCCGTGTTCGTGTCGTAGTAGGACCAGCGATCCGAATTCCGATGCAGCGCGATCAGCGGATAGCATTCATTGTCGACTTCCGACTTCGCCTTCGATGCGGATGAGATCGATAGTTCGGGAATCGTCACAACGAGGCTCATTTGTTCCCGGCGCGTATGACTGGACGTCCAGTTGAACGGCGGATTGTCGACGACATCCGGCGCGTCTTCGGGCAGGCTGAGTACGGCCAATTCGGTGATGGGACCGCGCGGTCGTCGGCCTCTTGCCGCGGCGATCCATATGTCGCCATCGTCGGCGTCCTTCTTTGTCAGGGCGTCCGCCGCGCCGAGCGCCCAGCGGATGGCCCGTGCGTATCTGCCTTTGACGGATTTCGCCAGGGCGAGCGCCTCGGCGCGATGATCGGGGGCGAGTCGCAACAGCCCCTGGATCAGATCCAACCTCGGGGCTTCCATGCCGCCTGCCGCCAGCGACTCGATGCGCCGGACAAAAATGCGCGGGTCAATCCAGCCGCGCGTGTGGGTCGGCGCCGCGAGGAGCGGCGCCGATTGTTCCTTTGCGACGCGCTGGACCAGTTCAGAGAGCCGAGCATTCCAGAAGGCGTTGACGCCCTCCTCCGTGACGTGTAGTTCGGGGACGGAGGCGTCTTTGCGAAGCCAGGCGCGAAGCAGGACGCGCAGCATTGTCGGTGTCATCAGTAGATGGCCGACAAGACTGCGGCCTTTCATGTCGGAGACACCTTCGTTGATGCGCTTCAGGAGTGGCCCCGTGACGCGTTCGAAATCATCGGGCTTCTGATCGCACAGGCGACTGATACCGTCAAGGATCCGTTCGACATCATCGACCCGATCCATCGCCTCGACGGCGTGTGACACGACCTGGATCAACTCGTCGAGCGATTCGATGGGTTGAACCGCTTCGACACCTGAGAGAATCGGGATGTCGTCCGAATCAAGATCGAGCGGCGGTGGGAAGGTGTCATCGGCAATTGCCTCCATCGCGGCGTCAACGCCCGCCAGGCGTCGCCATTTGGCGTCCATCGCCTTGGCGCGATCCAGCAGGTCCGCCTTCAGTCCTTCCGGAACTTCGCTTGTCGTCGCGGGCGCCGTTTCTAGATTCAGACCGAGCGACGCGATGACTTCGTTTGCGGCCGCCTGACAACTCGGAGCGACCTGTGCGAGGCGATCGGCGATGACGGGGCGGACATCGTCCGGCAGCTTCTTCGCGATGGATGCAATGAGCCTGATCGCGCGTTCGTGGATGTCCGCGGCTTCGTGCGAGCAGGCTTCGCTGGCGGCGAGGGCGATGGCGCCGTGGGGGGCGTCTTTCGCGCCGGCGATTTTCCTGAGCATCGTCAACGCGGTTTTGGGCTGGGCCTTCTGGCGACAGGTCATCGCGGGCGCGACGCCTCGAATAAAAGCGGACGCGTCGAGCATTCCGCACTTCTCGAGTTCTTTCAGGGCGTTGAGGGCGAACGTGACGACCTGCGGCGCCTGGTGAGCGAGCAGTTCGAGATAGATCCTCTGCCTCGCTGCCCGCTCGTCGAGTGTGGGTGCGAGAAACTCGTGAAAGTTCGCGAAGCCTGACAGCAGCAGGTTGTTTCGAATGCCGGCTGTAAGTCCTGACAGGCTCGCGTCGAGCAGGCGATCTCGATCGATCACGCCTTCGTCGACGAGCCTCTTCAGCGCGATTGGCCAGGTTTCATAGTCGCTGTTGTCCTTCTTGCTGTAATAGTCGTATTTGAAGGCGACGGTCTCGACTTCGAAGAGACGCCAGAGTTCGTTGTTCAGCAAGTCCGGATCGTCCCTGAGTCGCTGGCTCAGCGGAACAAACGGCGTCTCGTCGTTTCGATGCCAGGCGCCGGGCGCCGAACTCGCCATGTGTTCGATGTATCCGTCAACCGACGGTGACTTACAGACGCCGGCTCGGATCAGGCAACGAAGCGCGCCCCACCCGATGTCCTTGAATTCGCCCTTGAGTTTCTCTTCGACCCACGCGTCGATCCAGTCGGGGGAGCGATCTGACAGGAGTCTGGCGGCGGGCGGCGTCGCATACGCGTCCCGCCAGCCCATCGCGCCGATATTCTTCGTCTGGCTGAACGGGCAGACCGCGAGCATGGCGAGTTCGGCGATCGCCTGTTGTTCGTGGATCCTGGGCGGAGGCGTCTCGTCCAGCCAGCGATCGAGTCGATCGAGGCGCGTCGAGATCCACTTGTGTGTCTCGGGGTCGAATTTCGATCGCGCCGCGTCGATTTCCTTGTACAGCGTCGCGGCGAACTTCGACAGCCTGCGGCGTTCGCTCTCTTCGAGTGACGCGCAGGCGCTGACGAGACCATCGGCGTCCGCCCGGGCCACGAACTGCTCCAACTGCTCGGGCGTCATTCCGCCGTCTCCTCGTCGTCTGGCGCGACCAGCAGGCGCGTCGCCAGGATGTGCTTGCAGGGACCACGCTGGCCGAGGTATTTGCTGTACCACGGACAGGTGCAGGTTGCGTCGTCGCCGCGCAGCCTGACCTGGTGCTGGACGCCGGTCCCTGTGACCTGCGCGTCGGCGTCGTTGCCGTCACGCGTCAGCAGTTGGACCTTTCTGTCGTCCAGCAGCTTTCGGGCGGCTCTCAGTCGAGGCTGAAGCGCTTCGACCTGTTCAAGATCGAAGGGCAGTTCCCGATGGAAGTAGGCGCCGCTGGCCGCGTCGTAGCCGGCGAGTCCGCGCGCGCCGAGGACGGCGAGCGCCGATGAAATCGCGTCCGTCGAAAGCGATGTCCTGGCGGCGATATCCGACGCGTCGATATTGGATTGCCACGCGAGTTGCGCCCGGACGGGTGTGAGGGCGTCTGCCCAGGCGCCAATCGCCAGTTTCTCGAGGGCCTGCCCTTCACCGGAAAAGCCGCGATAGATCTCGGGGCTGACGAGCAGAAATATTGAGCCTGTCTCGAAGATCACCCGCCAGCCGCTGACGCCCGCGTCGTCGTCGGCCCAGATCTGAAGCGAATTGGCCGTCGCGAACAGCGGTTCGATGATGCGGATGCGTTCGAGGCCTGTGATTCGGATGGCGCCCTTGGTTTCGCGCTGGGACAGTCGCAGCGCCCTGCCGAACGACGTGATAAACGAAGGCCGTTTCGGGGCGCCGCCGCGCGGCAGAGATCGGATGAAGCGCCGCGCCTCGGCGACGGGCAATTCGTATCGGAGCGATAGCGCTGGCTGATAGGCCTGCACCTCGCAGAATCCCTTGATCCAGCGAATGGGCAGCTGGACTTTCTTCTCGATGATCTTCTCGTCGCCACGGGAGAGCGAAACCTCATCCGCGCCGACGGCGAGACGCGCGTCGTCTCGATCGTTCAGGCGACAGAGCGCGGCGCGCATCGGATTGTTGAAGTCGACGTTCGTCGTGCCTCGGCCGTGAATGTCACTGTCGAACGCCTCGGCGGGCAGATCGACGCGGGCATAGACGCCACAGCAGCCGGAAAAGCCCTCGAATCGCAGCACGCCTTCGCCGCTCGTTACCACTGGATCCATCATTGGGGGGCGCGGCAGGAAGAAGTGCGTTCGAACGACATCCGAAAGCGTGAGCAGCATGTCGCCGACACTTTTGGGATGTCGCAGTCGTCCATCGAAGAACCAGGGGCTCGCCTGGGGACCATCGCTCGTGGCAAGGCGCAGACCGAAGCCGTTCTCGAAATCGCCGACGCCGGAGGCGAAGGGGTATCGATACGTGTAGTCAATCGCAGCCGCGGCGCACATGGCGACCTCCGCTCCCGATTTGCGAGTACAGATTGTTGAATGCTACTTCTGGTCCGCGATGAGATGGTATCGCGCGGCCAATCGAATGGGAACAGACGAGTACCGCAGGATTCCGCGATGCGCGCCCGATGGATGCGCGAGACGGACCTCGTGCGGGTATTGTTGACGCGTAGGCGCCATAGCGATCATGTCGGGTCGATGACCCGACCTACGGGGCTGAAGGTGACCGCGGCAGGGGCATTCAGAGCCGCCGCGTCCCCGCGGCGACGGAAGGCGAGTCATCGCGGGTCGTGCGACACAGACGTTGGTTCGGCGTCGCGGATTTGCAGTGATTCGCTCGCAGAATATCGCCCTGAGGACAGGGCGGCTCTGACTGGGGTCAATTCGCAGTTTGAGAATTGACAGTCGCCACACTCAGTTCGCGGCGGCGCATGCAGGGCCTTCAAAGAGGTGGATGACGTGGCGGCCCTGCGCCCGTTCTGTCGGGTCGATGACTCGACCTAGGTGCTAAATGTGCATTCTGTCGGGTCGATGAACCGATCTGCGGCGCCCGGCCGACGGCGTCAGTCGCGCTTCACGAGTTTCGGGGCGTCGACGCCGTTGAGTTCGAAGGTTTCGCCCCAGTGCGGCATGATGACATTGCGGAAACCGTCGTCCCTGAGCGTCTGCTGGAACTGCGTCATCTGGTCCTCTTCGCCATGGACGAGCAGGACGCCCTTGGTCGTGTTGGCGTGGGGCGACAGCAGGCGGCGCATCTCGTCGCGATCGGCGTGGGCGCTGAAGCCGTTGAGGACGCTGACCTGCGCCTTGAGGTTGAACTTCTCGCCGAAGATGCGGATATGCCTGTCTCGCTCGACGATGCGGCGTCCGAGCGTGTGGGCGGCCTGAAAGCCGACGATCAATACCGTGTTCCGGCCGTTCTCGACGTTGTTCTTCAGATGGTGTCGGATGCGGCCCGCTTCGCACATGCCGCTGGCCGAGATGATGACGCAGGGCTTGGGGCTCTTGTTGATGCCCTTGCTCTGGTCGACGTCGCGGATGTAGGTGCAGTAGTCGCAGCCGAGGATGTCGCCCGTCTGGCGCATGAACTCCCGCGCGTCCCTGTCGAAGAGTTCGGGATGCATGCGGAAGACCTGTGTCGCGTTCACGGCGAGCGGGCTGTCGACGTAAATCGGCAGCGGCTGAATCTTCTGTTCCGCGATGAGCTGATGCAGGAAGTATACGAGCACCTGCGTGCGGCCGACACTGAAGGCGGGAATGATGATCTTGCCGCCGCGCGCCACGGTATCGTTCACGACCTTCGCCAGTTCGCCCTTCAGGTCGCCGCTTGGCGGATGGATGCGGGCGCCGTAGGTGCTCTCGCAGATGTAATAGTGCGCGTCGGGAAAGTCGGCGGGGTCGCGAAGGATGGGCATGTTCGGCCGGCCGACATCGCCCGAAAAGACGACGCGGATTTTTCGGCCGATCGGCGGCTCATATTCGACCTCCACGCTGGAGGAGCCGAGCATGTGACCGGCGTGATGGAATCGCACCTTCGTGCGGCGCGATACGTGAAACCATCGCTCCTGCGACACGGAGTGGAACTGTCGGATCGCCTGCGTCGCGTCTTCCTCGTCGTACAGTGGTTCGACGGGCGGCAGGCCCTTGTGTTCCCGCTTCCTGTTCAGGTACTTCGTATCTTCCTGCTGTATGTGGGCCGAGTCGGCGAGCAACAGCGCGCAGAGATCGCGTGTCGCCGGCGTCGTATGGATGGGCCCGTCGAAGCCGCGATTGACGAGCATCGGCAGGCGGCCGCAGTGATCGATGTGCGCGTGGGAGAGCACGACGGCGTGCAGCGTCCTGGGATCGAAGGCGAATGACTGGTTCTTCTCGATGGATTCAGATCGCTTGCCCTGGAAGAGACCGCAGTCGAGCGCGATGCGCTTGCCGTCGGCTTCGAGCAGATGGAGAGAGCCGGTCACTTCGCGCGCGGCGCCATAGGACGTAACAGTCAGCATAGTCATGAACCCTCGATATTGAACACTTGCGCAGGCGTGATTTGGTAGCGGAGGGGCGAGAGTGTGTCAAATTGCGGCGGCGTCCGGCCCGGCGGATTCGCAGGATCCGCACGGGTTTGAACACACTGTGTGTGTGGGCGTCTGACGCCTTCTGCGCCCGGATTCCCGCATGAGGGGCTACATGCCGCAGGCGCCGCTGCCGTTGCCGTCCGTGTCCTGTTCGACGAAGAGGACCGTCTGGCTGTCCAGGGCGTCGACACTTCCATCGCAGTTGACGTCGGCGGCAAGGATAAGGTCGCCGTTCGTGATCTCGCCATCGATGACGTTCGTGATGATGGCGCGATCGGCGGCGTCCGTGCAGCCGGAGCCATCGACGTCGCCCAGAACGCGGACATCGATGAAGGCGTAGCCGTAGCCGTAGTTGCCGAAATCATTGCCAAAAACGAACACTTCGATGTATTGCGTGAAGCCGTGCGGCGAGTAACCCGGACGATCGGGGGCGCGATAGGTGATCGACTCCGTTCCCTCGCCGGAGACGACGATCAGTTCGGCGCTTGGGTTGTCGATGGGCGCCGACGTCGTCCATGTAATGGTGTACGAGCTGTTGTTGAGCGGATCGTTGTCGATCATTGCCGTGAGCGTCACGCCGCAGTTCGTCGGCGGGACGGACATGCTCGGAATGTTCTCATAGATCCAGTCGCGATCCGACGTGACGCTGATCGTCAGCGGCTGATCGCAGGCGACGCTGGCGCATGACAGGTCATACGAGAGGAAGGTACCCTTCATAAAGTTGCAGGAGAGTTCCGTCAGGTCCATGCATGTGTCGTTGTAGAGGCAGCAGGCGCCCGTGGGCGGACCGCATGGCTCGCCGTCACAGGTTGAGTTGTCGCCGAGATAGGTTCCACCTTCGATTTCGCACGTGTCCTGCGTGAGCTCCGAGCTGCAGAAGGAGCCGTAGCAGCAGGCGCCCGTGGCGAAGCAGGCGCCGGGGCACTCGGTCTCGACACCACTGAACACACCCATCAACGCCGTGCACGACGGCTCGGGGATTTCGACGCAGAAGCTGGTGAGGCAGCAGGCGCCAACGATCGGCTCACAGGTGTCAAAGGCGCACGACGTGTCGTCGCCGTGGTAATAGCCGTTGAGGCTCTCGCAGGCGACTTCAGTGTTGACGAGGCACACAGTCGTCTCGCCGTCATAGAAGCAGCAGGCGCCCGTCGGCGGCGAACAGGGATCGTTGTCGCACGTCGTGTCGTCACCCAGGTAGGTTCCTCCGTCGAACAGACATTCGTCTTCTGTGATGACGGAGCAGGCGCCCAGTCGCGCCGAGAGCAGCGGGTTGAAACAACAGGCGCCCGTCGGCGGATTGCAGGGATCGCTGTCGCAGCTTGTGTCGTCGCCCTGATAGGCGCCGTCGAAGTTGGCGCACTCCAGCTCGCTCGTGATGACGCAGATCGCCGGGAGCTGTCCGAGCGTAATGTTGACGTTTGGCAGGCAGCAGGCGCCCGTCGGCGGCTGGCAGATGTCGAAGTCACAGACGCTGCCGTCGCCGAGATAACTCCCCTCGGCGCTGTCGCAGGCGTCACCACTCAGGACGACGCAGAAGGGACCGGACAGGTCCTCCAGGCAGCACGCGCCCTCATTCGGCAGGCACGTGTCCGTTTCGCAGATCGTGTTGTCGCCGAAGTAGGTTCCTTCGAGCTGGATGCAGTCCAGCTGCGTCCGGATCAGGCAGCTCGCTTCCCCGGCGCAGCAGGCGCCGGTCGGCGGCAGGCAGCTCGCGCTGTCGCACGTCGTTGTGTCGCCCTGGTAGGTTCCTTCTGCGGCCTCGCAGATGGCCTGTGTCGTGATATTGCAGACAAGGCCCGTGCAGCAGGCGCCCGTCGGGACGGGATTGCCCGCGCCGCAGTTGGTTCCGACGCCGTCGAAGATACCGCCCTGATTCAGGCAGAGTGTGAGCGTCGTCTCGACACAGGTGACGGAAATCTGGCAGGCGCCCGTTTCGCAGACGTCGCCGAGATTGTTGTTGTCGTCGTCCCGCTGATCGGGGTTGGGGATGGAGAGGCAGTTGTCGCAGGCGTCGGGAACGCCGTCATTGTCCACGTCGGGCTGGCAGTCATCGGGGATGCCGTTCTCGTCGCAGTCGTGGGCGTCGCCCAGGGCGATTTCCTCGGCGTCGTCCCTCCCGTTGTTGTTGCAGTCGTCAAAGGGGCGCTGGATCCTGATTACGATCGTGTCGCCCGCCGAGTAGTCGATGTTGAGTCGCAGTGTGACGTCGAGCAGGACCTCGCCCGGCGTGATGAGGTTGGAGATGACCTGCGAGGACGGCGAGCCGCCGATGGCGGTCGCTCTGACGTCGATTCGTTCCGCGACAGTGCGCAGAATGGCGACGCTGGCGCCGGCGCCGTCCGCGTCGAGGACGCGCGACGTCTTGCGAACGTCTTCCGACGAAAACGTGAACGTCGCGTCAGCGCGGACTTCCACGCCGGCCTCGTTCTCGATGATGACGAGGACGGAATCCGAGCCCACGGGAATCGGAAACCCGATGAAATCGGACAAGTCGCAGCCGCAACCTGTGTTGGCAATGAGCGAGGCCAACGCGAGGCCGACGAGCCACGTCGTCTTCCGGGCAAATCGCCCCATGTGAATTCCTCTCACTGTGCAGATAATCGTGACCCGGCCGGCCCCCCAAACGGGAAAGTCATGGATCGCAGCCGGCCGCTGGTGAACCCTTCATTCTATGCGAAGAAGTGGTCTAGTGAAGCCAGGTTTCCCCAACTGTGGCGCCATAGAAGCCCGAAACTGGGGAAACGGGGCGATATCGGCCCTCCGACCCGTCATCGGCCGGTATTGCCCGATTCGGCGCTTTCCGAGGCGGGTTCGCCACCGACCAGACAAGCGGGGGTATAACCCCCATAATAGCGACGCAATAAATGCGCTCACGAAACTTGGTTCGCCGCCAGCATGAGGAATGATCGTGTCCGCCATCCGTACCGCTGTGCCGTTCGTCTTTCTGCTCGCCATCGTCGTCAGCCGGCCGGCGTTCGCCGTGGATTCCTGGCTGATCGTCGAGTCGGACGTCGTCGATCCCGGCGCTGACACCTGGATCGCGTTCGTGACGGGAGACCGATTCCCGATCGGGGACGGAATCGTCGACCCGGCGCGCGTGGAGGGGCTGATGTCCGTCCATGGCAGGCAGAAGCGCCTCATCGAGGGGCTGAAGGCCGAGGACGACGCCGTCGCGGTCCGGCGTGTGTTTGACGCGCCGGGCTATCACGCGCTCGGACTCACGCTCACGCCGCGCGTCACAACACTCGACGGGGACATTTTCGATCAGTATCTCATCGAGGAGCGGGCGAATGAGGCGCTGCGAATGCGGCGCGAGTCGGGCGCCCGGCACGAGCCGGTCCGCGAGCGCTACACCAAGTACGCGAAGACGATTCTCCAGGTCGGCGCCCCCGAGGCGGAGGACGACGGCTGGATGCGACCCATCGGGCAGCGGCTCGAACTGGTTCCGCTGACGAATCCGACGCTCTGGCAGAGCGGAGAGACCGTCCAGATACAGGTCCTGCTCGACGGCCATCCCTGGCCCGAGGTGCCGGTCTCGGCGGGACACGCGGGGCAGCGAACTCGCGAGGATGTCGTGCGGACGCGGACGAATGAGCGCGGCGTCGCATCGATCCGACTGTCGCAGTCGGGGCACTGGTACGCGAAGGCGCACCTGATTCGGCCCTACGACGGGCTCGGCGAATACGAGTGGGAGAGTTTCTGGACGACTTACACGTTCCGCGTGAAGGGCAAAGTGGATGTCAGCGGTTCGATGCAGATGCTCCGTGCGATTCACGGAAGCATCGATCCGTGGGCTGTCGCCGGCTTCATCATGGGCGAACGCGCGTTGATCGAGCTGGGGCTGCCCTACGGGAGTGGTGACTTTCTCGCCGTGCAGCACAGCCCGAAGGCCCTGCCCTACACGGCGATGCTCGATGGGCTGCAGGCGGCGACGGGCGCGACAGTGGGGAAGCTGAATCTCAAGCTCAGCGAGGCGCCGGCGTCGGAGCTTCGCTGCGAGTTCTTCCATCTGGCGACGGGGGAGGGGCTGACCTATCGACTGAACGCCGACATTCTCGCGAAGCTCAGGGCCGTCGAAGGACACGACGCCGAGAGTCTGGCGGTCCGAATGATGACGATGTCGGGCGATGAACTGTTCGATGCGCCGTCGAAGCCGGAAAGTCCCGTGCAGGCGCCGGCGCCGAGTCGTGAATTGTCGCCGGAAGCGGCGGCCGCAAACATTCGCGCCCGGGAGACGGCGCTTCGCCCCCTGGTGCGACTGGTGCAGACGCGGCGGCATTCCCCGACGCCCACGGCGATTGAGGAGGGCGAGAGGCGCCTGGCAAGCAACAGCGATGTCGAACGTGAATCGGGAGAGTCCGCGACCCTGTCGAATGGGGGCATCGAGACGTCGAGTGACGTCCGGCGGGCGCGGCGATCGTTGGGGCTGGCGGAGTCGTTGTGGCGGGCGGATACGGGCTATGATCGAGCGAATTCCGAGGACAAGGAGGAAAAGGGGCTTCTTTCCCCTCCGAGTCGAACATCGGAGGTCCGCGTGACAGCGCGATGATCGTCGGCGACGCCTGGCGCGTCGCATGCTGCGCGCGGCGCCCGGCGGCGGTGTCGGTTTCGGCGCGGGTCGAAGATTCCCGAATCGCGCCTGTGATCCCCTGGTCTCGCGTTCGAATCATCGGCGATTGCGAGGGGGCGACCAGGCCGACACGTTCTGCGGAATCCGTGTTCATGGTCGTTCCTTTCTGAACAGAGGCGGGTTGCTCAGCGGGCTTTCCGATGGACGCCGGCGCCTCGCCCGGCAGCGGCGGCGGCGGTTGTGGGTTCCACGCCAGGTAGGCGAATGCGGCGCCGCCGGCGACGGCGAGGCCGATGCGGCCGGCGCCCTTCAGTCCACGTCTGATCCAACTGGTTTTCGTCTCGCTCATTCGATTCGCTCTTCCATTCGACGGTCGCTGAGATTTCAACGTCCGGTCGGCAATGACATCGACGCCTGCGGCCCGGCGGCCTTTGCCGACTGTTGCAAAATCTCGATTTTTTTTCTTCAGTCGCCGGGTGATGCTGGCGAAGCGATTTCGGTTTGGCGATGGTCGACGCGTCCACCTCAGCAGCGCCACACGGGGCGGATCGCTGATTCCAGCGTGATGCGGGCCGAATTCGGCTCTTGCCGAGTTCGGAGGCGCGCTATCTAATGTCCCGAACCAAGTTACGAAAATCCCCTATTGCGGGTGAAACCGCCAAAAGGAACCGGTTCGTTGAGTACGGAAGCGATTGTTCAGAAGTACAAGGATCGCAAGGCCCTGATCGGGGTCATGGGCATGGGATACGTCGGCCTGCCGCTGGCGCGGACGTTCGGCGCGGCGGGATTTGCCACGCTCTGCTTCGATGTCGATCCGGAGAAAATCAAGAAGCTGAACGCCGGGAAGAGCTACATCAAGCACATCCCGGATTCGACCATTAAGACGCTTGTCAATTCCAAGCGGTTTCGGGCGACGGACAACATGTCCGAGCTCGACAAGCCGGACGCCATCATCATCTGTGTGCCGACGCCGCTGTCGAAGACGCGCGATCCGGACATGACGTATGTCGAGGCGACGGCGCACTCGATCGCCGAGCGTCTGCGCAAGGGACAGCTTGTCACGCTGGAGTCGACGACTTACCCGGGGACGACGCGCGAATTGCTGCAGCCGATACTTGAGGCGGGGAGTGGTCTCAAGGCGGGCAGGGACTTCTTCCTCGCCTACAGCCCCGAGCGTGAGGATCCGGGACGCGTGGACTTCACGACGGAGACGATTCCCAAGCTCGTCGGCGGTCTCGACAAGGACAGCCTGAAGGTGGCGATGGCGATGTACTCCTCGGCGCTGACGCACGCGATTCCCGTGTCGTCATGCGACGTGGCCGAGGCGGCCAAGATCGTCGAGAACGTCTATCGCTGCGTGAATATCGCGATGGTGAACGAGCTGAAGATGCTCTTCGACAAGATGGGCATCGACGTCTGGGATGTCATCGAGGCGGCCAAGACGAAGCCGTTCGGCTACTCCGCGTTTTATCCGGGGCCGGGTCTCGGGGGGCACTGCATTCCGATCGATCCGTTCTATCTGACATGGAAGGCGCGACAGTACGGCGAGCCGACGCGGTTCATCGAGCTGGCGGGTGAAATCAACACGGACATGCCCGAATACGTGATCAACCGGCTGGCCCTGGCGCTGAACGATCACAGGAAGCCGATTCGCGATTCGAAGGTTCTGGTCCTGGGCCTGGCCTACAAGAAGGACATCGACGACATCCGCGAGAGCCCGAGCATCGAGCTGATTCACCTGCTGCAGAAGCACGGCGCCAAGGTTGACTACAACGATCCGCACGTGCCGCGGACCCATCGGGGTCGCGAGCACGACCTGAAAATGAAGTCAGTCAAGCTGACGCCCGAAACCATCAAGTCCTACGACGCCATCCTGATCTCGACGGATCATTCGTCGTACGACTACGACATGATCGTCGAGAACGCGCAGCTCGTCGTGGACACGCGCAACGCGACGGCCGGCGTGAAGAAACATCGAAAGAAGATCGTCAAGGCGTAAGGCGCCGGGCGACATCCCTGAAACAGAAAAACGGCCCGAGTCGACGCACGTCGAATCGGGCCGTTTTCGTTTGTCGGTTGCGGCTTGTTTCAGAGTCCATAGGTGGACGGCTCGAAGTCGGCGTCTGTGATCTCGGCGCTGAAATCGATGTCACTGTATTCGTACTTGCCGAGGAGATGTGCGGCGTCGCACTGGTCGTCGGAAAACGTGTGAATCGCCGTCGGGACCTTCCATTCCTGATCGATGTAGATGTTGGCCACGCGATCGGGATAGCCACTGTCGGGGCCCGTGTAGGGCAGTTCGCGTTTGATGAACCAGACGCGCCGTCCCTTGAAGTCGGCCTCGCCCTCGTACGTCAGCTTCAGGGCGCCATCGGCTTCGGCCTGATCGCAGTACTTCACGAGCAGGTCCATCGCCCGCTCGAATCCGAACTGGTCGATGGATCGGCGGCCGGTCTTCCTGGCGAGCGGTCCGCGGATCGGCTGTTTGAGGCTCTTGATCAGCAGGCCCGCCATGCCGGCGGGCTGGACGACGGCCTGATCCTTCAGTTCCTCGTCCTTCGCTTCCTCGTCGCGCCATTTGCCTTCAACAAAGAGGGCTCGCTTCACGAGGCCGGGATTGCGGGTGAATTCCATCGCGACGCTGTACGGCGCGGATCGGAATTTCACGGCGACATCCTGTTCGGGGCCCATGCCGCTGGCGAGCATCTCCTGTCGCGTGAAGACGCAGGTGTAGGATTTGTCGGTGGCGGCGAACCCCTCGTGCAGCTGGCGAAGCGCTTCAAGCGGGTCAGAGGCCAGCAGCGACTCGAAGCCGCCCTTTGTCCCGGAGCTCTTCGTGTCGACGGCGGGCGCCGCGTGCGGCGCGTCGGCGCCGGCGCGCGTCGGCGCGACCTGCATGGCCGTCATGTCGGACGCGTTCGACCTGGGCGTCGATTCCGTCGCGGCGGATTCCACATGGGTCGTGTGAATGGGTGTCGCCTCGATGAGTTTCACGTCGTGATTGGCGTGACAACCGGGATCGAGGACCAGGGCGGCCAGCAGGCCGAGACCTGCGACAACCTGCAATGCTGGACGAATAGACCAACCTTTGTCTCGAGGCACGGCGGTCTCCTTCCGGAAGATGGCGAGATTCCACGAGGGATTGTGATGCGCGTTTCGGGGCGAGCCTACGGAGCCGCCCGGCGTTTTGATTTCATCGGCCGTTCGCATTGTCAGGCGGTGAAGAACCGGCGGGTGTTACCGGGCGTTCGGCTCCTTGTGAAATACGTGAGGCGCAGATGTCCTGTTCGCGCCGCCATGAAACTTTATACCCCCGGACGACCCGGAGGTTGGGCGGAATTCAGGGAGTAGGTCCGTCGCGGCGAAGCGACCTTTTCGTAGATCTGCTGATAACGCGCCACCATCCCTGAGATACTATGGTTTTTTCGGACGTGCTCCTGGCCGGCCGTCGCGATCTTTCGAGCGGTCTGCTGATCGCGAACGGCGTTCATGATGGCGGCGGCGATCGCGTCGTGATCGCTGTCGGGCACGAGAATCGCGTTTCGCTGATGGGCCAGCCCATCGTGGATGGCGTCGTCGGCGATGACCAGCAGAAGCCCCAGGGCCATCGCGTGAATGGGCTCCTCGCGAAAGTAGGGCAGTGTTCGCGGTGAACAGAAGATGTCGGCCGCGGCCATCGCGCTGCGAAGATGCTCGAGTCGCCCCGTAAACATGATGTTCGATGACAGACCGAGCGACTGGCTGAGCTTTCGAAGTTCGGGTTCGTGGGTCCCTTTTCCGACAATGAACGTCGCGATGTCCTTGAATTCCCGCTTGACGATTGCGATCGCGCGGATGAGCGCCTCCAGGCCGGTCTCGGGCTCCAGGGGGGCGGCGGCGAGGATCGACGGCGTGTGTTCAACGGGACGAAACGCCGCGGGTTCCGCGCCGGCGGCGACGCCGAAGGGGATTGTTTCGGCGGCTTTGTCGGAAAGGGCGGATCGATGAATCGCTTCTTCAATGGCGCGAACCGGCGTGATGAGTTCCGACGCCCGTGTCAGGTAGGGCACAAGCGTCGGATCGCTGACGGCGGAACGCGACGCGACGTTGATGACCAGGTCGGCGCCGACCGACTGCGCGATCTGCACGGCCAGGGGCGTAGACGGAAGGCTCAGGCTGTGGACGAGGAGCGTTCCGCGCCGGTTCATCGCATTCAGCGCCCCGGCCACGTCCGTCACGACGGCGCGCATGGCGAATCGCCGGAAGAACCGCGGGGGCTTTCGATAGCGAATGAGCTTTGTCGATCCGGCCGTCAGGCTGTCCGTTCGGGGATGGTCCGGCGCGACGAGAATGAACTCGATCGGCTCATCGATCAGGCCTATCTGCAGGTACCGGATAAAGCCGGGGAATCGCTCGACCACGTCTTCATCCGCGACGAGGCAGACCTGGATCGACTCATTGGGCTCACTGCGAACGGGCAAGGGGCGACCTCGGTTCCGGCGTCATCGTGCGTATCGGACGTGGCGAGCCGACAGTCGGCGTCCGCCGCCGATTCTCGCCGATGGAACGTTTCACTTTAAGTATACCGAATGGTCCGGCGCCGTGTCTAAATTCGGCGAGACGCCGCATCGACGAAGCGCGTCGTGACGGCGCGCCGGCATTTCGTTGGCGATCGCCGAGGCTGCTGGGTAGGATGTTCGCGTGACGGTCGGAAACTCCCGGTCGTCTTTTTTCGTTGATGTGCAGAAGAAACGAACCTCGATGAAGGGACGAGCGCCGCAGAGATGACGAAATCCAACGAGATTCCGACGGATCCGAAGACGATCGCTGGGATGATTGACCACACGCTGCTGAAGCCGGACGCAACGCGTGTGGATATCAAGGCGTTGTGCGCCGAGGCGAGGATCGACGCGTTCGCCTCGGTCTGTGTCAATCCGATCTTCGTGGCCGACGCGAAGGCGTTTCTCGCGGGCAGCGACCTGGACATCTGCACGGTCATCGGATTCCCGCTCGGGGCGAACCGCACGGACATCAAGGAGGATGAAGCCGCGCGGGCGATCGAAGACGGCGCGACAGAGATTGACATGGTGATGCACATCGGGGCGCTGAAGGGGCGCGATGATCTGTATGTCGAGCGCGACATCGCCGCCGTTGTCGAAGTGTGTCGCAATGGCGGGGCGCTGTGCAAAGTGATTTTCGAGACGTGCCTGCTGACGGACGACGAGAAGCTCCGCGCCTGCGAGGCGGCGATCGGCGCCGGGGCGGACTTCGTCAAGACGAGCACGGGTTTTTCGAAGGGCGGCGCGACTGTTGAGGACGTGGCGCTGATGTACGCCGCCGTGAATCCGGCGGGGCTCGCCGTCAAGGCGTCGGGCGGGATTCGCACGCTGGCCGACTTCAACGCGATGGTCGGCGCCGGGGCGACGCGGATCGGCGCCAGCGCGGGCGTCACGATCGTCGAAGAGGCGGCCGGCAAGAAGAAAAAGTCGTCGTCGAACGACGACTACTGAGTCGATTCGGGCGAGCGGCGTCACGTCGCCGACCGGATCGCGCCAATTCAATGATGAGATCCCTCGAATCGCTTGCGATTTTTCCGCGTGAAATGTACCGTTTGCATTCAGCTTGTCGCGGGTGAGCGGCGCGTTTGGGCGCTCACGCGTTTTCACTGATTTGGAATGGAAACCGTCGCGTCCCTTCGCGGTCGACCATCGTCGCCGTCGGGGCTGGCGGAAATCCGCATCGATCGAATCGCCGATACACAGAAGGAGTCCAGCGTGGCGCGAGAACAATCGCGAGAACAGTGGGGATCCCGCATCGGCGTGATTCTCGCCGTGGCCGGCTCGGCCGTGGGGCTCGGGAACTTTCTTCGGTTTCCGGGACAGGCGGCGCAAAACGGCAACGGCGCGTTTCTGATTCCCTACTTCATCTCATTTCTGGTATTGGGCATTCCGCTCGCCTGGGCCGAATGGACGATGGGGCGTTACGCGGGGATTCGCGGATTCAATTCGGCCCCCGGCGTGTTCAGCGTCATCTGGCGGAATCCGATTTCAAAGTACTTCGGGTCGATCGCCCTCCTGATCCCGCTGATCATCTACATGTACTACGTGCTGATCGAGTCGTGGTGCCTGGCGTACGCGTTCAATTATCTCAGTGGCGGCCTGAAGCCGGGGGAACCTCCGGAGGTTTATGCGGGCTTCTTTCAGAAGCTCGTTGGCAGCGGCGCCGACGGCGCCCTGTTCGACGGATCGAGTTCCCTGATCTGGTTCTTCGCCATCACGTTTCTGCTGAACTTCGTTCTGATCTATCGAGGCGTGACGAAGGGCATTGAGACCTTCTGCAAGATCGCGATGCCGCTGATGGTCATCTGCGCGCTGATCGTGCTCGTTCGTGTCCTGACGCTCGGGACGCCCGATCCGTCGAAGCCCGATCAGTCCGTCATCGGCGGTCTCGGCTACATGTGGAACCCCGATGTCAGCAAGCTCTGGGAATCGGGAACGTGGCTGGCCGCGGCCGGACAGATCTTCTTCAGCATGTCCGTCGGATTCGGCATCATCGTCAACTACGCCAGCTATCTGCGCCGGAACGACGACGTGGTGCTCAGCGGCCTGACGGCCTGCAGCATGAATGAGTTCTTCGAAGTCTGCCTTGGCGGCATGATCACGCTGCCGGCGGCGTTCATTTTCCTCGGCGCCGCCGCCGGAAGTCACGGCACCTTCGGTCTCGGTTTCACGGCGCTGCCGAACGTATTTGCACAGATGCACGGCGGCGCCTGGTTCGGCTTCTTCTGGTTCTTCATGCTCTTCCTGGCCGCCATCACGAGCAGCCTGTCGATGCTTCAGCCCGTCATCGCCTTCTTTGAGGAGGGGCTGGGCCTGAAGCGGCACGCGTCCGTCACGTTCCTCGGCCTGATTACCCTGATGGGCGTCTTCTTTGTCATGTGGTTCTCGAAGGACATGCTTGCCCTCGATACGTTCGACTTCTGGGTCGGGACGGCCCTGATCTTCGTGCTGGCCCTGGTCCAGTCCGTCATCTACGGCTGGATCTTCGGGATCCAGCGCGGACAGGCGGAGGCGCATAAGGGCGCCCACATTCGGATCCCGTGGTTCGTGCAGCTGATGCTGAAGTATGTCGTGCCGGTCTTCCTGCTCGTCATCTTTGGCGCCTTCTGCTTCCAGAACACGTCGGCCTATGTCGACAAGTTCAGCACGGACGCCGTCGCGAGGAATTCGATTCTCGTCATCTTCGGCGTGCTCGTCTTCCTCCTTCTGCTGATTCACATCGCCGGCAAGCGCTGGGTGAAGGAAGGCCGTTATGTCGGAATTGATGACGTGGATGGAAAGATTCGAGGCTTCGAAGTGGAGCCGGTGGAGTAAGCCATGGGACAATATGATCTGAACCCGGCCGGTTGGGCGGTCATGATTGTGTCGCTGTCATCCGTCATCGTCCTGATCGGCTACTGCCTGTTCCGCGTCCTGACGCTGCCGCCTGTCGAGGTCACGGAGCACATGAAGGCGCCGCTCGATATCGACACGCGTGATACGCACGATCCGGACTGAGGGATTGGCCGAGCGACGTCGTCGGGGCTAGGCTACGCGTCATGGCACGCTTCTGGACAGACTGTTTTCCCTGGGACCTGGAGGACGAGGGCGTTGACGCGGCGATCGGCCGGATCAAGGGCGATCTCTACGCCGACGACATCAGCGTTCTGGTCCACAGTGACGATTTCACGCAGCGTCGCGCGCGTTCCATCGGGGATGGCGGGCGAACGATTCGACACGGGGCCGGCGCGCATTACCGCGCCAACATATCGCACTACGGTTCGACACGAATCCGACCCTTGGCCGCTCCATGGATGAAGTCGCGCGATCCCTTCAGCAGGATCGCCGGAACCTGCGAGTCCATGGGCGTCGGCCTGATCCTGCGCGCGAGCTGCCTTCGAAACGCGGCGCTGGTTCACAAGTATCCCATGGCCGCCTGCATCGATGTGTTCGGTGACGTGAGCCGCGATCGACTCTGCCCCGCCAACCCGGATGTTCGCGAGTTCATTGCTGCGATGGCGACGGATCTCGCCGAGTCCTATTCGGCGCAGCGGATCGAGCTGGCGGATGTCCTGTTCAACACCTCGCGCGACGGGCGAGAGGCGTCGATGGGCGTCGAACTGAAGGGCGCCGCACAGGGTCTGCAGGATTGGTGTTTCTGTCCCGCCTGCCGGCAGCGAGCGGCGGACGCCGGCTGCCACGTCGATGCGGTCCTGGCCAATGTGCAACAGTGGCTGAATCGCGCGTTCGAGCGGACGATCGGCGGGAAGCTTGATGACGTCAACGCGGGGATCATGGCGGCGATCGGCGACGACGCGGATCTGCGGAGCTACCAGGCGTCGCGACGCGCGTCGGAGCGTTCGCTGATCGCCACGATTCACGCAAAGCTCGGCGACACGCTCGCGATTCCCGTGAACGACGACGCCGAACTCGCCGCCATCGCGCCAATCGCGACGGAACTCGGTGTCTCGCTCGTTGCGCGATACCGAAAGCCAGCGTCGGCAAGTCCGATTCCCGGCGCCGTTGACGCGCTGGGGGGCGCGGAGGATGTCTCGGTTCGATTCGACGCCTATCCGCCTCATGCCGAGAGCGGTCCCGCGCTGGTATCGGCGGTGCATGACATCGTCACGGCGGGGCACGGTCGCGTCGGCTTCCACGCCGACGGACTCCTGCCGGCGCCGTGTCTCGACTGGGTGCGACAGGCGGTCCGCTACGCCCGACGCGAAGGCTGAGGCGTCAATGCCCGGCGATCTTCATGTCAATTGTCAGCGGGATTTCGCCGTAGCGCGGGAAGGCGCCCGTCTTCTTCTTGCTGTAAATGGTGGTTCCGTCGAGTTCGATCTCGAACTGCCCGCCGGAGCCGACGATCAGTTCCGTTTCGACGTCTGACCCGTAGCGGGCCTGCAACTCGGCAACCAGACCGGTCGCCTGGGGCTTGTAGTTTCACTGTCCGCAATAGGTGATTCGCACGCGCATTCGGCTGTTCTCCTTTCACAAGTGGCGCCTGGGGTTCCTGCTCGCCTCAGGCATTCTGGCGGGGCGGCGCAGGTTTGTCGAATGGAATCGCCGCGTCTCACAGGCGTCCGGATAGGTTTTCCAGCGTTCGAATTCCCTGCTGGATCTGTTCAATCTGCTCGGGCGGCAGTCGATTGGGTTTCGATACGTAAATCCGCTGTTCGTCGAGTCGCAGAGCGGTCTTCAGGTGTTCGACGGCCTTGTCGCGCGCCGCCATGTCGCCGAGTTCATGGGCGAGCCGCGCGTACATCGTCGCGGCGTAGATGTGACGAAGCGGCGACGTCGGGTAGTCCTCGACATACAACTCGTACTCGCTCGCCGCCTGGCGAAGGTACGCCTCGTTGTGCGTGAGATCGTATTTCTGCGCTGCGAGTGTCCCGCGCGTGTTGTGATGGAGACCGTTGTACGGGTCCCGCCGCGCGAATTCATCGACGATCGCCATGGCCGCCGTCGCCTGTCGTTCGGACGAGATGCGCGGGATGAGCTGCTCGACGAATTCCGAGGGCGCCGTGCCGTCGAGCGTGTACGCCTCCGTCGCCTGCTGATACCACACGCCGCCTGCGGTCGTCACATAGGTTTCCCAACCGGAAGGCTGGTTGTCCGTGCGGCCCTCCTGGAGCGCGTCGTTGCACGCGTAAGGTCGCGCGACGAGCTGGACGAAAAAGGTGATTCCAATGAGTCCCGTGATGATACCGACGCCGATGGCGGCGTTTCGCCGGGGGGCGGCACAAGGCGGCGTCGCGATCGTCGCCGTCTCGCCCGAATCCGTCGCCCGCATCCCGGACGTGGCGATCGCGATGGCAACGAGCGCAAAGAATGTCGTTGCGGGACCGCCCTCGAACATCGCCAGGTCGATGCCCGTGTGCAGCAGGAAGCAGAGGATTGCGGCGATGACGGCGGGAGCGACACCGACGAGCGGGGCGTCGGCGTATGTCGCGTTTCGCGCTGATTCCAGTGACAACAGGATGGCGCCGGCAAACCAGATCGTGGCCCCGGCGATGAGCAGATCGATCAGGGCGCCGCCGTTGGCGCCCGTCAGCTGCTTCATCCAGCAGAGAAAGGTCAGTCCCGTCAGCGCGGCGGGCCAGTAGATGACGGACTCGCTCTGTTCAGGTGGGGGCTGCGGCAATGTCGAATGCGTTGGGCGGCACAGTCTCAGCGTCAGGCCCAGCAGAATCACCAGAAAGGCGACGAGGCCCGGTACGCCCCATTCCGCGGCGAGCTGAACGGGCCAGCTGTGCGGTGATTCGACTTCCTCCGGGCATTCGACGGGTTTGTAGCGGAGGAAGTGGCGTCCGAAGTTCAGAGGGCCGACGCCGAGCAGATGATCGTCGGCGATCAGCGCGAACGCGCCGCGCCAGTACATGCTGCGAAACTGGATGGACTTGCCGAACGCGGCTTCGTTGCGATTCAGAGTCACACCGAGCGCGATGACGCCGAGGATGGCGCCGCCCCAGACGGCCAGGGCCGTGAGGCGCCGATGCGAGTCAATTTGTCGGCGCAGGAACGTGGCGACGATCCAGATGGCGACGCCCAGTCCGGCGCAGGCCACGGCGCCTTTGCTGTCCGTTCCGAGCAGGGCGACGAAACACGTTGCGATGATCAGCGTCGGGAGGATCAGCGCCAGCGGCGTTGTGCGGCGCTGACGAATCGCGAAGATGCGATCGCCGATGAGGGCCGCCGCCGCAAGAATGAACAGAATCAACTGGCTGCCGAGGACGTTGGCGTGCGGATAGAAGCCTGTGACGAGCTGCGAGCGCATGCGCATCTCGTAGTCATGACGCATACCCGCGGCCTTGCCGGACGTGACGCTGGCCTCGGGGCCGAGCAGTTCCGCCTTGTGTTCCTCCCAGTATCGGATCGTGTCAGGCGTCTCGATGAAATGCTGATAGGCGCATTTCGCGACGACGACGAGGGCCGTCGCGGCGATAACGATCAGGGCGAGACGGACGCGCCAGGGCCGTGTGAGGTACTGGCGCAGCGTCAGGCCGTAGAGGATGAGTGTCAGAAAGTTGGCGGCGCCGATCAGGGCGAGGTGCTTCTGGCCGGCCATCGAGCAACTGACGCCGGCGGCGATGGTAAGGATGACCAGGCCGATTTCGGCGCCCGTCCGTTGACAGGGCGCCGCGCCCACGGCGAGCCGCCGGATCCACGTCGCGGCGGCCGCAAGTGCGATGACGAGCGCGAACAGGAATGTCGTGCCGGGGTTCGCGACGCCGACGGCCTGCACGTGTCGAAAGAGCCGGGCGACTTCGAACGTCGACGTCTCGTTGATGACCGTGCGCAGCGGGATCAGCGACAGCAGGATGCAGAGCATCGCGCGATCGAACGTGATGACGCGCGCCGTGGGCGCCTGTGTCCTCGATCCGCGCGGCGATCCGGTTCTTCGGCTACTTCGGTTCATTGGCCCCCGGACTTTCCAGCAGCGCGACGAGGATCACGACCAGCACGGCCTGGCTGAGGATCACGAAGGCGGATTGCCAGTCGGCGCGCGGCAGAAGCAGCGCCGGCGCCGCCGTCACAAGCGTCGCCAGCCAGATCACGAGGACGGCCTTCGGGACGGACATGCCGCGCCTGACCAGTCGATGCGAAAAATGGCGGCGATCACCCGTCCAGATCGGAACGCCGGCGCGGATGCGCAGCGTGAACACGCTCGCCGTGTCGTAGAGCGGAACGGCCATGACGAGCAGCGGGGCGATGACGCCGATGGGTTGATCACCCTCGGACGGGCTGGTGAATGTCGTCAGGATCGTGAAGACGGCGAGCAGCATGCCGACGACCGTGCTGCCGGCGTCGCCCAGGTAGATCGAGGCCGGGTGGAAGTTGTATGGCAGAAAACCGATCAGGGCGCCGACGAGGATCCAGCAGCACGCCGGGACGAAGAGCTGTCCCTCCATCGACGCGGCGATCGCGAAGATCGACGCCGCGATCGCGGCGACGCCCGAGGAGAGACCGTCCATGTTGTCGAGGAAGTTCATCGAATTCGTGAGGCACAGAATCCAGAGCATCGTCAGGGCGATGGAGGCCCAGGCGGGGAGCAGCGTCAGGAGTCGAAGATCGAAACCGATGACGAGGACGGCGGCGACGATGAGCTGGACGCCGAGTCTCAGCGTGACTGGCAGCGATCGTTTGTCGTCGATGACACCGACGGCGCAGAGGAGGGCGGCGGCGCCGGCGATGGCGAAGGCGACTGGCGCCTTGGCGCGGATCCCGGGCAGGTGCTTCAGCAGGTCCGGCGGCAGATGCAGCGACTGACCTATTGTGTCGTTCAGCACAAAGGCGGCGCCGACACCGATCAGGATCGCGGCGACGATGACGCTCGTGACGGCGACGCCACCCCCGAGCGCGACGGGCGTCGCGTGACCTTTGTGACCGCCGGGACGATCGACGAAGTCACGACGCGTCGCGACACGGCGGACGATGGCCGTGAGGATCGCGGAGGCAAAGGCGGCGGTCACAATCAGGATGGCAGGGAGCAGGGAAATCAACGAATCCAGTCGTCTGCGACGCGTCGAATCGTCTATGGGTACGTTTTCAGCATCATCGGCGCGGGTCCGGCTTCGCCGGCGATCCGGGCGTGGCCAGCCATCGCGTCGACGGCGCGCGCAGGCGCCCTTTTAATAGGCGACAATACTGGCCCGGCATGCTATTGAATGCCGAGATTACAGTCTATATGGTACGTCCAACGGAAAAAGGGGGTCTGGTGAAGAAGGAACTCCGCAGCAGTCTGCGCACGCACATGGCGACGCTCTCGCCGGCCGTCATTCAGGAGCGGTCGCGGGCGGCGGCGGCGCGGCTCTTCGCCGAACCGGAGTACCAGCAGGCCGAAATCCTGATGATTTACCTGTCGAACTGGCACGAGGCGGATACCACGTCGATCGTGCTCCAGGCCTGGAAGGATCGAAAACGGGTCCTTGCGCCGCAGGTGGGCTGGGAAACCAGCCGGATGATCCCCGTCGAAATCAGCAACCTCGATACTGATATCGCCGAAACGCAATATGGAATCCGCGAACCGGCGCGAGGGGCGCCGCTGCCGGTCGGGCTGATTGATCTCGTGATCGTTCCCGGGCTGGGATTCGATGGCGAAGGCAATCGGCTGGGTCGCGGTCGCGGCTTCTACGATCGATTCCTGAGTCGCAAGGGCTTTCGCGGCGTTTCCTGCGCCTTTGCGCTGGAAGATCAGTTTGTCGAGTCGCTGCCGGCGCGCGAGCACGATGTGCGAATGAACATGCTCGTGACGGATCAACAGGTTCGGCGCTTTCATCGCTGAACCATTTCATCTCCCGTTCGTAATCACACGAGACGATCGATTCAAAAATCACATGACGCGTGACGCGTGTTGGCCTCTCACGCCACGCCAACGCGGTTGATCGTCTATCGAAGACGGGTATGCTTAAGTATCTGTCATACATGAGACGCAACCTGTTTGTCGCGTCTGTTGCGAGAGTCGTTTCGATCGCGTGCGGGCAAGCCGCGCGGGCTCGAATCGGCGAATGAGGAATCGCGCATTCACCAGGGAGGGGTGTGGATGCTCGGCTGAAGGAGCGGCGTCGATGTCCACTTCGCAGAGCAGTGTCAGTACCTCCAAGTCGGTCTTCTTCGCCATCTGTCTCGTGGCGGCCTCCTTGTGGGGGCTCTACCTCTGGAAATTCCGAGCCGAGGGAAATGCGCCGCAGGGCTCCATTGCCCTGACGTCGGATGTTGGCAGCGTGGTCGTGGCGGATCGGGCCGTCATGCCGCTCAGCGCGACCCACGGGGCCGACTCGACGTCGGCGACACCTTCGGCGCCCGCCGTGTCCCCGGCGCCGGCGGCCGATGCGCCGCAGATGGGTGGACCGACCATCGTCGCGGCAAATCAGGGCGTCGCCCTGGGAGACGTGGCGGCGACTCCCCTGACGCCGCGTCGCGAGACGCCGTCGAAACGGTCCGATGGCGAGTCGTCGTCCGGCGCGGCGGCGACAGTCGCCCGTCCCGCGACATCCGTCGACGCCGACATTTTGGCGGGCCGTCGCGCGATGGAGCGAGGTCAGTTCGTCGAAGCCCGACGTCATTTGAACAAGGCCCTGGAAGGCCGTCTGTCGATGGAGCAGCAGGAGGGCGTGCGCCGAGATCTGGCGACGATCGCCGACAAGCTCGTCTTCGGCAAGCTGGCGTCGCCCGGCGATCCGATCGCGCGCATGCACGAAGTCGCCAGCGGCGAGAGCCTCTACGTGCTGGCGAAGCGCCACAAGCTTACGATCGACTTTCTGGCGAAGATCAATCAGCTCAGGCAGAAAGATATGATCCGCGCCGGCGCCCGGCTCAAGGTGATCGACGGCCCGTTCCGCGCCGTGGTTCGAAAGAGCCAGCATCGAATGGACATCTTCCTGCAGGACCAGTACGTGAAGAGCTATACCGTCGGTCTGGGCATGGACAACGGCACACCGATCGGCGAGTGGGAAGTCACGACGAAGCAGGTCAACCCGGCCTGGACGGATCCGCGCGACGGAACGCATTACTCCCCCGATGACCCGAACAATCCGATCGGCGATCGCTGGATCGGTCTCGACTGTGTGGCCGGTGAGTGCATCGGCCGATCAGGCTTCGGCGTCCATGGCACGATCGACCCTGGCAGCATCGGCGCCGACATGTCCATGGGCTGCGTGCGACTGCTCGCCGATGATGTGGCCGAACTTTACGACATGCTCGTCTCCGGCGAATCAATCGTCGAGATCGTGCCGTAAGCGTCTTGCTGGTACGAGACTCCCATCTCGCGCCAGCATCCGGCGGAAATCCACGTCCGCAACGCGAATACACTCCCCCTAATCCAAGTCCCCGCAACGATGGGTGGCATGCTCCCCCCTCAAAGGGGAGCATGTGGCGGCGGTACCGACGTCAGGTCGTCACGTCGCGCGTGTTCGGCGCCGCGACTTCGCATGCTTGCCTTTTGGGGCAAGCATGCCACCCGGTTGAGTCGCCGCAGCGATGGGTGGCATGCTCCCCCCTCAAAGGGGAGCATGTGGCGGCGGTGGCGACGTCAGAACGTCACGTCGCGCGTGTTCGGCGCCGCGACTTCGCATGCTTGCCTTTTGGGGCAA
>DAOPJV010000020.1:0-45203 GCA_035399845.1 Phycisphaerae bacterium | reverse complement strand
GCATGCCACCCGATGGCGATTGTTGCTTTAGGATCCGTCGGCGCAGCGAGACACCGTGCGAGGCGTCTTACTCGTCCAGGGCGCCGACGAGTTCGCGGACGGACGCCACACTGTTGCGTCGCAGATAGTCTTCGATGCCCGCAACGACGTGTTCGGGCGCGTCGGGATGGGCGAAGAGCGCCGTACCGACGCTGACGGCCGTGGCGCCGGCGAGGATGAACTCGATTGCGTCCTGCCACGTCGAAATCCCGCCCATGCCCACGATCGGCACGCCCGCATCCCTGGCAACGGCCTTGTAGACCTTGTTCACGAGATGGATGGCGACGGGGCGGATGCAGGGACCGCTGAGACCGCCCGTGCGATTGGCGATGACGGGCTTTCGCTTGTTGATATCGATCTTCATGCCGAGCAGCGTGTTGATCATCGAGAGCGCGTCGGCGCCGCCGTCGATCGCGGCGCGGGCCATCTGCGTGATGTCCGTGACGTTCGGCGACAGCTTCACAATCAGGGCGCCGCGCTGAATGACGGTTCGGCACGCCCGCGTGACTTCGGCGAGCAGCTTCGCGTCGGTCCCGAACGTGAGTCCATCCGAGACGTTCGGGCAGGAGACATTCAGTTCGATCCCGGCGATCGATTCGATGGCGTCGATGCGCCGGCAGACTTCGACATATTCCTCGATGGAATGGCCCGCGACGTTGGCGAAGATCTTCGTGCCGATCGTGGCGGCTGCGGGCGCCTTCACTCGCTCGAACTCGTCGATCCCCACGTTGGCGAGACCAATGGCGTTGAGCATGCCGCCGGGCGTTTCGACGATTCGTTGCGGCGCGTTGCCCTTGCGTGGCCTGAGCGTCACGCTTTTTGTCGTGAAGCCGCCGAGCGCCGAGAGATCGCTGAACGGCGCGTACTCGGGTCCATAGCCGCACGTGCCCGACGCCGTCAGGACGGGATTCTTCAGTTCGACGGGACCGAGCCGGATGGAAAGATCGGGGGCGCTCATTCGCGAGGGGTTCCTTGAACCGGGTTTGCCTGAGTCACGATTCCTCACGATCGGCAGCGGCGTGAGCGTTGTCAACAGTCAGGGCCGTCGGCGGGACGAGTTCCGCGCCGCGATGGAAAACGCCCTCATCGAAACCGAGGGCCTTCTTGAGCTGGTAGTCCCGTTCGATCCATGAAGGCTCGGCGGCGATCCGGCGGCGCGTGGCCCGGTCCAGGCGGAATCGGAAGGGCGTCAGCAGCACGGGAATCGGAAAGTCCGTGCCCCAGACGAGCTTGCGATGGAGGTCCTTCCGATCGGCGAGTTCGCGGAGGCGTTTCGTTCGGCCGAAGGCGGCGAGGGCGGAGATGTCCGCGTAGAGCGGCGCGTCATGAAATTCACGCTCCAGGGCGAGCAGGAACGCGCGATAGCCGTCTTCGTTCTGCCAGGGGAAGGATGGCGTCGCGACGTGGGCGACGATGACCTTCGGCATTGCGTGTTCAGTGCGCAGCCGGCGCAGCGATTCGAGCAGGGGCCCCGGATGTTCCTGGTCGGCGTGCTGGCGCGTCAGGGACATTTCGCCGCCATAGTGAATGAGGAGGGGGACCTCCCGTTCGGCGGCCCGCCGCATGAACGCGATCACGCGCTCGTCTGTCGCGTCGATGTTCTGGTGGACGGGGAGCCATTTGACGAGGGCGGCGCCGGCGTCGGCGACTTCGTCGAGCATCGCAACGGCGCCATCGCGATAAGGATGGATTGAGGCGCCGAAGAGATAGCGATCGGGGCGCCTGTCACACATCGATCGAACGAGGCTGTTGGAGACGTACAGGTCGGAACCCTGATCGCGCCCGCGCGCCGCGGCGCCGAGCGCGCGTCCGTCCGTAGTGTGACAGGCGTCGAAGGCGAGCAGCACGAGGCGATCGGCGCTGCGAGCGGACGTCCAATGGCGTTCGTTGACCTGCGCGATCTGTCGATCGAGTTCGGGACCCGGCGCCAGGGAGGGATCGATCCCCAGCATGCGCTTGATGAAGAACCAGCCGGGGCGTGCGAGCATGCGGCGGGAAAAGTAGCTGTCGCAGGCGTCGGCGCCGGCCGTGTCGATCGACTCGAAGGTAAAGCGCGGAATCGACCCGTCGAATGGCAGGTTGCTGTAGCCGACATGGCAATGGACATCGACGATCATCGACGCGCCATCTTACGCCGATTCCGGGGCGACGAGACAGGCGATCGAGACGCTGTCATGCTCGACGAGTCGGAAGTCGAAGCCTGATGCGATCCACTCGAACGTCGCGGCGGAGTAGAAGCTGACGTGCGTGTGATCGCGGAGGTAATGCCAGCCGTCCAGGGCGTCGGGACCGGGATGGAAGAGGGTCTTGACGATGAGCGGCGCGCCGGGGGCCAGTCGCGCGCGGAGCGTCTCGAGTTCGCGTCGGGGCCGGGCGAAGTGTTCAAACGTCTCGACGGACACGATGGCGTCGAAGGGGCCCGAAAGATCCGTGTCGGGGGCGAAGTAGGGGTCGTAGCCGACCGCGTCGAACCCCTGACGGCGAAGGAGCTCGACGAGCACGGGCGTGGGGCCCGAGCCGAAGTCGAGCGTGTGACCGGCCGCGGTGGCGCGGCGACCCATCAGTTCGAGGACAGCGTCAAACGTCGCAACGTAGCCGGGGTCATCCAGCGAATTCTCATGTCTGAGATAGCGCTCGCGTTCGGCGTCGGGATCGGGATGGGTCTCGGGGCTCGCGAAGATCAGATCGCATTGGCGGCAGTGCCGAAGCGGCCGGGCAGGGTTGAGGGGCCGGCAATCGGCCGGTCCGTTGCAGAGCGGGCATTGTGACGGCGGTGATTCTGGCATCTCTTTGTGGTGGGTCTTTCGGGCGCCATCCGCAGGGGGCGGGATCCGCCCGATCCAGCGGCTAATTTCATCAATTCGCGTTCGTATTGGTCTGTAGCGTGTGGCGCATTGCCTGATAACCATAGCGCCGAACGAGCGTTAGGTCAGGCGAGAATCGCCGCTCGCCGAGCCCTGAAATTGGGGCCATTAGAGCCGATTTGCGCGAAGTTTTCGCGAAATTGGCGCGAGGCGATCGTCCAATAATAACGCGCCATGCGGTGATTTTTCCGGGACGCTTACCACAATCGGTGGTGTTCGCAAAGCTTACAGGCGAACCACCCTCAAATGCTCCGGAATTCGCGCGTCCGGGGCTAAGTCACGCGAATGGCGAGGTTTATGGTGGTGCCATATTTTGTTGTCTTTCCCTTTGACACCCACTATATGTTGTAGTATTTATAGTCCCGCGCCTGAAGGGGGCGCCCGGATATTACCGTTAACAGAATTACGGCGACGACGCGAATCGGGCTTGGCCAGGCCGGAGAAATCGGCCATGCCCGGGCGGGTCGCTATTCGACTCACGGTTTTTCCAGCGCGTCCCGGCCTCAGGCCGGGCTCGGCGGACCCAGGATGGGGATGTCGGGCGGGACAACACTTGGCAATTGCGTCGCCCCGGGATCGGGATGGCGCTTCACTTCGCAAATCGGCGGTGCGGAAATGGTCACGGCTTCGACGGATCGACTCTCTCGTTTGGACACGGATGTCTCAAAATCTTCGCGCTTCAAGGAGCACGGGCTGACGGAGAACGCCCTGCGGGTGCTTCGGGCGCGTTACCTTCAGAAGGATGAGTCCGGCGTCTGTACGGAAACGCCGGATGATCTCTTTGATCGCGTCGCCGAGGTCGTGGCGCAGATCGAGCAGAACTATGGCGGGGGACATGCGGGCCGCAGCGAGTGGAAGGCGCGGTTCAAGAGCCTGATGACGTCGCGGCGATTCATGCCGAACAGCCCGACGCTGATGAACGCCGGTCGATCGATGGGCATGCTGAGCGCGTGCTTCGTCCTGCCGGTGCCCGATTCGATCGACGGCATCTTCGACTCGATCAAGCACACAGCCCTGATCCAGAAGGCGGGCGGTGGCACGGGTTTCGCCTTCGACGCCCTGCGCCCCACGGGTGACTACATCCGATCGAGCGGCGGCACGACGAGCGGACCGATCAGCTTCTGGCGGGCCTTCAGCGAGGCGACGAACGCCATCCAGCAGGGCGCGTTCCGCCGCGGCGCGAACATGGGCATGATGTACATCCATCATCCCGACATCATGAAGTTCCTGTACGCCAAGCAGGACCTGACGCAGTTCACGAACTACAACATCTCCGTGAAGGTCACGGACGAATGGATGTCGGCCTTTATCGCCGATCCCGATTCGCCGCACGCGACGCGAAATCCGCGCACGGGCAAGCAGTATTTCGTGCCGCGTGACGTGGATATTGCGGGCTACGAGCTGAAGCACCTGATCCCGGCCGAGACTTTTGACGGCGAAACGCCGGTCTATTCGCGTCGCGAAGTCTGGGACATCATCGTGAAGCACGCGTGGCAGACGGGCGAGCCGGGCGTCGTCTTCATCGATCGCATCAACGACGCCAATCCGACGCCGCACGTCGGCCGGATCGAGGCGACAAACCCCTGCGGCGAGCAGCCGCTGCTGCCGTACGAGGCGTGCAACCTCGGCAGCGTCAACCTCGGCCTGTTCGTCACGGATCCCTGCACGCGTGACGCGGCCGTGGACTGGGACGCGCTTCGGGAGACCGTGCACGACTCGACGCGATTCCTCGACAACGTCATCGACGCCAACAACTACCCGCTCGACGAGATCGATCGCATCTGCAAGAGCAATCGCAAGATCGGCATCGGCATCATGGGTTTCGCCGACGCCCTGTACAAGCTCGGCGTTAAGTACAACTCGGAAGAGGGCGTCGCCTGGGGCGAGCGCTTCATGAAGTTCGTCAACGACGAGGCGCACAATTATTCCGAGAAGCTCGCCGGCGAGCGCGGCAGCTTCCCCAACTGGTCGAACAGCCTCTGGGACACCAGGTACAATCGACCCATGCGCAACAGCGCAGTCACGACTGTCGCCCCCACGGGCACGATCAGCATCATCGCCGACTGTTCGGGCGGTATTGAACCGATGTTCAGCCTGGCGTTTTTCCGGAACGTCCTGAAGGGTCAGGATGAAGGCAAGGCGCCGATGATCGAGGTCAATGACACGTTCGAGCAGGTCGCGCGCGAACGCGGATTCTGGAGCGAGGGAATGATGGAGCGCATCGCCAGGGACGGCACCCTCGCTCATTTTGATGATATCCCTGAAGACGTGAAGGACGTGTTCGTCTGCGCCCACGACATCGAGCCCGAGTGGCACGTTCGCATGCAGGCCGCGTTCCAGTCGCATTGCGATTCGTCGATCAGCAAGACGATCAACTTCCATCACGACGCCGACCCGGCGGACGTGGACAAGATCTACAAAATGGCCTTCGAACTCGGCTGCAAGGGCGTGACGGTCTACCGTGACGGCTGCCGCTCGAGCCAGCCGATGGCCCTCGCGGATTCCGAGAAGAAACACAGCGGCAATGGCTCGGCCGTCGTCGAGGTCGAGGAGCCGATCAAGGAAGAGCGAAAAGTCACGACGGAGACGAACCTCTTCGGCGAGCGGATCACGAAGGTCGAGCAGCCGCGACCGACGCTGGAGCCGCGAGAACTGCCGCCGATCACGAGCGCCATCCGAGTTCGCCAGCAGACGCCCTTCGGCAACATGCACATCCAGATCACTGTGGATCCGCGAACGGAAGGCGAATGCGAAGTCTTTGCCCAGCTTGGCAAGGGCGGCGACGTGGCGACGAGCGATCTCGAGGCGATCTGCCGACTGATCAGCCTGTGGCTCCGCGCGGGCGGCAGCCTGATCCATGTGACCAAGCAGCTGTCCGGCATCGGTTCGTCGCTTCAGATCCCGACGCGGCACGGTCGAATCGGCTCGCTGGGCGATGGCATCGCCAAGGGGCTGAAACGATATATCAAGGCCAAGGAGCGGCATGGGCTGAAGGCCCTGCTCCTGGGCGAGATCGACCCGTCGGTCATCGAGGCGGACCCGACGCCGTCGTCGAATGGAAATGGAAAACACCACGGCGAGTCCTCCGCCGCGATCGCTGAACCGGCGGATCGGGCGGTCGCTCCGCGGCACTCCTATCGCGTGAAGTGCCCGGAATGCGGCGGCGATCTCGACATGGGTGAAGGCTGCGTAAAGTGCCACGGGTGTGGCTACGCTCAGTGCTAATACGCAGCGCCCCCATTTTCTCTAAAGAAGGAAACCATGATCTAGCCGATAGCGTTCTTTGATGGAGGGATCGGCTTTATAAGATCATTCCAGCGACCAGGAGGTCGAAAAGGCACGGCTTCTTTCCCCTCCGGAAAGCGTCGAGAATCCCCAAGCGGGTCTCGACGCTTTCTTAGTTTTACGCCGCGAGGCGGAGTCCCGGGCTCTGACAGGCGGAATTGCGCCTGACGAAACGCCGGGGCGATCTGAGCAACTTGCATCGAGCATTGATTTCAATCCCGGGAAGCGTTCCAGTAGAATTCCGGGATGCGGGCCGTACGACTGATCCTTCTTACGATTGCGTTGGTGGCGTTGGTAGGGGCGTATGCGCCCGGAAGCCGACAGTTGTATCGAACGGAATGGGGGAGCAATCCCGCCGCCAATCACGTTGCGCTTCGCTTCGATTCCGGCGAGCTTCGATTCATCATCAACCGCGAGTTCATCGAGGAAGACGATGATGGCGTGAAAGTCGATTTCAACGCCCGTCTTTTTCCAGGCGTGCGATATCGTCGCCACAAGGCGGGCATCGAGCCTGTGCTACACTACGACCACGGCGCCTTTGGGACCTCCCTCGAGTATTCGGGCCCGCTGATCTCCTATACCTGCGTCAGCGTCTCCTGCATCTGGATTGCCGTGCTGACGGGAATCTACCCGATCATGTTTGCGCTACGCGAGACCGTGCGACGGCGCCGCCGGCGCGGCGAGATTCTCTGTCGGTTGTGCGGGTACGATCTCCGCGGCAACGCCTCGGGCGTCTGCCCCGAATGCGGCGCCGCAATGGCTGGCAACGAGCCATCGATTGCCGCGCGTCCATCGTCATCCGTCTGACGGTATCACCTTGCCTGGCTGAGATTGTCTCGGCGGCGCCAGCGCGGCGTCCACGATCGGGACAGTGAAGTTCACTTCGGCGCCGGCGCCGGCGCGGGATAGCACCTGCACGCGACCGCCGTGGCGTTCGACGATGCGGACGACAATCGCCATGCCGAGTCCCCGTGAATCCTGATTGTCCGTCGATTCCGCCGGGATCGCATGATTGAAGAGGCGATCGAGCTGCGATTGGGGGATACCGACACCGTTGTCCCTGATCGTGAACTGGTGCATCTGGTTCCGCCGCTGGCAGGACACGACAACTTCGCCGCTGGGTTTGCCCAGATGGAGGATCGCGTTTGAGAGGAGGTTCTCAAATATCTGGCGGAACTGCAGTGGGTCGTACTGGACGACGGGCAGCGCCTCGTCGATCCGGACATCGATCAGGGGCGGCGGCGCGAGCGCCCGAATCACATCGCTGACGATTTCCTGCGCATCGACGGTCTCCCGACGGAGCGACAGATTGTCGGCGCGGGAGTACGCCAGGACTTTGTCAACCAGATTCGCCAGTTCCTCTGTCCGCTCAAGAATGCCGTCGATCTCCGCTTTTGTCGCCTCGCCGACGTTGTCGCCGAACATCCGGGTCAGCAAATGAGAGACGCTCGTCTGTGGCGTCCTGCCCGATTCGTGATTGTCCAGTGCGACATGAGCGAATCGCTGCATGGCGAAATTGCTGGAGCGAAGCGCTTCGGCGCACTGCTCCAGCTCCGCCCCAATGCGATTCCGCTCCGTGATGTCCCTGGCAATCGACATGGCGCCGACGATGCGACCGACACTGTCGTGGACCGGCGAGATCGACAGGTCGACCGCAACCGCGCGGCCGTCCTTGCGGCGGCGCCTGGTTTCGAAATGAACGACATGTTCACCTCGCGATACGCGCCCCAGGATCGACCTGAGTTCACTCGCGCGATCGTCGGCCAGGATGATCTCGATGTGCTTGCCGAGGGCTTCCGCGGCCGAATAGCCATAAATCACTTCGGCGCCGCGATTCCAGCTTGTGATGCGTCCGTTGAGGTCCTTGCCAATGATGGCGTCGTGCGAAGATTCGATCAGCGTGTTGAAACCGCGAGTCTGCTGCTCAACGCGCTGTCGCTCTGTTCTGTCCAGAACGACACACAGCACGGCGTCGTCATTGCGATAGCGGATCGGGTTCAGGCCAATCTCGACGGGGAATTCCGTGCCGTTCCTGCGGACGCCGAACAGGTCGCGCCCCTGAGCCATGTACCGCGGAGATGGCGCCGAGAGGTAGTCTGAACGGAGTCCGACATGTCGTTCGCGGATTTCCGGCGGTACGAGCATCTCGATCGGTTGATTCCGAAGTTCGTCGCGCGCGTAGCCGAACATGGTTTCGAACCGGCGATTCATGACCTGGATCTGACCCGTCCTGTCGACAATCAGCATGCCGGCCGGCGCCGCGTCGAATGCGGCCTGAAACAACGGCTCCGTGAATTCGTCGCGAGGATGATTGTCGTCGCCTGTTCCCGCGATTGTCGTGGGCTGCGCACTCGGGCGGCGCCGCCGACGGTCCATGGCCCGATGTGCGATCCACGCGAGAAGAGTGAGGATGGCGACGGCGCCGGCGATCGCGCGCCCCGGCCCCATGTCGAACCCAAAGACGAGGGGAGCGGGGCCCGGGACAGATGGCGCCGATTCGCCCGTCGCGATCGCGCCAGTCTGCGCCCGCGCGGCCACCTGCGCCGGCGGAAGCGCCAACAGAACGCATATCGTCGCCGCAATTGCAATTGCGCGTGGCGCCGACGTGTCAGTAAAATGTGGAGTTGCGAGGTCCATTCGTGCGATCAATCGCGAGTTGTTTTTTTGTCGTGTGTGTTTACGGCATTCTCATCATTGACTCAGGGTAATGGCGTCGCGCTGCTCAGGGAACGGAAACAGTCGCTGTTACGGCCCGAAGGGCGCTGTGACGTATGTCGCATTCCTCAAGCGTACGCGGTCAGAAACCAATTTGCTCAATGTCCAGTCCCGTGTCGGCGTCGTCGCGCTGTTCGACGCCGTGTTTTCATTGATTTTCCGCCGTTGATCGCGGCCAGGTGATTTCGGGCTGGCGAACACGTCGCGACGAAAGCCCTTCTCAGGATGTGACGACGATTCCACGGCTCCGCCGCGAATGGATTTGTCTTGCATTTAGGCACTCTCCAATATTCACTGTATGGATGCAAGCGGCGATTTTCCAATGGTCTATATAGACAATTGGATTATTGCTGGGTTGCACGCTTTTCCGCATGGAGCGCCGACAGTTGTGGGGCCGTCTTCCTGCGAATCGCGGCGTTTTCCCTGCTTGTATTGCGCGAGAAAAATAAACGCCGGACGCGCCTCGTCTGCGGGAATGGTTGAGCCGGTCGCGTGGATCGAACGCACGACGCGGCCGTCGCCGCAACGGGGGATGCGCCGTGACGCGTGACGTCAGGGTTGGCGGTTGAATGGGCGCGTTCTGCGCCTGGCGCGATCACTGCGAATCGGGAAAGTCGCACAAGTGTCCGCAGTCCGCCGCTTTGAGCCGGGCGATGACTCGCGGGTCGCGCCCCGCGTAGCGAAGTGATTCGATGCAGGAGACGCAGACGGCGTTGATCGCCTGTTCGAGTTCCATGTCGTTGCGCGGCTGGCGGCGGAAGTAGCATTGGTCAGACACGTCGGTGTCGTCGTTCATCAGATCCGGCGCTTCGTGATGCGGAGCGCAACACGCGAGGCAGCATTGAATCGTGTAGAAGTCGCCTTCGGCGTTCTGCGGGGCGCGGTCGTGGGACAATTGATCCATGGGGCCTCCCAATGTGCGGCGCTTCGGCGCGTTGTCGTTGAAACGTGGGCGTCGTCATCGACGCCGTTTCGCGTCGAGGAGGTCGCTCAGTATCCGAGCCGCTTCTTTGCCTCTTTCGGATCGAACTGATCCTTTCGAAACGTGTGCGCCTCTGTGTTGAAGACGTGGGCCTGAAAGTCGAACGTGTCCTTCCCGGAGAACGTGATGTAGAGGTACTTCAGCGTCTCGGCAAAGAAGAACGTCGGCATGTAGTCCTTGGGCTTCTTCGTGCGGACATCGTCGATGGAATGGAATCCGACGTCATCCCTGCAGTATTTCTTCAGATCGGCCCAGTAGGCGCGGATCATCTCCAGGTACTCCGGCTTGCCCGTGATCTGATGCAGGTAGTAGGCGGACTCGATGATCTCCGGGTTCAGGTCGTAATGGCCCCACTCCAGCTCTCCGGTATCGTAGCGGTATTGCGTTGGAAGCATGCCGTACTTCTTCCAGAGCCAGTGCCAGGTCCGCTGGTTTTTCTCCGCCGCCTCGACGTGTCCCGAGATCGCCTGGACCGCCGGGAAGAAGGCGTCGTAGAGTGTGACGGAGCGCTTCTGCACCTCGCCCGAATCCATGTCGACAATTGCGTAGTAGACCTTGTCGCCGCGGGTGTCCGCAAGGTACTGGTCGATCTTCGCGATGCTCTGGTCCCAGGCCGCCTTGATTTCGGGATCCGGAAAGAGCATCCAGCTCTTGTAGAGATACTCGTAATAAGCGTCGACGCCGGCCTGGAGATGGCTCCATCGGCCCGCCCACTCGCCCGTCTGAACATTGATGCGATCCCCGATGAGACCGATCTTTGAGCGTCGATTGTAGATGGCGAGCGTGGCGGTCTTCGCCGCATGGTAGTATTTCGCGTCGGACGTGTAGTAGCTCAGGATTCCAAACTCAAACAAGTACGTGGCGGCCTGTGCGACGTTGACGACTTCACCCGTTCCCTGTCCTCGATTCCCGGCTGTCTTGCCGGTGCGCAGATTGACGGAGTGCGTGGGGATGCCGGTCGGCGTTTTGAAGGCCGGGAGCAGGCGATCGGCGAAGTCGCGGGCCTTGGCGAGAATCGCGGGATTGCCGCTGTAGTGGTACATCGAGAGCAGACCGCCGAGGATGCGGATGTTGACCTCAAACACCTGGACATAGACATCCTTGTCCCAGTCCATGGCCAACGCGTATTGCTCGATCTCTTTGGCTTCCTCGTCGAATCCCATGACGACAAGTGAGCTGTAGGCGTCGAAAGGGGAGATGCCCAGGGAGTGGTCGTACCAGTTGTGGCCGCGTCTGGAGATCGGGAGCAGGACGTCGTAGCCCCAGGCGTAGGTCTTGTAGTCGCGCCAGCAGCGCCGCATTTCGGCCCGGACCTCGGCGGCGAGTTTCGGATCGGTCTCCAGGCGCTTCGAGTCAGGGGACGGCGCGCTCGTCGGTCCGTCGCCGGCGACTTCCTGGCGACTGAAGGTGAGCAGGCAAAGCAGAATGAGAATCGAAATGGAAATTCGTTTCATGGGGCCCCGCATGTGTTGAGGCTCGCGCGCTGTCCGGCGGACACGATCCGCGGAACGCCGCTGACGTATCCGGAGATCGGGAGCTGCGCACTGACTGGAGGAATCCTGGCTGGCGCCGGTCGGCGAATCGCCCGCCTGAAGAACGGAGAGAGAGGGATTCGAACCCCCGGTATCTTTCGATACAGCGGTTTTCAAGACCGCCGCCTTAAACCACTCGGCCATCTCTCCAGGCCGCCGGCGACGTCGCCGCCGGTGGACGAGGTATTATAACGGCGTCGCGACGCGGGCAAGTTCGCGGATATGCGGAAATTGCCCGTCGTCGCGATCGCGGCAGTCATTCGGATCAGAGGCCCTTCTTTTCGAGCCGCGCCTTGGTTTCCGCCAGCCGCTGCTCGAATTCTTCGATACTCAGGAGCTGCACGTGTCCATCCTGGAAGAGGACATTGACGCCTTCGCCGTCTTGGTTCCCGGGGCGTTCATAGGCGAGGACGTTGGCCGGATGGCTGTAGGTCGTCTGGCCCGGAACGAGGACATAGCACGAATCGAGCGGGTCGCCGGGGCCGAAGGTCGTGCTCGGGCAGTAGAACACGCCCGGCGTGAGAATGTTCGAATCGATGAGCGTCTGGAAGTCCGTCGGGAACTTGCCATCGTCCTGCGCGTAGATGTAAAGGCCCTGGCCGATACCGCGGAGGTTCGCCGCGCAGACGGTCCGTTTGGCGGCGCCGCGCGACTCCGACATGGCCGGCACGAGGAAGGCCGTCGCCATCGGCGCCAGCGTCAGGCTCGCCGGCGCCATCGAGTTGACGCCGAAGGGAATCGAACCGTACCCCGAGATCAGCGTTCCGTCGCTGTCGCACTGCGTGAACTGCGTCTGGCCGTGGATGTGCTTTTCGAGCGTTCGCAGGGAGGGCATGGCGGAGATGTCGATGTTCACGCCTTCGCCCTGCGCCATCGCGGCGCCCATCTGGCCGACCATCAGCGCCAGCGGGTAGAGGGCCTGCACGCCTTCCCGCGTGTTCGTGTAGGTGAACGAGGTTCCCAGATCGCCGAGGACGCCACGCGCCTTGTCAAAGTCCTCGTTGGCGAGGATTGACGTGTTGCGCAGGTCGCCTTCATCGAGTCGATCGAGTGTGGACGCGACCATCTGCGGGTAGAGCGCCATGATGATTCGTCCGTCGCGCCTGGCCCACGCCGGGGCGAAGGGCATCGGCTGGCCCGCGACATTGACGAACTGGATCGTGTACCTGCCGTGTTCCTGCGATCTGACGTCCAGCGCGACTTCCCCGGCGATCATCGAGGCGATGCTGCGGATGGTCTGGAGGACGTGCTTTTCGGCCTTGTCCGCGTCGGAGCTCTCGATGATGGCGACGGCGCCCGTAAACCAGATACCGCCGGAGTTCGGCGTATCGTAAATCACGAAGGTGTCGCCGAAGAGTTCCAGGAATTCGACGGGGGGAACGCCAACAACACCCGTCACGACGGACTCGACACCGTCGACCTGCTGGGCGACCTGCGGATCGATCGACTTCGCGTGAGTCAGCAGGGCGCGGAGCGCGTCGGCCAGGTTGACGTTGGCGGCGCTTGCCCAGCGAGCGTTCTTCGGAATCAGCTTCAGATCGTCTTCCGTGATCGCCCTGGCGCCTGGGCTGAGGAGACCGCGACCGCCGCCGGGGGTGTGGAAGTAGAGGGCGTCATAGCAGCCATCTTTGCGATAGTGCGACTCCCACGCGATTCCGCTCAGGTTCTCCAGGCCGAGCGACTGGAGGACGGCGCAGACTTTTTCAACGTTGGCCTGTTCGGGGCCCGCCATGTCGAGGGCCAGCGCCTTGAGCTTCGCGCTGAGGCGATCCATGTTGATGAACATCGCCATCGATCGCGTCTTTTCATCGCCGGCGATGCGCCTGCGGCAGGCCATGAGCGAGTCGTTTTCCGTCAGGCTGGGGCCGCCGGTCTCGATGCGCTGGATGACTTCCGCGCTGCGCTCGCCGTGCACGATGACGAAGTACTCGCCGACGGCGCCGAACATTGGCCGGACCATCTCTTCATTCGGATCGGGGATCGTCAGCGTTTTGCCCGCGAACTCGATCGGCTGCGCCGGGGCGCCCATCATTCGAATCAGCGTGTTGATATCGTCGGCGAGTTTTTCGGCGTCTTTGCCGACGTGGCAGACTAGTGCTGCGTCGATTCGGGGGCCCGCCGGTCCGACTTCAAAGTCGATCACGCCGAGGGCCGCGGGACGGCTCCAGAGGGCGTCGAGAACACGTATCGCGCCGTCGATCATCTCCGATGGGACGCCTTCCCCGCGGGATTCCTTCCGAATCAGTTCGTCGATCGCCCTGAAGACTGTGGTTGTGAATCGCCGGACTTCCGGCTCGGCCATGAGGCGCCCAAAGGACGTGTCTTTGGCCATGACCTCCGAAGCGTCGGCGCCGGCGCTGTAGCCGTAGACCAGCGTGTCTTTCGGAAAGAGACTCGCGAGATCCTTCGGCGCGTCGGCGAATGCGACGACAGACGGGATCAGCGCGAACGCGAGGAACAATCGAGTCAGCATGGCGGCCCTCCTCTATTCGAAAATGGGGACATTGCGCGCGGGTTCCGGCCAATCGGCGCCCGGCGCAGGATCCTCAGGATCGTACTTCCGCCGGGGAAGCCGGGCAATTGTCTCGCGCCGACGCCCGGGTTTTGGAGGCCCGAGCCGAATCCGCTATCCTTCGCGGCATGGACACGATTCAATCCCGGATCAACACGCAGGACGCGACGTTCGCCGAGAACGCGGAGCACATGGCGAGCCTTGTGCGCGACCTGCGGCAGCGTATCGGAATGGTCAAGGAGGGCGGTGGCGCCGCCGCCGTCGAGAAGCACAAGTCGCGGGGCAAGCTCGTCGTGCGCGAACGCATTGAGCGTCTTGTCGATGGCGACAGCCCGTTCCTCGAATTCTCACCGCTCGCCGCGTGGGATCTCTATGGCAACGATGCGCCGGCCTCCGGCGTCGTCACGGGGATCGGTCGCGTTGCGGGTCGCGAATGCCTGATCGTCGCCAACGACGCGACGGTCAAGGGCGGCACGTATTACCCGATGACCGTAAAGAAGCACCTGCGCGCCCAGGAGATCGCACACGAGAATCACCTGCCGTGCATCTATCTCGTCGATTCCGGTGGCGCGTTCCTGCCGCTGCAGGCCGACGTCTTTCCGGATCGTGACCATTTCGGCCGGATCTTCTACAACCAGGCGCGCATGAGCGCCGAGGGGATTCCGCAGATCGCCGTCGTGCTCGGCTCGTGCACCGCCGGGGGCGCCTATGTCCCGGCGATGAGTGATGAGACGGTCATCGTGAAGGAGCAGGGGACGATCTTCCTGGGGGGACCGCCGCTGGTGAAGGCGGCGACGGGTGAGGAAGTGACGGCGGAGGAACTCGGCGGCGCCGACGTCCACTGCAGGACGAGTGGCGTGACGGACCACTACGCCGTGAACGACGAGGACGCGCTGGCGATCACGCGACACATCGTTGAGCACCTGAACCAGGGACCGAAGACGCATTTGAAGATCATTCCGGCGGAAGAGCCCGCCTACGACGCGAAAGAGCTGTACGGCGTCATCAACAAGGACATCCGCAAGCCGTACGACGTGCGCGAAGTGATTGCCCGAATCGTGGACGGTAGCCGCCTGCACGAATTCAAGGCGCTGTACGGCACGACGCTGGTGACGGGCTTCGCGCACATCTGGGGTTATCCCGTCGGTATCGTCGCGAACAACGGCGTGCTCTTCAGCGAGAGCGCCCAGAAGGCGGCGCATTTCATCGAGATGTGCAGTCAGCGCGGAATACCGCTCGTGTTTCTGCAGAACATCACGGGTTTCATGGTCGGCAAGCGCTTCGAGTCCGGCGGCATCGCCAAGGACGGCGCCAAGATGGTCGCCGCCGTGTCGAACGCCTGTGTGCCGAAGTTCACTGTCATCATCGGCGGCAGTTACGGGGCCGGGAACTACGGCATGTGTGGTCGGGCCTATCAGCCGCGGATGCTGTGGATGTGGCCGAACGCGCGGATCAGCGTCATGGGCGGCGAGCAGGCGGCGGGTGTGCTGGCAACAGTGAAGAACGATCAACTGACGCGGAAGGGCGGCCAGCCGATGTCAGCCAAGGAAGAGGCCGAGTTCAAGCGGCCGACGCTGGAGAAGTATGAGCTGGAGGGCAGCGCCTATTACAGCACGGCGCGACTCTGGGACGACGGGGTCATCGATCCGGCGGACACGCGCATGGTGCTGGCGCTGGCGATCTCGGCGAGCCTGAACGCTCCGTTCGAAGAGCGGCGGGCGAGTCTGTTCCGAATGTAGTGATGTGTCGCCTTCCGGCTCAGTTCGTGTCGGCGCGGCCCATGGCTGACTCGATCGTCGATCGCAGCGTGTTGACGTTTACGTCCCCTTTTTCGAGGAAATCCAGGCATTTCAGGCTGCGAAGGCGGTTCGCGCTGACTTCCTCCATGTGGCCCGTGTAGAGCACCGCCGGTCCGTTGTAGCCCTGATCCCGCAGGGCCGCCAGCATTTCCGAGCCCGTCCACAGGCTGAGGCGATTGTCGACGAAGATCAGGTCAAAGGCGTTGTCGGTCACGACGTCCAGCGCCTCCTGTTCCCGCGTGCAGTGCCTGAATTCGATCAGATGGGAGATCTTCTGAAGGTAGATGCGGAGCAGTTCGCCATCGACGTCGTCATCGTCGATCAGGAGAATCTTCAGCGATGTGTCCGGGATCCAGGTCATCATGTCGTTCAGCCTCGTCACATCCGCAATGGCCCAACGTCGGCCCGCCGACGGCGACTATGACCGTCGAGATTTCAATACGTCGCGCCCCCGTTGTGCCTGGGTCAGTGGATTGGATCAGCAATGGGGCCCAACACGACCGGCGACGACGCCGTGTGTTTGTGGTGGATTGTAGGCGCCGGGGCCCACGCAACGCAATCGGTCAGGCGTTTGTTACATTTTTCCACAGGATCCGGGCGTCACGTCACGCCTTCTCCGGCGCTGCGGGCTGAGGTCGGCGCTGCGCCGACCGGATTCCCGCATCGCGGGACCGGCGACTTACGTGTTGGATCCCGTTAAGCTACGTCGCCATGAGTCAGTTGATCGACAGGACGGACGCCGCGTTGGATCGAATCGGCCGCATCGATCCGCAACTGCGGGCGATGGCTTCAGTCTGGGACGCCGCCGCCAGAGCGCGGGCGACTTCGCTGGAGGGTGTTGGGACGAATGGCTCGCCATTGTGGGGTGTCCCCGTCGCCATCAAGGACAATATCTGCACGCTCGAGGGTGTGACGACGTGCGCCTCGGGGATTCTGCGGAACTTTGCGTCGCCCTATGCCGCCGACGTTGTCGAACGACTGAATTCCGCTGGCGCGATTATCGTCGGCAAAACGAATCTTGATGAGTTCGCCATGGGCAGCACCACGGAGAACTCCGGGCTCTGGCCAACGCGCAACCCGTGGAATCCTGATTGCGTGCCGGGGGGCTCCTCCGGCGGATCGGCCGCGGCCGTGGCATCGCGCATGGTCACACACGCGTTGGGCAGTGATACCGGCGGCTCGATTCGGCAGCCGGCGAGCTTCTGCGGTATCTGCGGCCTGAAGCCGACCTACGGTCGCGTGTCGCGCTACGGGCTCGTGGCGTTTGCGAGCAGCCTGGATCAGATTGGTCCGATGGCGACGGACGCGCGGGGGCTGGCGGAACTGCTCGGCGTGATCGCCGGCCATGATCGGCGCGACTCGACCTGCGTGAACGAACCCACGCCGGACTATGTCGGGATGCTGGCTGAGCCGTTCGGCAAACCGAAGATTGGCGTTGCGGCGGAGTACCTTGGCGAAGGCGTGCATCCCGAGACGCGCGCGGCCGTCGAGGCGGCGATCGAGACGCTCCGAACGCTCGGGGCCGACATCCAGGAAGTGCGTCTGCCGCACACGCCCTATGTGATCGCGTGTTATTACATCATCTGTACGGCGGAGGCGTCGAGTAACCTGGCGCGGTTCGACGGCGTGCGCTATGGTCATCGCACGGAATCCCCGAAGGATTACTTCGACGTGTACTCGAAGAGCCGGGCCGAGGGGTTCGGCGCCGAAGTGAAACGCCGCATCATGCTGGGCACGTTCGCGTTGTCGAGCGGCTATTACGATCAGTATTACAACAAGGCCCTGCGCGTCCGCACGCTCATCAAGCGGGACTTCGATCAGGCGTTCGAAAAGTGTGACGCAATCCTGTCACCCACGACGCCGACGCCGGCGTTCCGCTTCGGCGAGAAATCGGACAACCCGCTCGAGATGTACCTCACGGATATCTATAACTGTGCGGCGAATCTGGCGGGCATTCCGGCGCTGAGCATTCCGTGCGGCCACACGTCGGACGGTCTGCCGATCGGGCTGCAGCTCATGGGCCGACATTTCGACGAGGGGCGGCTGCTTCAGATTGCGCATCACTTCCAGGGCGCGACCGACTTTCATGAGAAGCGGCCGGCGATTTGCGGATAGGGAAAGCTGAAAGCCGAAACGCTGAAAGCTGAAAAGTCTGTAGGGTCCGCTGCGCGGACCGATTCGGCCGGGTGGCACGCTTGCCCTCAAAGGCAAGCATGTGGAAGTCGCGTAGGCGCGTGTTATGAACAGCACTGCTTGAGAGCAGTGGCACAGGCCTGTCGACGTTGTGTCGGTGTGTTGCGAAAGCGTTCCGAGGCGCCGCAGTCATGCGGCGGTTGATGGCGTCACGACCCGGTCATGACTGACCGGGCTCGGAAAGTGGGTGGCATGCCTGCCCTCAAAGGCAGGGTGGCATGCTTGCCCCCAAAGGCAAGCATGTGGAAGTCGCGTTGGCGCGTGTTGTGAACAGCACTGCTTGAGAGCAGTGGCACAGGCCTGTCGACGTTGTGTCGGTGTGTTGCGAAAGCGTTCCGAGGCGCCGCAGTCATGCGGCGGTTGATGGCGTCACGACCCGGTCATGACTGACCGGGCTCGGAAAGTGGGTGGCATGCCTGCCCTCAAAGGCAGGGTGGCATGCTTGCCCCCAAAGGCAAGCATGTGGAAGTCGCGTTGGCGTGTGTTGTGAACAGCACTGCTTGAGAGCAGTGGCACAGGCAACTCGGAGGGGTCGCCCATCGGACCCTACTGCCGCGTGTTGTAGATCATCAGCAATGTGGCCCCGTGGGGCTGGACGATTGTCTTGTATTCCGTTTCGAACTGCCCGGCGTTTTCGCGTCGCCAGAGATCGCGGACGTTCTGCGGTCCACTCCGCTTCAGCAGTTTCCAATCGACGTGAATCTCGTGCGCCTTGCGGCCGCGGTTGAACAGACCGACGGCCGTCGAGCCGTCGGCGAGCGGGCGCGCCCAGATTTCCAGTCGGTCTTCCACCCAGATTCGCGACGCCTGCCGACCGAGCGGGTCCTGATTCACGCCGACCACTTCCGGGTTTGCGAGAAGCGCGTGCGTGAAGTCGTCGAGCTGTGTCATGTCGCAGCCGATGAGCAGCGGCGACGCCAGCAGCGACCAGAGCGTGATGTGCGTGACCTGTTCGTGTTTCGAAAGGCGCGTCGGATGCAGCGTGGGTCCCCAGCCGACCTGTCCGACGACCAGCATGTCGGGATCGTTCCAGTGGCCTGGTCCGGCGTGCTGTTCGAGGCCCGCCTGTCCGAATCCGATCGAGGCCAGGCTCTGCCACGTATCGGTGATGTCGCCGGTCGTTCGCCAGAGATTGCCGCCGACATCGGCGCCCCATTCGCTCACATTGCCCATGCCATACTGGCAAAGCGAATAGACAATATCGCGATCGACGCAGTCGAGCGCTTCCTGCATGATCTCGTAGGGCTTGCGCAGTTCGGCGAGGCTTCCATCCTTCGCGATTTCGCCATAGCTGCACCAGTCGTACTTGAGATAGTCGATGCCCCAGGCGGCGTACGACTGGGCGTCGAGCAGTTCGTGCTGGTAGCTGGCTTCGTATCCGGCGCAGGTCTTCGGACCGGGGCCCGAGTAGATGCCGAGCTTGAGGCCTTTGCTGTGGACGTAGTCGGCGAGAGCCTTCATGTCGGGGAATTTCTCATTGGTCAGGATGCGCCCGAGGCGATCGCGATCCGCCTCCCAGCCGTCGTCGATGTTGATGTACTGATAGCCGCAGTCGGCGAGACCGGACCTGACCATCCAGTCGGCGGCGGCGCGGACCCTGGCGTCGTCGATGCTCGTTCCCCAGACGTTCCAGGAGTTCCAGCCCATCGGCGGGGTGAGCGCCAGCTTGTGTTTGCCGCCGACGATCGTCAGCGTGGATTCGAATTCGCCGTGCGCGTTTTTCGCCGTGATACGAACCTTCGTTTCGCCATCCTTCCGCAAGGAACCCGAAAGGATGCCCGTGGTCCTGTCCAGCGTGACGCCGTCGGGCAGATTTTCCGCCGAGAATGTGATGGGTCGTTCGCCGGTCGTCGGGATGCGGAAGAGGAAGGCTCGGCCGGGCGTCGCGCCCGTGATGCAGGGCGGATTGATGCAGGGTTTCTCGCCGGCGCTCATGGCGATGATGGGATCGGGCGCCGTTGGCGCGCTGACGGTCTCCGGGCGGCGTTTCGCTCCCGGCGCCAGTTCGATGACAGCGTTGGCCCAGTCGGCGTGATCGCAGTCGATGCCGTTGTCCGCGTCCTCGACGATGAGCGAGAGTGTCTTTGCGCCTGTGAGGTCAATCGAGAGCGCTTTCGCCGCGTCGCCTTTCTTCATGACGGGTGATCGCCATGCGTCTTTGTCATCGACGATCACGACGAAGACGATGGCGCCATCGCACTGCACTTCGTCGTCCAGTCCGACATAGGCCGTGAAGCGCTTCGCGTCGCCGAACAGCTCGATGTTCATCTCGCTGTAGGCGTGCGTGCCGAGACCGTGATCGTAGGTCTTGCCGGCGATCGCGAGCGGCGCCCCGTCGATGGACTTCGCTGCGCCGGGCCGGCCCCAGTCCTGCTGGATCAGGTCGAGGTTGAGGGATTCGAGGCGAATGACGTTCGTTGACGCGCGTGTATCCTGCGGCGTCGGCTCGTCGGCGATGACGGCGCAGACAATAATGAGCGTTGAGAACGCGCAGACGAGCGGAATACGATGATGGATGGTGGGGGGGCGCATACGCTTCACTCCTCATGGTGAATTGAAATGTCAAGTCAGATCATACCGATTCGATGAGGAAAACACGATTGCGCGCGGCGCCACAGAGCCTGCGCCGAAGGCCCTCCAATTGGGGTGGCATGCTTGCCCCCAAAGGCAAGCATGTAGAAGTCGCGTGTGGCTCAATTGCCGCGATGTGATTCCGAATTCGCCGCCTGTTGTCGACAAAGCAGTCCGGCGTTCACGTCCGCCGCCCCATGCTCCCCTTGGAGGGGGAGCATGCCACCCGTCAGCGTTCAAGTTCGGCGAGAAGTCGCACAGCCCGTTGGAGATGTACCTGACGGCCATCTACAACTGCGCCGCGAACCTCGCGGGCATTCCGGCGCTGAGCATTCCGTGTGGCCACACGACCGACGGTTTGCCGATTGGTTTGCAGCTGATGGGCAAGCACTTCGATGAAGGGCGGCTGCTTCAGATCGCGCATCACTTTCAGGGGGCGACGGATTTCCATGAGAAGCGGCCGGGCATTTGCGCGTAGGAAAGCTGAAAGCCGAAATGCTGAAAGCTGAAATGATCCCGATCGAGCCGGTCAACGCCGGAATGGCGCATCCGTTCCGAACCGCGACTGTCGGGGAGTCGAGCGCGCGTCGCTGGGCGTGACGCGCGCATCTTGTTCTGCAGGTTGAGCCGGCCATGGGATCACCTGAATAGGTGGTTTGCGAATAGAGGGGCCCGGGAGTTGCGCCTGTTCGATTTCAGCATGCCGACGTTGGGTCTCGGCGTGACGCCCGGCATTCCAACTCCGCTGGCCTGTTCCCTTACGCAGTTCGGTAGGGCACCGAACCGCGACGGGCGACACCGCGAACATCGCCTTGTCATCCGCCGTCCCCATCTATTGCCCGCAGCGGCGCAAAGTCCGATCTGTGGGTCTTGAATCGGGCCTCGAAACGCTGACCTAGCTCAGTATCTGTGGGAATCAACTCAACGTATTCCGCATCCAGTTGGTCTTCACGGGCTTCGAGGTCCTCTCCCAACTCCAAGATTCGCTGCGCCCGAGTCAGCAACGACGCGATGCCATCAAGTCCGAAATATCGATATCCGGAATCCGCGTCGGAAAGTTGTTCTGCCGTCATGCACTCTACCGCATGCAACACGCCACCGTTCATCGCGAGACCATGGGCAATAAGTAGGTCTGCAAGGGCGCGATCTCCAGGCAAGTCGCGTAGTTTGTCATCACCACACGCTCGATTCCAGATCAAGTCGGCCTCGGTCAGTCTTGACATATCGGCTCCCGGAACAACCACGGCCTCGAAAGGGCACAACCGCTACGAAACGAGAGATAGCTCGAACTCAAACCTGCCAATCGCGGTCTTTAGCCAGTGACTTCCGTTTGACCCTCTAGCAGGCCGTAGGCCCGGCCTTAGGACTGCACTCGAGTCCTTGATCCCTTGAATCCTGGATCCCCTTCCCGTGCGCACTCGGCGTATCGCACTGCTTGAGAGCAGTGGCCCCGTTCTTCTTGACGTGACGCCTGCCGACGTTGGGCGTCGGCAGGGTGACCGACGTCGTCTCGCATCCACATGCTTGCCTTTGAGGGCAAGCATGGCGCCCAACTCAGGTACGAACCCCGCCGTCCTACAGCATCTTCTCTTCTTCGCGGAGGATGCGGACGAGTTCGGCGACCTGTTGTTCGGGCTCGCCTTCCAGCTTGCGGCCTTCGGGGCGCGCGGGGGGCGGGGCGAAACCGTACATCTCCGTGGCGCCCTTCACGTCGTCGGCCGAGAGGCCCAGGGCCGCGGCGTCCTTCGTGTCGATCGGCTTCTTCTTGGCCTTCATCAGACCCGGAAGCGAGGGGTATCGCGCTTCGACGTAGCCCTTCTCGATCGTGAAGACGGCGGGCAGCTGCACTTCGACGATTTCCTCGGCGCCTTCGACGCGCCGCCTGGCCGTCGCGCTTTTGAAATCGGCGGCCCACTCGATGTCCGTAACGGCGCCGACGTGCGGAATGCCCAGGCATTCGGCCAGCGCGGCGCCGACCTGTCCGCGGTCATAGTCGATCGCGTGCTTACCGGCGAAGATCACCTGGTAGCCGCCATCCTTGATCGCGGCGGCGATGATGCGCGCGACGGCGAGATCGTCCGCCTTCTCGAAGGACGGATCGTTGAGATGAATCGCGTTGTCGGCGCCCATGGCGTAGGCCGTGCGCAGGGCGTCCACGGACGAGTCGGGGCCCAGCGTGAGGGCCGTGATCTCGGCGCCGGCGCCGCTGTTCTTCTCCTTGAACTGGAGGGCGGCCTCAACGGCGAATTCGCAGAAGGGGTTCATCACGAACTTGACGCCCTTCGGGTCAATTCCCGAACCATCGGGCTGAACGTTGATCCTGGCAGTGGATTCCGGAACGTGCTTAACGAGAGAGAGAATCTTCATGGTTGTGCTTTCGCGTTGCGTTCTTGAACTATCCCGCAGGCCGATCGAGGGCGTTGCATCGTTCTTCGTCTGACGGCGCCATTCGCATACGAATGGCTGTGTCTCTGACAGGCGATTCTGATGACGTCTGCGTTCACGCCCCTCGTGGCGTCGGCCTGGAACTTACCCCTTCTTGAATCCGATGATCGCGTCGACCAGCTTGTCGATGCCTTCGCCGTGCGAGGCGACGGTCTGCACGATCTCGCGATCGCTTCCGAGCGTTTCGCGGATCTGGGCCTCCAGCTTGCCTGCGCCCGGCAGGTCCGCCTTGTTGATGACGAACACTTCCGCGACTTCGATGATGCCCGCCTTCTCCAGCTGAAGATCATCGCCGGCGCCCGGCATCATCAGCAGGACGAGCGGCGAGGCCCACTGGCGGACGGTAAAGTCATTCTGGCCCGCGCCGACGGTCTCGATCAGCAGCACATCGACGCCCGAGCGTTTCATGACTTCGATCATCGCGCCCGTCGTGGGGGCAAGACCGCCCAGTTCACCGCGACTGGCCGACGATCGAAGGAACACGCCTTCATCGGCCGCGACCATTGTCATGCGCGCCCGATCGCCGAGCAACGCGCCGCCCGTGATCGGGCTGACGGGGTCGACGGCGAGGACAGCGACGGTCTTGTCGCGATTTCGCAGTTCCTTGATGACGCGCCCGATCAGCGTGCTCTTGCCGACGCCCGGCGCGCCCGTGAAGCCGGCGATGACGGGCGCCTTGCCGACAGCGGGGAGTTTCGAGGCGACGTCATCGGAGGACGCCCCGTTCTCAACCCACGTCAGCAACTGACCCAGCGCGGCGCGATTGCCCGTCGGCAGCGCTTCGAGCCAGCCGGCGAGCCGGCCATTGCCGGCGCAGTCGGCGCGGCGCTCGTGCGATTTCGCCGCGAGGGCGTTGATTTCGGAGACGATCGTCGCCATCGAGACTTCCGTCTCGAAGACGAGATCACAGCCGGCGTCCTTCATCGGCTGAACGTCGTCATGCGGGATGATGCCGCCGATCGCGACGGGAATGTCGGGGCGGCCCTGCCTGGCCAGTTCATTCTTGAGAACGGGAACCAGCGTCATGTGCGCCGCGCTGTGAAAGCTGGCGCCGAGAACGTCCACATCTTCCTCGATGGCGGCTTTCGCGGCGGCGGCCGGCGTCTGCCAGAGACCGGTATAGATGACTTCCATTCCGGCGTCGCGAAGACCGCGCGCAAGGACTTTGACACCTCTGTCGTGTCCGTCGAGTCCGATCTTGGCCAAGAGAATCCTCGTTGGGGGTAAGCTCATAGTGTTGTCGATCGCTTCGGGTTCATGAACGCCGCGCCCGCGCCGATTGGGGCAGAGGAGCCGGGAATAGGGGTAATATGACGCACGCCCGGCGGTGCGCCAAGGTGACGCGCAGCGCGTTATATTGCGGCCGAATGGGACGCACGTTGTCTCGGCGCGCATGACAAAGGGCCGCCGGACGCCGGCGGCCCCTTGCCAAGGGTAGGTAGTGGTGTCGCAAGTGTGGAGCAGTGGAAAGGAGCAGTCAGGGTCTTTGTATTTCGGGTCCGATCAGCCGTCGGACTGCTCTTCGAGCATTTTTCGAAGATAGCCGTTTTCACGGCGCGTCGCTTCGAGATCGAAGAGCAGGTACTTGACGCTGAGGCGGAGATAGTCGAGCGATTCCTGGAGGCTCGTCACAGTCTGACGCAGCTTGGCGTGTCGTTCTTTCGTCTGCGTCGCGAGCGCTTCGAGCTTCTCGCGATCCTCATCCGGAAGGTTGCCGATTTCCTTGACGAGTTCGGCCAGCTTCTTCTGGAACGTGTTTTCATCCATCGACTTACCCCTCCGGTCGGTGGTCCGTGGTTGTGCGTTCTCACTGCCGGCAGGTTGCATCCCGTAGCAGGGTCGGCTGCGTTGCCGACGCTGGTGGGTAAGTGCATGGGGCGTGCCAGTTGGCGTCGAGGGTTGCTGAGATTTTGCTAAGTTGTGCAGTTCCAGTAGTTTAAGAATCACCTGCCACATGGGCTTCTCTCCAAAGGGTCGGGCCGGTCATAACGACGTGTTGTGTCTGTGCAACGGGGTTGCGATAGAACGCCTCATTTGAGCGTTGTGATGCGTGATGGCGACAACGCTGCGGCGGGCCGTCATCAAAAGCCACGCGGTACGACGCCCGATGATGCGAATCGATGCTATCATCCGATCCCGCCTGACTGGACCCATAACGAATGGCTCGCGACTCGAACTCCCAACCGAACCCGCCGCGCGTCACGCCGATCGTTCTCGCGCTGGGCGCGCTGATCGTCGCGGGCGCCATGCTGGCGTTCTGGCCCGCGCTGAGCGCCGGCTTCACCAACTGGGATGACGATCGCAACTTCGTCACGAATCCGCACTACCGCGGACTTTCGTCCGATAACTTTCACTGGGCGTGGAACACCTACCACGTCGGTGTCTGGCAACCGGCGGCCTGGGCGCTACTCGGCGTCGAACATCTGATGGCGGGCGTGGATGAGTCGGGGGTTCCTCGACCGGGCGTGTATCACGCATTCAGCCTCGCCTTCCATACGGCCGACGCGCTCGCGCTGTTCGCGCTGATCGTGGTCGTGTTGCGCGTTTCATTTCGAGACGCGGCGACGCGCGATGATCGGCTGATCGTCTTCGCCGCCGGCGTCGTTGCGCTCCTCTTCGCGGTCCATCCACTGCGCACGGAACCCGCCGTGTGGATCTCCAGCCAGCCCTATTTACCGAGCATCTTCTTTGCGATGCTCGGCGTCATCGTCTATCTGCGTGGCCAGGCGAAACGCGACGACGGATCGACGGCGCGCGGGGCGCTGGGGCTGACGTTCGTCCTCTATTGTGTCGCCGTGCTGCTGAAGGCGGTCGCGATCACACTGCCCGCGGTCCTGCTGATTGCGGACGTGTATCCGCTGAAACGCCTGTCGCGACGGAACGAAGCGATCGGCCGCCGCGCCATGCGGCTGCTTGTTGAGAAGGCGCCGTTCTTTGTCGTGGCGTGGCGGATCGCGCATCACGCGTCGGCCTCGAAGGAAGTCTGGCAACCTGGCGCGGATCTTGTCGGGCTGGGTCTCGGCGATCGGATCCTGCAATCCTGCTACGGTCTCGTCTTCTATCTTGCCCGGACGATTGCGCCGACAGGTCTCAGTCCGTTTTACGAATTGCCGGCTTCCATCCGCATCCTGGATCCGCGATTCGGCGGGGCGGTTGTGTTCATTGTCGTCGGTGTCATTGCGTTGATTGCGATGGGCCGCCGAATGGCGCCGATCGCGGCGGCATTCGCCGCCTATTTCGTGATCGCGCTTCCGAATCTCGGGATCGTCCAGATATCGCAGCAGCTCGGCGCGGATCGCTATTCCTACATGGCGAGTATTCCACTGGCGGCGCTTGTCGCCGCTGGCTTCTACCGGCTCCTGACTGGCGGACCCGCCAGCCTGCGCCGGATGCGCGTCATCGGTCTGTCGCTGGCGGTCATCGTCGCGTCGCTGTCGCTGATCCGAATGAGCCGCGCCTACACTGCGGCCTGGCGTGATTCAAAGACGCTCTGGTCACACGCTCTGCGAATCGATCCGAAGTCGCCGCACGCCCACTGCGGTCTTGGGGTTGCGCTGCTGAGCGAAGGCGACTACGCGAACGGCGCGGATCATCTGCAGCGCGCCATTGACCTGAAGCCGGACTTTGCGTTCGCGTACAGCAATCTGGGCATCGCCATGCTGCGGCTCGATGAGTGGCGGGAGGCCGTGACGAGCTTTGAGAAGGCCGCCGCGTCGATCAATCAGATTCTGGCGGAGGATCGAGACAAGACGAGGATTGGCCTGGCCCTCGCGCGATTCCAGCTTGGCATCGTCCTGCAGGACGACAAGGACTGGCGGGGCGTGATCGATTGTTACGAGAAGCTCCTGCCCGATATTGAACGGATCCCGCCGGCCAATCGGGCGCGCGTGCCGTTTGACCTGGCTGTCGCCAACTTTGAGCTGGGTCGACAGTCAGAGGGCTGGAAGTACCTCCGGATGGCCCAGAAGCTCGGCATATCCGATGCGCAGATCAACGGCGTCGTGACGAAGTACTGACGCCTCACCCGCCTGGTGTCGGCGTCGTGCGTGGGCCGCGCCGGCGCGGGTTTCGTATCGTATACGCAGAGGGACAGCGGGCGCGGGAACCGGGACTCGCGGCCTCGAAACGCCGATTTGGCGGTTTCGTCCGATAGCCTTCGCCGGAGAACTACGCAACGTCCGGTATCGTACTAAGATTCCGGTGCGAGACGAGTTCAGGGGGCCGCTTCCCGATATGAGGGGGGAGGCGATGCGCGCCACACGACTATCCTGCGCCGCCCGGAGGGGTCTTCCCGGTACGAGGAAACGATGCTTCGATTTCGTTGGTTCAAACTGACGTTCGGCAGTGTGCTGCTTCTGGCGCTGGTCTTTGTGGCCACGGACCAGTTGTCGGCAATCAAGATTCGACGTCTCGAGGCGAAGATCGGCGATCTTGAGCGCGAGATGGCGGAGCTGAAGCTCTACGCGGAGCGCATCCAGGCGTCGCATCGTGTCGCGCAGGTGAACGTTGTCGAATCCCGTGTCGGTCCCGCGAATATGCCCGTCACGGTGCTGCGCTGGCAGCAGATCGGACGGGGCGGTGAACTCGGCCCCCCTGAGACGCTCGAGGTGCTGGGCGAGCAGGTCTATTTCGAAGCGCTGGTGCTGAAGTTCGACTTCGATCTGATTGGCGGCGCCGCAGAGAATCGCGAAACGAACCTCGCGCTGTTCCGTCGCGCGTTCGGGGACTACCAGGCGCCGCGCACGGGCGTGAAGCTGGATCAATCGGCGCCGTCATTCGCCACAGCCACAGAGTCGGAGCTGGCGCTGCACAAGACGATCTGGGATCGCTTCCTCGCCTTTACGGAGGACGAGGCGCTGGCGAAGGAATACGGCGTTCGTGTCGCCCAGTACGAGGCGCCCTCCGTCAACATGAAGCCGGGGCAGGTCTGGGAAGTCTCGATCGACGCCGCCGGCGGATTGAATCTGAAGATGCTCGCCAACGAGCAGTCGGCCTCTCCGGCGCACGAGCGCCAGATTTCGATGGCCGCCACTCGATAGTCCGCTCGGGCGCATCGGCTCAGCGCGGGGATGGACCGCGGGTCGGTGGTTCGATCATGTAATCCATCGCCATGCCCAGTGATTTGCGCAGCGGCAGCGTCACCAGCAGGGTGATCAGTGCGGCGACGATCATGATCGCTCCGGCCCACGGCAGATTCTCGCTGTCAGGTCGCCAGAAAAAGAGAACCAGAAAGCAGACGCCGACGACACTTCCGCTCGTCAGGTACATGAAGAACCAGGTATTCCCCTCGGCCTGGTCGAAATCCATGCCACAGGATTCGCAGGCGTCATGCAACGTGTAGAAACGCCTGAAAAGGGGGCCCATACCGCAGTGCGGGCAGCGCAGTCGAAGCGCTCGGCCGAGGAGCTCGCGACGCGTCGGCCCGGGAATCGCGTTTTCGCCGGCGCAGGCGTCCGGTTCCGGGTTGGGGCCGGTTGGTTTCATGGCCTTGCAGGAGGGGCGAATCGCCCCGAATTACTCCACAGGTTCGATCGTGACAGTGAGCGACTTGGAGCGGAACTGCTCTTCGTACAGTTCGGCGCGCTCACGATGGATGACGAGCAGGAGCGAGCAACCCGAATAATGGGCCTCATTCGCCTTGGACAAGGCGTCTTCCTGGTTCAGCGGCGTCAATTCGACGATCGAATCGATCACGTGATGCATGGAATTTTCGTCATCGTTATGGAGGATGACCTTGAACAGGGGCAGATGACGCGGCAGGGTCGGCGCGTTCATCGTGGCCGCCGAGGTCTCGCTGTGTGGGACAGAATCGCCCTTTTTGTGTTGGTCAGGCATACTGCGATGACTCCGTTGGGGGGACTGCAATTGACTGATCAGATCATAGTATACCGGACTCGATCGCGGCCGGACAACCCGCCGTTGGCGCGTGACGCCGGACGCGCGCGTCCGGTATAATCATCGGAGACTTTCGGGGCCGCTCTGAATCGGGCGCCTTTTCCGTTCGGGCGGTGTCGCGCAAGCGACTGGCGGAGACAACGAGGATGGCTGAAGCACCCGCCACGCGAAGCGCGGCGAAAAATGACGAGCAGCTGCTCGATCCCGATTTTCTGGCGCGACTCGAGCAGCTCGAGATCGTCTCGCGGAAGATCCACGCCAGCCGGCAGAAGGGCGAGCGGAAGAGCAGGCGAAAGGGCGAGTCCGCCGAGTTCGCCGACTATCGCAACTACGTGATCGGCGACGATCTGCGTCATATCGACTGGAATATCTACGCGCGCCTCGATCGGTTGTTCCTGAAGCTCTTTCTGGAAGAGGAAGACCTGAACGTCTCGATCATCGTGGACGTATCGGGATCGATGGCCCACGGCAAGCCGCAGAAGGGCCTCTATGCGAAACGCGTCGCCGCGGCGATGGCCTACATCGGCCTGTGCAACTATGACCGCGTGAATCTCTGCGCCTACAACGATCGCGTGACGGATTTCCGCCAGGGGCTTCGCGGCCGCCGGATGATGCCGCAGATCGTGAAATTCCTGGAAGAAACGCCAATTGAAGGCAGGAGTCACTTTGCGGCCGCCGCCCGGCAGTTCGCCCTGCGGCAGTCACAGAAGGGCGTCGTGCTGATTCTCTCGGATTTCATGGACAAGGGCGGATTCGAGGCGGGTTTCCGATACCTGCTCGGCCGGAACATGGACATCTATGTTCTCCAGGTGCTCAGCCCCGAGGAAGTGAATCCGGAACTCGCGGGCGATCTCAAGCTGGTCGACTGCGAGGACGACGACGTGGCCGAAGTCACGATCAGCAAGCCTCTGCTGGACAAGTACAAGGCCAATCTCCAGGCCTATTGCGAGTCGATCCGTTCCTACGCCATGCGGCGCGGGGCGTCGTATTACCTGGCCGTCACGGATCATCCGTTTGAATCGCTCGTGCTCAACTATCTGCGTCAGCGAGGACTTGTGCGATGAGTTTTCTGACGTGGCCCGCGGCGCTGATGGCGGCGTCCATCTCGGTTCCGTTGCTGCTGTTGCTCTATTTTCTGAAGCTGCGGCGCGTCGAGCGGACGATTCCGTCGACACTGCTCTGGAAGAAGGCCGTCCAGGATCTCCAGGTCAACGCCCCCTTCCAGAAACTCCGGAAGAGCCTGCTGCTGCTGCTGCAGTTCCTCCTGCTCCTCGCCGTTCTGCTGGCCATCGCGAATCCCGTGATGAATTTTGACCGGCAGCCCGAGCGAAATGTCGTGCTCCTGATCGACCAGTCGGCGTCGATGAAGACGATCGAGGCCGATGGTCGCCAGCGCATCGAGCTCGCGCGTGAGGCGGCGCGTGACTTCGTCGACAACCTGGCCGCCGGATCGAAGGCGATGGTCATCGCCTTCTCCGATCGGGCCGAAGTCGTCTGCACGTTCACGAACGACAAGCGGCGCCTCAAGGATCGTATCGGCGCGATCGAACCGAACGACGCCAGGACGCAGATCGGCGAGGCCCTGCAACTGGCCGTCGCCTATTCGTCAAGCGTGGTCGAGACGGGGGCGACCGGCGGCGGATTCAATCCGGAGTCCCTCCAGGTCGCTGACATCGAGCTCTTCAGTGACGGTCGTCTGACAGACGCCGCAAGCGAGTTCGTGACGCGCGCGAATATGATCCACCACGTGATCGGTGAGTCCGCCGACAATATCGGCGTGACGGCGTTTGATGTGCGGCGCGAGATCGATCGGCCGGGGCTCGTGTCTGTCTTCGCGCAGGTGCAGAACTTCGGAGAGAAGGAAGTGACGCTCGACGCCTCGCTCTTTCTCGATGACAGGCTGAAGGACGTCAAACAGATCACGCTGGGGCCGGCAAAGGTCGCCACGAGCCGCCCGGCGTCGGGCGATGACGTGGTCGCGGCCGGTCGAAACGTATTGTTCGAGCCCTTCGATCACGACGCCGGTGGCGTGATCTCCGTGAAGCTCAGCCGGAAGGACGCCTTTTCTGTCGATGATGTCGTCAGCGGTCCCATCGATCCGCCGAGGGCCCTGCGCATCCTCGTCGTCTGCGATCGCGAAGAGGAGAAATACGTGTTCAGGCGCGTGTTTCAGGATGCGCTGGAGATCAGCGACCTGACGATCATGGGCGGCGAGGAGTACGAGAACGCCGCCGAGGATCAGGTCGCCGTCGAAGGGCGTTCGGCGTTCGATCTCGTCGTGCTGTCGAACCACGATACGGCGAGATTGCTGCCCGGCAATTATGTCTTCTTCGGCGGATTGCCTGCGATCGATTCGCTTTCCGTCGAGGGCGAAGTGGAATACGGCTATTTCGTGACCTGGCGGGAAGCGCATCCGCTTCTGCGTTACGTCGCGCTGGACGGCGTCTATACGATCAGGTGGAAACGGCTGAAGTTCCCGGATCATGCGGCGAGACTGATCGAAGGCGACGACTCCACTGTCATGGCGCTGATCACGGATCCGGGCCATCGCTACGTGGTGTTTGCGTTCGATCTGCTGGACTCAAGCTTCCGCATGCTGCCGGCGTTTCCGATCTTCATGCAGAACGCCGTCGACTATCTCGCCGGCGGCGCTGTCACGGATTCGAACAAACTGATCGCGCCGGGAGACACGTTCTCCGTGTCCACGCCGCCCGGCGCCCAGACGATGACGATTGTTCGGCCCGACGGCACGGAAGAGGATTTCAAGATCGAAGATCGCCACACGATGACCTACGGCAGGACGCGCGAGATCGGTTCCTACGTCGCGAAGTTCGACGACAAGGACAAGACGGTCGAGACGTACTGCGCCAACATCCTGGATGCGACGGAGTCGACGATCGCGCCCAATAAGGAACTCACGTTGTCCGGGCAGGCCATCAAGTCCGTCTCGGGGGATGTGGAAGTGAATGAACCGCTCTGGCCCTGGGCCGTCGGACTTGCCCTGCTCATGCTCCTGTTTGAGTGGTGGATTTACAACCGCCGGGTCATGATCTGATCGGCGCCGCAGTCACGCCGCGTCGTGGATGCGCTTCTCGGCGGCGGCTTCGACTCGGTGGCCGGCTTCCGTCGCCATCGCGCCGTCGAGCGTCGGTGAGGACTTCCTGCGAGGACTGCCGGTCACGCCTCGGATGCGAACGAGGATTCCTTCCAGCATACGCTCCAGCATCGTGTCGGGCCTGCCGCGGGCGATGCGGATGAGTGTTCCGGCGATTCGCCAGGGGCGCATTGCGAACTGCGCCGTGTAGAACATCGCCATGCCACCCGTCGTGAACAGGCGGATGGACGTGTCACCGAAATGTTCCGACCAGGATCGCATTCCCGCGAACGAGTTATAGACGTTGTTTTCCAGGAATCGATCGTAGGCGTCGCCGGGTTCCGGGATCTTTCCCGCGGCCCTCAGCTCCGTATGGAATTCGCTGCCCGGATAGGGCACGAATGGGAACACGGCCACGTCGCGAACGCCCGCCATCGCCATGCGCAGAATGAAGCCGTAGCTGGCCAGGACGTCGCGTTTGCGCTCGCCCGGGAATCCCACGACGATGTTGGCCTTCTGCAGGAGTCCTTCCCGCACGCTCGCCCGCATGGATCGGAGCATGCAGTCGAGTTTCACGCGTTTCCTGATGCGCGTGAGCGTGCGTTGTGAGCCGCTTTCCGGCGCGTAGGTCAGCGAGCGGCAACCGCTGGCGCGCAGGGCGCGGACGACTTCGTCGTCGAGCGCTTCGGAGCGTGTGCCGGATGGGAGATTCCAGGAGACGTTCAATCGTTCGTCAATCAGCCGCTTCGCGAAGGCGAGGATCCAGTCCTTCCGGATGATCGCCGTCAGATCGTAGAAGGAGAAGCTGTTGACGCGATAGGTCGCCACGAGCGACCGCATCTCGGCGACGACGTCTTCGACGTCGCGAATATCCCAGCGTGTTCCCCACATCTGCGGGCTCGAACAGAAGGCGCACTGAAACGGGCAGCCTCGCGAGGCCAGCAGCGGCAGGCTGCGAACCCGGGCGACACCGTGCCCGATGCCGCGCGCCAGGTAGTTCTCGATCGGCATGCCATCCCAGTCGGGCCATGGCAGCCCACTGAGCGCGCGGCGTCGCGATCGCTTCGTGGTGTGATGGACGCCGCTGTCCTGGGGGCGCAACGCGAGCCCGGGAACGCCGGTGAGATCGCGCCCCGATTCCAGCGCATCGATCAGATCAACGAGCGTATCTTCACCTTCACCGATGACGCACGCGAGAATGTCGGGGCAGCAGGAAAAACAGTAATCCGGATCCGCCGATACGTGTTCGCCGCCCAGAATGATCGGAATGTCCGGGAAGCGACGCGCGATCGCGTTGATCACACGTCGATGGTAGGGCCATTCGTTGGAGAACATGCACGAGACGCCGATCAGGTCGACGTTGCTCGGAATGCGGGCGACAAGGTCGTCGATATCGAGTCCGTTGACGCAGAGACCGCGATTGCCGAGGGGGGCGAACGCGTCCGGCGCCTCGCCGAACGCGTCGATGGCCACGACATTTCGGCCGGTCTGACGAACCACGGCGCTGAGATAGGCCAGCGCCAGCGACGGGGCGCCGACGACTGTTGTGTATGTCATTTCGGGGAGGACTGTCGCCGGGCGAATCAGGGCGACGCGTCGGATGGGCCCCGTTGGCGCGCGCCGTCCGGCCATGGGGAGGGCGATCTCGTCATCGCTGGAGATGACCGGAAGGGCGATCCCAGGGTGTTTTCGCTCGGGGTTGCTCATGGACGTTCGACGGATTCAGGGTCGTTTCCATAGTTATCGGCGGCTGGGCCGCGGTTCATCGGCATTTGCCGGACAAAAAGAAGCGTCCGCCGACCCGGGGGCCGGCGGACGCTTCGTGAGTGATCAGATTGGTGATTTTACTGGCGATTCGTCGTTCAGCGCCTGGCCCGGGCGCCGGTCCCTCGACGGCGTCGTCGGAAACCGAGCAGCAGGAAGGGCGTCATGACCGGCACGCCGCCGCCGCAGCAGGCGCCCATGTCGGCCATTTGCGCCGCGGGCTCGTCCAGATCGTTGCAGATGCCGTCACCATCATCGTCACCGCTGGCGTTGTCGCCGGCGCAGGGATCAGTGTCGTCGCAGATCCCGTCGCCGTCGGTATCGCCGCTGGCGTCATCGCCGTCGCACAGGTCGATGACATCGCCGACACCGTCGCCGTCCGCGTCGGCCTGATCCGTGTTCGCGTCGTTCGGCGCGTTGTCGCATGCGTCGGGAATCGTGTCGCCGTCGGCGTCCAGGGCGTCGTCGTTGTCGGCGCACTGATCCTGATCGTTGCAGACACCGTCCATGTCGTCATCGCCCGACGCGTTGTCGCCGAAGCAGCTGTCGCAGGCGTCGCCGATCCCGTCGCCATCGGCGTCCGCCTGATCGTCGTTGGCGTCATCCACGCAGTTGTCGCACGCGTCGGCGATCGTGTCGCCGTCCGTGTCGGGCTGAATGCAGGTGATGACCGTCAGTTCCCATGAGTTCAGCATACCGCCATCAAAGTCCTGGTCGTCGGAGATCGTCAGCGTCCACACACCGATCGGGTTTTCGCCGGTGAACACACCGAAGGACTCTTCCGGCGTCAGGTCCGTTGCGACTGTCAGGTTCATGAACTCATGGTCCGTGATCAGTTCGTCGTTGTGCACGTACGGGGGCACGCCTGTAATCAGATTCGTGAACGGATTGAATGAAGTTCCCGCGAACACGTTGTCGAAACTCGAGCCGTTGTCGGTCGTGATCGTGCAAACGGTTCCCGCCGGCGATGTCAGCGTGATATCCAGATCGGCGCATCGCGTGTGATCGACGTCGAGTTCCATCGTCAGGGCGCAGATCTGATCGCCCACGGCGCCGAAGAGATTGCCCACGACGATGGTCGACTGGATGACGTTCGGACTGCCGGCGCCAATTACCTGCGCGTTGGCGTTACTGAATGTCGGAGGCGATCCGCCGCCCAGGTCAAACTCGATATCCGGGATCGTGGTCAGGTCGAGGGCCCAGCCGTGAATGACGCCGGCGTCCAGCGGTTTGTCGTCGGACACGACCAGAGTCCAGGGACCGTTGCCGGGCTCGAACAGGAAAAGACCCATCAGGGGTTCCTCGGGAACGAGGCGCACAGGCGCCGGCGTGCCGTTGTAGTCTCGATCGGAGGCGAGATTCGGGTTGTGCGCGTCAGCGATCATGGGACCGCCGGGATCGGCCTGGTCGTCGAAGATCACACCGTTGAACACTTCAGGATCCAGATGGCCGTCGTCCGTGACCAGCGTGACGACGGCGCCGGCCGGCGTCACAACGGCGATGTCCAGATCGAGCGGAAAATCGTGCGACACGAAGATCTGCACGTCCGTGTCCCAGAGGATTCCCTCAAGTCCCGACACGTTGATCTGCGATGTCACAACGGCCGGTCCCGACGGAATAAGGACTTCGGCATTCGATTCGAAGTGACGCGTTGTCGGCGGACAGCCCGGAGGCGCCGGCGGCACGATCGCAAAGGCGCGCGTGGCGCCCGCCGCGCTGGCGCAAATGGCGATGGCTGAGATTGTCCTGATCGAGTTACTGCACATAGTCGTCGTCTCCCGCTGGGTCCTCCTGAGGACCGGCGCCCGTTTCATGGGATCTGTCAGCAAGAGCAAGGCCCGTGCCAACGCGTCCGGGCGTCCCTGTTGGGGTGGATTCGCGGCCGGTCCACTGGAAATGGGCTCGCTGCGGAGGTGTGGGTGATTACCCGATCTGGGTATAATTGCGCAGATGGACCTTGGAGATCAGCTCGACGGGATTCAGGATGGTGTGCGCAAGGCGATTGCGCCGCTGCTGGAAGAGATACCGATAACCGCGGCCATGCCCTGGGTTGTGGGCGGGGCGCCGGCCAGGTCACGCGTCGTGCGGGAGGTCGTCAGGGCGCCTGAGCTCGCCGGGAGACCGGAACTCGTCGCCGCTGTCTGGCTCTACGTGGATGAACTGGACAAATCACACGCAATCAGCCAGGGAATCGACACGCCGACCGGGGCGTTTCTGCACGGGATCATGCATCGCCGCGAGGGAGACTACTGGAACAGCCACTACTGGTTTCGTCGCGTGGGCCGGCATCCGGCGATGGCGATGATCGAGGGATACGACGCTCACGTGTTCATCGACGGCGTGGAGCAATCCGGAAACGCGGATGCGGCCCTGATCGACCTTCAGCGTCGCGAATGGCTGGCGCTCTTCGCGTGGTGTGCAAAACGGTAGGTGGCGGCGTCTTATTGGGACGTCGAATCCGCGCCAAGGGCGGGAAACGTCGAATCGAATTCGATGGCTGTGGCGCCGACATGGCGTCGGGGCGAAATAATCCTTAGCATATCTCAATTCAAAGGTTGGGAACTTGGGCATGGCGGCTCGCCCCGCGGCGCACGAATCGATTGAATGACCTCGAATGAATCTCGCTGTCACATGGCAATATGCGGTGATCACGCTGCATCTGGCGACCTGCGTGCTGCTGGCGATCTACGGCGTTCATCGCTATTCGCTTGTCTATCTCTATTACAAATATCGCAGGAACACACCGAAGAAGCCGGGGCGATTTGAGACGCCCCCGTTTGTGACGATCCAGCTGCCGATGTTCAACGAGCAGTATGTGGCCCGGCGCATCATCGAGGCCGCCTGTCGGATCGACTATCCGCGCGATCGCCTCGAAATCCAGGTGCTGGACGATTCGACGGATGAGACCGTCGAGATTGCACGGGCGGCCTGCGAGGACATGCGCGCCCAGGGACATCCCGTCGTCTTCATGCATCGCGACAATCGCGAGGGCTACAAGGCCGGCGCCCTGGAAGCGGGGCTGAAGATCGCCCGAGGTGAGTTCGTTGTCATCTTCGACGCCGATTTTGTTCCGCCAAAGAACATCCTCCATGAGCTGATCGACTATTTCGTCGATCCGAAAGTCGGCATGGTCCAGGCGCGCTGGGAGCACATCAATCGATCCCAGTCGATGCTGACGGAGGCCCAGGCGATTCTCCTGGACGGTCACTTCGTCATCGAGCACGGCGCGCGAAACCGAAGCGGCCGCTTCATGAGCTTCAACGGCACGGCGGGCGCCTGGCGAAAGTCGTGCATCGAGGACGCCGGCGGCTGGCAGCACGACACGCTGACGGAAGATCTGGATTTGTCCTATCGCGCGCAGCTGAAGGGCTGGGAGTTCGTCTTCCTGCCCAGCGTGACGAGCCCGGCCGAACTGCCTCCCGAGATGAACGGGTTCAAGAGTCAGCAGCATCGCTGGGCGAAGGGCGGCGCCCAGACCTGCCGAAAGCTGTTGCCACGGATTCTCAAGTCGCGTCTGCCATGGCGCATCAAGGTGGAGGCCTTTTTCCACCTGACGAGCTGCGTGAGCTATTTTCTGATCCTGCTGCTGACGTTTCTGCTGTTCCCGGCGCTGCACGCCAAGGTCACGCTCTTTGCCGGCCATCGGGCCATTCAGGTTGCGATCGATGTATCGCTCGTTCTGCTGGCCACTTTTTCGGCGAGCACGTTCTACGTGGCGTCGCAGCGTGAACAGTTCCGAACCTGGGCCGACAGCATCAAGTACCTGCCTTTCCTGATGAGCGTCGGCGTTGGGATTTCACTGAACAACGCCCGCGCCGCCTTCGAGGGTTTCTTCGGCGGCCAATCGGAATTCGTGCGGACGCCCAAGTTCGGCGTGCGGGACGCGAAGGACGCCGGATGGCGGGGCAAGAACGGATGGCAGGGCATTGACCGCAAGACGCTCCAGTCCCTGTTCGAACTCGCGATGGCCTTCTACATGGCCGCGTGTATCTGGTACACCGTGACGATGCGCCTGTGGGTGGGCCTGTTCTTCATGAGCCTGTTCGCCGCGGGCTATTTCTACGTGGCCGTCCTGAGTCTGGCGGCGCGATTCCAGTCTTCTACGTCCGTCGACGGCGCCTGGATGGCGTCCGCGTCCGCCAAGGACGCCTGATCGATCGACCCTTCCGACGACGAGCTACCAACCACGATGACAAGACCTGCGACGGATCGCGAACTGCTCCCCATTCCTCGGCGCGTGCGCCGACTCGACGGCGTCTTTTCCGCCGAAAGCGGCGAGATGCGAATCGAAGGTGACAATTGGCCGGACGCCATTTCCGTGGTTCGAAATGAATGGTCGCGTGGCGAATCGAGACGATCGTGGCTTCGCGGGAAGAAGACGTTTGATGTGCGGCTTATCCGCGTCGAGTCCGCGCGGGGGCCGGAATGGTACCGGCTGCGCGTCACGCAGCGGGGCGTCGAGATCCGCGCCGACGACCCGCGCGGTCTGCGTCACGCGATTCGAACGCTTCGACAACTGATGGACGCGGGGGCGGGGCGTATCGCCGCGATGGACATCACGGACTGGCCCGACTTCGCCGCCCGTGGCGTCATGCTCGATATCAGTCGCGACAAGATCCCGACGACGGCGTCGCTCCACGCCATGATCGATCTGTTTGCCGACTGGAAGTTCAACCAGCTCCAGCTCTACACGGAACACACGTACGCGTACAAAGGCCACGAGAAGATCTGGCGAGGAACGTCGGCCCTGTCGGCGCGTGAAATCGTCGCGCTGGACGCCTATTGCCGCGAACGCGACATCGAACTCGTTCCGAATCAGAATTCGCTGGGGCACATGGAGCACTGGCTTCGTGACGAGCCCTACCGCCGCCTCGCGGAGACAACGGGCCCGTGGCAGACGCCATGGGGCGAGACGCGCGAGCATCCGACGACGCTGTGTCCTGTCGATCCCGGCGCCGTGACGCTGATGAAGGGGCTTTACGAGCAGCTGCTGCCCAATTTCGACAGCCGCCAGTTCAACGTCGGTTGCGACGAACCATGGGAACTCGGATTTGGTCGAAGCGCGAACGCGTGCAGGCGGATCGGGGCGGGGCGCGTCTATCTCAACTACATCAGGAAGATCCACGCCGTCGTGCGAAAGCACGGTCGGCGCATGCAGTTCTGGTCGGACTGGCTGCTGAAGAACCCGGAACTGGCCAGGGAATTGCCACGCGACATCATCCCGCTCATCTGGGGCTATGAATCGATCCATCCGTTTCGGAAGGAGTGTCGGTACATCCGCGACGCCGGGCTCGATTTCTATGTCTGTCCGGGGACGTCGAGCTGGTGCAGCTTTGCGGGCCGCACGACCAACATGATCGACAACATCGCGCTTGCGGCGGACACGGGTCGGCGGAACGGCGCGACGGGTCTGCTGGTAACGGACTGGGGCGATTACGGTCATCGTCAGCAGCTGTCCGTGAGCTATGCGGGTTTCGCGTTGTCGGCGGCGCTGAGCTGGAACGCCAGGCAAAACGCGGCGCTGGACCTTGCGAAGGCGCTGGATCGACATGTGTTCCGCGGCGAGAAACACGGCGCCGGCAAGCTATGGCTCGATGTGGGGCGGATCCACGAATTGTCGGGCGTCACGATTCACAATCGCAGCGTCTTCTTCGAGATGCTGAATCGGCCCATCGAGAAGATTCGCGAGGTTCAGGGACTGACGCCGGCGGGAATCGAACGCATGCGCCGGCGCATCGGGCGCCTGCGGGAGCGGGCGGCGCGCGTTGACTTCGGCGCCGATCTGGTCCGCGACGAGTTCGCGCTGACGCTGGATGTGCTGAGTCATGGATGCGCGCGGGCCGACCTGTCGTTCGGGAAAGGGGCCCGCGGCCGCGTGGCGTCCATGTCTGACATGAAGCGGGACATGACGGCGATCATGAAGCGGCACGAGCGCATCTGGCTGGCGCGCAATCGCCGCGGCGGTCTGAAGGCGAGCCTGTCTTATTATCGAAAGAATCTGGCGGAATATGGCGGCCCCGGCGTTCGCCGGCGGAACTGACTAGTCCGGCGCGATTTCCCTGATGATTGCCGATGGCGCACCGATGTCGGCGACTTTCACATCGCCCAGGAAGGCCTTCGCCGATTCGGAACGGAAACCGATTTTCCGCGCGACGAACGTGATCGTTATCTTGGCGCGAATTGTTGCGTTCGAGGGTTCACCCGTATCGCAGTCGAGTCCCGAGGGAACGTCGATCGCGCAGATCATCTTTTGGATGTCGTTGAGCCCCTGAATCGCGACGTCCAGCGGCGGGCGAACGGCGCCATGAAATCCCGTGCCGAGGATCGCGTCCACGATCAGGATCGAGTTGCGAAGTCTCGCCAGTCCGACGTAGATGTCCTTCCCTGAGACGAATGGGTTAATCGGAATTCCCATTTTTCGGGCAATGTCGTAATTGATGAGGGCGTCGCCCTTCAGGTCGTTCGGCTCGGCCGCGAGGAAGATCTCGACGCAATTCCCGGCGTTCGACATGTGGCGGGCGATGACGAATCCGTCGCCGCCATTGTTACCGCGTCCGCAGACGACGGCGATGAACCGCCTCGTGACGGGTTCGAACTTGACCAGAACCTCGCGAATCAGATCCGTCGCGTGGCGGCCGGCGTTCTCCATCAGGACGACGCCGGGTACGCCATAGTCTTCGATGGCGCGGCGATCCACTTCGCGCACCTGGGCGCGCGTCAGGTGAGTTTGCTCGTCGGGATTGAATCGACTGAATTCCATGGGTCGATCGGTTCTCGTCGTCAGGAGGCGCCGCCGGATTCGAAAGAGGTGGGCGCGTCAGTCACGGGCCCCTTGCCCTGATTGGCCTTCGGGTCGACGGAGATGAGGGATTGGAAGCCGGGGCGATCGGCGTATCGCCTCAGCAGCGGCGAACGCCCCGCTCGAAACGCGACGCCGGGGTCTTTCTCGACGGCCACGGCGAGATGGCGCTGGGCGTAGTCGGGGTTGTCGTTGGCCGCCCAGGCGATCGCCAGGCCCAGGTGCGCCGACGGCGTGTTGTCCCGCTTGACGGCCTCTTCGAACTCGCGGCGCGCGTCGGCGTACTTCTGCGTCTCGAGATAGGCCGTTCCGAGGCCCAGCCGAATACCGGCCGATGACGGATCCAGGTCGCGGGCGCGTTCGAGGTACCTGATGGCCTCTTCCGTTCTGCCGTTGCGCCCCAGGGCGACGCCGAGATTCTGCAGGCACTCAATCCAGTTCGGATTCGATTTCAGCGCGGACTCCAGATGGTCGATCGCCTGCGCGCTGCGATCGGATTCGTAGAGCAGCAGGACGGTGCCGAGGTAGAAGTCCGTCGATGGATTGTCCGGCTCCATCTTCTGGGCGCGCTCGGCGGCGCGAAGGGCCGCCTCATAGTCGTGTTCGGCGATGAAGGCCTCAACGACGGCGATGTAGCCGAACGCCTGATCCGGGTAAAGGGCGATCGAGTGTTCGGCCATGTCGCGATCGCTTCTCCAGTTGAGCGTCTGGGCGTAAGAGCCGACAGCGCAGGCCGCAACGACACACGTGACGGCGACGGCCGCCCACTGGCGCTTTCGAGACTGGAGCCCCCAATCGACATCCCCCAGCCAGGCCGCCGCACACAGGCAGGGAATCACAAGCGCCAGGTAGAGGTACTGATCGCTCAGCAGCCATTCGCTGAAGGGCGCCTGGATCAGCGCCGGCAGGACGATGAGCCCCATGCAGGCGAGTCCCACGAAGACCGGCTTGCTCCTGAGGAATGTCAGGATGAGGGCGACAGCGAACAGCGTCACAATCAGCGCGTCGACAACGGTTCCCAGCGAGATGGCGCCGATTGTTGATTCGGGGACGTGGTACGGAGAGAGGTCGAACGGCCAGAACGGGCGCGCCAGCAGGGAGGCGAGGTTATGGAGGATGGACTGCACACCTTCCAGACCGCCGCCGTGGACGGGCTGGGCGTGTTCGCGAATCGAGGTGTCGAGCATGTTCCCCAATAGCAACAGGCCAAACAGGGGAATCTTCTCGACGAGCGTCTGCCAGCCCTGTCGTCGCAGCGGCCAGATGTCCAGAATCAGAAAGGCGCCCGGCAGGGCCAGGTACAGTGGACGCGACAGCAGGACGCACGCGTAGAAGAGCAGCGTGGGCGTCATCCAGCGCGCGTGGCCCGTTTTGGCGTACCGTACGTAGCAGTTCGTCGCCAGCAGGGCGAATGACGCCGCAAGCAGCGTCATTCGTTGGGATACCCACGCCACGGACTCCACCTGGATCGGGTGCAGGGCGAACAACAACGTCAGCAGCACGGGCCACACGAGCGTCCTGCTGAACTGCCGCAGCAAGAGAAATACGAGCGCACAGTTCAACAGGTGCAGCGCGACGTTTGTCAGATGGAAGTGAAAGGGCTCCGCCAGCGGGCCGGACGCGAGATTGGCGTCCAGCGCAAAGGTCAGGGTGACGAGCGGCTGCCAGAATCCGCCTGTGTTCGGCGGTTGCTGGATTCCGCTTTTTGTGAAGATATCGAACGTGTCCCGCCAGTGTTCGCTCGGGTTCTCATTGAACTCCAGGGCCAGGCGCTGGAACCGGTTCGCCCAATACCGGCCGAGGTCGACGCAGGCGTGATCACCTTTGTCGATCAGGCCTGACTGGAGCAGTTCCTGATAGACGACGCCCGTCATCGCGAGGACCGCCACGAGCGCAATGAAGCCCTGCATCGTTCGTGACATGCGAAAAGGGCCTGGCTTGGACGGCATTCTGAATTCCTCTGCATCGATTCCGGAGGCTGGCGTGCGGCCGGCGGGCGGTCTCCCGCCCTGTGGAATTGTAGGACTCGACCGCGCGTCCTACAATCGCCGCCCATGCGCATCATGCTCACCAACGACGACGGTATATACGCCCCCGGCATCCGCGCGCTGCACGCCGTGCTGGCGGAGGAATGGGACGTGGAGGTCATTGCGCCCCAGGGCGTCCAGTCCGGCACGTCGCACGCGATCACGATCCGGCATCCGGTTCTCTGGCATCACGCGAAGATCGGGGACGGGTTCGAAGGCACGGCCGTCGAAGGCACGCCCGCCGACTGCGTGAAGCTCGCGCTGCATCATCTGATCGAGTCGCCGCCGGATCTCGTCGTTTCGGGAATCAACGCGGGACTGAATACGGGCATTCACGTGCTGTACTCGGGGACCGTCGCGGCGGCGATGGAGGCGGCGATCCTCGGACGACCCGCCGTGGCGATTTCGTTCGAGCTGTATCGCGACATGGATTTCCATGCGGCCGCGCGCATTGCCAAGCCGATCATCGAGGCGTCCGCGAAGCGGGGCATTCCGCCCGGCTGTGTCTGCAACATCAATATTCCGGAACTCAAGCCGGGCTGGCCGAAAGGTGTCCGCGTTGTGCCGATGTCGACGCAGAATATGGATGAGCGCATCGAGAAGCGCGAAGATCCGTACGGTCGATCCTATTACTGGCTCAGCGGCGACTTTCAGAACTACGGCGATCCGAACGACAGCGATCGCCACGCCATCGGCGAGGGGTACGTTTCCGTCACGCCGCTGCAGTATGACATGACGGATCGCCCCCGCCTGAAGGAATGGGCCGATCTGAAGGTCCAGCTCCCCGGCTGACGCGTCGCGCGAGGAAATTCCCGGCGCCGCCATCGAATCTGTGTGCCACTGCTCTCAAGCAGTGCGAATCATGAACGGCCGCCGCGCGGCGCCGGCGCTCGGTGGGCGTCGTTCTCGACGGCGCATCGTCGAATATCTCGCGCAAGGAGGCCCCGTGAAGTTCAAGCTCCACAACCTCATCTTCGTCGGCATGATCCTTGGTGTCATCCTGGGGCTGACGCTGCACCACTTCGACAAACAGGCTCAGACGCCGACGCCGGGCGCCGCGACGCAGGCGGCCGTTTCAACTGAGGCACAGGCTTCGGTCGCGGCGGCGGGGGGGAAACCCGAACGCCCCGCGTGGATCGCCGACGCGCTCTGGCTGCTCGATCTCTGCGGTCCCGTCATCTTCATGGGCGCCTTGAAGATGATCATCGCGCCACTGATTCTGGCCAGCATTGTCGCCGGTGTGACAAGTCTGCCGAATATCAGAGAACTCGGCGCCATTGGCTGGAAGACGCTTGTCTATTACACCTGCACGACGGGTGTCGCTGTCGCCATCGGTCTGGTCTTCGTTCTGACGCTTCAGCCGGGTTCGCGCAGCGCCGCGATGGGCATCCGCGCCGAGCGTGAAACGGAACTGACGAATCTGCGCGCCGAATATGAACGGCAGATCGGAAAGGCGACCTCGGAAAAGGACGCGGGGCTGTTGGCCTTCATCGCGCAGAAATCCGGCGATCGATCCGCGAGCCATGACTCGGCGAAGTATGCAAAGATCGCCGCCGCCGAAAAGCGGACGGCCGCCGACATGTTCCGCGACGACATCGTGAAGCCGCTCTTGATGAATCCGTTCGAGTCCGTCTCGAAGAGCCCGCCCAATTCGCTGGGCGTGATCTTCTTCGCGCTGCTGCTCGGTATCGCCTGCACCTTTGTGGGGGAGCCCGCGCGGCCCGTGATCAACTTCTTCCAGGGCATGAACGAGGTCATCCTGAAGATTACGCACTGGCTGATGAGTGTGGCGCCCTTCGCCATCATGTGCATCATGGCCAAGCTCGTCGCCGAGAACGGTCCCGAGATCTTTCACGCCCTCGGCTGGTACTGCGGAACAGTGATCGTGGCGATCTTCGCCCACGTGATCTTCCTGCTGGCCGTGTGTTACTTCATCGGCGGCGTGGGACCTTTCGCGCTGTGGCGAGGATTGCGTGAGGCGTGGATGATCGCGTTTACGACGCGCTCCAGCGCGGCGACACTGCCCGTGACGATCGCCAATGTGACAGAGAATCTGAAGGTCTCGCCGAAGGTCGCAAACTTCTCGCTGCCGCTCGGCGCCACGATGAACATGGACGGGACGGCGCTCTATGAGGGCGTGGCCGTGATCTTTCTGATTCAGATCTACGGCGGGCTTGTCGACGTGCCCTTTGAGCTGACGATGGGCGTGACGCTCGTGATCTTCGTGACGGCGGTCCTGGCGAGCGTGGGCGCCGCGGCCGTTCCCGATGCCGGGCTCGTCACGATGGTCCTCGTCGCCGCCGCCGTCGGTCTGCCGATCTACTACATACCGCTGATCTTCGCGGTCGACGCCTTCCTCGACATGTTCCGAACGTCGACCAATGTGCTCGGCGACGCGATCGGGGCGATTGTCGTGAATCGAATGGAAGGCAAACGCCTGGAGACGCAGCCCGCGTAGGGTGGGCCAGCATGCTTGCCCTCACAGGCAAGCATGCGGCTGGCGTGTCGGCGGTGGGAATACGATGGATGATGTCCGACGCTTCCGCGCTATGTCGCATGCTCACCTGTCAGGGTGAGACTGTCCGGGAATTGTGTCGCCCTTTCAGGGCTAAACCCGAGGAAAAAACGCTAGCCACGGGTTGCGCTCCGACCGCTATGCGGTCTCCGCTCCACCCGTGGCTAGAAAC
>DAOPJV010000019.1:0-94504 GCA_035399845.1 Phycisphaerae bacterium | reverse complement strand
GGCGTCCCCGACGAGTGCGAGCCCGGCGGTCTGGAAGATTGCGACGGCAACGGCGTCAGCGATCTCTGTGATCTGTTTGCGGGCACCTACGCGGATTGTAACGCCAACGCAATACCCGACGCGTGCGAGCTGATCGATAACGACTGCAACGCCAACGGCGTCCCGGATGAGTGCGAGCTGGTTGGCAACGACTGCAACGGCAACGACGTGCCGGACGATTGTGAAATCGCAGCCGGCGCCGCGGACTGCAACGAGAACGGCGTGCCCGACTCGTGCGAGCTGCAGTCAGCGAACTACGCCCTCGACTTTGACGGCGCGGGTGACCTGGTCCGGATACCGCGAAGTTCGGTACTTGAGCCGTCGGACGAACTCACCGTCGAAGCGTGGATCCGTCCGGATTCGGCGGGCGCTCTCCACAGTCGCATCGTTCGCAGCGCAGGGAGTTTCGGATCCGGGTTTATTCTCTCCTGGCAGCAAGGCGGCAACGGTCGTCTTCAATTGAGGATCGACAATGCGACGCTGGGCTCGGTGCAGGCGACCGATACGGCGCCGACATCAACCTATTTCGGAGCGTGGCATCACGTCGCGGGCGTCTATTCCGCAACAGGCAATTACGTACGCCTCTATGTTGACGGTCAGCTCAGGCACGAAGTCCCCGCGGTGGGACCGCTGTTGTATTCCGGCAGCGATATTGGGATCGGAAACTACCTCAACGCGAGCAACGAGAGCTTTGATGGACAGATTGACGAGGTGCGGATCTGGTCAGTCGCGCGAACTCAGTCGCAGTTGGTCGACGCGATGCAACGTCCGCTCGTCGGAAACGAAACGGGGCTCGCAGGCTATTGGGGCTTCGATGAAGGACAGGGACAACAGGTGACCGACGGTTCGGCAAACGGCAATCACGGCTGGCTTGGGACCAATGCCGCCGCGAGTGACAGCAGTGACCCGATCTGGGTGAATTCCACTGCGCCGATTCCCGTGAATGACTGCAATCTCAACGGCGCGCTGGACGAATGCGACATTGCTGACGGAACCAGCAATGACTGCAACCAAAACGGCGCCCCGGATGAGTGCGAGGTGGACGAGGATTGCGACGGCAACGGTCTCCAGGACATCTGTGACATCGCGGCGGGGGCCGCGGACTGCAACAACGATCTCGTGCCCGACGCCTGTCAGCTTTCCGGCGCTGACTGCAACATGAACGGGGTTCTCGACACCTGCGAACCCGGCGGGGCGACGGACTGCAACGGCAACGGAAACGCCGACCTCTGCGACTTTGTCAACGGCGTGGCCCTGGACTGCAACGGGAACGGAACACCGGACGAATGCGATATCGCCATGGGCGCGAGTAGTGACGTCGACGGCAATGGCGTCCCCGACGAGTGCGAAACGGAAGTCCGTGTCATGCCGGTCGCGACGCTCATCAATCCCGCGCTGACGAGCGAAACGCGCATGGAACTGCCCGAGTCGATCAATATCGTCCACGAGGGCAGCCGCTACTATCTCGAAGTGTGGGTCAGCGATGTCGGCGCCGTAACGCAGGGAATTTCCGGCGTCTATGTCGATGTCGCCTTCTGCGGAACGACAGTTGCAACAGAGGTCCGGCACGGTGGCGAATTTGACTTCCTCCCGGAAGGGACGATTCAGGCCGGCAAGGTGGACGAGTTCGGCGCCGCGACGTTTGATTCCGGCGTCGCCGTGGCGCCCGAGTGGGTGCGCGTCGGCTGGATTGAGATGCGACCGGGCGAAGGTAGCCCGTGCGTCATTGAACTGCAGCCAAGTCAGAATGGTATCGGCGCCCCGGGCCCCGTCAGCTGGGCGTTCGTGGACCTCGGATTGCTCGAACTTCAGGTGGAGGCGACAACTGTCACGTATGACCTCAACGGCGACGGATTCATCGGCTTCGGTGACTTCGCCCTGTTCCTGGGTTCGTGGCTACAGACGGTTCCGCCTGCGAATCCGGCGCACGATTTCGATTGCGACGGGATTGTCGGGCCCGGTGATCTGAGCTGGTTCGCGACCGGCTGGCAGAAGGATGTCGACGACCCGACGATTCTCTATCCGGTCTGCGACGAAGATCGCGGCGGTGGCCCTTCGCCCGGCGAGGTCGATCTCGATGTCACACTGCTCGCGCTGTCGAGCCCGTCATCTTCGGACACGGCAACAGCCCTGCCGACATCTCTCGAAAGTGTCGGGCTCGGAGAGACTTACTACATCGAGCTTTGGGCGAGCGATGTTGGGAACGTCAATTCGGGTCTGACATCCGCCTATGTCGACGTGGCCTATCGCGCCCCGGCGACCGCCGTTGAAGCTGTCAGTGTCTCCGACGCGTGGACCGTCCTTACGAGCGGCCAGGTGGACACACCGGGCGTCGTCAGCGACATCGGCGGGTCGATTCTTGAAGAGGGCGTTTCGATCGAGCCGGAGTGGACGCGTCTCGGCGTCATAGAAGTCGTCGCCTCGGGCCCCGCGCCGTTCGCGAGCTTCGATGTGCTGCCGAGCGATGCCAGTTCCGCCGCCTACGCCCGCGGTCTGATTCCGTGGTCCGCGGTCCTGACGCACAATGTTCGCGTGACACAGGGCGTTCCCGGCGACATCGATGGCGACAACGACGTGGATGCGGTCGATGTCACGCTGTTTGTGAACACCCTCATGGCGAAGGACGGGGCCGGGGATCTGAACCAGGATGGCGCCATCAACGGCCTGGACATCCCGGGCTTCATTGACGGCTTCATCGATGGCGAGTTCGACGGATCGGATCTGGCGAGCTTTGTTTCAGAGCTGCTGGATGGAAACACGCAGATTCGAAACCCGGCGCACGCCATCGCCGCCGACATGAACGGCGACGGCATCGTCGATGGCGCCGACCTCCAGGCGTTTACGCTCGCGATTCTGGGTCAATGAGTCAACCGCGGATTGCCCGCCGGCGGAGATCGCGAAGCGCCTGACGCGTCATGACCTTCGAGAAGGTGTCGGCGTGAATACCGATGAGCGATCCGGGGAGTGACAGCGAATCGGCCTCTCGCGACCGGCGCCGCGTCCGTCCGCGCGTCCATCGGCGGACGTCGACTCCCCCCCAGGACCGCGATTGGACTGCGATTCAGGACGTTCGACCGTCCTCATCACAGCGTGACGATCATGCGCCGATCGCCTCGGCCAGGTCGGCCCGCGCGTCATTGCCGATGACCTGCAGATCAAACGCCTCCTGCAGCTTTGCCATCACGTTCGGCGAAATAAACGCCGGCGCGGCCGGACCGATGCGAATGCCCTTCACGCCCAATGAAAGCAGGGTCAGCAGCACGGCGACGGCCTTCTGTTCGAACCAGCTCAGCACGATGGTCAGCGGCAGGTCGTTGACGCCACACTCGAACGCTTCCGCCAGCGCGAGCGCGACGTCAATGGCGCCGTAGGCGTCGTTGCACTGCCCCATGTCCATCAGGCGTGGTAACCCAAGATGTTCTCCGTATTCATAGCCATTGATACGAAACTTGCCGCAACCCAGCGTGAGGATGAATGAGTCGTCGGGTGTCGCCTGTGCATAATCGCTGAAGTAGTTGCGACCCGGCTCCGCGCCGTCGCAGCCACCGATGACGAAAAACCGACTGATCCGCCCGGCCTTGACGGCTTCAACGATGTCGGCCGCCTTCTGGAGAATCACGCTGCGGTGGAACCCAATGGTCGAGACGCCTTCGATTCGTTCCTGGCACGGCTGGCACGTACGGCACCTGGCGATCAAGGCGGAGAAGTCGTCATCGGGCAGCTTCGTTCCGCCCGGAACGGAAGTCACGCGCGTGTGGAAAATACGATCGGCGTATTGCTCTCTGGGGATCAGCAGACAGTTGGTCGTTGCAAGCACAGGGCCGGGAAACGCAGCGAACTCGGACTTCTGCTTCTGCCAGGCGCCGCCGTAGTGGCCGACGAGATTCGGATGGTCGCCGAGCGCCGGATACATGTGCGCCGGCAGCATCTCGCCATGGGTGTAGACATTGATGTCTGTGCCTTCGACGGCCTGAAGCAGGCGATGCAGATCAACCATGTCGTGACCGGTTACAAGAATGCCCGGGCCGCCCCTGAGTCCATGCGTCACCTGGGTCGGACGAGGCTGTCCGTACGTCTCGACATGGCCCTCGTCGAGCATCTGCATCACGCGCAGATTCACGCGACCGCATTCGAGGACCAGTTCGAGCAGGCTGTCCACGTCGAAGTTCACGTTGGTGACCGTTGAAAAGAGGGCCTCTTCGATGAAACTGCTGACATATTCATCCGTCTTTCCGAGCCGCCGCGCGTGATGCGCGTAGGCGGCCATCCCCTTCACGCCGTAGAGCAGGATTTCCTGAAGCGACTGGACGTCTCGGTCCTTGCCGCAGACGCCGGGATTGCCGTTGATATTGCAGCCCGTCCCATGGGCCGTCTGCTCGCACTGAACACACAGAAACTGAAGGGGCATGTTCGACCTTGTCATCCGATGTCGTCCTTTCAAGTCAGTCCGAAATCCCGCCGGCGACATCACGCCGCCGGGGTTGCCTCGTCTCGGGAAGTGTCGGATACTCCGACCCGATCGTCCTTGATCTGGATCAAGCGCAGATCTTTTTTTGGTTTTTTGGGGGGGGGCGTCCGTGGGCGTACGGCCGAATCTGGAGGTGTTGCGTTCCTGTGGCCTGTTCAGCGGAATGAGTCAGACGCAGCTCGAAATGCTTGACGGCATCGCGACGCGTGTGCGGTACAAACAGGGCGCGACCATCTTTACCCAGGGCCAGGATTGTCCGGGACTCTTCGTGATCGACCACGGGCTCGTGCGTGTGTTCCGATTGGCTTCAAACGGGCAGGAACACATCCTGCACCTGTCGGGCCCCGATCAGACTTTCGCCGAGGTGGCGGCGATCGGCGGTTTTCCCGTGCCGGCGTGCGCCGAGGCCGGCGAGCCGACCGGCTGTGTCATGATCCCCGTCGATCGGCTGCAGGAAGCGCTGGCCTCGAATCACGATCTGTGCAGGGAGATGCTCCGCGGAATGGCCTTCTGGGTGCGGCATCTGGTCCAGCTGCTGGAGGATATCGCGCTGAAGGATGCGATGGGCCGCGTGGCGAGGCTCCTGAGCGACGTCCCGTGCGACGCTCAGGGTCGTTTGCAGTTGCCGGGCGCCAAGAAGGACCTCGCCAACCACCTCAATCTCACCAGCGAGACGTTTTCCCGGGTCCTGCGCCGGCTTGGCGAGCGCGGCGTCATCGAGCTTGCCCGGGATAAGTCACTGCGCGTGCTCAATCCGGAAGTTCTCGAGTCACTATCGAATACCTGATTGTCCGGTCCGCATCGCGATGGCCGCCGCCCGATCCGTGCATCCGCGCGACCGGAATGTGCGATGGCAAAAGGAACGTCAGTGAGACGATTCCGAAATCGTGATTGATGAGCCGGCGCGTTCGTCCGAGTTGTCGACGAGGGTATTCCATATTCGCGCCGTATTGTCCCCGGAACCTGAGATGAGTTGGCGTCCGTCCGGGCTGAAGAGCAATGACCAGACAAAGGACGTGTGTCCGCGAAGCTGCACGATTTCGTCCAGCGTTTCGGCGTCCCAGAGTCGCAGCGAGTCTCGGCCGCCCGTGACGATGCGCATTCCATCAGGTGAATAAGCGATGGCGTAGACACTATCCGTGTGTCCGATGAGGGGGCCCACAAGCTGGCGTCGATCGAGATCCCAGACTTCCAGGCGCGTCAGGTCGTCAGCGCGTCGAGCGACGATCAGATTCGGATGTCCGCCGCGTGGGCTCAGCGCGAACGGGCCGGAAAACTCGGGCAATCGGGCGCGTTCGCCGCGCACAAGATCGATGACGCGGATCAGACTGCCGGAATCACCTCTCGCGGTCCGTACGTCGGCAATCTCGGTTCCCGGCGCGACGCCGACCGCGTACCGCGCCCGCGCGCCGGGGAGCCCTGATCGATGTTCGCGCAGCGCCTCGACGGACCATTGCGCCACGGTATTCAAAGGCGCGCTCCACACAGTGACGCCGCGCTCATCCAGTGTCCACGGCAGCGGGACGATGGGCGCATCCGGGACGAAGTCAAAATACCTGACGGACGTGGCGGGCGGACTCGGCGCCGTTTCACCGGGAATGATCTCCGAATTCGAGCTCAGATCCCATGCGCCGAATCGGTCGTCGCCGACCCACGCCAGGTATCGACCGTCGGCGCTGAATGACAGGGCGGTGGTCACGTTTGCGCAGACAGGCAGCACGTCGGTTTGTTCCGCCGTCGACGGATCCCATAGTCGAATCGTGTGGTCCCAGCCGGCGGTCGCCAGGCGCTCCGCGCCGGGACTCAGCGCAAGGCTGTACACGAATCCTTCATGTCCGATGAGGACGCCGTGTCCTCGCCGACGCCGGGCGGGCCAGATTCGGAGCGTTTGGTCCTCGCTCGTCGTGACGAGTCGAGAGCCGTCCCTGGAAAACGTCACACCCCAGACGCCCCGATCGTGCCCGTGGAATGTCGCGAACGGCTCGAGTGACGGAGCGCTCCAGAGTCGCACGGTTCGATCCAGACTGACGGAGGCGATACGATCACCTTCAGGTGAGAACGCGACGCCGGCGACGGCGTGCGCATGGCCTCGGCCGAACCCGACGATTGAACGATCGCCGGCTCGCCACAGTCCAATGGTCGTGTCCTGGAGACCGAGAACGATATACTCGCCGTTCGGGCTCACATCGACACTCCGTGCAAACGCCGGAACGCCCTCCAGAGCGACCAGTCCGCCGGTGACGTTCCAGATCGCGGGGCGCCCACTGATGGCGGACGCCAGGACGACGTCTCCGTCAGGGGTCAGCGCCGCCTGCGCCACGCCGGTCCCCGTGTTGTCGATCTCTGTCGTCGCAGCTTCGCCTGTTTCAATGTCAATGCGAGACACCGATTTCGTTCCGATGAGCGCAAGGAATCGACCGCCTTCGCTGATGGCGATTCGCGTGATCGTTTCGTCCGCCAGTCCGACAGTCCCGGCGCTTCGCGTCCAGGTTCCTTCCTGTCGTCGGACGACTATCTGACCCTCGCCGAATGACACGCTCGCCAATCCGCTGTGGTCCTGAGCGTACAGAGTTCCGGGGTTACCGCCCGATCGAATCTCGCGCCCCGTGGCGCCGTCCCACACGATGAGACCGTTGACCGTCGGCAGCAGGACGTCCCGTTCGCCGGCGTCATTCACATACCAGGGCGACGCCCCGCGAAGGGCGTCGGGAGTTGCGATGGTCAGCAGGCTTTCATCGAGTCGGCTGGACAGATGTCGCCATTCCCACTCACGCAGGGATTCGGGGGCCATCGCGAGGCTGCGTCGCGCCAGGGCGACATCGTGATTCTCCAGGGCGGACGCCGCGGCCGCGATACTCGCGCGATACGTCTGGCGGAGCCGCATCTGTTCGCGCTGCTCGGCGGCGTTGCGGGCCTGGGTCGCGACGACCGCCTGGTGAATTGCGATGACGAGCCCAACGATGATCGCCGCGCTCCCAAAACTGACGCCGCCGACCAGCGCCCGGTTTCGCTTCGCGAATTTTCGAAGCTGATACATGGCGCTCGCCGGACGCGCCACGATCGGTTCGTGTGCAAGGTAGCGTCGAATGTCCGAGGCCAGTTCGTGCGCCGTCTGGTACCGGGCCGTCGGTTCCTTTTCGAGCGCCTTGCTGACGATTGTGTCCACGTCTCCGTGAAACACGCGGCTGATCGAACTCAGGCGCGTGGGTTCCGCGTCGAGGATCAGTCTCGTTGCCTCTGGAATCGAACGATTTGTCAGGTCGTAAGGTGGGCGATCGGCCAGAAGCTCGTACAGCAGAACGCCAAGGGAATACACGTCCGATCGGGCGTCGATCTGCGTTGGATCTCCCTTGACCTGTTCCGGACTCATGTAGGGCACGGTACCGATCAACTGGCCCGCGGCTGTCTGTATCGTTGTCAGATGGATGTCCACATCCGTGGCGCGGGCGATACCGAAGTCGAGGATCTTCACTTCGTACTGCGTTGGCGCGGGCCCCGTTCCTCCCGTCCCGTCGCGGCGCGGAGATTCGGCATATGGCGGCTCGGACTTTGACGCGTCGTCGTGATTTGTTGCGGGATCATGCTCGACGATGAGAATATTGGCGGGCTTCAGGTCGCGATGGACGATGCCGCGCGTGTGGGCGTGATGGACGGCGTCGCAGAGTCGCGCAAAGAGTCGCAGGCGATCGTGCATGGAAAGCGCGTTTCGCGAAGCGAACACATTCAGCGGCAGGCCGTTGACCAGCTCCATCGCAAAGAAGGGCTGCTCACCGGATGATGTGGAGGCCGTTCCCGCTTCATAGACGTGGGCGATGCCCGGATGCTGAAATCGAGAGAGGACCTGCGCCTCCTGCGCAAATCGCCGCAACAGGCTGCGCGTGTTGAGTCCGGGGCGCAGAACCTTCAGGGCGACCCGGCGCAGGGGTTGCTTCTGCTCGGCCTCGTAAACTACGCCCATGCCTCCTTCGCCGATCTTGCGAATGATCCTGTATCCGCTGATCGACTCCGGGAGTGATTCGCCGTGGTTCCTCTGCGGCGCCGTGTCGATCTCGACCAGCGCACGTCCGATGCCGATCCTGTCATCGCGAAACGCGTCCGGCGCATCGGCGGCGTAGGTCAGCAGCGAGCGGACCTCGGCCAGTATTTCGCGATCCCCATCGCAGGCTTCGGCCAGGAACGCGTCCTGTGCGGCCGGATCAAGCTCGCACGCCCTGTGGAAAATCTCACGAACACGTTGGTACTGATCGGGCGTCATCCGTGTTAATCCGCGTTGAGCTCACGCCGAAGCCAGGCGCGCGCCATCTGCCAGTCGCGTTTCACGGTTCGCGGCGATATCCCCAGGACCTCCGCCGTGTCCTCCACACTCAGACCGGCAAGAAATCGCAGCTCGACGATTCGCTCCTGCCGCCGATCCAGTTGGCCCAGTTTTCGCATCGCATCGTCAAGCGAAACAAGATCGACATCCAGCGCCGTCGCCGCGACCGCGGCGGAATCGTCAAGCGTGACGCGGAGCGCGCCGTCCCCGCGCTTCGCCGTCTTGCGCTGTCGAGCGTGATCCGCGAGTAACTGCCGCATGGCCATGGCCGCCACGTCATAGAAATGCCGTCGGCCGCTGAACTCCGACTCAGGGTGGGACACCAGCTTCAGGAAGGCCTCGTGGACCAGGGCGGTCGGCTGCAACGTGTGGCCGGGGGCCTGGCGCCGGAAGAAGCCGCCGGCAAGTGCGCGAAGCTGATCGTATACATGAGGGAGCAGTCGCTGTGCCGCCGATTCATCCCCGGCCGACAGCGATCTGAGTATCTGCGTCACCTCGCTCTGGTGATCCTGGCTCATGCAATGTGCGTCGCGAGCGGCGGTAGAAGTCTGTCCAACATCTGCGGTCCCTCCGCCTTGCACAAATCGCCGCCGCCAAAGGACTTGTCACGCCGAGGCCGGTCGAGTGAATGACGCCCGACTCTCCTCATATTCTGCCATCCAGACACTTTTTTCGCAAAAAGAATGGCCCGCTGGCCGTCGGATCACGTGATTCGTGTGGCAACGGGCCGCGACCCCTTGCGCCATCCCCATTGATTCAGGAAGACGTCGCCCCCCCGATTTCGAATCGTGGCCGGGGCCCTGCTGGTGAGCTCGCTTTCGTCCGCCGCGCTGCTCGCGCAGTTTGAGATCGCGTCATGTGCCATGGAAAGTGAAGGACGCTGTCCGGGAATTCGAGTGAGGATTTCCGATTTGCAGAACCGTCGTAAACGCCAGTGTTTCCAAGGCCAACACAGCTCCGAAGGAGCGTCAGTTTTTAGCCACGGGTGGAGCGGAGACCGCATAGCGGTCGGAGCGCAACCCGTGGTTAGCGTTTTTTCCTCGGGTTTAGCCCTGAAAGGGCGACACAATTCCCGGACAGTCTCAGTGAAGGCGGATTCATCGCAGGAGGACCAGTTGAGATTGAGGCCACGATGGGCTCGGCGCGATACCGGCCCCTGGGGACGGCGGCATGACGAGTACCAACACAGCGGCCCCGGATGGGCATTTTCACGCCCGTGTTCGATTTTGGCATCCAGTTGGGGCTCGACAACGAATGAAGGACGTGAGTCATGTTGCCTCCTGGGGCTGTGATCAGTTTTCATGGCGCTTCGGGCGCAGTGATTCCGGAAATTCGGTGACAGATACCCGGGGTCACCGGGATGAGAGCGACGTCTTGAAACGACTGACTTATCTCCTGTCCATCCTTATCTGTTTCGCCTCGACACAAGGCTGCGGTTTTCTCCCGGTCGTCGACGATGCTGACTCCGCGGACTTCGAGATATTCGTGTGCGGTCTGACGACCTGCCCTGTCGAGATGACACTCTGCATCCTTGATCCGGTGTGCCGTGACACGCTCGCATGCAACGCCGAATGCGGTTCCTCCGGCGTCAACAGCCAGCAGCAGGCCTGCCATCTGGTCTGCCAGCTCGAACAGGGAGCAAAGAGCGAGTTGTACGGCGTCCTCGTTCAGTGTTTCGCTGAGAACGGCTGCCTGCCATCGCTCCCCGACGGAACCGATGGGCAATGCCTCGTGACGAGCGAGAACATTCAGGACGTGTACGTTCCCGGGAGTCTGGAGGAGTTGGAAGGGACGTGGCTGGAAGTGCGAGGCCTGAATTGCGGTGTCCCCGGCTCGAACTGGGAAGGAGGGTACGACGCGCTTCCATGTCGCTCCAGTTCATGGATCTTCAACGCGAATCAATGGTGGTATCACACGTCGTTCTGTGCGCCGGCTGAGAATAGCGCCTGCAGCGACAATCTCGCTGTCCACCTGATCGCGGCCCCCACACTGAGCGAATCCGAACCAGGCCTGCTGGAAGTCGCCTACGCCAATCCGCCGCTTCAGCCTCAGGATGAACGATGGTACATCCTTGCCCGGCCGCATCCGGATTGGATGATGTACACGTATTGCGGCTCAACGCCGATCGGCGAGTACGCGGGTGTGAATATCATCACGCGCGTTTCAGATCCACCGAACACGTCGTTGCCGCCCGAAGTGGACGCCGCCTTCCGAGACGTCGCCGGGGCCTTTCACTTCCGTTACGAGGACATGTGCGTGACGGATCAGACTCAATGCCCGCAGGTCATGGCGGAAGCGGATGTGCAGGCGTGGGTTGACGGATTGTGACCGTTGTTCGGACAGGCGCCTGCGGCGGACGGACTTTGGCCGTTCGTCCGCATCAATTCGTGACAACACAAGGAGAGGTTCATCGATGCCGAGAATGCCGAATCCGAAGATCCTGGCAACATTCATGTCGGCGCTCGCCGCTTCGGCCGCATATGCGGATGGCGGCGAATGGCCACAATGGCGAGGTCCCACGCGCGACTGCTTCGTCGCGCCCACGTCGGCCGCATGGCCCGATTCCCTGGATTCCCTCAATCGAGTCTGGCGCGTTGAGCTTGGCCCCGGGTATTCGGGACCGATTGTCTGGGGAGACAAGGTCTTCGTCACGGAGACGCGTGACGAGAAATACGAAATCGTGCGGGCGCTTGATCGGAATACCGGCCGGGAACTTTGGAAGTCGCAGTGGGAAGGCGCCATGAGCGTTCCGTTCTTCGCCAAGTCGAACGGCGACTGGATTCGATCGACGCCGGCGTGCGACGGGCGCTTTCTCTATGTGGGCGGCATGCAGGATGTCCTGGTGTGTATCGACATCGAGGACGGGGCCATTCGCTGGCGCGTTGATTTCGCGGGCAGATATGAAACGGGGGATCCCGCGTTCGGATTTGTGTGCTCCCCGCTGCTTGATGGCGACGCCCTCTACGTGCAGGTTGCCGCGTCCGTCGTGCGTGTGGACAGGAAGACCGGGGATGTCGTGTGGCGGTCGATGGTAACGAAGGGCGAGATGACGGACAGCGCATTTTCCTCGCCGGTCATCGCGACGCTGCAGGGAAAACGTCAACTGGTTGTGCAGACACGTATGCAGTTAGCGGGGCTCGAACCGGCTACGGGCGACATTCTGTGGGCGATCGACGTTCCGAACTTTCGCGGAATGAACATCCTGACGCCGACCGTCATCGGTGACCAGGTACTGACCAGTACCTACAAGAATCAAACGTACATGTATGCGATTGAGAAGGGCGAAGATGGGCTGGCCGTTCGCGAAAAATGGCGCCTGCCGGCCCAGGGATACATGTCCTCTCCAGTGGTCGTGAACGGATTCGGGTACCTGCATCTCGGAAATGGCCGCCTGTGTTGCATCGATCTTGATAAAGGCGAGCAGCGCTGGCGAACGAAGAGCTTTGGAAAGTACTGGAGCATGGCCGTCAATCGAGACAGGATCCTCGCACTCGATCAGCGAGGCGGGCTCGTCCTTCTGGCCGCCAACCCGGACAAGCCGACGATTCTTGCCAGAAAGCGGATTGCCGACGACGAAACCTGGGCCCACCTCGCCGTCGCCGGCGAGCAGCTCTTTATCCGCGAGCTTCGCGCCATCTCGTGCTATCGTTGGAAATCGGAAGCCTCTTCAAATTGAAATGAGCCTCTCGTTCCTTGGACTCTCCGGGGCGCCCTCGTCGGCGAGTCCTCGGGTCTTGAGGCGGGATTCGTTAGCCCTCCATTGACGGCGCACTTGGCGTGGCTCGAATTGTCAAGCGCTAAGGGCTCGAATCCCAGATGCGAACTGTCTTGTCGCCGGAGCCTGAGGCGAGTTGACGGCCATCGGGGCTGAACGCCAGGGAATGGACGTAACTCTCGTGACCGGGCAGCGCGAAGACCTGTCCGAACGACGCCGTATCCCAGAAGCGGATGACGTGGTCGTTGCCACCCGACACGATGCGTGACCCATCCGGCGTGAACGTTACAGTAAAGATCTTCTGGCTGTGGCCGGTCATCGTCGCCAGCAGGCGCCCCGTTGCGACCTCCCAGACGCGGAGAGTCCGATCGTCGCCGCCGCTGGCCAGCAATCGGTCATCCGGGCTGAACGCCACGGCGCGAACCTCGCCTTCGTGACCGACAAGCTGGACTCGCGGCTCAAGAGTCTCCAGATCCAGGATCACCAGGGCGCCGCGGTACTGTGCGTGCGCAAGCATCGCGCCATCGTGACTTTTGGCCATGTGCTCGCCGCCGTCGAATCGCGTCGCCTTGGATCCGCCGCGAACGCGCCGCCACCATTCGGCGCCAAAACCCACCTGCGGGCGATTGCCATCCGATTCCTGCGAGGCCTCGAGTGAATCCGCACTCACATCCATCGCTGCGTCCGACGGGATCCGCCGGCCGGTCGCCACATCCCAGATCGCCAGTTGACTCACGATCCAATGATCGCTGTACGCGAGGGCGATCAGTTGCGTCCCGTCTTCGTTGAATCCAAGCGCGCCCATATGATGGCACGGCAGGGGAAGTTGACGAGTCAGCGTTCCGTCGTCGGTGTCGTAGATACGGACTGTCTGATCCCAGCCGGCTGACGCCAGCAGCTTCCCATCCGGAGAGTAACACACTTCGTAAATGTAGCTCCCGGCTTCATCGAGAATCCGAGAGGGCGGCGGGTGTCGCCAGTTGAGAAGAAATGCGCCGTCGTCACCAAACAGGAGGGCGGACGAACTGTCCGAGCTGAAGTCCATCCACCGGGCGGAACCCACCGCCATCGCGGTCAACTGCCGGCCGTCGTCCAGCGCCCAGATTCGCAGCTGGTCGTCGACGCCGGCGGTCATCAGGTAACGATTGCAGGGAGAGAATCTCACGTGGGTGCTCCCACCTGTGTGAGGATGCAATTCGCGAACGAGGGTCCCGTCGCGTTGGTTGCGGATGACGAGCGCTGACACGGACGGCCAATTGGACCAGGCGGCGCGAAGTGATCGGTCGTCACTGACCGCACACATGATCGGGCGCTCCACTCGACGCCAGTCCCGAATCATGCGACCTTCGTCGATGTCGAACGTGGATTCGAAGTTGCGCGTATAGGCCACGGCGGCGCCGGATTCGGGGTCCCGCCGTATCGCCAGCAGCCCGTCGGGAAGTTCGACACGAAAAACGGCTTCTCCCGACGTGAGATCGCGAAACACAAGTGATCGCAGGCCCGATCCGATGAGGCAGAATCGCGAGGCGTCTGTGAAGAAAATCGGGTACCTCTCCTTCGGCCAGTCCGTGAAACGAAATCGCACGTCTCCGTTGGTTGCGTCAAAGGCGGTTCCCTCGTCTTCGCCGGTATTCGCAATGACCAGGGCTGCGTCAGGAGAAATCGAAACATCTCCGACGACGTTCGTGGGGCGGATTGTCGTGAGCGTCCGTCGGGATTGGATGTCGAAGACACGGATTGTCCCGTCGCGCACCGCGGCGGCGATGGGTCGTCCTTCTCTGTTCCATGCGGCCGACGCCGGCCGATCAATCACAATGGCCGGGCGACCGACCCGATAGGACAGGTGCTTCCACTCCCAGCCGCGAAGTTCCGCAGGCGCCAGGTCAAGATGGCGCCGCGCCTCGGCTCGATCGCTGTCGGCGTTGGCCAGGACGGCGCTCAGCGTCGTGCGGTAGGCCAGGCGTCGCATCTGGAGTTCGTTCGCGCGGGCGAGGGCCGCCGACGCGTCGGCCGCCCTGCGTTCGCGGATTTCCGCTTCTCGCGCCCGATTGGCCGTCAGGGCCCACCAGGACGATGCAATCGTCGCCGCCAGCAGCGACACGACCGCGATCATGGCCGCCGTCACAAATGCGCGATTGCGGCGTGCGAACTTCCGAATCTGGTAGGCGGTCGTTGGCGGGCGGGCGCTGATGGGTTCATCGCAAAGGAATCGCCGCAGGTCGCCGCCGAGTTCATCCGCTGTCTGGTAACGGCGGGTCGGGTCCTTCTCGAGCGCCTTTCCCACGATCGTGTCGATGTCGCCGGCGAGTCGTCTGTCGATCGAAGCGAGGGACGTCTGCTCGTCCTCGATGACAACACGCGCCGCTTCGTGGATCAGTTTGCCGCGCAGGTCATGCGGAAGCCGTCCGCTCAGGATTTCATAGAGGCACACGCCGAGCGCGTAGATGTCGCTTCGCCGGTCGGCGCCTTGCGGATCGCCGCTGAGCTGCTCGGGGCTCATGTAGGGGATCGTCCCGATCAGCTGTCCGACGTTGGTCTGAAGCGTGACGCCATCGGCGTCGACACGGGTCGGGCGCGCGACGCCGAAGTCGAGAACTTTGGGTTGTCCGCCCGGCTCGACGAAGATATTGCCCGGCTTCAGATCGCGATGAATGAACCCACGCTCGTGGGCGTGGTGAACAGCGTCGCAGATTTTCGCGAACAACTCGATTCGCTGACGCAGGCTCGGGGCATGCGCAGTCACGAACACATCGAGCCTCTCACCCGGAATCAGCTCCATCGCGAAGAATGGTCGAAGGAGCGGCGCGCCGGTCCCCGTGTTCAGTTCGGCGACGCCGGCGTCGTAGACCTTGGCAATGCCAGGGTGATGAAGCTGCCCGAGAACGTCGGCCTCGCGTTTGAAGCGCTTCAGCAGCTGGACGTTGGTGGATTCGGCGGACAGGACCTTGAGGGCGACACGGCGCCGCGGACTGTCCTGTTCGGCTTCATAGACGATGCCCATGCCGCCGCGACCGATCTGGCGGATGATCCGATACTTGTCGATCCGCTCGGGCGCCCAGTTGTCCGTCGGGAACGCGTTGTCGCACTCGAGATCGGCGGCGAGCAGGTCCCTTCCCTTTCCAAGATCGACGCGGTCGACGACTGACGTCGATGATGCGTCGTGCGCCAACAGCGACTCGACTTCGCCGAGCACGATCGGATCGTCGGCGCAGGTCTCCTCGAGCATCGCCCTGCGCTCGGGCGGGGGCAATTCGCGGGCCCGCTGAAACAGCTCGGAAGCTCGCTCAAACTGCCGCCGCGAGATCATGACGACGGCTCCTCGCCAAGTTCCCGACTCAGCCAGGCGCGCGCCACCCGCCATTCGTTTTCGATGGTTGTATGCGACACGTCCAGCACGCTCGCAACCTGTTCAATCGTGAGGCCGCCGAAGAACCGAAGCTCGACGATGCGGGCCTTTCGCGGCGACAGTTCTTCGAGCTTCTCCAGCGCGTCGTTGAGGGTCAGGATGTCGAGGGTTGCGCCATTTGCGGGTGTCTGGATCTGGTCGGTCAGGGGTTCACGCTGCGCGCCTCCACCGCGCTTCCGGGCGCGACGCCTTCGGGCGCGATCCTGGAGGATCTGGCGCATCGCCGTTGCCGCGACGGCGCAGAAGTGCATGCGGCTCTGCCAGTCGCTCTCCGTCGACCTGACCAGCTTGAGGTACGCCTCGTGGACGAGCGCCGTCGGCTGGAGCGTCTGATCGGCCGGTTCCCCGCGAAAATAGCCACCGGCGATCGCGCGCAGCTGGGCGTACACCAGGGGAAGCAGCGCATTGGCGGCGGAGGAATCCCCGTCGTTGACCCGGGCCAGCAGCCGCGTCGCGTCGATGTCTGGCTGCGGGTTGTCGGCGCCCTGGTCCATTCCCAGCCATTATATACGGATTCCAGGTCGGGCAGATCGGCTTAAGTCAAGGACAGGCCCCGTGTTGCGACAGGTTCCTGCCGGGATTGAGAATTTTTTGCCTGGGAGTCGTGGGGGCGTCTGCGTCTACGGTAAGAAGGGGCGCCCAGGGCCCCGGCGTATCCACACTCGTGGTCGCTGAAGTAACCAGGCTTATTTTCGCACTCGGGGAGTCGGCATCATGAATCGCCCTGCGAACTCGTTATCACTTTTCATCGCAATGACGCTCGTGCTCTGTGGCGCCAATGCCGCCGGGGCGCAGGTTGTCGACGACACATTCACCTACCAGGGGCGGTTGATGCTCGATGGGCGCCCGGTGAACGGGGATGCGCAATTCGCATTCTACCTCTGGGATGCGGAGACCGGCGGCGCTGTCGTCGGAAATCCGCTGGCGATGGAGGCGGCGATCGTGGACGGCGTCTTCACGGTCGATCTGGACTTTGACGCCCCCGACTTCAACGGAGACATCCGCTGGCTCGAAATCGCCGTGCGATACCCGTCGGGCGTCGGAAGCTACACATTCCTGACGCCGCGGCAGGCGCTGCGGGCGACGCCGTACGCCGTGACGGCGCTGCAGGCGCAGAGTGTCGCGGGGCTCGACGGCCATTCGCTCGACGCGGCGGACGGGGCGCCAACAGATGCGTTGTTCGTCGACAACGCCGGCGAGGTCGGCATCGGAACGCTCAATCCGCTGGCGCCGCTGGATATCCGAAATGACTGGGCCACGCTTCGGCTGCAGGCGGAGACGGCGGGCGCATCGACCTTTATCGACATGCGACGCTCCGACGGCGCCGTGCGCGGAATTGTTGGCGTGGACGGTCCGGGCTTCAGCGGGCCGAAGGATCAGTTGTCGATTGCAACGTGGACCAGTCATCCGATCGGGTTCTTCACGGGCGCCGCGCAGCGGATGGTCATCGACAATACCGGCAACGTTGGCATCGGTGTGACAACGCCGTCGCGAAAGCTGCAGGTCGCCGGAACAGCAAGAGTCGGCGTGCTCGAAGTCGGTGGAAACTACCCGACGCAGGGCATCCTGATCGATCAGGATCACATCGACACGATCCAGGGAGATCCGCTGCTCCTGCAGGCGCAGAGCTTCGGCGATGTCATCGTGAGTCAGAATCTCGGCGTCGGCGCGACGTCACCAGGCGCCAGACTGGAAGTGGAATCCTCCGAGTCGAGCGCAGTCACGGCGGTGATTCGGAACACGTCCAGCTCCGGGATCGGCGGGGCCTGGCTCGACTGCGTCAGCAATTCCGGAACCCTGCAGGTCGGCGTCAACAATTCGACGCATTCGGATCCGGGGACCTCGGTGCTGAACGCGACGACGGATCTTAAGTTCATCACCGGCGACGCTGAGCGAATGCGCATCAGGAACGACGGGAGCATCGGCATCGGGACCAGCACGCCTGAGGTCGGCGCCAAGCTGGACGTGGAGGGTGTCATCCGCTGCGAGGCCGTGATTCTCGACGGCGGGGCCGACCTGTCGGAGGGGTTCTGTGTGGACGAGACCGCGCGGCCCGGGATGGTCGTTGCGATTGATCCGTCTCGCCCCGGCGCCCTGCGGACCGCCAACACGCCATACGACGCCAGGGTCGCGGGCGTCATCAGTGGCGCGGGTGGCGTCAAACCGGGGCTGCGAATGGGCCAGTCCGACACGATTGCGGACGGCGATCATCCGGTCGCGCTGACTGGGCGCGTTTATTGCTGGTGCGACGCGGACGCCAATGGACCGATTCAGGTCGGCGACATGCTGACAACGTCTACCACGGCCGGACACGCCATGCGCGTGAGTGATCGTGAACGTGCGTTCGGCGCCACGATCGGCAAGGCCATGACGCCGCTGGAGCGTGGACGGGGATTGGTTCTGGTATTGGTCAATCTTCACTAATCGGGCGCGACGCCAGGAGATCCGTCATGTACTCAGGACGACAACTCTCAACGGCCCTCGCTGCGAGTCTGTTGATGTTGACCAACGGCGCCACGGCGTTGGCCCAGTTACCGACGCCGCCGAGAGGCGGGTTCACGGTGGACGATGTCGTCAGTGACTTCCAGAAGCTGCAGCTTCACGGCGATCCGATCGGATTTCGCATCGGCGTGGGTGTCGATGCCGACCTGTGCAAGCATTACCAGGGAATCTCCCGGCATCATGCGGCGGATGGCACACCATACTTTTTCGTGACACACAGCATGAATCACACGTCGTCATGCGGTCTGCTGGAGTGCGATTCGGATTGTTCGGATGATCCGGGTGAACTGCTCGTGGTTCGGATGGCGTCGCGCCCCAAACATGGCGAGCGGTTGAGATCGAACAAGCTCAGCGCCTTCCAGGATCTGTCGGATACGGCGCCGCCCGCGTCCGACACGGGGATTCTGAGCATTCGGTTCAACGATGGCGCGTGGCCGGGCTGGCAGCATGTCGGCGATGGCCAGATTGTCGATGACGTGCTTGTGATCCCCATGGAACGTCAGTATCCGGGCATCGATGAGGCGGGCGCGCTGATTTTCATCGATGTGCGGGATCCCGAGAACCCCATCATGCTGAAGGAGATCGAGTTCCCGATGATGATCGGCGTGCTCGCCATGACGTGGGATGAGCTGAATGACAACTACCTGATCTGCTTTACCGCGGGCGATTCGCACACGCTGTATTTCTACGAGACGAATACTGAAGACCTTTCTGATCCCGCGCTCGGCCTCAATCTTCTGGACACGGTCGACATCGACACCGACGTCCCACAGTCAGTGCGGGACAAGTGGGAGAGCTGGCAGAACCTGGATTTCATTCGCCAGACAAACGATGGCCGTCTGTTCGTGGCGACCGGCGACAATACGAGCGGGACGGATATGGGGGCGGATTGGATACGGCTGTTTGAGGTCACGCGCTCGGGCGACAATTTTAATTTCATCTACCAGGCCGAGCGCCATCTGAAGCTCGACGATCCGCGCATGGGGAACGCGGCGGCGGGGACCGGGTATTATGTCTCGCCATCGGGGCGACTGCTGCTCTACACCTGCGAGCATCAGGACAACGGCGCGGGCGGCAGCATTCGCGCCGGCGAATTCCACTCGTACGACGTGTCCACCAGCGGCATGCCCGAGTCGGGGCGGCCCTGGGTCGAACTGTACTGGGATGTTGAAGGCTGGGATGACAGCTCGCCCAACAAGAGCCTGATGTTCGATCACATCGACTTCGGCCGCGACAGCTTTCTGAATCTCGATGACGAGGGCGGCTGGGCCCAGGAGGCCGACTCGCTGCGCTGGTGGGCGCCAGCGGGAATGTCGATCTTCCTGTATTCGGAGAACAACTGGGGCGGAAACAAGCTCGAGCTGGTCGGCGACGGCGCCGTGCATTTTGTTCGCGATCTCGACGGCGCCTTTATTGACGACATCCCTGGAAACCCGCTTGTTTCGGGATGGCACGATCGCGTTCGTTCCATCTCCATGAATGTCATCCCCGTCGGTCCGCTGCGACCCTGGGTCACGCTCACGCAGGCCATGACGCTGGCGTCACTCCTCGATACCGCCTCGGTCCAGTCGGGACTGACGATCACCATCGACGCGGGGCCGCAGGTCATTGGCTCACTGGTCAATCCCAACTCCACCCCGATCCTGCTGGAGCCTCGAGACGGGCTGGTCTATATCCTGGCTCCGTAACCCGGAACGCGACGCGAGCACTGGAGTTGTGGCCATGGCGCAGACATCCGTCGACGTGAATCACGAAACGCCTCATCGCTGGTTCCGGATTGCATTTCCACTCCTGGTGGCCATTGCGGGCGCGACTGAACGCGTTGTGGGTGGCGACTTACCCATGGCGCCGAACGTTCTGGGACAACTGCAGAATCTGAAACACCACGGGGAGCCGTTGGGATACTGGATTGGCGACAGTACGGCGCCAACGATCGGCGACCACATCAACGGCATGGCCCGCGCCGACGGTCCGGACGGCGCACCCTACATGTACGTCGGGCACGCCGAGGGTGGCGGCGAGATCGTCGTCGTTCGCCTGGCCTCGCGCGATCGGGACGGAGAACGCCTGCGATCGAACCGGCTTCGGCGCTTCGCCAACAGCTGGCAAACGCCGCCGCCCCCGGAGGATGTCGTCGTTCACGTGATTGAATTCAGTGTCGCGGATTTCCTGGGGAGCGGCGAGCCGATGTCCTACGCCCACCCGGGCGGTATGCAGATTCTCGACAACGTGCTGGTCGTCGCACTGCAGGATCCTTCCGCCTCGACGGCGGCGGATGCTGCGCTCGCGGTCATCGACGTGGCGGATCCACTCAGACCGCAGTTGCTCGAACTCAAAACGGTTCCCGATACGGCGACCGATGATATCGAGGGATCCGGCGCCGCGGCGATTACCCGGCTGGACGACGGAACGTATCTGATCACTTCGATGCTCAAGATCGCCGGCAAGGATGAGAAGACCCTGATCGCGTGGCGGACGCCGACCGACAACCTGCGCGACCTCGCGAACCCTGGCGTCGATCTTGTCGAATTCGATCGTTGGCGAGCGTCTGAATTGACCGAGTATGGTGATGAAGAGAGTGACTGGGAAGGCGGACCGACAGCGCTTGGCCTGAACTGGCCGTTTCAGGCGCTGGCGTTTGTCAGGGAACTGCCGGTCGGCGGCGACCCGTCGCGCCTGTACCTGCTCGCGTTCCGCAATTCCACGGGATCTCCGTCGGACGGTGACGATTGGATTCACCTTTATGAAGTGTTTCTGAACGGCGGCGCGCTCAAGCTTGATTTTGTCGAGAAACGCAGGTTCTACCGCGATACCACCCAGGATCAGATGGGCGACTTCTCGGCCGCCGCGAGCGCGTACGTCAGTCCGTCGGGGCAGTTGATCGTCTATTCGGCGGAATACACCAACGGAGGCCCGAGCGGGACTGTGCGGTTCGGCGAATGGCCGCACATTGGTCATGACGTGGCAATGGTCGGTAGGCCAGGTGACGCATGGTTTGAACTCTACGACAATGACAATGGCTGGAGTGACGCAAATCAGAGCATGAGTCTGGTGTTCGATGCGATCGACAAGGACCTGGAAAATCTCGAGGACCTCGGCCTGCATGACAACTTCGATGGGCGCACCAGTTCCATCATCTGGCGGCTCCCGGTTGGTGAGTCGATCATTCTGAACGAGGAGCCATACTTCCAGGGGGCGGGGCTCGTGCTGGAAGGCAATGGACAGGTGAGGTATCTGGCCGATCTCGACGCGTCATTCATTGATGATAACCCGGCCGAAGCCCTCGTGAGTGACTGGGGCGATCGAATCAAGTCGGTTCGTTTCGCCGGTCAATGCGTGGGGCAGGCGGTGGCCGTTCCGGAAACGCAGCCATCTCTGACGCTGGGCCTTGCCTCGCTGGCGAATATTCAAGGGTCGTGTTCGACGATTTCAATCAGGGCGGGGCTCTACGTGCATCCGGAGGGCGCCATCATGAAGGCTGTCAGTCAGCCGGTCCGGTTGGAATCGCGCGGCGGCGTGGCGATCATCCTGAAACCGTAGAGAAGCGAATCATGCGTTGAAATGTCTGGCGTCATGATGGTTAGGCGCGGAATCCTGCTGAGAACAGCGATGGCGAACGGACCGATCGCTGATACCCGAAAGGAAGAGACAAATGAACCTGAAACGACTGACGAGGATCAGCTTTGTAATGGTTTGCGTCGCGATCGCCCCGGCAACGCTCGCCGACGTCTACAGCGTGTCACGGTACACCGTCGACGGTGGTGGAGGTCGAAGCGCCGGCGCGGGATTCGAATTGAGCGGGAGTATCGGCCAGCATGACGCCGGACCGACGGCGGGTCCGATGTCGGGCGCCGGTTTCGAGATCCGCGGCGGATTCTGGGCGGCTTCGGAAACCTGCGCGTGTCCGGGCGACATGAACGGAGATGGCGTCAGGAACGGCGCCGACGTTCAGCAGTTTGTTTCCTGCCTGATCATGGACAGTGGATGTCGCTGCGCCGACGTCGATTCGATGGCGGGATTGACAATGGACGACGTTACCGTCTTTGTCGGCGATCTGCTCGCCGGCGCCGCGTGCAATTAGATCCGATGACAATTTTCTGCGCCGCTTCGCGTGGCTCCAGGTTCTTGCGAGACTTTCGAACCCAATGAAGGCGAGCCCGACACGCATGGACTGCGCCGCCGGGTCCGCGGACAAATCGGCGACTAATTCAATGTCACGGCGCCGCTTCCGTTGCACCTCAGGATCATGGGCCGATCAATCCGATTGTTGCTGTTCTGGAATCCCGACTCATTGCTGATGTCGTACACGCCCGGGCTGATCAGGACGTCGACCATGGCTGAGACCTCAGTCGTTGCGCGATAGAGCCCGAGTGATCCGACCCGCGGAAAGGCGCGCGTTCCCCAGTTGTGGCTGTAGCTTCCGCTGGGAACGACGTAGAACGGCGCGGGCGAGTGGATGACGGGAAAGTCGTCGAAGGTGTGCTGGGCGTCGACGCAGTTGGTGGCGATAAACGTGTATCCCGTATCGACAAGCGCCTCCCACCAGCCGTTGCCCTGCAGTTCGCAGGTCAGGCAGGCGCCGCCCGGGTAGGCGCGCCACACAAATCGATCGGTCGGATTCGCCGGGTCCGGGGCCGAACCGCCCGGGCAGCCGCCGCTGGTGTTGACGATCGAGTAATTGGAATAGAGGTTCGTGTTGTTGCTGGTGTCCGCGGTTTTCTCAAAGAGGAGATCATCCAGGTTGGTGTTGGTCTCGCATCCGCCCAGCACGAAGACGAAGCGCTTCCCGCGCCGGACAAGTTCCTGATACGAAGGCCAGGCCCTGTTGTCGATGTCACGGAACTCCGGAACCGTGTAGATCTCATTCTGCGGAACATTGTTCAGGACCGTCTCCAGGACCCGGCCGCGCTGATCGCTCGGCCATGGATGGCAGGTCTCGAGTAACCCGCAATCGCAGTTGTCATTGGTGCAGTCATACTTGAGCTGCAGGAAGATGAACGTCACGCGCTTGTCAAGGTCATTGGCGTTCATGAGCTCGCTCAGTCTCGATCCGAACCGATCGGCGCTGCTGATCGGACACGTGTGCGCCACGCGGATCGAGTCGTCAGAATCCTTGTACCACAGGTCGAGTTCGATCATCCAGCAGTTATAGTCGTCAATCTGGGCGTCGAGACTCTGGGGGCGGTTGTAGGAATTGTGGCTGGCCTTGAACTGTTGCGCGCTGATTCGCTGCTCGCCCTGGCGCGGCGTGGTTTCCGGGCAGTAGCCATTCCAGCTCGGATTCGAGCACTGCGCGAAGGCCGCGGATCGTGATCCCGCAGGGACGAGGGCGCCGGCAAGCAGGAAAAAACAGGTGCGTTGCATCTTCATTCGGTACCGGGGCATCGTTGCTTCTTTTTCAATCCTCGGCCACAGTCCGTTGTGGCGCCATAAGGACAAGGTTCAATCATTTGCCGTACGCGGCCGTCGTGATCGCGTGGCCGGGCTACGCGCCGATGATGGCCGCTCCATCGAATGAGTGGAGCTCGACCGGCGTATTGATGATCAGCGGTAACGCCTCGTTCCCGCCCGACTGCGAGCTTGATCCCGCCTTGATGATCACGAACCCGCCAGGGAGCGAGAGGTTGACCGCCTCGAAAACGGTGTTGTACGGGAACACGAAACTTCCGATTTCGATGCAGGGGGAGGGCGAGCAGGAGCGCCATTCGACCCACTGGACGCCATTGGGGCCACCGGTAAAACACGACTCGCCGGCCCGGTAGGAGGAGACGACGCCGGCGTTGCACGTTGCGAAGTCAACCGTGCCCGTGTTATCACATCCGTTGATGGTGCTGCACATGAGCTTGCAGGGCGTGACGCCGAAACAGGAGGAACTGGAATCACTGTCACAGTGGCGAGCGTTCCAGAGGTGCCCAAGTTCGTGCCCGGCAATCTGCGCGTGCGTCACTGTAGAGTTGTAGAACTCCGTGAACGCAAAGGCCCGGCTGCGATCACAAACGACGCCGATATCGAACACTCGACCGGCGAGTGTGCACAGGTCGCCTGGATCGCTGGTCGAGCACGTGTCCTTTCCTGTGTACAGCAACACCATGTCGTAGGGAAGGTCCGACTGATTCGTGGTCCATTCGTCGACCTGTTGCTGATTGAGCGTGGCCCCGATGTTTGAGCTATAGGGGTCCGGCTCAGCGGTGCGAACGATGGCCGCCGTCAGAACATGCGTCAGGCTGGCGGCGCTTTCGTAGGCCGGGTTGATATTGCCGACAATGATCGCCATTGCGTCGAGCGTCAGGGTCACGTTGCCGTACACGTTGAAATATTCGACGTCGGCCTCGATCGCCAGCTCGACCGCCGCAGCGGTTGTTCCGCGCGGGGCGCCGCCGCCGCCGCCAGGCAATCTGGCGACGCCGTCCGTCAATCGTGGGGGGCGGGGGCCGGCCAAAGGCGCCGGCATGCCCTCTGTGGGTTCGTCGCAGGTCATCGGTGGTTCGTCGGAGGCCGTGGCGTCAATCAGCGCGTGCTGCTCTGTGCCCTCGATCGGAATCAGCTCCAGGGCCTCGCGCCCCGGGATCCGGATGATCCCGTGAAAACCATCCGGCAGGATGCCACCGGTGATGACGCTTCCCGATTGGCCGGGGATCGTTCCGCGATAGGTATTCGGCGTCGGCGGGGCAATCGTCTCGAATTTTCCGTCGGCGCCGTAGACCTTGACCCGTGCCCCCGGGGCCCAGATCTCCACGCGATTGAGTGTGACCACTTCTGTTTCGCCGTCGATCGGAAGCTCAATCTCGAACGTCGCGGGGCGCTCGATCGGGACGCGGATGTCAATCAGCTCGAAGTCGGTCGCTCGTTCCGACAAGGTCTCGAAGGTCTCACCTTGCGCCGCCGCCGGCGTCAGCACAGCGCCCGTCAGGGCAAGGGCAATGCAAATCAATCGTCGGCCGCCTGGAATGTCGCTAAACATACGAAACTCCCTTCCGGTCATGGTTGCTACCCGTACGACTTAGTGAAGGTTGACGAGGACAAGGACCAGGCCACGACCGCTGTCGAGCGCCGTCATCGCCTTGCCGACGCACGTACCGAAGGCCCGATCGTGGTCGGTAGCCTTCATGGCGTGTCCCGGCGTATTTGAGGTCGTGAGCAGATCGCCCGGCTTCACCGGTCCGTTGGCGTCCGCGTCCACCCAGCAGTAAACGCGGCCCGACAGCGCGATTGGATGCTCACCGTCGGCGACCGTGCCTTTCTGACTCATCATCAGGCCGGGATTGACACCGCCCGCGCCGCTGATGATGCCGGCGACCGTGGGATCGTAGGCGTTCGTCGAAAGACGCAGTTTGCCGGCGCGCTCGGGATCGATGGCGACGACCATTCCCGGCTGAAGGGGTTGATCGGCGACGACGTCGAAGGGTTCGGCAAGATCGCTGCCACCGTTGATCTTCAGAACGTCGGTGAAGATCCAGCCGTCTCCGTCGGACTCCACGTACATGGCGACCTTCGCGATCCCTGCGGAATCAAATACGCCGGACCATCCATGATCGGGGCTGCCCGCAAGATTGGTCATCCAGGCGTTGACGTTTCCGTTGGGCCCGAACACCTGGATGTCGCCGCAGTTGACGGAGTTGACGGAGGCGCGGACGCGCTCGCCGCCGGTGGGATCGAATACCCTGAGTTGTCCGCCGTTGGCGGTGGCCTGGGCGTTGACACGATTGACGCCGGACGAGTCTTTCAGGTTCATGCGGCCACCATTGTTGGTTCCGTCCACGCGCAGACGCTCGATGAACGTCCCGTCAACGTCGTTGTAGTTGCCAACCTGGAATTCGCCGCCCTTTCCGGCCCAATGGCGCAATTGACCGGCGTCCAGGTCGACGCCGAAGTAGCCCACAGAAGTGTTTTCGAAGTACGTGATCTTGCGTTCGTCCGCGTTGCGAAAACCGAGCGGGCTGCTCGGGGCGCCGGTGCCGATGCCGAGGTATCCAGCGTCTGTCAGCGACATCAGAGTCGTACCGTCGTGTCGAAAATCAAGGGCGCCGTCGCCAACGGTGTTGATAAACCCGTTCGATCCGCCGTGCCCGATCTCTGTGTATTCCGATCCGTCGGGCGTGTTGGCGGCCCGAATACCCAAATTTCCGGTGACAACAGAGAGGGGCGCGTCGGGCGTCGACGTGCCGATGCCAACGCTGCCTGACGGTGTAATGAGCATCCGAAGTCCGGGATTCGGATTGGTCGTCGTCTTGGTGAGGAATCGCAGATCGCCCGAATCCGCGTCCCCATCGTCATTGTGACTCCGAATGCTGGCCCCGATGTAGTCGATGGCCATCGAATCACTATCGTAGTTACCGAACTCAACGGAAGCGTACGGATTGATGCCGCCGACACGGGCGCCGCCAAGGGTCAGGACCGCCTGTTCGTTTTCGGTCTGGGTTCCGCGGTCGACGCGCAAGTTGCCTTCGCTGACAGTCAGTTTGTCGGCCGGTGTGCTCGTCCCGATGCCGACCCTGCCTGAATTGTTGACGAACACCGCATCGACGGGATTGCCGTCGGCGGCGTCAAGCGAGTGCCCGTCGATGCCGGGGACCGCATCCGCGTTGAGGGCGGTCAGCGCGGTCTGGGCGTACGGCGCAACAGTCAGCGACTGCCTCGGACTGAGCGTCGTGAACGGCCCGGCGCCGGCGGGACTGCGTACGCCGATCTGCAGCCAGCGTTCGTCGCCATCGAATACGGCCGCGCCGAAGTCAAGCTTCACAGTGAATACGCCGTCGACCACCGAGACATTGGTGATCGTCATTGTCGCGCCAAGCTGACTTCCGCCGGACGGCGGAGCGCCGGCGCCTTCGGCGTCCCAGAGCGAGAATCGAAAGTCGGCGGTGTCGTTCAACGGGGCGCCGCCGTCGGTGATGCGCCCCTGGTAGGTCCACGTGGAACTCAGCGGCGCGGCGCCCGCCCGGCTCGGAATGATGAGCAGCGCGCCGAATGCAATCGCAGACAGCGTGCATATGTTGAAGTTGGAGCGATTTCTGAAACACGGATTGGAGCGATTCGGATTCATCGAGTGTTCCTTCCTGTCTGATTTCCTGTTGGCCCCCGCGCGAGAATGCGGCGAGGCGGACCTTGCGTTTCTGGTGTCAGGCGACGTTGCATCGAGTGATGCAAGTGCTGACGCGTCGCGTTTCAATGTCAGGCTTGTTTACGGGCAGGCGTCGCCGGCGAGCAGGCTCGCCACGAACGCCGGGATGTCGTCTTCGCCGATGCCGCTGATCCCGTTCACGTCCGCACAGCTGCACGCGCCCCCGTTGAGGATGCAGTCAACAAACTGCTGAATGTCCGAGGCGTTGCGGGCGCCGTCGCCATTCATGTCGCCGAGGCAGGCGCAATTGACGGTCGACGGCCCCCAGAACCCGCCAGCGAGCGCGTAGCCTCCGCCGGTCATGCCCTCGGCGGGACCGGCGTCGTGCTGCCCGATGGCGCCCTCAAGTTCAAAGCTTCCACCCACACTTTGACCGCCTCCGCAGTCGACAGTGTGCGATGTGACTTCGTACTGGGCCGTGAGCGCGGCCGGCGCGAGGGTCATGGCGAGTAGTGCGATGTAGTGGATCCGCCTGCGTTTCATGACAAACTCCCGTTCGTTTGATTCGGGTTCCCGATGTCCAGGGTGCGTCTCGAAACAGTCGCCCCCATCGGATCACGTGAATCGCGGACAGGCCGGGCCACGGATTTCAGGTTTTTTTCGGGGAGATGGGGCGAAAGCGGGGGGAATGCGCCCCCAGTCGGCCCCGGGGCGCCTCGACGGAGCCGGAAAACGCCGCCTGGTGAGGCGCAAAAGCCACCAGGCGCCGATGGAGTTCAATTCGATGATGAGACCGAGGTTCAGCGGATCAAAGGGTCAACATGGAGGTCCCCATCGACCCACGCCCGCCGAGCGACGGCTCCGGGTAAAGCGGAGGCGATTGCGGCCGTCCCCGCGGCGCGGGCGTCGGTGTTCGGTCGGATGGTTGATGTCGCCCATGATCGGATGTTTCCGAGCGGACCGCTCAAACGACCTGTCGAAGCTGGACAGTGAATTGACCTTGTGATGTGGCGGCCGCTTCAGCGTAATGCAATGCCTGATTCCAAAGTAACCGCTCCTTCGGCGGCGGAAGCCCTCGCTGACCGTGGATCGCGGCCATTCGGCCAACGGCTGACGCGAGATAGAGGTTGAGGCGTGCAGGAGAAACGGTTCCTCCACAGGAGCGATAGGCGTCGAGAAAGACGGACACGTCGTCGTCCAATGATGATTGGGGCTCGGCCTCCATGATTCGGTCAAGAATCAGGTGTGCCGCGTAAGTTGCAACATCGACCTCCGCGTCGCCGGCGGCGAACGTGTCGTAGTCCAGAAGCCAGGTACGTTCCCCCTCAGCGATCAGCTGAGAGGCGTAAAAGTCACGATGCAGCAAGACGGCGGACGCGGGTTCCAGTCGCCGGACAGCCACGTCGAGGCGCTCACGCAACGTGAGCAGCTCGGACACGTGGTCCCGGCTCAGATCGCGCATGGCGACGGCCCATCTGTCCAGGATCGCCAGTTCGTCAAAGGCGTCATGCGATTTGCCCGTTCGAATCGGCGCCGAATGCAGCGACGCCAGAAGCCGCGCCGCCTCATGAAAATCCCGCCGATCGTAGCCGAATGTCCTTGCGCCTTCCTCCTTACCTTCGATGACATACCAGCGGTGTTCGGGATCGACCACGGTAATTCTCGGCAAACCGAATCGTCCATTCGACCGCCCTGACAGCCATCGCGCGATGCGATGCCAGGCGACGAACGAGTCCCTGGCGACGGGGCGGCGCACCGTCTTGACAAATATCGTTCGGCGCTGCGGCCCGGCGGACATCGAGCGAAGGACATGTCGCTTGTTCGCGCGATAGGACACGAGGTCAAAATCAGTCGATCGCACGCATCGCTGAATGTCCATGGCGGCGGGCTGGCCGTCCAGGGCGTCGGCAAGGCCGCTGACGACGGCGTCCATCGACGTCAGCGTGATGTCACAGTCGGGCGACACGAACGTCAGGTTCATTTCAGGCAGCCGGAGGCACAGATTCTGAATCCACTTCGCGCCGCGGATCGCTTCGCCTTCAGACGCTCGCCCGACAATGGCCTCATCGAACCCGGCCTGCAACAGTTGCTGAACCGGCCGTCCGTCCACATCAAGATGGAGGACGTACTCGAGGGTGATTCGATTCCGACGACCGACCCAGAGACGCTCGAGCGCCACATGTGTGAGCTGAACTCCCGCGCCGAAGTCAACGCGATCCCTGAGCAGGTCGCGAATTCGTTCGACATCAAGCACGGCCATTGCATGCAGCGCCGCTCCGCTTCCGGTCTCGCTCAATGACAGTCCTGGTTTCATGGCTGGCACCGACTGCACGGAGCCAGCCCGCGCTTGAGGGCTTCGTTCGCGGATTCCAGGTCCACTCTTCTTGTTGCGTCGATCTTCGCGACTTCGTCGCAATCCGGGCGATGAAAGTTGCCGTACTTGGGATCGGCGGGATAGGTCGTTGCGTCGCTGGCCGGTCGGCTGCCCCAGACGCCTCGCAGTTCCGAACGCGCCTCGGCCTGAGCGTCGAGGAGCCGCATGCCGTATCGTTGCTGCGCAGGTGTCAGGCGAACGTAGGCCAGCCCTTCGCGCACGAGTTGCTCGTTCACGAGAACGTCGTCGATAAACGCCCATGCGATGATCCGGTCGTCCCGGGCGGGCGGATCGCCGTCAAACCGAAGGCGAAGTTCCCTGCCCCTGACGAGCTCGTCGTTTCGCCGTTTTGCTTCTTCATAGAAGAGTTCGTGCTCGTAGGGCGCGCGGATCCCGGCATAGGTGAGTTTTCCATCCGGCTCGAACTTGACTGTGTGCCCGTTCATCGCCCGCTTGACTTCGACGTTGCGTGGTCGCGCGCCGTTACGATCCGGCGACCTGTCGGCCATCAGCGCCCAGGCAAGGTATCCGCCGGAACCCGCGAACAACGTGACGGCGACGGCAATGCGGGTGATCAGATGACGTTGATCAGCATTCATGACGTCACATCCTTTCGTCCAGCGCGTCCCACAGGTCTTCGATGATTGCGTTGTCCATGAGCGAGAAAGGCCGCGCGAGTTCGTTGTTTGTCAGGATCCCGGGGTCCGGGACCCACTTTGCGTGTCCGTCGGAATAGGCAACATTGACGCCGGTCACGTGCGCCTGCTCGACGACATCGGGGTAGTGAATCACATCCGAGAATAGCGCGATGGTCTTCATCTGTGACAGACTCCTGCCCGAGACGTGATAGCGCCGACTGTATCCGGCCCGCGTGTCAAACCCCTCGTGAACCGGCCACGGGTTTTCCGCAGTCCTGATCGAGTGAAACGGATCGCGCTGAACCGGGCAGAAGAACGGCGTCGGATCGTCCGCCATTCCGCTGAAGCGGATAATCGGGCCGAAGTTGTTGTCGAAGTCCACGCCATCCCAGATCAGGTAGTTGTACTGCCAGGTCCCGTCGTCCTCGTCGTTGTTCATCGGAGGAAGCGACGGTTCATTGTGAAGGTACTCGGCGTGCGCGACATAGACCTCGCGGATGCGCGTCAGGCATTGCGTCTTCGACGCCTCTTTCCTTGACCCGCTGAGGGCCGGAAGCAGGATCGCGATCAGGATCATGATGATGGAGATCACGATCAGTAATTCGATCAGCGTAAATGCGTATCGGATGTGGTTTCTCATAACGACGCTCCCTTTGGCCCGCCCGTGAGCACGCTCTGCCCGGGCGAAACGAGAAGTTCAGACGCGCGCCGGATGCAATGGCCGGCGAGTGATCGCCAATCCGGGCGGATATGTCGCATCATGCCATTTGCCAGCTTCAGTAAGGCGACAACACTGTGGAATCGGAGCTCGGCGTCGTCGAACGCGCGACCGCTCTCGATCTCGTAGGCGTGAAGAAAGCGCTTTGCCAGCGTCCGCGCTGAATCCACGCTCAGGTCGGAGTCCGAACGCTCGCCAAGGCATTCCAGCTGAATCACAAAGTTGGCGACGTCCGCGGCGGCGGATCCGCGACATGCGCGATCAAGGTCGAGAATTGCGGTGTCGGCGCCTTTGACACGAAACTGCCACGGATGAAGATCGTCATGCAGCAGCACGTCTTCGCCGTATTCGGAATCGGCCGGGGCCTCCCGCGCAACCTGTTGGATTGCGTCCAGCGCTGACCGGAATTCCGGGAGCGCGATTCCGAGGTCTGAGCAGGATGATTCGATGACGTCGCGCCCCGCGCGCCATGTGTTCACTGTCGCCAGCGGCGCCGGCAGGTCGTGAAATCGGCTCGTGGCGGCGGCGACGGCGGAAATCAGGTCCGTTGAGTGATTCGTTGAGAGCCGTGTCGCGAGATCATCGCCGCGTATCCACTCCGTCGCCATGATCCCGAGGGATTCATCGTATCCCGACAGCGCCGGGACGCGAACGCCTGACTTCGCGGCGCATGCGGAAACGATCCGATGTCGGCGGACGACTTCGCGACATTGGGGGATTGTTGCGCATCGAACGGCGATGCTCCTTTTTCCGTTGGCGCCGTCGCCCTCCAGGCCGCGGCAGCGGAGTCGAAGCACCCATCGTTTCTCCGGCACGTAGCGGATCATCACGCGCCGCAGTGTGTCCGGCGCAATTCGGAATGCGTCGCCTGAGGCCGCGAGCCAGCGCTGCCACGTCTCGACCGCTGACTCGCGGCCCTGGAACCTGCGGACAGATCGCAGTCGCCGATCGTTCGGAAACGCGTAGGCCTCGACGTCAAGGCCGCGGACCGTGATCAGTTGACCGCGGGCCGACATCGTCGCTCTCGGCCGCGCATGCGCGTAGATGATTGTCGCCTCCGGCCAGTATCGATTCACGGGCGTCGAGGGATCGGAAAGCAGCGCATAGGCGGCCCTGAAGTATCGTCGCGGGTGATAGAACGCCTCAAGGAAACGACATTCACTCCATCCGTCGCGCTCCCCGACAGGAACACGATTGAGATCGCGTCGACACGCCTCCAGGATGGCGTCGGGAGCGAACGCAACGGCGAGATCACCCAGAGAGTCGTCCGTCGGTATGTCGGGCGTGTGTTTCAGCATGCGATTCGCCCCTCGTCTCGGATCCGCAGATCATCGCGGCCGCTGTGAACCAGCGAAGCGTACTCGCCCTGGCGCTGCATCAATTCGTCATGGGTCCCGGATTCGGCGACGCGACCCGCCCGCATAACGATGATTCGATCGAATCGTTCCATGTGCACGAGGCGATGACAGATGACGAGTGTGGACTGGCGATGATCCGACGACATCCACGCCGCCTCGACGCGCAGGCGCGTTCGAGCGTCGAGCCCCGTGGCCGGTTCGTCGAGAATGAGAATCGGGGCTCTCAGGAGCAGCGCCCTTGCCAGCGCCAGGCGCTGACGCTGCCCGCCCGACAGCGTTGTGCCGTCCTGCCCCAGCGGCGTGTCGTATCCGTCGGACAGCGTGTCGATGAATTCGTCTGCGCAGACGCGATGCGCGACAGCTTTAATCTCATCAAGCGATGCGTCCGGCCGGCCCAGCGCGATATTCTCTCGGATGGTCATGCCAAACAGCACGGTGTCCTGATGTACCCAGGCGATGTGTTTCCGAAGGGACTCAAGGGAAGTCTGGCGAATATCAACGCCATCCACGCTGATGCGGCCGTCCTTCGGGTCGTGAAATCGGAGCAGCAGACGCGCCAGCGTGCTCTTGCCGGCGCCGGTGTATCCGACGATCGCAACACGCTGCCCCGGGCTGACGTCGATGGAAACGTCGCTGAGCGCCGGGACGCCGTCGGCGTACTCGAAGCTGACGTTCTCGAAGCGGATGTGGCCTCGTACCGCAGACAGCTCTCGCGCGTCGGGCCGATTGGTCACGTCCGGCTCCAGCGCGAAGAGTTCGGCGACACGTTCCCCGCAGGCGGTGGCCTTTGCAGTCTGTCCGGCAATCTTTGCGAGATTGCGCAGTGGCTTCTGCATGGCCCGCAGGTAGGCGACGAACACAAGAAGATCGCCCGCCGTCATGATGCCGGCGAGAACATCACGGACCCCGACGAACAGTATCAGACAGGTGCCGGTCGCGGACGCGACAGTGATCGTGCGATAGAGCCTCGATTCGAGCCGGGTCGTCCTGACGCCGGCCCGCACGGTACTTCGATTCACTCTCGAGAAGCGCTTGTGTTCAACGGGCTGTCGATTGAACGCCTGAATGATCGCCATGGCGCCGAGAGTGTCATGCGCCAGCGCGGCAACAAAGCTCTCGTTGTCACGCTGTTTCGTCGCCGCGCGGCGAATCTGCTTCGCCGTTCGCCATGTCGCATAGAGGACGAGTGGCATGACGCCGAACGAAAGCAACGCGAGCTTTGCATTCAGCCAGAATGCGGCCAGAAGCATCGCGACAATGACGAGGCAGCTCTGAAGGGCGGTAATGACGGCGCCAAGCAGCATCTGTCGCAGCATCTGGATGTCGCCGGTCAGGCGGGTCAGAAGATCTCCCGTCTGTCGGCGCTCAAACACGGAGGGTGACAGCGTCTGGAGATGGGCGTAGAGATCCTGTCTGATTTTTCCGATGACCTTCTGCCCCGCCTGTGCGAGCAGCACTTCCCGAACGTGGGTGCTCATGGCTTCGAGGATGGCGATGACGAGGATGGCGGCGCAGATCCACGCCAACGCCTGTTCGGGGCCCGACGCGAGTCGATCCATAAGGGCGCCGAGCGCTGACCCGGACATTTTGTTCGACAGAACATGGTCGAAGATCAGTTTGATCGGCCACGGCGAAAGGAGCTGGAAACCGATGGCGAGGATCGACGCGGCAAGGGCGGCGTAGAGCCTGGTTCGATGCGGTCGGACATACGGCGCAAACTTTCGAAAGAGAGACGCGACGCGCGGAAGCTCGAATCGCCCTCGACGGGTCTTGAAGGAGAATCGGATCATACGATGGCCCCCGCGCGGATTTCGCCGGTCGTATGGGTTCCCGTCTCGCGGGAATCGCTGGTGGACCGGCGGCAATGCGATCCGGACGCCAGCAGCCATCGTCGAAGTACCCCGGCGTTTGCTTCGAGATCAAACCTCGTTTCGGCGCGCCGGCGACCGGCAAGACTCAGGCGACTGGCCAGGGTTGCGTCGTCGAGGATTCTCGCGATCGCGCCAGCGAGCGCCTCGTCGTCATGCGGAGGAACGAGCAGGCCGCTGACACCATCCTCGATGATCTCGGGGACGCCGCTGACATGCGTGCTGACGCTGGGGCATCCCGACGCAAGTGATTCGAGCAGGACTGTGGGAAGCGCATCGACGTTTCCGTCCCTGGCTTCGACACACGGCAGGGCAAAGACGCTCGCCCGGCGCATCATCCGGGCCACGGCGTCCTGCTCCATCGATCCCGCAAGTTCAACAACCTTCTCAAGGCCCAGTCGTCTGATTTCCCGGCGAAGCTGTTCGTGCTCGGCGCCGTCTCCGGCAATGACACAGCGGATCTCTTCTCCGCTGTCCCGCAGGCGCGCCGTGGCGCGAATGAGATGGATGAAACCCTTCTTCTCGATCAAACGGCCGACAGCGAAGATGAGGCCGGGTTCGCGTGACGTATCCATCGTCGAAAAACGGCTCAGATCGATGCCGTTGTAGGCGACGCGGATCTTCTCGGGGCGAACGCCCGGGATCTCGTGTTTCAGGAACCGGGCGTTGAACTCCGTCACAGTCACACTGAACTGCGAATCATTGATCTTCCTGGCGAGCAGTTTCCGATCGACGTTGTCCCGGAAGATATCAAACGCATGCAGTGTCATGCTGTACGAGAGGCCGCCGAGCTGGTGCGCCAGCCACGCGACAGTCGCCTCGTTGGTTCCAAAGTGAACGTGGACGTGATCGATGCCGTGTTTTTTCACCCAACGCAGAAGATACGCCGCCTGAAACAGGTCGATCCAGGTGGCGCCAGCGTGTCGCAGCGTCTTCCACGCCGCACCCAGCAATGTCCCGGGGGAGCGCCGGAGTCGCGTCCAGATCGCCTGCCGGAATCGACCGAACTCGGAAAGGACGAATTCGGGAAAGTAGCTGACTTTGCCGTGCACGCGAGCGACCGACTCGTGAAATTCGCCGTCGGTAGGGCGTTTCAGTGAGGCAACACGAAGATCGACGCCCTGGGCCTGCAGCGCCAGAATCTCATTGACGACAAACGTCTGGCTGAAGCGAGGATACATCCGCAACAGGTAGGCGATGCGCACCTTTCTCTCCTTCTTCGATTTCATGATGCGATCCTTGAGAGATGCGCCGCTGTCACGGGCTCCACGGTCCGGGTTGTCGCTCGCCGCAGGATGGCCTGATGGATCACGTCTTCGGTGCGTCTGGCGGCGTGGCCCCACGTGAATCGTTCATGAACGCGTCGGGCGGCGCGGCTCGCCAGGCGGTGTCGCATTTCAGCGGAGGCGCTGAGGCGGATGAGTGTCGCGGCGAGCGCCTCGACAGAGTCCGGTTCGCACAGTAGCCCGTCGCCCCCGTCCTCGATGACATCGCAGATCTGTCCGAGCCGCGATGCGACGACGCACGCGCCGGAGGCCATGTACTCGAAGAGCTTGATCGGAGAGAAATAAAAGCGTTCCTGGCTGCGAAAGGGCGCGACGGCCACATCCATGGCGCGAAGCGCGCGCGGGACTTCGCTATGAGACAATGCGCCCGTGAACACGACGGATTCTCCATTCGGCAGCCTTGAGGCCTGTTCGCGGAGTTGGGATTCCGTCGGCCCCGTTCCCACGATCAGCAGGCGAGAGGACGGCGAGCGACTCGACATTCGGGCAAACGCGTCGATGAGAATGTCCACGCCATGCCATGCTTTGAGGCTGCCCGAGAATCCAACCACGAAGGCGCCGTCGACGCCGAACTCCTCCGCACAATCGCTCCGCGACGGAAGGCCTTCGAAGAGCTGCGGGTCATATCCGTTCGGAACGACATGAATGCGGTTGCGGGATACGTCCATCAGCGCGACGCGTTCCGCGAGCGCTTCGGATACCACGATGATCGCGTCCGCCTGCCGGAGCGTTCGTTGCTCAATGGCCTCGGCGAGCTGACTGAATTCGAGCGATCGATAGGCTCTCGCTTCCTCTGAGAGGATGGCGTTGACTTCAACGATGTGTGGAATCTGGAGGGCGGCGGCGATGTCGGCGCCCACGTGTCCGTAGAGTGACAGCCGTTCGATGATGACATCCGGACGCCACGCGCCCAGCGCGGAAAGGGCCGGCGCGACGGCCATGGCGTTGTAGATCAGCGGGCGAACCGCGTTTCCGGCGGTGTCATCGTACGCATGGTCGCGAAGCCAGCGTTTCACGATCCCGGCGTGACGGACCGCGTCCAGGGCGTCGGGTTCAAGGAGTGGACCTGCCGGATGGTTATCGCCGGGACCGGCGTGTGGGCTGAGTACGCGAACATCGTGCCCGAGGTCGGACAATCCGCGAGTAATCGCACGAAGGTGAATCGATGCGCCTTTGACCCCGTCGGGCCTGATGCCGAAATCGCTACAGACATAGAGCAGACGCATGGCGTTGTTCCTTATTCCAGAATTGACGAAATCGACCCGCGACGCGATCCAGACCGTTCAGATCCAGCAAGGGGACCGATCGGGATTCGCCATCCTCAAGTGACTCAAGGATTCGACGCGTGAGCGCGGATGGTGAAGCGTCGTCAGGGTGAAGCATCCGGACGACACCGCGCGCCTCCCATCGCTCGGCACGGATGGCCTGTTCCAGTCGGGGTTTGATTCGTGGAATGACGAGGGCTCGACGCCGAAGGGAGGCGACTTCGTTCAGCGTGTTGTATCCGCCCATGCACACGACGAGCCGGGACTCGGCGATGACCGACGCCATGTCAGGTTCAAAGTCCGTCCATGTGACACCGTCAATCGCCTGAGCCATCGATCGCAGACGCGTCCGGGCGCCCTCCGGAAGGTCCGGTCCACCGACAATCGTGCACGCGACGCCCTGTCGGCTGACAGCGGACGCCGCTTCCGCCAGGTACATCTGCAGCACCATTTCACCGTCCGTGCCGCCACCTACCGTCACAACGATTCGATTTGACGTGGGTCGATCGAAGAGCTCCGCTCGCGCCGGACGGGCGATGTAGCCCATGTACCGGCATTTTTCCGCGACGCGAGTCGGAAGACGATATTCCCTGACCGCGTCAAACACATCCTTCATGCCGTAGATCCAGACTTCGTCGAAACAGGACTCAAGCACGTCGGCGACGCCATCTCGCGTCCATTGTCGAATCGTGGCATTGGGAGCGTCCTCAATGTCACGCATGCCGAAGACGATCTTCGTGTTGGGGCGATGCGCCCGCGTCCATTTCAATGCGGAGACGAGTTCCCGGCAGACACCGAGAGGGGCCTTGTCCACGAGCAGGACGTCCGGTTCGAAGTGCCGGGCGGCTTCTAGCAGCATCGACGCTCGACATCGCAGGATGCGATCCGACGCGATCTTGAGAAACTTGCTGCCGTAGTCGCCCCGATCGTCTTTTCGCAGCGCGGGGAGTTTGACGTAATCGACGCAGGCGGTATCCCGGAACAGCGGCACGTAGGGCGTTCCCGTCGCGAGCAGGAAGGACGTATCCTGGAATTCGGCGCCGATTCGGTCACAGATCGCCATGGTCCGGCGAAGGTGCCCGATTCCGACGCTGTCGTGGCAGTAGGCCATGACTCGGCGTGGCGTATTGCGGGCTGTACTCGATGTTGCGTTCATTCCCGAGAGTTCCGTCGCGATGGACCGCCTGAAACGGGGCGTTCCACACGCAGGTTCGAATTGGGCGAATTAAGACGAAAAACAGAATTGCACGACGCGTGCCAGAAACGGCCGGACTTTGGTCGCACGCATAAATCACGCGGGTCTCGGAGTTTACGTTCGACTCCCGGAGCGTGTGCGAATTGAACCAATCCGTCGCGAATCAGGGTTGTGCCCTGCGAACCAACAACGTGTGTGTGAATGAACGATTCCTTAGTCGAAACTTCATGCCACAACGAAGGTCGTCGCTTCGGGAACGTTGCATGCGATCGAGCGCTGCAGCGGAACAGATCCGGCATTCATGACGTAAAAAAGCGAGAGAGGCGTGATCACGAACGACTCGTGATCACGCCTTCCTGGAAGGAGCAGTTTGTTCAGCTCTGGCGGGATCGCAGACTCAGGGACACGTTGTGTTCGTGACCAGCGCGCCGACAAAGGCCTGCACGTCGTCAATCCCGACAAGGCCGTTGTTGTTCAGATCCGCGGCGCAGGCGAATGGGTCCGTCGCCGGATCGCCCGGGCTCGTCAGTTGTGCGATGAAGGCGGCGATATCGCGCGAGTCAAGGGTTCCGTCCTGGTTCGCATCTCCTTTGCACGCGCACGCAAGGTCAACGTTGAGCGAGAACGCTTCGATGATATTGACAGCGTTACCGCCGCTGCCGTCGATAACGAACATTCGCGTGATCGTCTCGCAGCCCAGCACGGTATCGAGATTGTCCAGGTCGAGATAAATGATGACTGTCTGATTTGCGTAGGGGGGCGTGTTCAGCGAGTCGATGTCTTCGCCCTCATATCCGCCCGTGAAGCTCAGAAAGACAAACTCGCCCGTCGTCACGCTCGCGCCGGCGCGCGTCCTGCCCACTTCCACGACAATACCGAAGTCGTCTGTCTCTCCGGATTCGAGCGTTCCGAACTGTTCGACGTTTGAGTCCACGAGGGCAAACTCGAATCCGCGCTGCGACGTTGCATGGCTGAGACCACTGTCGGGGAGCCCGGCGAGTCCGCCGGCGTTGACAAAGTGAACTCGCTCCGTCGGGATGAACGTCCCGCCGCTCGTGCGCGTCTCATCGATCGTCAGTTCGACGGCCTTCACGAGCGTATTCGACGCATTGAAGTTGTCGGCGTAGGACTCGTTGCCGCCCAGCATGTCGGCGGAGTTCAACACTGTCGTGACGAGGCTGTCCAGTCCCGCCGGCGAGAGCCGGTTGATATAGAGCAGCTCGCTGTCCGGCATGTCATCTTCCATCACGTCAATGAGAATCGGATCCGACAGGTTGGTCAGCGGGTTCGTGAGCAGCTGACCATTGTGGCGCTCGTCATCGACGATTCCGCCGAGATTGGCGGCGACGAAACCCGCCAGGCTCGTGTTCGCGAATTCGTTGGGCACGCCAGGTTCGTTCGGCAGCCCCTGCAGCGCCGCGAAGACCGTGGCCTGAAAGGGCGTTCCGGCGGCCGACAGCCCTCTCGTCGGATTGAGCGCGCGGATCGTGACGCCGCTGGCGCTGACAGGGTTGACGACGGGCGGGCTTGCGCCGCTGACATTCGACGCCGTAACGCTGACACTGGCGTTGGCGGTCGCGTTGTGCGCCGCAGTCGCGGGCGCCGCCACTTCGATACGGGGGAACATGGCCGACTGGCCCGACGCCTGATCGCTGTCACTGACGGCAAATGTGGCGACGGCGGGATTCGAGGATACTCCGGGCGTCGCCACCGCTTCGATCACCTGATTCCCTCCGAGATTTGCGCATCTGACGCCGGGCCGTCCGATGGAGCCGGCCAGCGTGTCGAAGACCTGAACCGAAGCGTCGGCGACGGCCAGCTCGGCGGCGCTCGTCGTGAAGGCCGCTCTGCCCGGCGTTGGAAAGAAGGGGCCCGTCTGCGTCACGGAGTGATAGGCGTTCAGCGCGTCCGTGATCGGATTGTCGTTCAGCGTAGTTGCGTCTTCTGTCGTCTTGGCGATATCGAGGAATTTTCTCGAATAGCCGTCGCCGGACGCGTCAATCTGCGGTACGAGTCGGCTGAAGGCGCCACCGAGCGGAAGCACAAACTCAAGGTCGATGTCGTCGCCGGTCGGCGCGTCGTAGGGCTGTTCCATGACGTCGAATTTGCCATGATCATTGCAGGCGAATGCGTCGAACAGCGCGCTGACGCCGAGAACAAGTCCGGAAGGGAGCGATGGATTGGCGCTTCCACCGATCGGGATCGCGGCGTCATCGTAGAGTTCCGCATAGGCGGGATCATCTCGATTGACGAGAAGGTAGGCGCCCGAGCCATTCTGGATGATTCCGCTGGACGCTTCGTTTGGCAGGGCGATGTCGGAAACGGCGAGCGGAACGGGAAAATTCGACGTTCCCGAGAATTGGCCGCCATTCATGGCGATGAAGGTGAAGCCGGAGACAGTCGTGACGCCACCGTTGATCAGCGCGATCCGCGATGCGGAAGTTCCCGCCAGGTCGAACGGCGGGGCGCCCGCGTAGTCCACCCAGCCGACGACCACGATACCGCTGGAAGGTCTTGCGATCGCTCCCGGTGTCAACCCGTTGGACGGGTTGAGATCGAATGTCGGCAGATCGATGCGATAGTTCACCAGGCCGTTGCCCGAGCTTGTGTCATCTCCCTCCACTTCGTAGAACGTCACGTTGAGCGCATCGGCGTTGAGCCCCGGACGCAGATCCGCAGGTTCGGGCAGGTAGATCTCGATGTACTCCTGATGGGCGTTTGTGCCGAGGCGTCCGACCGGACCGTCGCTGGTACCCGCCGGATTCTGAAACACCTCTGTGATGACCGGCCTGTTGGGGCCCGCGGCATTGGCAGAATGAACAAGTGTCAAGGCGCAGAGGGCAGCCACGCCGCGTAGAGCGATCGTTCGCATCGCGTATCTCCTGAGTGGATTCGCCTGGGGACTGGATGTTGTGAAGCGACTAGTGCAATCGCCGTGCCACACGCGTCGTCGGCCGGCGGCGCAAGCTCATGCCCCCGGATCGCACTTTCTGGACGGCGCTTGCGCGGAGCGACGAGTAATGGCGTGTGTGACGATGCACATTCGCTGTAGCTGACCGCACACGCAGGCGACAGACTCCGCATCGGTTCACCGAAGGTGTCGACGTGATGATTGCGTAACTCGTCGACAGCGAAGACGGACAGGGCGGTTACAGCCCTTTGCCGACATACGCTTGACATTCCGGTTGCCCGTGTGTCGTTTACGTCTTCGCGGTCTTCACGCGTGGGTCGCGCAATCTCGCAACGACCCTTCAACCAGTGCGCGCCCGACCGTCCTCGAAAAACGATGGCGTGGCGGGATTGACAGTTCGGACTCGTTTCAAGGTGTTGATTCCACACCCGGGAATCGCCCACGCTCAATCATTGCCTGTTGACGAAGGACCGAACGGGATTGCCATCAGGGCTCTCTGCAGAAGCAGCTGGCGGGCGATCTGTCGTTGTCGGGCGGACAAGGACGCGTCATGTTCAATCCAGTCGTTGGCCGCTTGGCAGCCACTCTCGCTCGTGGCAAACGTCTCAAGCGTCGTTCGAAGGCTCTTTGCGATTTGGTGGTACGCCTCTCGATTCTGCAGGACGCTCGAGAGTGGCCGCGTATCCCAACGGCGGATCGTATAGTCGCCGGATCCTGAGAAGATCGTTGTCTCGTCAGGTGACGCCGCAAGACACTGTATTGCATCCGCGTGCCCACGCAGCGCAATCACCTCGGCCATCGCATTGAGGTCCCAGATGCGAACGGTCCGATCATCCGAACCGGATACAAGTCGGCCCTGATTCGGCAGCTCGATCATTGACTTCACCATCGCAGTGTGCCCGCGAAGCGTGCCGCGAATGGCGCCCGTCTCAACATCAAAGATGGTGATCGAGCTGTCCAGATTGGCGGTGGCGAGTGATCTTCCGTCCGAGAGCGGGAGTATCGTTCTCCCGGCGGACCCCCATTGGCGTTCAACTTGAAGCGATCGAAGGTCGTATGCGAAGACCGTCGTCAGGGTTCGAAAGAACAGGCGGCGCCCCTCGGCGCCAAATTCGAAGAACTTTGCCTTTTCGGGAAGGGCCGCCATGACACGACTGGTTTGCGCGTCAATCAACCGCGGAGGCGACAACATCCGAACAACAAGTCGGCCGCCCGGTTGAAAGAACTCAATCGGCGTAACTTGTTGATCCCACTTTCCCGTGGCTAGTTGCAATGTCAGCGCCTTGCCGGATTCCATGAGGACGTGAAACCGAGCGCCACTTTCGTCGAAGCGTATGCGATTGATTGGCGCCGGTACTCGGGCGCTTCCAAGGCGGACGCCCGTTGTCGTATCCCAGAACCGCAGCGCATCGCCTGCAGCCGCAGCAAGTACGGATCCGTCCGGACTGACCAACAGCCGGTGCACCCCCATATCGAGCTTCATCACATTCACGTCGTCGGCATCGACCATGCCGGTGTCCCAGAATCGCGCATGGGTCGCGCTGCTGGTCAGGATGTGTCTGCCGTCATGGCTGAATCCGATCGCAAGGATGGGTTCTCGATGGCCGATCCAGCGCGCGATGCGTCTGCCTGTTTCCACGTCTCGCAGCACCAATTGCCGATCCTGCCCTCCCGTCGCCACGATCGTGTCATCAGGAGAGAACGCAACGGCCAGGATCGCATCGTCCTGGGCGTTCGTTTCGCGCCACATCAGGCGAACCTGATCCTCCATGCTGAACATCGACTGCGTTCGATTGAATCCGGCCGTTGCGAGCCTTCGCCCATCCGAACTGAACGCGGCGTTGGACATTCCTTCTGGTTGCAGTTCCAGTTGGGATTCCTGATGAAAGCCCGCGCCTCTCAGGAGGATGACGCGGTTCCGGCGAGCAACGACCGCCGTCCTGCCATCGGGAGACAACGTCGTCCTTGACAGGGCGTTTGCATTGCCTCGCATGTCGCCGAACAGCGCCGGGTCAATTGGCGAAATGCCGGGAGGAATGGCGGACTGGATCTGGCCGGGAAACGAAATCGGATCGCTCCGGCGGCGCGTTTCACCTGTCAGCAAATCCCTGATGGACGTCTCTCCATTCTGGGATTCCACATACAGCGCATCCTCGCCAAACGGAGCAAAGCGACTGATCGCGGGAAGCGACCAATGAGAAACCCGCGTGTGCGTGTGGTGATCGAACGAGTTGACCGACAGTGTCGCCTGATTCGCAAGCCCGAGGCTGGCGATGTGTACGAGACGATCGTCCGCGCTGAACCACGCGTGGGAGATTCCGCGCATGATCCGGAGGGGACCGACATCGGCGGGATCGTCAGTCAGCGGCAACGTGGCGCCACTCTGATCGAGCGAGTTGTGCAGGTAGTCCCATTCCCAGCCGCGAAGCGCGACGGGTGTATCGCGCAGGTATCGTTCGGCGGCGGCGACATCCGATTCGCGCGCCGCCGCCGCCGCCGCCGCAATGCCGGCGTGATAGGCCGCGCGCTGATTGGCCGCCGCGAATCGCTGAGCCTCCTGTCGCGCCGCAGATTCCCCCAACGCGAACCAGATGACGCCGACGAGTCCCAGCGACAGACTGAGGATCGTCGCAAAGATGCCGCCAACAAGGACCTTGTGTCGTCTGGCGAACTTGCGCGATTGGTAGAGCTTGCTGGCGGGCCGTGCGTTGAGCGGCTCATCCGCCAGATAGCGTCGAATATCCTCGCCCAGGGCCGCGACTGACGCGTAGCGTCGGCCCGGGTCTTTCTCCAGCGCCTTCGCAACAAGGGTGTCGAGGTCGCCCTTCAGGTCGCGATTGATCGTGCCAATGCGCGACGGCTCTTCGTGCTGAACGACCTGGATCGCATTGATCACCGAGCGGTCCCTCAGGTCGTGCGGCAATCGGCCGGTCAGTAGTTCGAAGAGCAACACGCCGAGAGAATAGACATCGCAACGACCGTCAACCCGTGAAGGATCTCCCAACATCTGCTCCGGGCTCATATACGGAATCGTCCCGATGAGCTGTCCAGCCTGTGTATGAAGCGTTACTGATCGCAGGTCCACGGAGGCGGCGCGAGCGACACCGAAATCCAGAACCTTCGGGCGTCCATTGGCCGTGACCAGCACGTTGCCTGGCTTCAGATCGCGATGGATAACGCCACGCTCGTGGGCATGTTGTACGGCGTCACAGACTTCACGGATCAGTGTCAGTCGTGCGCGTTTGTCTGGGTTATGACGTTCCGCGTATTCGATCAGCGGACGGCCATCGACGAGTTCCATGGCGAAGTAGGGCGCCTCGCCTGCGGGGCCTGAGCGAAGTTCGATCAGGCCCACACCCGCTTCGAAGATGTTGGCGATCCCCGCATGCTGCAATCGACCGAGCAGATCGGTTTCACGCCAGAAGCGCGCGACGATCTCGCTGCCGTTCAGGCCGGGGCGCATGACCTTGAGCGCAACACGTCGATCCGGGGATTCCTGCTGCGCTTCGAATACGACGCCCATGCCGCCGGCGCCGATCCGGCGCAGGATACGGTATTCCCCGACGCGATCAGGCGTCTCCTCCGCTTCAGGAATAATTGAGTTCGCGAGCGCTTCCTGTACACGGCCATCCACCGCGTCGTCTATCACGCCCGCAGGCGCCTCGTCGTACGCCAGCAGCTTCATTACGTAACGCCGGAGCTCGGTATCATCGCCGCACGCCACACTCACTGCGGCGTTGCGTTCCGCCGGCGGCAGTTCGCATACGCGCTCGAAGATCTGACGGGCGCTGCGAAAACGCTCCGCCTCGTTCATGATTCCAATTCCTCGGAGAGTTCGTTGCTGAGCCATGCGCGCACCCAGCGCCAGTCGCGCTGGGCCGTTCGCCGCGACATTTTCAGATGGTCGGCGATCTCGTCCATCGTCAGACCGCTGAAGAAACGCAGTTCCACAATTCTCGCCAATCGCTCGTCCAGTTCGCTGAGTTTTGTCAGCGCCTCGTCCAACGCGATCAGATCGATGGAATGGTCTCCGGAAGGCGTCGCCAATTGGTCGATCGAGACGTCAGCGCGGACGCCGTCCCGCTTGGCTGCGCGCTTTCCCCGTGCGTGGTTGGAGAGAATCTGCCGCATCGCTGTTGCCGCGACTGCGCAGAAGTGCTCTCGATCGGCCCAGTCGCCGCCGCCGTGAACCAGCTTCAGATACGCTTCGTGAACGAGGGCCGTGGGTTGAAGCGTGTGTCGATCCCGCTCGTTGCGGATGAATCGTTGGGCGAGGCGACGAAGCTGTTCGTAAACCAGGGGCAGCAGGTCATCCGCGGCGGACGAGTCTCCGTCGTGAATCCGCCGCAGCAACTGGGTCGCCGCACGCGTTCGCATGCTCGGAGTATCGGAACTGGAGGAGTCGTTCATCATCGGTTGAACGGGCGCCTTCCCTCTTCGGCCTCACCACAGCTTAGGTAATAAGGCCTTATTTTGCAATGGGTTACAGGTTTTTTCAGGATTGCGTGTCACGTCCCACGGCGTTTCGGTGTGGTCAATGGGGGAACAGGCTTCGCAATGCCGAGGTTGCTGCGGTAACGCTCGAACAGGCGGGGAGCATTCGAAATGCAGTTGCAACGTCAACACGATTTCGCGGGAGCGGTAGCTGGTTTCATGCCGGGCGATGGCGCCGACTACGCGAGCGCCAATTGTCCGTCACACCCCCTCGGCGACATGAACGGCGACGGAACAATCGACCTGCTCGACTCGCAACTGTCTGTAACGGCGCTGCTCGGCTATGCGATCTGTCCGCGAAGAACCAGGAGGGTTGACCGGGCATTCCGGGAACTCAGGCTTCGCGGAGATTTGCCTGTCGGCGGGGCCGAAGGATCGATGATTACGTGAATTGTCGGAAAAGTTAGGAGATGACGTAATGTACGCTCGACTGACAACGCTGGGGCTCTTGCTCTCGCTGACGCTTCCTGCGGCGGCCCAGACGCCTTTCAACTGGACCGGGAACCAGAACAACAACTGGGACAACAGCGGCAACTGGACCAACCAGCCCGGCTTTCCGGATTCGACGGTTGCCCGAGCGAATTTCGACAGCACTGGAAGTCATCGCAACATCGATCTGCGCGGCGGAGACCGGAATGTCGGCGCGCTGAGGTTTACCCTCGACAGTGGAGCCGACTACAGCTTCGACAGCAACTCCGGCGGGAGCGGCATCATACGCCTGAATGGCGATCTGGATATGACCGCAGCGGGTGAATCAGTAACGTTCCACGACGGTACCAGTGATCCCGACGGCGGCAACGGAATCAGCCTGATTCAGGCGGCGCCCGGCGCGTGGGAGAACATCGGCGCCGTGTTCACGGTCTACGCAAACCTGGGCGGCGGCGAGCAGATTGACATGTTCGGCGATGTAACGTTCAGCCACGCCAACGACTATACCGGTAACTTCACGATTCACTCCGGTGTCACGACACTCGGCAATTCGAACGCTTTTGCCAATGCTGTTGTCACGCTGACTCAGAACCACGGCCTGGACGTCAGCGGGCTGGCCATTGCCAATCTCGGCGCCCTGGAGGGCGACAGCACACTTGATATAGGCGGCGCCGTGCTCAACGTTGGCGGCGTTGGCGGCGATCGCACGTTCTCCGGAAATCTGACCGGCTCGGGTTTCATGGGGGCCGCATTCGAATACTCGGGAACGAACCAATTCACGCTCTCGGGCGCAGTCAGCGGGATGAACTCCATCACCGTGGCGTCCGGAGAACTGCGCTTCAGCGGCAACAACGCGACGCTCGAGGGCGACGCCGATCTGATTCTCACTGGTGGCGGCGTCTTCGTGGTCAACGGAGCGTTACTCAATGTGAACCCACTGGGGGGAGCCGGCGGTCAGGTCACGCTCAACAGCAACACGCTGACCATTGACGCCGGTACATTGGCCACCGGGACTATCCTCAGCAATGCCGGAGGCGCCATTGACCTGACCGATCCGCCCTTCGGGATCGCGCTGATTGTTGGTCAGACGAGCCCCGGCGGCCAGCCCACCACCTTTGCCGGCCAACTGACCGGAACGGGCGGCTTCAATAAGGTCGGCGCCGGTTCCTGGACGCTGACGCACGCGAACACATTCAGCGGCGACGCAGTGATCGATGACGGCAGCGTTATCGTGGCCAACGCCAACGCCCTGCAGAACGCGACGGTGCAGATCAACACCGACAACGGGCTGGACATCGTGACGAACGCAGTCAACGCCAACGTCGGTGGTCTCGAAGGCGCAGGCGGCCTCGACATCGGTTCCCAGACTCTGTCGCTGTTTGGGACGGGAACCAATTACAGTGGCGTGATCTCCGGCGCGGGATCGCTGCTCAAACTGACGTCCGGCAGCCAGATTCTCTCCGGCGCGAGTACCTTCACCGGTGGCGTGACTGTGCTCAACGGCAGGCTCGAACTCCGCGATAGCGCGGCCGCAGGCGCCGGTGACATTACCGCTTCCAGCGGAACGCTTGCCTACGGCAACGGTGTCAACGTTGCGAACGCCATTACCCGGACCTTCAGCGACAACTTCACGTTCCAGATGGGCGGCGGCCAGGCCACGCAATCGGGGGTGATCAGCGATTCCGGGGGCCAATTGGGATTCACCAAGGTCGGGGTTGGTTCGCTCAGGCTCACCGCCGCCAATACCTACTCCGGCACGACCGACATCGACTCTGGCAGAATCATCGTTGCAAACGCCGACGCTCTGCAGAATTCCACGGTTTCCATCAACGTCGATAACGGCCTGGACGTCGTGATCAACGACGTCGACGCCAATCTCGGCGGACTGGCCGGTGTGGGCAATCTGAACATCGGCGCGCAGACCATCAGCGTCGGCGCCAACAACGCCGACACAACCTATTCGGGCGTTCTCAGTGGCGGTGGCTCGCTCACCAAGGTGGGAACCGGCGCGCTCACGCTGGCCGGGAGCCTGGCCAATCTCGACACATTGCGCAACATCGGCGGCGGCGTTATGAACATCGACGGCGGAGGCGACACCGATGTCCTGCAGGCCGCGGCGGGCAACGCCAACATTCGTGGCGGGGTCTTCAATCTGAATGGCGAGTCCGCAAATGCGCTCCACGTCAGCGGCACGGGCGCCGCGACCATAGAAGCCGGCGCCGTCGTGACACTCACCGGCGTCGGCGGATTAAACCGCGCGGTGCTCACAAGCAATGCGATTCTGACAATCCAGGACAGTGGCTCAACGCTCGTGACGCCGCGTCTCGATATCGGCCCGTCGGGCGCCGGCGGCGCCGAAGTGATCGCCCAACTCGACGGGACGATCAACGCCGACCGCATCCGCATCGGCGACCTGGCCGGCGACGATGGAGCGGCAGGATCGTTGTCAGTCCTTTCCGGCGGCAATGTCGTCGCGGATCAGACGATCCTGCTGCGGCGCGGGACCATCGACATCTCCAACGCCACGCTCTCCACAGACACGCTCATCGATGGCGACGCCGAAGCCCATGTGATCTCGATTTCCGACCCGGTCTCCGGCGCAGCCCTGACCGTCGGCGCGAACGACGGCGGCTCGGTGGTCGACGCGCTGATCGAAGACGCTTCGGGCGGGCCGGGTTCGATCCGCAAAGTGGGCGCGGGGACCCTCGAACTGCGCAACGCCAACACCTACTCGGGCGGCGCCGTGATCGATGGTGGAACAGTGCTGGCAAATAGCGCGAGCGGTTCCGCCACCGGCGGCGGCGGCGTGACAGTGAACTCCGGCGGCACGCTGGGCGGCGTCGCGGCCGCGGGCATGACCGTCGTCAACGCCGGCGGGACGGTAGCGCCCGGCGCGTCGACAGGTGAACTGACGCTGGGCGACGTCAGCTTCAATCCCAACGCAACCCTGGCGATTGAACTCGCCGCGCAGAACGACTTTGATCGACTCGTCGTCTCCGGCACGGCCGTGTTGGCCGGCACGCTCGATCTGAGCTATCTGGGCGGTTTCACGGCGTCGCCGAACGACTCCTTCGTCATCGTCTCGGCCGCCAACCTGAGCGGGACGTTCGACTCCGTTATCTTCCCGGACGGCCGGAACTGGTCCATCACGTACAGCTCCGGCGCGCCCGGTTCCGTCATGGTCGGCCTCTGCCCGGACGCCGACGCCGATGGTGTGTGTGATGCTGACGACATCTGCCCCGGCGGAAACGACAACATCGACACCGACGGCGACGGCGTTCCGGACGGATGCGACGCCTGCCCGGGCTTCGACGACAATGCTGACATCGATGACGACGGCGTTCCGGACGCCTGCGATACGTGTGCGAATTTCCAATCGACGGTAGCGACGGCCCAGGAGCTGATTGACGCAATGGTGTGCGCAAACAACCAGCCCGATCCCAACACAATCTACCTGGACGCCGACATCACACTGACTGTCGCTGAAAACAACACCTATGGCGCCGCGGGCCTGCCCGTGGTGGTGACGCCGATCGTGATCGAAGGCCAGGGACACGTCATCGAACGGGACGCATCGGCGACAGAGGCATTTCGCCTCGTCAGCATCGGCGCAACCGGCGATTTGACGCTCCATGAGTCGACGCTGCGAAACGGCCTCTCGGACCTGGGCGCAACCCCGAACTATCGCGGCGGTGGCGCCGTGTACGTGAATCGTGGCGAGCTCACCATGTCCGACAGCGTCCTCACGGACAACGAGGGTCCGGGGCACGGTGGCGCCATATTCCTGGCTCTTGGGCATGCGTCGCTCGATCGTGTCACAATAACCGGAAATAGCTCTCCCAATGGCGGTAACGGCGGCGCAATCGAACTAACATACGGCGGCGAACTCATCGTGAACCGCTCGATCATTGCCGGGAATCAAAGCGATTTCGGCGGTGCGATCGCCGTCGCCCATCAGGCCGGCCAGGCCACCATCACCAACACGATGATCACTGGAAACGCCCGAAGCGGCGTCTATGCCAATGGGGCGCTCACGATGGTGAATAGCACGGTCGCCGGCAACGCCTCGAACGCGCTTGGCGGCGTCAACGTCGGGCCTACCGGCAATGTCACGGTGCGCAACAGCTTGATATATGGCAACTCATCAACAGGCGACTACCCGCCGATCGTCGTGGACGGCGCGCTGAACATTGACTTCACCGGAATCGCAGGCGGCGTGGCAGGCGTCACGGGCGCCGGCGTGGTCAATGACAACGGCGGCAACCTGACGCTGAGCGGCGGCGACTCGGTCTTTGTCAGTTTGATGAGTTCGACCAACGCGCCGACGACGAACGGCGACTATCACCTCGCGTCCGACAGCGTCGCGATCGATGTCGGAAACAATGACGCGGCGACGACCGCCGGCCTGATCACGGACATCGACGGCGACAATCGCATCATCCTCGGCACGGTCGACCTGGGCGCAGACGAAGTCGCGCCCTGCGCCGACGCCGATGGCGATGGCGTGTGTGACGCTGACGACATCTGCCCCGGCTCCGACGACAATATCGACACCGACGGAGACGGCGTACCCGATGGCTGCGACGCCTGTCCGGAGGCGCCGAACGCAGCCAACGTCACGCAGAATGCCGCGTACCCGAATATTCAGGCCGCCCTCGACGCGGCCGGCGACGGCGATGTCATCGAACTCGGCGCGTGTACGTTCTATGAAGACGACATCACGTTTCCCGCCGGTGTGAATCTGACCCTGGTCGGCGCCGGCCGCGACCTCACGATTGTCGACGGCGGCGGTTCCTCGAATTCGGCGCACCCGATTCTTCATTTCGCTGCCGGCGGCCAGACGAGCGCGACGGTGATCTCGGATCTCACGATCCGCAATGGCGTGAACACCGAAACTGGCGGCGGCGCCGTCGTGATCGAGAGCGCTTCGCCCGTGTTCCGCCGCGTGAACTTCGTGGGCAATGGCGGCCCGGGCGCCGGGAATGGAGGGGCGCATGTGCGGATCAGCTATACATCGAGCCCCGTGTTTGACCGTTGCGTCTTCACCGGTGGTGTCGACGCCAATGCCGCCATCTTCGCCAACTTTTCTGCAGGTCCCGTGTTGCTGCTCCAGTGTCTTGTGGCCGACAACACAACCAACGCGGCCGTCTTCGGCTACACCGCGCCGTATTCAATCGTGAACAGCACCATCTCGGCGACTGGAACGACCGACGGCTATGCCATTCGTGTCATCGCCACAACCGCCAGTTGCGTGAACACGGCCATCGACGGGGCGATCGAAACGTCCAGCGCCGGCGTGATCGACGCCGACCACTGCCTGTTCCCCGGCGCCGGCGGCGTGAACATCGATGGCGCGCCAACATTCGTCGATGCCGCGGGTGGCGACTACGCGCTGGCCCCCGGCTCGCTCGGAATCGACGCCGCCGACTTCGACGCGTACACCGCGATCGGCGGCGGCGCGACCGATCTTGTCGGCAATCCGCGAACGTTCGACAGTTGCACGGCGGACTCCGGCTTCGGTTCGCCCGCCTATCTGGATATCGGCGCGTATGAGCGGCAGGACGACGGTCCGGACAGCGACAGTGACGGCGCGCCCGATAGCTGCGATATCTGCCCCGGATTTGACGACAACCTCGATGCGGACACCGACGGTGTTCCCGATGGTTGCGACGCCTGCCCGGGATTCGATGACAATCTCGACGCGGACATCGACGGCGTACCCGATGGCTGTGACCTCTGCCCGGATTTCGACGACAACCTCGACTCAGACAGCGATGGCGTCCCTGACGGTTGCGACCTCTGCCCGGGTTTCGATGACGGTGTTGACCTCAACGGCAACGGAATTCCCGACGGGTGCGAAACGTTGCCCGTACATAACCGCACGCAGAGTGTGGACTACGCCACGCTGCAGGAGGCGATTGACGCATCCGCAAACGGCGACCTGATCGAAGCCGATCCCGGCGCCTACACGGAGTCCATTCGATTTTTCGGCAGGGAAATCACGCTGCAATCGACCAGCGGCGATCCGCGCGACACCATCATTGACGGCGCCGGAGGACTACACGCTGTGCAGTGTATCGACAACGAATCGCTGCAGACCAGGCTGAGGGGATTTACAGTCACGGGCGGCAGCGCGCTGGGCTCCGCCGACGACGCGCACGGCGGCGGTCTCTTCTGCAGGGCCGCCAGCCCTACGATTGAGTACTGCATTGTGCGCGGCAACACGGCCGAACGCGGGGGCGGACTGGGCTGCAAGGATGTCAGTAACCCACGAGTGATCAACTGCCTGTTCTCCGACAACACAGCGACGATACACGGAGGGGCCGCATACGCCGTCAATCTCAGCGACCCCGAGCTGGTGAACTGCACGTTCGTACGCAACGGCGCGGGCAGTCGCGGCGGCGCTGTGGCCAGTATCCAACTGAGTCACCCGACGATCCGAAACGGAGTTGTCTGGGATAACAGCGACAGCACGGGTACTGGCGCGACGAGTCAGTTTTACAAGGCCAGTGGCCTTCTTCCCGGTTCGCTGACCGCCACCTATTCCGACGTCATGGGCGGCTACAACGGCGCCGGCAACATCGATTCGGATCCCGTCTTCGTCGATTCAAATGGCGCCGACGGTATTCCCGGAACCGCGGACGACGACTTGCGACTGGACGCCGCTTCGCCCTGCATCGACGCCGCCGACCACGCTGCATACGTCGCAGTTGGTGGCGGGGCGACCGATCTCGAGGGGGCGGCGCGCACATTCGACAGCTGCGTCCCCGACACCGGCGCGGGCGGTCTGACCTACCTCGACATCGGCGCATTTGAAGCGCAGTCGGACGGCGTCGACAGCGATGGCGACGGCGTCCCCGACGCCTGCGACACGTGCCCGAATCGCAAGACCGGCGACGTCAACGGCGACGCGATCGTCGACGCGAACGACGTGCCGACATTCGTGTCGGTATTGATCGCGCCCACGGAAGCCGGCGCGGACACACTCTGCGCAGCCGACACGAATAACGACGGAACAGCCGATGGCCTCGATGTGCAGTCACTGATCGAATTACTGCTGGCGCCGTAATTCCGCCGAATTGCCGGACGACGCCGCGCGTCAACCGGTTTGCACGGCGGTCTGAGCGGGCCCTCCGGGCGGGCGGCGACACGGCGATCCTGCGGCTTGAGTTCCCCGGGGCGGCCAGTTGCTGTTCACGGACGGCAAAGGCAAGCAAAAAAGGAACCCGATGCGGATCGATTCGACCTGACGGAAGAGCAACGAAAGAAGGACTTCTAGCGGCTGGTCGAAGCCGAGGATCGGGCGATGGACAAGGCGGGGGCCAACGCCGACGACGTTTGTAAGTTCGATGGCGACAAGGCACAACGGCTCGAAGAGAAGTACATCAAGCGAATCTGCAAGAAGTACAACATTACCCGCGAGCAGGCGACGCAGATCACGTTTGAAGGTGTGCAAACGGCCTGGCCGATTCCGCCGTCGAAGTAGGGACAGGCGTCGAATCGAATCCAAAACACGCCTCACCTTGCGGCGGTTTCCGATCCCGCCGAGAGCATGGCGGGGCTACCGACTGACCAGTTCCGAAACTCGCACGCTGAGATGACGTCTCGGATTGTGCCGTTGGGGTCACGTTACCGAATACCAGGTTCCCAATTGGCGGGAGGCCCTCGTCGACCGGCGAGCCGAAACAAGCCTCTTTTAACCTCGGGGCCACCAACGCCATCGCCGCTTTTGGGGAGTAGTGGGTTCGATGTCCCGCAGGCGTACAACGCGGTCATGCAGCTTCTGTATTTCCCATTGAATCCACGTGTCGCTGTTCCTCAGTGCGAATTCCGTCATCGACAAGAATCGCCCGGTCTCTGGCTCGCGAGGATTCTCCGCCTCCCAGCGCATCACGCGTTTGTGACACGCTTCCGAGTGCGTCTGCATCAAAGCCGAGCGGCATTCTGACGTCATCAGGTGGTCGGTCGATTCGTCCAGCACCTTGAGCAGCTCGGAACGACTCCACGGTCGATCGATGACCGCAAGGGCTGCCGACGCCTCGATACGACACATCGGGATCTTCGAACGAAGCGCCCGTCTGAACAGATCGATGGCAATATCAGGAAAGTACTCCAACGCGAGAATCGCCGCTTCTCCCAGTGTGTTGGACTCTATTCGGGTGATCGCCTTCTGAACCCTGTTGGCTTGGCCCAGACCAATTAGTAGCCGGGCAGTTTCGAGCCATACATGGGGCGCCGGGATTGGGTCGTTGGGATTGACCCGTGCTATGATGGACTGAAGTTGTCGCGTCCATTCGGTACTTCCGTTTTTCGTGATGATCTGCAATGCGACGGACATGGATCCGCTGGGGGAGCCAGTTAACGCATCGTTGAGCAGTTTTGCCAGCATAGGTGATTCGAGATCGTCAAGTCCGTGAAGCGCCTCATGCTGATCCGAGTCGCGGCTGAATTCGCGGGCAAGGTACGACGCCCGAGCCTGCCGATTTGATGCAATGTTCGATTCCGCTTCAATCCTGGTAGCTTGATCGTCCGCAAGGCCCTTCACAAGGAACCAATCGCCAACAGCGGCTGCCATTTGCATACGAACAGAAGCGTCGGTCCATGATGATTCGAGGGCGTTCAGATGCTGCAACATATCCGTGTGGTCGAACGCCAAGCGAAAAACAGACGATTCGTTCCGATTCTTCAGGTATCCGGCGCCGAGGAGTTGCTTGATGGTCAGGTTCACGGTTGAGATCGTCGGATGTAATGCAACGACTCGACCTTCGACGAAATCTGGATCCTTGAGAGACTTCAGGAAGCGGACAAAGAACCACGGATCCACCCAGTCGGTCGTCGAATCGTAAAAGTCGACATCGATGGCGTCGCCGCGAACTCGGTGGGTAACGCAACAACCGCGACCGTGGAAGAAATACTCCCAATCCAACATTCCCGGCACGACGCCCTGTTGAGGTCGGTCCGGATGTCCGAGGGCTCCGACCGCCGCCATGGCCTGTGCCTCGGCGTCCAGGCGATCCCTCACAATCTGCCCCACGAATTCCTGTCGCGCGTGATGCCGAACGAGACAAAGCAGAGTCCACGTTTCCCAAGGTGAGAGCGGTGATTTTGTGCTCAACCACTCGTGGGCCATGTCGCCGCCGTTTCCCGCGGTGATCGTTGAGAGTCGATTGCATATTTCAGATAGAAACGCTGTCATTCGAACGGCCCGGAGTCGCAGCTTGGTGGGATGGACTCGATCACCCAAGGATATCACCCGGCCCGAACTTAGGAAGAGATAACCCCCGTCGACCGGCACGCCGAAACAAGCCTCAGGCAAGCCGAAGCTCAATAGCACGCCTGTGATTTGTTTCCTGGGTCGTCGCTAACGGATTGCTGGCAAGAGATTAAGAGAATAGGGCGAATCCAACCGTCTTCGAAGAACGGGGGAGTTGCGGGAGAGACATAGTGGCCGAGTCGCCCAACCACAATCGCTGCCAGCAATTCCTCGGTGGTTCTCTGCGGCGCTACCACCGTACTTCGGCATCACGCCGATCGCCTCAAAACACCAGGGCTTGACCCACATCGCCGATCGTGACACGCAGTCTGACGACTGCGATCGCGACCGTTCCTGCGCCGTTTCACGCAGTTCGATCTTCAATACAGAGTCTTCAAACCGGTCGGAGGGGGACCGACATTCTGGGACAGCGCTGCTGGACCCGCGCGGTGTCTCAGCGCCTGCTGCGGGTTACGGGAGCTCGACGTTGTGATAGACCTCCTGCACGTCATCGTTCTGTTCGAGCATCTGCAGAAACTTCTCGAAAGTGGTCAGCTCTTCCTCGCTGAGGGTCTTCGTGGCGTGCGGGATGAAAGTGATCTCCTGCACGTCCAGCTCAACGTCCGGCATCGCTTCGAGCACGGCCGTCTTGGCCTTGTAGAACTCGGCAGGCGGGGTGAAGACCGTGATGACGCCGTCATTGCTCTCGATGTCTTCGACGGCGACGTCCGCGGCGAACAGCGCCTCGATCACCTTCTCCTCCGAGTCGCCCTTGAACGAGAGGACCGCCAGGTGGTCGAACGACATGACTACCGACCCGTTGGCGCCCAGCTTGGCGTCCGCTCTGACAAAATAGTTGCGGATTTCGGCGATCGTGCGCACGTTGTTGTCGGTCAGGCACTCGACGATGATCAGCGCGCCGCCTGGGCCGAACCCCTCGTAACGCACGGATTGGAAGTCTTCGCCGCCGCTACCGGCGGCCTTCTGGATCGCCTTGTCAATCACGTGGCTCGGAACGTTTTCCTTCTTGGCTTTCTCAACGAGGCTGCGCAGGACCGGGTTGGCCGCCGGGTCGGGAACGCCGTTCTTGGCCGCCGCGTACAACTGCTTGCTGTGTTTGGAAAACAGCTTTGCGTTCTGGGCCGCCGTCTTGAAGATGGAGGCTTTGCGTCTTTCGAATGCTCTTCCCATACGCGTTCTACCTTCTTAATGTCCCGCCGGACCGGGCATCGAGCGATCCGGTTCCAGCCGGATCTCGCGGCGCGGCCGCGTGTTTCTGTCGGCGTCGATCAGTTCCACGGGGCGATTCTCCCTCGCGTTCGCTCCACCGCTCGCCCTGTCGCGCGACCGAGCCATTCAATCCCCCTCCGCAACCGGGAACAACCGCCGCATGAGGCCCCTTTTGTGGGTCTTGAGCGCGTCGAGCTTTTTCCGACTCGGCGGCGATCTGGGCGTCGAGCGCGGAGAGTCGGGCGGGAAAAATCGCCGTCCGTCAGGCGGACGCAGGTCTGCTCGTCGAATTTCCTGCGGACGTCATTCTCCAGCGTGGCACGGTCTCGAATGTCCTCGCGGTACTGACGCTTCAGGTCGCAACGGTCCCTGATGAACTCTTGTTCGAGTTGCCGTTCGAGCGGGGGCATTATCCTAAGAGTGATTCTAGCAGACCAACCCCGCGCGTCATCAGCTCTGCCGTGTGACTTTTCAGGTACTTTCAATCGCCAGGCGACGGTTTGCCGCCCGATCGGCGTGGAATTCTATGACTCTGAAGGTTTTGCGAAAAGCCTGAAAATCACGAACATGACACACTGAGGCGATGGCATCGCCTTGCCAGCAACGCCCGTTCTGGTTCCGCCGCCACCTCCCTCAGCATGCGCTCGTGAATGTTATCCCGACCCTCGATCACGGGCTTCAGGAACAGCGACGCCTCCTGAATATCCGGATCCAGATGGTTCAGATTCGTGATCCGCGTGATCCGTGGCTGGGTGACGTGGGCGAGCGGCCCAACGCGGTCTTCATCTTCGCCTATGCCAGGCAACGCTACCACGCAGAGGCCGCGGGCTCATGGGTCGGCCAGCTCTACTTCACGGAGGGTAAGGGGAAGCAAGCGAAGGAGCCCGAGATCAACATCTCCGAGGAACGCCTCGCCATCATGTTCGAACCCGACGAGGATCGATTCGGCCTGACGGAAGAGCAACGAAAGAAGGTCTTCTACCGATTGGTCGAAGCCGAGGATCGGGCAATGGACAGAGCCGGTGCCAACGCTGCCGATGTCAGCAAGTACGATGGCGAAATGGCACTTCGGCTCGAAGAGAAGTACATCAAGCGAATCTGCAAGAAATACAAGATCACTCGCGAGCAGGCGAAGCAGATCGCGATGGAAGGGGCACAGAAGGGCTGGCCGATGCCGCCATCGGAGTAGGACCGGGCGACGAATCCAAGTGTAATCGCGTATCATCTCGCGGCGGTTTCCGATCCCGCCGAGAGCGGGGTGTGGATACAGATTCGCCGATTCTAAAAATCGCAAGGCAAGAAAACGTCTCAGTTTGTGCCGTTGGTGCAGAGCTATCGAATTCCAAGTTCCCAGTGCAAATCCCGACCACTGATTTGGCTGAGCCATTCCGCGTCATTCCGGGCGTCGCCGCAAAACCGTACAATTGGGCCTTCGGGTCCAGAGCGGCTAGAACGGAGGCCGGTATGCGACGCAATTCACTTTCACTTGGTATCGCGTTTGCCCTGATTGCCGGATTGCCCGCATTGGCGGACGTACCGTACTTCGTCGGCCTCGGTGACTTCGCTGGAGGCGATCACGACAGTTGGGCATACGGTGTTTCTGGTGACGGGACCACGGTTGTCGGGTTCGGCCAACATGGAACAACAGCCCACGGAAACGAAGGATTTCGTTGGAAGATGGCGGATGGGATCGTGGGGCTTGGCGTTCTGCCCGGCGACCGCTTCAGCGACGCCAGAGCGATTTCATCCGACGCAACCGTCATCGTTGGCAGCAGTTCGCCCGACTCAGGCCCTCCCGAGGCGTACCGTTGGACGGCCCTAAGCGGACTCGTCGGATTGGGGTCATTACCGGGCAGCACGTTGGGCAGTCAGGGATACGGGATTTCGGATAATGGCTCGGTCATCGTAGGGCGAGGTCAGACATCAAGCGGATATCAAGCGTTTCGATGGACCGATGGCGGCGGAATGGTTGGGTTGGGTTTATTGAATTCGACCGACCGCGATAGCGTTGCATACGATGCATCCCAAGACGGGAGTGTCGTTGTCGGAGTTAGCGAGAATTCGGTGTTTGTCGATGAAGCATGGCGTTGGACGCAATCGGACGGCATGGTCGGCCTTGGCAATCTTGAGGGTGGCGAATTCAGCAGCCAAGCGTTGTCGGTCTCTGCCGACGGTTCCGTGGTTGTGGGGTGGAGCAACACGGCGGCCGGTCGGGAAGCATTCCGCTGGACCGAAACGACTGGGATGGTAAGCCTTGGCGATCTGCCCGGTGGGATGGTGGACAGTGAGGCACAAGCTGTATCCGCGGACGGTTCAATCATCGTCGGCTTCGGTCAATCGACAGGGAACCGGCGGGAACCGTTCATTTGGGATGCACAGAATGGGATGCGATCGCTCCAACGCATCTTCGTGGACGGCCTTGGGCTTGATCTTTTGTATTGGGATTTGACTCGTACGCACGCGGCCTACGGCATTTCAGCCGATGGCATGACCATTGTCGGAAACGGTTTCAACCAGTGGGGTGAGAATGAAGCGTGGGTCGCTCACATCCCGGAACCCGCTGTAGGGTCGCTTCTACTGGTCGCCCTTCCTTTGCTGCGTCGAAGTCGTAGATGATTCGGCGGGCGGGAGAGAATCGTTGAGGCACCGAAACCATGCAAAACGCCGACATCATCGCTACTGTTTGCGATCCCCTTTTTCGCGGCGCCACGCTGTCGGCAGTGCGACGTGCATGTGATCACTATCGCGAGTACTCTAGCGTTACCGCAACGTCGAAGTATGGAGATCTTGACGGCAGGCCGTTGCAATCGAACCAATGGAGTTTGCATCATGTTAGATGACAAGCTGGCTGGGCGCAGTCTGAATGACGTCTATTCGGGTTGGGAACGATATTATCAGCAAACGACTCGCGACACGGCATGGCTGGATCGGCCAGATTCGAGGGTCGTAGAACTTGTCAGGCGGATCAAGACGACAAATTCCCAGTCTGTCTTGGACCTTGGCTGCGGTGATGGGCGCAATGCACAGCCTTGGCTTCTCGCTGCAACCAACGTCGTCTGTGTTGACGTGGCCCCGACGGCATTAGCGAGGTGCATTGAAAACGCTGATAGACATGCGGCAATCCGGCCTGTCGCCTTAATGGCAGACATGACAGACTTACAGCTCGCAGATTCTCAATTTGACGTTATTCAATGCATAGATGCATTGCCGCATGTCGCCGACCCGAAGAGGGCGCTAGAAGAAATGGCGAGAGTCGCGAGGAAAGGTGCAGAGATCCTCTTCAATCTATATACGCCTGAAGACTGTGCGTTCGGTCTCGGAGAGCGCATCGATGCTCGCTCATACATCTATAAGCACACCCTGTTTCGTTTTTGGGATAGGGAAGACTTGAATACACTTATTCCGGATGCAATGCGCCTTTGCGAGGTATCCCGCCATCATTGGGAGGAGGCTCCGCATCCTCCTTTTCGTGAATCTCAACATGAGCACGATTCGCTTTTCATTCGGTGTACTCTCTGATCGTCTTGGTCGTGATCTCGCGTTCTGTTATCCACTTTCGCACGCTGCAATCTCCTTGGCTGATGATCCGAGAATGGGGCGATGTGATATTGTGGGGAGTTCTGGATTCACGATAAATCGCGAGAGTAGATAAGATACGGTGACCAGTTCTTGATTCCGTTCTCGAAGGCTGCAATCAGCTCCTTCGAACGCTCCGCCAAGACCTCTTTTATGACGGCGTCGTGGCCAATTGAACATCCCAATGCGAGTATTATCTCACGTCTTTCGGCAATAAAGAAAGATGAGATGCCCTCGTCAGTAAAATGCGACATTTCAGCGGCTAAGGTATCCGTGCCGGTATGCCGGTAGTATGGGACGCCGGGCCAACCCGTTCGGGTTACCCCGTCTTTTCCAACTTCTGCAGAGTCGATGCCAACAAACGTCGAGCGAATCTCCCTAGTTATTGTCTTCTCGTACGGAAAGTGCGTAGTACTAAAACGGGTGATTCTCTCAAAAGGAGACATATCTGGGACCTGGTATGCCTCCTCCTTGAACCTCTCGACAGTTTCACGAATGCCGTGGCGGTCAAGGACATACAAACCACTGGTGGAATCTGTTAGATACAATCGGACCTCATCCATGATGTCCTGTCGTCGCCGAAGTTTCAGAGCAGTACGTATCGGCACGTACAGTGGGTCAAACACGGATGCAACATCTTGAACAGCCTGTACAAGTCGCTCTTCGAGTGCGCGATATGCGGCAACGACCGTGGCAAGCAATTCGTCGTGCAAATGAATCGCAGATGCCTTGAAGTGGTGAGACGGAACGGAAACCGAAATACTTCGAATCACTCCGATTTCGCAGAGAAGCGGCTTCGTGATGTGTTGGTTGCTGCCTTGCACAAATGGAGAGCGCAGAAGCACATTGACGTGTCGCGACGCTGGCAGGTATTCCCAAGTGAGTTTCATCCATCGCTGATTATCGAAATAGGCATTCTGCTCGCCTGGAGAGGGTGTGTATCCAGAATCGATGATGGCTGTTGCAACGATCTTACGTAGATCATTCAGGAGCTGTAATTCGTACGATGCATAGCCCCTTATCAGAGGGTCGAGCGGAAGGGACGAAAGCTGGGCGTTGTATCTCGCCAGAGCTTCATGGAAGCGGGTTCGACTGGATTCGTTGCCGGCAACTACAACGTGGGCGCCGACGTAATGGTCCCACCAGCCATCGGATGATTCGAGTAGGAACGCGACCAGTGGAAATCCTAGTAGGCTTATGAATTTCTCGAAGCTGCGGATCTTGTGCTCGCCCTCGATTTGCACGTAGTCATTGTTCCTATTCATCCGCTCACTGTACTTTGGCCGGCTGATGCAGAGCGCTCTCGCGATTTCCGCCTGTGTGAGCTTCCTCATCTGCTCCAGCCGCAGTAATGCCGCCTTCGCAATCTTATAGCGCGGTGGCCGCTCTGGATGGGTCGGCCGCATTCTCTATTCCAATTCCCGTTGACTCTGCGAAGGGGAACAGCCCGGGGGGCTCGACACCCGAATTCTGTCCCTTCGATGTGTCCCCCTTGCGGTGATTCCAATGTTGACGTGCTCGTATGTGCGAGCGCCCGACGATGCCCGGCAGGAATCAAGATGTCCAAGAACGGATATTACATGGAACGAGGAATTGTGATGTTGAAGTGGTTTCATGTTTCAATCGGCGTGTTATACGTGGTCGAAGCCGTCCCAGCTCACAACATTGTACTCGGGCTATTAGGGATTGCGTACCTTTCGTTGGGTATAGTGAAGATCCGCCGCAAAAGCGATTAATCTGTTGCCTGCGCCTTTACTCATGGAAGTCTTGTTAAAGGGCCATAGCCAGCGAACTTGTGCGGCGTCAGCAGGGCCTGCATTTCTCGCATTGATCAGGCCAAGGCAAGCGTATTCTCAGGAACGTGGCCTTGGCTTTCTAAAGGGAGGTCACTTTGGCACTGTGGTCCCGCCTTGAAGGGTGATCCGAGTTTGGCCATTGAGGGCGGGGCAGCTCGCTTCGGCCACTCCGGGCGGCTTAAGCGTTCGCCGTTTTCCGCGGCAACCCTTGAAAGTCGATCACATGATTTAGAAAGGTACGCTGGCATCCGAACGACCTGGCGTCGAGGTTTGGTGGAGGATGCTGCATAGACCCGCAGCTATCCGTAAACACGATGATGGTTATGGATACTCCCGTCTACCGGCACGCCGAAACAAGCCTCAGACAAGCCGAAGCCGAAAAACACGCCTGTGATTTGTTTTCGGGGAACTCGCTAACTGATTGTCAGCAAAGACTTAAGAAACTAGAGCGAATCCAACCGTCTTCGAAAAACGGGGGAGTGGCACGTGAGACATCGTGGCCGAGTCGCCCATCCATCATCGCTGCCAGCAATTCCTCGGTGGTTTTCTGGGGCCCTACTACCGTACTTCGGCAAAACGCCGATCACCTCAACACACCTGGGCTTGACCCACATCGCCGATCGTGACATTCTGTAACGACTGCGATCGCGACCGTTCCTGCGCCGTTTCACGCGGTTCCATCTTCAACACAAACTTTTCAAACCGGTTGGAGGGGGACCGACTTTCTTGGACTGGTCTGCTGGACCCGCGCGCTCAGTTTCGGCACGGCGCCACTTCGGCATTCCATTCAAGCAGCCTTAGGTCCTCCGGTTGGGGCAGATTCGGATTCTCCCGCAACGCCTTCCTGGCCAGATCGCCACCGATCATTCTTGAAATAATCTCTCCTTGCGAGTTGATTTCAAACTCAGTCAGGTAGGGCGACTTGTTGGAAAGCTGTTCATCAAAAAAAACTTTCAAAACAAACACACTCTGACTCCTTAGTGGGTCGATTGGTGAGTCTAGTCGCAATTCAGCTTCACCTTCGTCTGCCCAACCGATCGGACACGGAAGCTTGTACCACACGGGCCTGTACCAATCACCATTCCATGCGTCACCCTCGAATCGTGGATGCGAATTCGGCGGGTAGGGGTGGATCCATGCGTTTGAAATGAGATCCAGCTCCGGTCGAATTGCGAATAGGATATGCGGGTGATTGCCTTTGAGGCTTAGTCCTTCTTCATAGTCGTCTTTGTCTCCCTTAATTGCTACGCAAACTAGCAGTTGTGGTTCTTCAAGCCAATACGCTTCTTCTATTCCTCCGTCCTGCCAAACCTGAAAGAGAATCTCGCCGTTGAGGTTGTAGATGCTCAGGGTGCCTTGTGAGCCGGGATTATGCATGTGATTGATGACAATCTCCTCGCCTGGGTGCTCTTCATCGGGGAATATGTCAAACATCCATGCGTTGTGAACCGAGAAGTGATCAGAAGAGTAGGTTCTCGTCAAATCGCTCTTAGGGCGGGGCCAAGCGTTTCGATCCATGTCTCGAATGGACTTCGGAATCAAAGAAAAGTGCAAAGCCGGGGTTTCGTAGCTCTTCGCGAGATCATACAAGCAGAGTTCTCCCCGGTAGGGGAATCCTGACTCGATTCCGTAGCCGAGAATCACAACTTTGCCGCCACCCCACTGTGAGGCTCTGTTAACGAGCCTTGCGAAGTTGATTCCACACTGATGATCGACTGTCCATCGATGGAGCGGCGTACCCGCCGCGGAAATCAGTGTCGCGGCTTCACCTTTGACCTGCAAACGACCCAGTCGATAATCCCAGATGCTGCCATTCTGCGCCAATTCAAGCCGAACGGGAGTGGACTTGATCGCATGTATTGAAAACACGGCTGTGCCTACGATAATGAAGGCAATAAACGTGCTTGCGATGGCCGCAAATGATTTGGGCGAACGTGTTGCCCATCGCATTACCTTTGCGTATGCCGACGGGGCTCTTGTAGAGATCGGTTGTCCGCAAAGATATCTTTGAATGTCCTCGTCCAAGGCGGCGACGGACGCATATCGATTTCGTGGGTCCTTTTCGAGTGCTTTCAGAACAATGGTATCAAGATCGCCTCGAACGCTACGAACGAATCGACTCGGCGATTCGGGTTCCTGTTCGCAAATCACGCGAACTATTGAGTGGATGGACAGGTGCGCCAGATCATAGGGTAGCCTTTCCGCCAATAGCTCGTAGAGGATCACTCCAAGAGAATAAATATCCGTCGTCGTGTCTATTTGGCTAGGGTCGGCCGCGCATTGTTCGGGGCTCATGTAGCCCAAGGTGCCGAGTATCTGACCCAACTCGGTTGGCATGGTTGTAATCGTGAGGTCGGAGTCGGTTGTCTTCGCGATTCCGAAGTCGATGACTTTCGCGGTTCCTTCTGGGTCCACGAGGATGTTGGCCGGCTTCAAGTCGCGGTGAATGACGCCTTTCTGATGGGCGTGCTGGACTCCGCCACATACTTGTCGGAACAAGTTCAGCCGTTCCGCAATTGAAAGCTCGAATTCGTGGACGAAGCCCGTGATAGTTCGAGCATCTGGTATGAGTTCCATCGCGATGTAATGCACCTTCACCCGCGATCCGAACGGCGAATCGGCCTGCAACCAACTGGTTCCGGCTTCGAAGATTTGTGCGACATGGGGATGCCGAAGATATCCGAGGATTTGGGATTCGACGTCGAATCGTTTTTCGATGGCGGCAGACCACGCGTCGGGCCACATTATCTTGATCGCTACATCACGTTTGGGATTCGCTTGGCTTGCGCGGTAAATCATTCCCGTCGCGCCGCTGCCGATTTCTGAGCAGATAGTAAAGGTTGAAATCCGCGAACCGATCATTGATGCCAGACCGGGAGTGACGCGTCTGGCCGGTAGAACCTCTTCTGGCGCGAGAAAACCAGCGCCAGCGCTTCTATGATGCTTCAATAGCGAGCGTACTTCAGCTTCTAGCTCAATATTTCCGGCGCAACGGATTCCGACGATCCGGTCGCGCTCAAGATCATCCACATCCCGTACTTCGTCGAAGATGGCAAGCACGGCATCCCAATTGTTGGAATCCAAGTTGTGACTGGCGTTTTCCATTAATCGTCGCCCGCAATGAGTTCGCGATGCAGCCATGCCCGTGCCATGTTCCATTCAGCGTCTACCGTTCTCGGCGCAATGCTCAACACTTCCGCAACTTGGTCGATCGTCAGGCTCGCGAAATAGCGCAACTGAACGATCTCTGCCGCGCGGGGCATCTCTCCTTCAAGTTTCACAAGTGCTTCTTCCAACGCGAGTTTGTCCAGAACATCGTCAGTAAGCGTTTCGGGGTCCGCCAAGAGCTGTTGTGGCTGTTGACCGGAGCCACGTCGAAGGCTTTTCCTACTCCTTGCGTAGTCAATGCGAATGCGGCGCATCGCCCGAGATGCCGCACCGAAAAAATATCGTCGGTCATGAAACTGTCCGCCGCCAGGTGAGAAGAGCCGCAGGTAGGCCTCTTGCACCAGCGTCGATGCGTGAAGGTGTTGCTTCGAACCTTCTCTTGCGAGTTGTGCGCGAGCCATTTCCTTCAACTCGCGATAGACAAGCTCCAAGAGGCTTGTCTCAGCTGCCTTGTCGCCCTCACGGACTTGTTCCAACAGCCGAGTCACGAGATGTGCTTGCGAATTCGACATGATTTCCTCGCACACGCCCCAACGAGAAGAATACTAGGAATGTCGCGAATTGCCACGTGTTCTAGTGGTGAGGCGAATCAGTCCGAGGTGGCTTAGCAGATTTCCCAAGATCCGGAAAATCTCGAATCCAAGATGTCTGGCGAGAAATCTGATCGATTTTCGCGCTCACACCCGGCCTGCAACGCAGGAGCCTGTGGATCTGCCGTCTCGCGAAGTTATCCCGTTCAGTAGCCTGCAAAATCGGCCTTTGACTAGTTCCCGGAGGACCAACATCATGAAGCAAAGAATAGGATTCTTGGAAGTCATTGTAACAACGGTACTTGTCGTCATTCCAATTAGTTTCGCGAACGCCGATGATCCGAGTTGGATCCAGAAGATCACGAATCCGGGCCCCGGCGCACGATCACATCATCGAATGGTCTTTGATCGTTGGCGTTGTGTTCATGTGCTTTTCGGAGGATTCGATTCTCAAGGCAATCCCAGTAACGAAACCTGGACTTTTGACGGACAGGATTGGACCTTGGCATCGACTGAAGGGCCGAGCGCTCGAATCGATCCAATGATGGCGTTCGACAATCAACGCGGTCGAGTCGTTCTTTTCGGCGGCTTTGATGGCAGTGCGCTTTCGGATACTTGGGAATGGGATGGCGTCGCTTGGACGCAGATCGCGACAGGGACCTCGCCCTCGGCCAGGTATGGCGCGGACATGGTTTTTGACGACCTGGGCGGCGTCACGTGGTTGTTTGGTGGATACGACGGTGGAAGTACCCTGTATGGTGATACCTGGAAATGGGATGGGGCCACGTCCACTTGGACCGAGATGGACACGAGTGGACTGCCAACGCCATCGCCGCGACAGTCTCATCGCATGGCATACGATATCGAGCGAGGGAAGGTAGTCCTTGTCGGCGGCTCAACCGTTGTTTTTGATTTTGTTCCGCCTCAGGACACATGGGAGTGGGATGGCGCCGCCTGGACGCAAGTCTCAATCGATGGTCCCGAGGCGCGAGGCGAGCATGCGATGGTCTACGATCCTGATCGTCAACGCACGATCCTGTTTGGCGGACTTGGAGCGGCAGCTGACACCCCGGGAAATGTTCGGTTGAGCGATACCTGGGCGTGGGACGGGACGATTTGGACACGACTCGCTTCGTGCAGTCCTCAGAAACGCTGCTGCCACGCGATGTCGTACGATAGTTGTTGCCAAACCCTTTTTCTTTTCGGTGGGAGCGACGCCGGGAATGGTGGTCAACCGTTACTAGAAGATGCATGGGACCTGCCAAATCCGAGCGCGGATTCAGACGGGGATGGCGTGCTCGACTGTGTTGATGGTTGTCCGGACGATCCGAACAAGTCCGAACCCGGATCATGTGGATGCGGAGCGGTTGACGACCCGACGGATTCTGACGGCGACGCCATCCCAGATTGCGTGGACAATTGTCCCACGATCCCTAACCCTGACCAACGTGATTTTGACCAGGATGGGTTCGGGGATACTTGCGATCCGGACAAGGACGGGGATGGCATTCCGAATGAACTCGACGTGTGTGAATGGACGAACTTAGGCCTTTCTGTAGATTGTGAAGGTCGCCCGCGCCTCGACCTAAACGCCGACTGTGATGTCGATGGACTCGACCTGCAGATCATTACGGGAGAGTTTGTCAACCAAGGTTGACTTAGAGAATTGATGCATCGTGGATAGAGCAAGGGAGTGCACTCCTTCGACGCATCCTCGGGGAATGAACGCCGTGAATCGCTTCAATCGGTTCGCGGCGTTTGCTCTTGCGCTTGCCCTCCGGGTTCTGAGAGCGATTGATGCAGAATGCGATGATTCGTCAGAAGGCGCTCAATGACCATAGGCTAAAGCCCGTCCATAGGGTCGTCGCAGGTTCGGCCTCGCTTCGTCCGTCGATAAGATTGCGTTGATTGTGCACATTGCTTGTCGGGGGTGGACCCCGACGAGCAGTCTAGATTCCCTTACGCAGTTCCTTTATCGAATCGGCGTGCAACAGTGCGCTGCACGACTTAGTCTTGGTCACGCTGGACGAGCAAGGTCTATCGGGTCCTCCGGGTTATGAGAACGATTGACGCAGAATTCGACAAATCGCCCGAAGGTGTTTGATGACTGCAAGTTATGGAGTAGTGGAGAATCAATGCGCGCGATCGAAGTCGATAGTATGAACGCGGTCGCGGAGTCGGCTGGGAGCCGATGTGGTGCCAGTATGGCAGGTGACACGGTTATCCCGCGGGTATGCTGAACACCCGATCCCGGAACTTCGAGGTCGCACCGCTGGGGTTCACATACTTCGCCGCAGGATCGGTGGAATCAACAGTGGCGGGGGGCGTCGAGCTGAATCCTTGAGCGGGCTGATGTGGTCATGCCGAACTCCTGTTCCATCCGCGCTTAATGCGGGGCCAGCTTGTGCGAGCTCTCACCACCTGGGGCCCTTTTGCACAGTTCAAATCGGCTCAACGTTCAACACAGCTAGTTCAAACCGGTTGGAGGGGGGCCGACATTCTCAAGTACCGCTTCCGGACCCGCGGGCTCGCGCCGCCGGTCGGGAAGATGTGGAGTTTCCCGCTCCCGGGACTACGGAGACAACAGGTGGTTCATAAATCCGGCAATATCTGCGCTGTTGACAGATGAGTTGCCGTCCATGTCCGCACGGTCTATGTCACATTGTGGGTAAGCTGCGGCGTAGTCTTCCGGCGCCGCAAGCGCCGTAGCAAAGGGATCGAGGTCGTCGAAGTCGACGACGCCGTCACAGTTCATGTCGCCTGCCAACGCGGACATCCCACCCAATTCCCAACGGCCGATTCCAAGAGATCGCGTCGTGCCAATGCGAGAAAAGACGCCACCGATGAATAATGCCGACTCTTCCGCGGTCTCAGAACCTGCCATTGCATAGACGATTTCAAGCGTTCCCAGGAAGCCGGATCCCAGTTGGCTCCATTGAGCGCCGTCCCATCGCGCAATACCGCGCGAGGAAATTGTGCCTGAAGTAATAAATGTGCCCCCGACGAATAGCGACGGTGTGTCACCGTCGAGAACGACAGCGAGCGACGTTACCTGCGTGTCCAGAGCCGGCGACAGCTCGCCTTCGACGCCACCGCCGACCTCGGACCAGCCGGCGCCATCCCAGCGTGCTATGTAGCGAGTCTGTTGACCCCCAGCATTCAGGAACCGCCCGCCCGCGTAAAGCTGACTGCCCGCGCCGTCATCGAATGACGCCAACGCGTTGACGCGCATCAGTGCTGAACTGAATCCACCGAATCCACCACCCACCTGCTGCCAGGTTGAGCCGTTCCACGCCGCCACATGATTGGTCACCTGGCCGTCGGCCTGCGTGAAACGGCCGCCTGCGAACAGGCGCGCCCCGGATCCATCGTCGTGAACCGCGAGACAGGCGACCGGTCCATTCATCCCGGCTCCGACAGGCGTCCAGGACGCACCGTCCCATTTCGCGACATAGGCGACCGTCTGTCCCGCGGACATCGTGAATTCACCGCCTGCGTACAAAGCTGGTCCGCTGCCGTCGTCGAAAGCTGCCAGTGCCAGTACGTCGTTGTTCAGGCCCTCGCCGACGGAGGACCAGGTGACGCCGTCCCAACTGGCGATATTCTGGCATGACACGCCCCCCGCGGTGTGAAAATCTCCGGCGACATACAGCCGCTCACCGCCCCCGTCGTCGTGAACCACCATTGCGCGACCGGGAATTGTGTTTCCCGAATACTGAAGGCCGGTCCCCAATGAATGCCAGTCGGTACCGTCCCAGCGCGCAATGTTGGACGCGACATCGCTGCCCGTAAAGAGGAATCTTCCGCTCGCGACGACGCCCGTGCCCAAGGCGCCCGACGTCGGGCAAAGCGCGCGGATTTCACCATCGACACCTTCGCCGGGCAACGGATTCAATTCGTCATTCGCCTGCAACGCCGCAATATTGCCTAAGAGGACGGATTCGCTTCCGTTGATGCTGCCGCCCACCATGAGATTCGATTGGCTTTGATGTTCAAACGATGCGAAGGAGGCGATGATTCCGGATTGCGCAGCCGGAAGGTATTCCCATTCGATCCCGTTCCAGCGCGCCAGCGAATAGAACACGCCGTTGGCCGCGAAGAAGCCAGACGCAAAGAGCGTCGGCCCCGAACCGAAGTCATGGACGCCGAGACGTTCCACTTGAATGAACAGCCCCTCAAGTGCGCCGACCGACACGAAACCCGATCCGGTCCATCTGGCCACCGGATTGAGCGGCATTCCGTTAAACTGATCGAACGTGCCCGCGACGTAAAGCGCTGCCCCGGAGCCGTCGTCAAAACTCAGCATGTCGGTGACGCCGGCGCTTCCGAAAAGCGAATTGCTCAACCCGGTCCCGATCGGAATCCACATATCGCCATTCCAGGCTGCGAGTCCATCGACCGCCGTGACGCCTGCGTTCGCGAAGCTTCCCGCGACGAAAAGCAGCGGTCCGCCGCCGGCGTCGAACACGTGAAGCGAAGTCACCGCGCCATCCAGTTCTTCGGCCGGGCCGCCGACCCGCGACCATGACTCGCCATTCCACTTAGCGATCCACGGCGTGGACTCGCGGCCCGCGACAGGAAAACTTCCTCCCGCGTACAGCTCCTCACCAGTCCCCGCGTCGAAGGATGCGATCGCATATACTCTTTGCTGGCCAACGGGCGGGAATCCCGGCGCGGTCGCAAAGTGAATTCCGCTCCCGAGCGGAAGCCACTCGGCGCCATCCCATTTCGCGATATTCCCGATTGGGTCTTGCGTGGTCACTGCGCCGTTGAACGCGCCTGCCGCAACCAGCGCCTCGCCGCAACCGTCATCGAAAATCGCCAGATCTTCGACACCGCCGGTTGTTGTGGCGTCAGTTCCAAGGCCGGATCCGAGGGTCTTGAACTGGTCGCCGTCCCATTTTGCAACAAGCGGGCAAAACACCCGACCGATTCTGCCGAAGGATCCGCCGACGTAGACCGCTTCGCCTTCGCCGTCGTCCCATGTAATCATGGCATTCACAGGAGAGTCGGCCCCGACCTGATGAAATCGATCATCCCAATTCTGATCAGCAACGGGAAGGACCTCAAGCGAATAGGCTGACGACTCGACTTCGCATTCCGCGCTCGTTACACGGAGACTGTACCGGCCGGCGTCAGCTATGCCGACGGAGTTGATTACGAGCATATTGGACTGAGCGCCGGACACATTTCCGCTGTCAGACAGTTCCATTCCGTCTCGAAGCCACCGCAGTGCAGGTGACCCCGGAGCGTCCACATCAGCGATCAGCAGTACCTGATCCTGCTCGACGACCCGATCGGGGCCGGTGATCGAGCAAACGCGATGGCGCTCAACGGCAACGGCGACCGGACTGCTCGTCACGGTACCGGCGACATTTGAAACTTGAACGAAGTAATCACCCTCATCGACGGTCCCGAGCCGGCCGAATACGAGGCTCGGCCCCGTTGCGCCAGGAATCGGCGCGCCATCTTTGTGCCATTGATATGACATCGGCGGCGATCCAGTCGCCACAACAATCAACGCCTGGAAGTTACCAAAGCAACCGTTGATCGGCGCCGGCTCCGTAATGATCGAAGGGGGTTCGTCCGTTGTCGGCGCAGTTCGAAACGACATGCGCGACGGCCCCGGGTCGCGAGGCTGATACCATCGACTGTACTGAACGGATGGAGACGACGCTTTCGCGTATCGGCATCGTGCCCTCCATCGATAGAGTTGATTCGCGGCGAGACCGGAGATCGACGTAAGTGTCGACTGATTCAGCGTATTGAGGGTCCCGCTCTGATAGATATCGCCGTTTTCGAGGGGTGTTCCGTGGGCAGCAATCTGCCATTCGACTACTGCATCGGTTCGTCCGATCGGACTTCGCGGGGCCATCCACAGGACGACACCGTCAGTCGATCCGGTCAGCCCGGCGGCCGACACGGGACCAGAAAAATCCGAACGTCTCTGTCGCGGATTCACGCTGACGCCGTATCCGCTGCCGAGGAAACTGTGAACCGTGCCTTCGCGGAACACGGCGGTTGTGCGCGCAGGTTCGCCAACCAGGAGATCTGCGAATCCGTCGCCATTGACATCACCCGAGCCGGCGACATGCATTCCGAGATTGTTGCCAATTCCCGTGCCGACGATGGTCCAATCGGGCTCCTCCGACAGTCCGGTCGGGCCGCCAAGAAACAGGTGCGCCAGGCCGGAATTCGCTAGGCCCATTCCTCCGAATGGTGATCCGACGATGACATCGAAGTAACCGTCGGCGTTTACGTCACCGGCCGACGCAACGGCCGAGCCAAACATGCCGTCACTCAATTGTCCAAGAATCTGTGCATCCGGCGTTTCCGCGATTCCGGATGCCGATCCATAAAACACATAAACGACGCCCGAATTCTTTTCAGGTGCTGCTACGAGCAGGTCGTCGTACCCATCCTGATTGACGTCACCGGCGCCAGCGAGCCCGTTCCCGAAACGACCATTGTCGACTGCGCCATCCAGGACAATTGCGGATGGGGCAATCAGACCGGCGGCGCTGCCGAAGTAAACGTGAACTCGGCCTCGTCTCGCGTTTTTCTCGGGTTCGCCAATGACGATGTCACTGTACCCGTCACCATTCAGATCGCCAGCGCCAGCGACGCGGCTTCCGAATAGGGTGCAGCATTCGTCTGACGAAACGATCCAATGTGGCGAAACGGCGAGGCCATTTGGGCTGCCATAGAATGCATAGACGCGTCCATGCGGTGGGGCTTCGACCGCATTCGAGGCGCCGGGTATTCCGACAATTACATCAGCATAGCCATCGCCGTTCACGTCGCCGGCGCCCGCGACGGCCGATCCGAGAAATCCATCCTCGAGTTCTCCCTGAAATTCCCAATCGAAGGAACCGTCCGGACCCGTTGAGGAACCGTGAAAAAGTCGGACCAGTCCCTCGTTGTCGCCACCAGTTCGAGTGAACGACGGCGCGCCGACGATTACATCGGCAAACCCGTCGCCATTGACATCGCCGGCCGCAGCACAGGCGCGCCCCAGCTGCATCCCGCCGTTCTCCCCTTCGACGGATAGGACCGGCGTCAATTCGAGGCCGACATCCGATCCCAGGTATACATCAAACTTCCCTTGCAATGCCGCACTTTGGGAATGCGACGGCGCAGCGACAATGACATCGGCAAACCCATCGCCATTGATATCGCCGGCATAGGCAACGGTTCCCAAGCGTGCATCAACCGTTTCTCCATTAACCGACCAGGTTGCGCCGGTTGATGGAAGCCCCGTCTTGCCCGCGAAGACGCGCGCCATTCCCTCGTTTGGAACCGCGTTCGAGTGTCCGAATGAACCGATGATGACATCCGACAGGCCGTCTCCGTTCACATCGCCGGCGTTCCCGTTCGAGATCCCCGTACCGTCATCCTGGCCGCCATCGATCGGATTTTGCGGGATTGGATGGATAGGGCCGCCGAGGTACAGGAACGAAGCGCCGGCCAGGGCTCCGTTGTTGTTGTGCGTCGGAGCGCCGACAGCGAAATCGCCGAACCCGTCTCCATTGACGTCGCCGCAGGATCGCACGTCGTAGCCGTAGAACGCGCCGTCAACATCGGGCTCACCGATCCAATCCGGCGTTGTGGAAAGTCCGGCCGGCGAACCGAGATAGAGAAAAGCCGCGCCCTCATTGATTTCACCGTTGTCGTAAAGATGCGCGCCGACGATGACGTCCGAGTAACCGTCTCCATTCGTGTCGCCGGCCGTGCCGACAGACACGCCGAAATGGCAGTCGGCCTGATCGACCTGAAGCGTGCCGGCCGCGGTGGATGCGAGGCCGGTCGCAGAACCCTCGAACACAAGAACGCGACCTTGGTCGGGAAGCACATCGTCGTAGTAATAGACGCCGATAACGACATCAGAGTATCCGTCGCCGTTGATATCGCCCGCTGTGCCGACGGAGTAACCCAGAAACGCGTCGACCTGTTCACCCTCGATCGTCCACGCTGGCGTCGTTGCCAGCCCCGTTGGGGAACCAAGATATACGGCCGCGTAACCTTCTCGCGAGTGTCCGTTTGAGTAGCCGTCGGCGCCGACTATCACGTCGGAATAACCGTCGCGATTGACATCACCTGCGCACGCAACGCTGCGACCCAGCAGCGCCTGATTCTGTCCGCCAAAGATCGTCCACGCCGGCGTGAGCAGGAGGCCGATCGGAGTGCCGAGAAACACGTCAACGCGACCTTCCTCGGAAAACGCGTCGCTGAATAACCACGACCCGACAATGACATCGGAGTACCCGTCACCGTTGACATCGCCTGCGGTGGCGACTGACGTTCCGAACTCCGCGTCATTCTGGCTGCCGACGAGCGTCGTGCCCGGCGATATGGCCGGGCCGGTTTGAGATCCGTAATGGACGTAAACGCAACCTTCGTCAGTTCCCGTGACGTCGAACTGACTGGCGCCAACGAGAATGTCGGAGTATCCATCCCCGTCAATGTCTCCTGCCGTGGAGACAGACACGCCGTACCAGCTGTCGGTCTGGCCGCCGAATGCGGTCCAGATTGGCGTCGATATCAGTGGATCGACGATAATCGGGTAGACTGCGTCCGTCACATCAAACGTGAGCTGAATGTGAATCCCGTCTAACAACATCGCGGCGCATCGTTCATTGCCTGCCGCGTCGTACACGTGAAGCTCGTCGTAAGTGATGAGCGCCGTTCCCGATTGATCTACGAATTCGATTGCGTCATGTTTGAGGATGGGTGTGAGAATCGAGTCGATCCTGAGGTCAAGCTGAAACTCACCCACCAAATCGTGAGTTCCTTCGGCGCCGAAAATCGTGAACCCATGTTCGATGGCGTCGCCGCGTTCCACAAACCACTCGGTGACGTCGCCGTAATCATACTCGATGCGATTCCGATCGCGCGACGGATGTATGCACCTGACCCGCTTCGCTGATTCCCCGGATCCGAACCCGGCCAGACCGATCGACCAATTCGACATGAGAACATCGTCTCGATGGAAGTCGATCGTGAGCCCTGTCGACTCGTAGCCCACATGGGTCTTGACACCTTCTGTTGCGACTCGCGTCACAACGCCGGATCGCTCGCAACACGGCGTCGACGCGGAAGCGGCGGCGCAAACGCCGGCATCCATAATCAACAAGATCAATGCGCAGGCGGCAGAGGCCGGATACCGGGCGGGCGATAAGTGCAGCAATCGCGTCATTTGACACGGGTCTCCCAAGACGCCGTCGGCGTCGTTTCGTGGAATTCTACCTTAGATCCGCTGTGGATTTCAAAACCAATCGCCTTGCTTTGCCCGAGCCTCCGGGTCGTGAGGACGATTGGCGCAGAATGCGACGAATCGTTCGAAGGTGCTTAGTGACTGTAGGTTAAAGAGTCTTAGAGTATTAATGCGCGCGATCGAAGTCGATAGGACAATCGCGGTCGCGTTGTCGGCTTGGAGCCGATTTGGCGCCCGTATTACAGGCTACACGGTTATCCCCCGGGCATGCCGAAAACCCGATCCCGGAACTTCGAGGTCGCACCGCTGGGGTTCACATACTTCGCCGCCGGATTGGTGGAGTCAACAGTGGCGGGGGCGTCGAGCTGAATCCTCGAGCGCGCCGATGGCGTCATGCCGAACTCTTGTTCGAGGCGGGTGAGTTGCTGGGCCAGCTTGTGGGAGATCGCGACCTGCGGCCACTGCTGCATATACTTCACGCGGCCGGACTCGTCCTTGAGCGGGTACATCTCGCCGTGCTCGTCGATGAACGCCTCGGCCTTGCGCCATCGCGACCACGTCCTGCAATAACGAGCGAGCGCGTTGCCATCGATCCGCGTCAGGACATTCATCGCCCGAAGCATCGGCACGAGTTGGCGCCAGGCGCGCTTGGCGTCAGCGTCGAGCCACGATGGACAGGTGGGGTCGCCAGCGGGGCCCTTCGGTTCACGCAATTGGCGTCGCTTCGTGGCGAGCGGGCTTCCACGTGCTCGGAGCTTCTCAGTCGGAGTTGGGCGTGGTCCGCGTCGTCCCATGGCGTTTTCCTTGTGATGAGGCGGGGGCCCCCCTATAGCGAAACCCTCAAAGAAATCTACACGGTGGGGACGCGGTCAGGACGGGATCGACCCCACAATCCTGATACCCCCCCTTGGCTGCGGGCGACCGGGCCGCCGACCGCCATGACGCCTGGCTGCGGGTGACCAGCTTCCATGCATCCGGGCTGATCGCCGCCTTAGACCGGATTGCCGCGCGCCGTCAACGCCTGATGGCACGCCCTGCAGACCGCCCGCAGGTTCGACACGTCGAGTCTCGCGCCGCCTTTGGCGAAAGGAACGATGTGATCGACGTGCTCCGCGGGCGTGATTCGATCCGGGTGGCGGTTGAGCGGGTCAACGCACACGGGGTTGTGAGCGACGAACCAGTTCCGTCGCTTCTGCCAATCCCAGCCATATCCACGTTCGGTCGTTTTCGAAAGGGCCGTTCCCACGGTCCGCGCATTCTTGATCCCAGTCTGGGTGGTCGGAACGGCACGACACTTCACCTTTACCAATACCGTAATGGTATAGCCCCAGCTAACTCTCGTCCATTGTTTTCTTGTGAAGACACAGTGATTCGTAGCGGCCATCGCGATGCCGGAATTGAGAAAGCGTCACGCCCCTTGAGCACGTGACGCTTTCGGCGATCCCGGATGAGCAGGGGTGATCGGTTGCTAGTACAAGTGACCGCTTAGGCGACCATTGTCAATTGGAGACGACAAAGTCAACGACGTTCACCGAGACGAGTGGAATCGGCTGTCCGCAGCCGCGCGAGAATTTTGCCAAAGGTCCGACATGTCGCGGCGAATTGACTTGATGTCTGGCGAGAGACTTGGCCTCATGTGGCTGTCGTCCCGAGTGGCGGGGCGATGAGTCAACCAATCCAAGAGGAGACAGATTCATGGCGACGAAGAAGACCACCAGCACGAAGAAAACGACGAAGAAGGCCGCATCGCGCGGTGGATCGAAGAAGGCGTCGACGGCATCGGCATCGAAGAAGTCGAAGGCGACTCCGAAGCGGCCGGACAAGTCCGACCGACCGAAGCGCGTCAGCGGACTCGATCTTGCAGCCCAGGTACTCGCCGCGGCGAAGGAGCCGCTGAGCACAAAGTCCATCGCCGAGAAAGCCATCGCCGCGGGCTGGAAGACCAATGGCAAGACGCCTCACGCGACGCTTTACGCCGCAATCATCCGCGAGATCGACGCCAAGGGATCGGAGTCGCGATTCAAGAAGACCGCCCGGGGGTTGTTCACCCATGCATGAGATGCGCGACGACGACATTGACTTCGTGCTGCCCGAGCACGGTTGCCCGGGCTGCGGTGAGCGCGACATGGATCGACTGATCTGGATCGACGACGACCGAGTGCGATGCGCCGTCTGCGGCACGCTGTATAGCCCGCTCGACTCCACACCCGACGCCTGACGTCACATTCCATCCACTTCACCAGCCCGTGACTCACGGGCTTTCTCTTCGGCCGTAGCAGTTCCAGCTACGCGTTCCGCCTTCTTCCCGGTGAACTTCTCATAGCGCTGCACGATCACGTCGCAGTAGGGCGGGTCGATCTCCATCGCGAAACAGCGCCGTCCGGTCTGTTCGGACGCAATGAGGGTCGATCCTGATCCACCGAACAGCTCAAGTACGTTTTCGCCTGCACGTGACGAGTACTGAATCGCCCGGACCGCAAGCTCGACGGGCTTCTCGGTTAGGTGAATCATGCTCTGTGGGTTGACCTTCTTCACGTGCCAGAGATCCGGCACGTTCTTGGGGCCGAAGAACTTGTGCGCTGCGCCCTCTCGCCACCCGTAGAAGCACCACTCGTGGGCGCCCATGAAGTCCTTGCGGGTCAGCACCGGGTGTTGCTTGTCCCAGATGATCGACTGCGAGAAGTAGAGTCCGTTGGCCTTTAGCGCCGGCGGGTAGTTGGCCGTGTTCGCATATCCGCCCCAGATGTAGAAGCCGCGTCCGGGCTCCAGGACGCGAGCGATGTTGGCGAACCAGGCGTTGAGCAACTCGGCGAAGGCCTCGTCGGACACGAAGTCATTTTCGAGGGGACGGTCCTTGGCGCGCATCTTCTTGTGGGTTGGATTCGACTTACTCGGATGCCGCGCCAGGTCCATGGACTGGTGATGCGTGCGTTTTTGCTTAGTGAAGGAGGAGTTCCCGGCGGCGATGGCGTTGTTGCTGCGCGGCTCGACCTTGACGTTGTAGGGCGGATCAGTGTTACAGAGGTGAATCGGTGCGCCGTGGAGCAGACGGTCGAGGTCGGTGGCGCTGGCCGAATCGCCGCACAACAGTCGGTGATTACCGAGGATCCACAGGTCACCTGGCTTCGTGACTGGCTCGTCGGGCGGCTCGGGCACCTCGTCGGGATCGCACAGCCCGTCCTGGATACCGGTATCCATCAGCTTGGCCAGTTCGTCGTCGTTAAAGCCTAACAAAGAAATGTCGACGCCAGCGCCCTTCAGTTCAGCCAGTTCCACAGGCAGCAGTTCGAGATCCCACTCGGCGAGTTCGTTCGATTTGTTGTCTGCGATCCGATACGCCTTGGCATCCTCGGCCGACATGCCCATGGTGACGTGGACCGGCACCTTCTTGATCTCGAGCTTTTGCGCGGCTTTCCACCTTGTGTGGCCCACGACGATCACGCCGTCGTCGTCCACGACGACTGGCTGGCGAAACCCGAACTTCTGAATCGACTCCGCGACGGCGTCGACGGCCTTGTCGTTCTTGCGGGGATTCTTCTCGTACGGCGTGACCTTCTCGATTGGCCAGAGTTCGACCTTCATCTGAATGCGCCTCCTTTCGGCGTTCTGGGGCCGTCCGTTGGCCACGGTTGGCCCCACGTTCGCCCGTGTCGCGGCGGGCGTCGGGATTCGACGCCGTCGTTGGGGCCGTATGGCGAGCGCGGCACGCGCCGACTCGCCTCTTGGTCACTTATGCGAGCCGTGGACGAATTGTCCGGGGAGAATTTGAAAATCTGCTGCTGGTTTGTCAGGTGGGCGTACGGCCCAGTTGCGCGTCGATGTCGTCGGCCCACCGGCGGTAGTAGGTGGCGATGTCGGGGCGGTAGGCGTCGCAGTGGTCGGCCTTGCGGCGAAGTTCCGCAGCCCATGATGCCGGCGCCCAGCCGACGCAGATGTCGCCGAATTGCATGAGCCCCGATGCGTAGCGGAAGGGGGGCGGCGGAGTGATTGGGCTGTCCCCGGTGTCCCCAGTGTCCCCGGTAGTTCTTAATGTTTTACCTACTGCGCTTATGCGCTCACTCTTCTCGTCGACAATTAACAGTGAGGTTTTGCTAGGGACACTGGGGACACTTTCCGTATTTCCACCATGTATTGGGGCAGAATCAGGCATCGGCGGCGGGGGTGGCGGAGTAAGTGGACCGACGCCGCCGAAGCGGGTGAAGTCGAAATCGATAACCGTGCCCTTCATTGGAGACCTCCGTTTCGGCCACGCGTCGTGTCGATCGAACGTGCGTTTTGCTTCATCTCGTGTCCCACCGGCGTCAGCCGGACCCCGGAATACAGGTAGCTCCTGACGCCGTCGACTCGGTGGCGCGCCCGTTCGATGGACGGGTTCGCGGCGCGAAGTCTTTCACCCAATCGGGCGTTGCTCCCGGCTTCGTGGCCATTGATCCGACACCAGCCAACCCATGCGTCGTATAGGTCATTGGTCTCCTCGGAGAAGGTCGGGTGCACTTCGAGGCAGTCGTCAGCGAAAGCGGCCGTTGGGCTGGAGATACGTTTGAAGTTGTCATGGATCGGCTGCGATTTTGATGGGACGATCAGGCGTCCCTCCCGGCCTAGACGCGCGAGTCCGACGATGGACCAGTTGACGATTCCGGAAAGCTCGGCCCCCAGGCGAGCTTCCAGCGTCCGGTCCTCGCGCCCCAGGTAGCTCTTCTCGAACGGGATGATCGACAGCCTTGCCGCCAATGCGCCGCTTGCGTCGGTGAAATGGATCAGCTCGTTACAGCTGACAACGAATCGGGTCGGCAGGCGAACAGCGGACAGCGGAGGCTTGTATTTGCGGTCGATATCCTGCGGATCCTCACCGACAACCGACTTAAGAACCTCGGCGACCCGTATTCCATCAGCGTGCCGGCCGATGTGGGCGTCGGGCATGATCGCGACGGTCTTGGTCATCAGTGAAGCCAGGCAGAATCGATTGGCGAGGCTGGAGAGTGTCGGCGCGGCGCAATTGGCGGGGCCTACCAACGACCGAATCACGCGCACAATCGTTCCCTTGCCTGCACGTGGCGGGCCGATCATGAGGAGGAGTTTCTGGAAGGACGTGTCCGACGTCAGCAGCAACCCGAACCATCGCTGCAGGAGATCAATCCGCTCAGTATCGGCGTCGAAGACGTCGTCGAGGAATGTGAGCCACTCCTCACATCCTGCGTTGGAATCAAAGGGGTAGTCCATCGCCCACGGCGTGAAATACCTGGCCGTGTGGGGCGATCCGCGAATCGCCGATTCGCCTGTGATCCGGAACAGTCCATTCTTAAACGAGACCCATCCGTCGCCCATCTTCTCGTTGTCGAGCCAGCAGGGCGCGTTTCGGGCGGACTTCACCTGACAGAGCGCGCCCAAGCACTTCACAATATCACTCGCGCCGCGCGGCGTTGCCGGAAGTCCTCGAAAGTCGAGCCACTTGAGCACATTGGCAATGAGCTCGGATTCAGGGACCGATTCGTAACACCGTCGATTGAAAGAGTAGAACTCATCGCGCCACCAACGCAGCCGAACGCCGGTATCACAGGTGAAGACCTCGTCGACCATGATCTTGGCCAGGTCCATCGGTCCCTTGATCTTGGGGAGATCCGGTTCTTTGCTGCGATCGACGACCTGCTGAAGCTGCGCGGGGCCTCTAGTGCCGCAATGAACCAGGAAGTCGTCCAATCCGACCTTCGCGTCTCCGGCGCTTGGCAACCGAGCGACGCGAACCGTGGCGCCGCGACCGGTCAGCAATTCAGCGAGTCGGAACTCGGCAACCTGGAGATCCATACGCGATTCGACATCGGAATCGAAGACAATACAGACCCGTTTGTCGGCCCAGTCGAGTCCTTGAAGGTCGGGGATCAACTGGCGAGGGCCAAAGACCTTCCCGCGGTCGTCGCGGTGTCGTCTACGCTGGAATCCCCAGACGCCGACGAGGCCGACGCAGCAGAATCCGGCCTGGAAGGCGGCGAGCGCCTTCTTCTCGCCTTCGGTGACGATGACGATGCCCTGGGCTGCGAACGACTCAATGAACCTCGGCGGGAAGTACGCGCGGTTTTCGTGATTGCGCGGCGACTCGTACTTCACCCGCTTGCCGACGCGACTGGTCCTCGGGAAATCCGGCTTGATCCTCGAATAGAAGATGGGGGACGAATCGAGGTTTGGAAACGGGAAGACCAGCGCCCGTCCCCAGTTCGTGTGGTTCGGTTTCCAGCCGAGAATTGACGCGACCGATCCGCTGTCTGCGGAGTAGAGGCCCGCATCGCGTATCGTGTCATCCGTGAGTCCGCTTGCGAGCAGCTCGTCGCGATGGCGATCGTCGAGGGACGGGCGAATCGCAGGTGGGAGCGGAGACGACTTGGTTCGACTATCCATGGCGAGCCTCCGAGGGCTCGTCCTCGGATCCCGAAGGCGTGGTTACCTCGAACCCATCCGGTCCGAATTCCTCGAGCAGAAACTTCGTGTACGAGCGGACGAGCGATTCGCCGACCAAGCCGGTGTCGTCGACGCCGACGGTGCGAAGCTGGCGATCGAAGAAGGTTGCAGTCTCCAGCCGGACACGCGCCTCTCCATACATTCCCTGGACGGCCAGGCTGGCCAAGTGAAGTGTGAGCCTGGCATCCTCAAATTCGTCTTCCGTCTTGAACTTAAATCGCTGCATTGCCATGAGTTGACTCCGTAGGGTCCTCTGAAAGGGCGGTTCCTACGGGTCACTTATGCGGTGCGAGCTTGAGGTGTCCGGAAAATTGGGGGCAGCTTCGAGGCGGGCTCAGGGTGTCATATCGTTGTCGAATACCCGCATGACGCGCCGGCGCAACGTCTCAATGTACGCGGCGACCTGTTGCTCGCTCTGAACCTCGGCGTCATATAGGTCAACTTCGATGACTCGATCGAGGGCCTCGCGGAGAAGGTGCTGAATCTAGGCGGGGCGATGACGTCCGGAACCCTCGGAATCAACGGCGCAGTAGAGGCGGTCGTTCTCTGGTGACGGTCAAACCGCATTCAATCGCATGAATCTTACGCCTTGAATCGCGTCCATAAGAGGCGCCTTCTTGCTGCGGCGTTCATGGGGCACTTATGCGGTGGGGCGGCAGGGTGTCCTGGGATCCTGGTGAATCGGGGGCAGGGATGGTCATACACGTTGGAAAACGTAGACCGACATTGACTTGCAGAACACTCCTGGCTTTTTGGGCTCGCGGGAGTAATCATCATCTGGGAATGCACATCCGATCCAGATCAATTAATATCTGCGGCCATGCAAAACGACATCTTTGACAGACTTGATAGGTACGTTCGTGATGGTTTCTTACCGCCGGAGCGTAGCAGAGATTACAGATGCGGCATCTGTGGCAATAACGTGTCTTCGGACATTGGGCTCGGCTGTCACGAATGGACGACCGCTGCGTTAGGGCCTGGGTGGGATGATACGGAAACGCCAACGCAAAACGCAACCGACATCCGTATTTGCACCACCTGCAGATGCGCGACCACGTTCGTCAAGGGATACCAGATTCCATCGCCTTTGCCGGGTAGACTATTTGACCATCGTAGCAGTAAACACGCGAAATCCACTGATGTAAAGATGATTGTCGATCTGTATCAGGAAGCCCGACGGGCCATGGCCGACAATTCGTGCAGCTGCGCCGTCCTAATGTTTCGAAAACTATTAATGCACATCGGCGTCGAACAGGGGGCCGATGAGAATAAACGATTTGCTTACTACACCGACTACCTCAAGAACAACGGCATTGTTGGCAAGCCGCAGCACGGTATTCTGGATCGGGTGAAGGACGCTGGCAATCAGGAGAATCATGAAATCAAGCGAGCGTCAGAGGCGGAGGCCGGCGATCTGTTGCGTTTGGTCGCGATTCTCATAGAGAGTGTATATTTCACCGCTTGAATCGGCAACCCGACGCGGTTGCAGGGAGTCAATCACGATGCGGCTTCGACCATGCAAAGACTGTGGGCATCCGCTGAGTAAGCGGGCTTCCTTCTGCACCCACTGCGGGGCGCCGGGACCTGGGCGCAAGCCGCTCTTGGGTGTTGGCTGTCTCGTCGTCGTCGGCCTCTTCTTTGGATGCGTCTTTGTTTGCCTGGGTATCCCCATACTTGTCGGTGGTCGGGCGAGCACTCCTAACGATAGTAGAAGGAATCGTGGAATTCAGCCACCTTCAAGTGTCGAGGAAATGGTAGTGAGCAGTCGGATTCCTCCGGATGTGTCCTACAAGATCATCGACAACAACGTGTTGCCCGGTATCAAGCGAGGACTCACCGTCCGTTTGAACAAACGCGTATCTCAAGACACGTTGGTTGCGATCGCCCAAGAGCTAAAGTCGAAGGACTCCCGTTCATACAGACGGACGTTCATCGCCTATCTGCTTCCAGGCATGGAGCCGGGGATGGGGGCGTGGGCAACCACACATTTCGATCCAGATCTCAAAGTCGAGATACTCGGCCTGACGGCTGAGGATGACTTATTGCTGGAGCAGTTCCCTGAGGATTCTGATCGCGAGATCATACGCGCCTGGAAAGACGATCGCGCAATCGCGGAGGCTCGGATAACTCTATTTCGCGAAGACGGAAAGCTGTACATCGAATGGGATCACGGAAGTACGGGAATCATGACGGGGCGATATGAGAGAGAGATTAAGCGACAGCAATCCTCCGTGGGCGAACGATTTGCAGACACTAACGCAAGTTTGGACGGTGATTATTACGTCATCAACAGTAGCGGAGATCTTGAGCTACGTGACGGCGATGGCTTGATCTCGACGGCGGTGACGATTGAACGAAAGGCGGATACGCTCCCACTCGTTAATCCATCTGACGCCCTCAGTGTCTGCCTTCACGGGGATAAGTCGATCGGAAAGCGTGTCACATGGACTGGTGTCGTCGAATCACAATCGAAAGACAGGAAGTCTATCGCGATAGTCTGCGATGGAGTTCTCGTTGAGGGTGAGTTTGGCGAAGGAAAACCGGAGCATGCTGCAGGCAGTCGGGTCGACGTTCGTGGACGTATCGAGTTAATTGGAGTCATCACGATCCGGCTCAAGGACTGTCAAATTCGGAAGGCCAAGGTGGACTAGCGTGAGTTCGCAATGTGCTGCCGGCGTGTATTCTCGATCGTAGGGGGCGCGGAAGAAGGCGGGTGACGTCGTTGTCAATTCGGTAGCGCGCGGCGCCCAACAATAGGGGCGGCCGAAGGGTCCGCTTGCGATCGGATGCCCGCCATTGTCATCGCCTAGGTTGTCAGCGATGGGCTTGAATCCTGTTGTGATTTGGGATCAACCATTGGAACCGGGGCGTCTCATGCCGTCCTCGTACCTGTGGCCTCGCACGAAGGGAAGGACATGAGCGTGTCTACCGTTTGCCTAACGCTTCGATAACGCCACGCTCATAGCGTGTGAGAAGGTGCTCGGGCGTTGTTACTAGTCGAGCATGAAGTGAGGCGATTCGCTCTTGAGTTTCCAGCAGTTCCTGCTCCTGCCCCTTGAAATGATGCGCGATGGCAATTGTCTCTAGCGCGGGCATGTGACTTGGCTCGAGTTGGATTGCCCATTCGGCTAGCATGAGAGCGCGGTCAAAATCCTCCTTGGCCCCAAGTTCATTCGCAGCACTCACCAGCGCTGACCCGCAGAATGCGCACGTGGTTTGGCTGTTTCCAATGTCCAAGCGCTGGAGAGCTTCGAATCTCTCGACGAGTCCAAGCGACTCGCATTCCGCAACGAATCGCACGAAATTGTCGCCGAGGAGGGTCTGCATCCGGGATTGAATCTCAGGCAAGAGCGTCTCAAATCGACTTTTTGACATTGAATTCGGGCCCCAAAGAACGGACTTCGAATACTCTACGAGTCACGGGATTCGCGGTTCATTAAATCGCCTGGCGCGGGCGATGTACAGCCAGGGGAAGGTCAAGGCTGTTCGTGCTCGAATCGATCTGCATGACGAAGTTGCGGGCTTTTCCGTGGGCTTAACGCGAATGGCGAAATATGCCTTGGGGTGGCGCGGTGCGAATCGATACAATCGTCGGCTGGTGTTCCGTCATCTGGTCGCGTCGAAGGGGCAAATTCAATGCGTCGGCAGTACCTCCTCTTATTCGCAATCCTGTTTCTCACGACATCATTCGATGCCAAGGCAGGTCAGCCACCAATTTCTTTCACCGGAATCGGTGACCTGCACGGCGGAATATTCAGGAGCTTCGCCTACGGAGTTTCTGCGGACGGCAGCGTGGTCGTCGGGACAGGTCAGGCAGCGTCTGGACAATCAACAGTGACGAAGGCGATAAGATGGACCTTTCAGGACGGCATCCAGGAACTACCCTCGGGCGCATGCGGAGGTAGTGAACCATCCTATGGAAATGGAATCAGCGGCGACGGCAGGACGATTGTTGGTGCGAATACGGTGTTCTCGGGTCGGGCGGCAGTATGGTCAAAGTGGGGGCCGATCGATCTCGGTACTTTCACGTGTTCGACACCGTTCGCGACAGAAGCGCTGGATGCTTCGTTTGATGGAGACATCGTCGTTGGTCGCGGGCCGAATGGGCTCGCAACCATCTGGACGCCAACCTCAGTATCACAAGTTCAACTCTCCAATTCTGCTGCTGTTGCCGTCTCAGATGGTGGCACGGTAGTGCTGATCGGTCAAATCGGAGGTTTCATCTGGTCCGAGGAGTCCGGCGCAACGAATGTCATCCCTAGCGGCGGAAGCGCATTCGGGCTTTCGGGTGATGGAACTATCGTTGCCGGAGATTTTGGCGGACATGCCGTTCGATGGACAGCGGAGTGTGGCATGGAGGACACGGGAATCGGTGACGCAGCCTACGCCATGTCGTACAACGGGATTCGGCTAGGTGGAACGAGCACCACAAACGAAGCTTGGATTTGGGATCCAATTGCAGGTGGGCGATCCGTCAAGACCTATCTAGTAGACGAGCTTGGGCTGACCGAGGCGAACGGCTGGCAACTCGAGCGGATCACAGCATTTTCTAGTGACGGTACGGTGGCTGTCGGTTGGGGTACGAATCCGAGCGGCAATACCGAAGGATGGGTCGCCGTGATTCCCGAGATCTCAATACTCAGGGGCGATTTCGACTTGGATGGAGTCCTCGACCCCAATGATGTCGCCAGCTTCACAGCGACCGTCGCCGATCCCTGCGGTTCGTCAGTCCAAGACCGATACTTCGCGGACATGAACGATGATCGCTTTGTCAACGGCACGGATGTGGTGCTTTTCACTTCATCGTTGCTCCAGAACTAGAAAGAGCGTGGGAACCCGCGACGATCATCGCACGGGTTCCTCACATTCATGTTCAGGGTGACTTAGTCAAAGTCGAGTGGATCCTTGTGGCCCGCCTTGGAAAAGAAATCTCTCATCTTCGGTATCAGGTCGTGGATCCGCTGGCGGCGGATACCCAGGGTGCGAGCCGCTTCCGCCTTGCCCTGCGTCATCAAGGCCTTGCAGATCGATTCAAGCTCGGGCGGCATCGTGGCGATGACGCCGTGAACCGCTTCCGGATTGACCGCGCTCTGCGTGTCGACCCCGAGCCGCCGTGCCGCGTCGCTCGGAAGGAGCATTGCTCCGAGTGACTTGCCGCTCCCGCGATCCTCGCCCGCAGACAGTGACACGTTTCCGCGAACGGCGCCGCGTTTCTCGGCGCGGCGCTCACGGGCGATCAAGCTGGCCGCCGAGTTCGCGACGACCCGGATAAACCCGTCGACGGAGCACCGCTGCGGATCGTACATCGGCAACTTCAAGATCACGCGGATGGTGATCTCCTGAATCAGATCTTCGCGCTCGTCGCGGTGGCATCCGGGTTTCCGAGTGAGCTGGATGGCCTTTTGTTTGATGAACTCCTTCGCGAATGGGCGAAGGACCGCCTCGGGTCCGATCGGTGCCGGCATCGGCGCCTCCGGGCTGGAGGCGTCTCGTTCGGATCAGATCAATGCGCGCAAGATCAGCGTGCCGCGATCGACGTCGCGTTGAATTCACGTTTGCGTAAGGTGACCCGTGGGTTATGGCCTCTCAGCCGGAGGCCCGAGATAGGCGGCGTGTGTATGCCTGAGTGTGGTTGACCGACAAATGTCGGTGGTTATGTCGGTCAGCTGATGATGTGGGAACCCGGAAAGTTCACGGGCAAACGGCGGCAGGAGTGCCGTTCCAGCTCGGTACGAATGGTGCGCCAATACCAACGATGCGCTTGGCCTCCTCCGCCTCGCACATCTGGCAGAGGCAGCATTTCCTTACTAAGCCACCGTTCCAGCGTCCGCTTGCAAAAGCCGACCAATGGCGCCATCTGTGCAAGTGTTACCAACACGTCCGGAACCCACTTGGCATCGAGCTCGTCCAGGAGATCGAGGCCTTTGCTTGTAATCTGAATGTAGAGAACCTGCCGCGTTGTATGGATTCGTTCCCACGTGTCACATGGGCGCATTCTCGATCCGACAGCTTTGAATCCCTGGATCTGTTCAACGACCCAGGAAGGGGTGGACGACGCCTTTCGCGACTTCTTCCGTTGTGTCTCGGAGGGTCTCTTTACGGACAATCCTTGTTGGGCGGCGAGCGAAATGAGCATCTCCTCTCCATCCACAATCGTCCATCGTGCGGCAACACCGTGGCCGCCGATTCCGCGAAACTGCAGCAGCTGTTCCGCCATCCACGCTACGGGTTGGCGTTGATTCTCAATCAGATTCCGGCTTGTCAAGTGGGGCAATGCTCGTCTCAGCGTGTTCTTTTTCGAGTCAAGCGCCGCGCACAAGACAAATTCGGGGACGCCATACAGGAAGCGAAACACTCGGCCAGTGGGAACCCACTTCGGAGATAGTAGCTCGACCGATTGAACTTGGAGAAGCTCAAGTGTCTGAAGCGCCTCCAGCTGGAGCCTTGTGGGCTTGAATGGCATGATTCTCTCCGATGGGCTCCTCAGTCGATCCCAGCGACGGAATTTGCAGTGGCGCCCACTTAACATGGTCGCGCCCCGCAGGTTATGATAGTGCCAGTGGTCGGATTGGCGTACACGCATGTCGGCGCCATAATCTGAATGATCTGGCTCAGCAAAGTCTCGGGTAAGACTGGATGCCAAAGTCGCCGGAAGCACAAGCACGAGAAAATATTGACCGCCAGTTGGAGGCGTGCGGCTGGCTGGTGCAGAACCGCGACGATGCCGACATCGCGGTCAATCTCGGCGTGGCGATCCGTGAATTCCCCCTGGAAGGCGGCGGTGAAGCCGATTACATGCTCTACGCCGGCGGCAAGGCGATCGGAATCGTCGAGGCCAAGCCCGAGGGCTCCACGCTGACCGGTGTCGAAGTCCAGTCGGCCAAATACACGAAGGGGCTCGCCGCCCACATTCCGGCTTACCATCGGCCACTGCCTTTCGCGTATGAGAGCACGGGCAAGGAAACGCGATTCACCAACACCCTCAACCCCGACTACCGCAGCCGCGAGGTCTTCACGTTCCATCGCCCCGAGACGCTGATCGAATTTGCCCAGCAGCCGGAACAGCTCCGCGCCCGCCTGAAATCGATGCCGCCGCTCGTCCCTGGCAGCCTGTGGGATGTCCAGCAGCGTGCCATCGTCAGCCTTGAAGCGTCGCTTGCCTTCGACCGTCCGCGCTCGCTGATCCAAATGAGCACCGGCTCAGGTAAGACGTTCACCGCCGTCAACTCGATCTACCGCCTCATCCGGCACGCTGGCGCTCGCCGCATCGTTTTTATCGTGGACCGGGGCAATCTCGGCCGTCAGACCCTGAAGGAGTTTCAGCAGTTTGTGACGCCCGACGACGGTCGGAAATTCACTGAGCTGTACAACGTGCAGCACCTCCAGGGCGCCACGATCGACAAGGTCAGCCGCGTCTGCATCACCACGATTCAGCGACTCTACTCTATCCTCAAGGGCGAACCGCTCGACCCGGAGCTGGAGGAGGGCTCGTCATTCGAATCTGGCTCGCTGCTGACGAGGGAACCGATCCCCGTCGAGTACAACCCGAAGATCCCCATCGAGACCTTCGACTTCGTTTTCACCGACGAATGTCACCGGTCCATCTACAACCTCTGGCGGCAGGTGCTCGATTATTTCGACGCGCACCTTGTTGGTCTCACCGCGACGCCGTCCAAGCAGACGATTGGCTTCTTCAACCGCAACCTCGTGATGGAATACAACCACGAAAAGGCGGTCGCCGACGGCGTCAACGTGGATTTCGAGGTCTATCGCATCAAGACGCGCATGACCGATCAGGGTTCGAAAGTCGATAAGGGCTTCTACGTCGACAAGCGCGATCGCGAGACCCGTGCCCTCCGTTACGAACAGCTCGACGAGGACCTGATCTACGACGCCAAGAAGCTCGATCGCGACGTCGTCGCGCCCGACCAACTTCGCACCGTCATCAAGGCGTACAAAAATGCGCTGTTCACCGAGCTGTTCCCCGGCCGCACCTGGGTCCCCAAAACGCTCATCTTCGCCAAGGACGACTCGCACGCCGAGGACATCGTCAAGATCGTCCGCGAGGAATTTGGCAAGGGCAACGAGTTCTGCCAGAAGATCACCTACAAGACGACCGGCGTGAAGCCGGAAGACCTGATTGCCGCCTTCCGCAACTCACCGATGCCGCGCATCGCCGTCACCGTGGACATGATCGCCACGGGCACGGACATCAAGCCGCTGGAAGTCGTCATGTTCATGCGTAGCGTCAAGAGCCGCACGTTTTTCGAGCAAATGAAAGGCCGCGGTGTCCGCGTTGTCTCTGATACCGACTTTCAGGCCGTCACGCCCGACGGCGGCACCAAGGACCACTTCGTCATCGTCGACGCCGTCGGTGTCTGCGAAGCCGCCAAGACCGACACCAAGCCGCTGGAGCGCAAGAAGACGGTCTCGTTCGAGAAGCTGATCGAGGCCGTCGCCTTCGGCAGCACCGACGAGGATATTCTGTCATCCGTCGCGTCCCGCCTGGCGCGGCTCGACAAGCGCCTCAGCAAGAAGCAGCAGGAAGAGGTCAGAGAGGCCACCGGCGGCCAAAGCCTGCCGCAAATCTCCCGTGACCTGCTCGACGCCGTCGATCCCGACACGCAACTGGCAAAGGCCAAAATCGAACACAACACGGAAACCCCGACGGACGAGCAGATCAAGTCGACAGCCACGGCGATGATGAAGGCCGCCGCCGCGCCGTTGCGCACCGCCAGATCCCGCAACAAGATCATCGAGATCAAGAAGTCGTTCGAGCAGACGATCGATACCGTAAGCCTGGACGAACTGATCGATGCAGGTTTCGACGCCAAGGCGAAGGAGCGGGCGAAGCAGGCCGTCGAGTCGTTCGAGAAGTTCATCGACGAGCATCACGACGAGATCACGGCCCTTCAGGTGCTCTACAGCCAGCCCTATCGCCGCCGCCTGACGTTCACCGAGATCCGCGAGCTGTCAGAGGCCATCGCGAAGCCGCCCCTTCAGCTCACGCCCGAGCGCTTGTGGCGGGCCTACGAAACTCTGGAGAAGTCCAAGGTCAGGGGCAGCGGCGGCAGGCAGCTCGCCGACATCGTCTCCCTCGTCCGGCACGCATTGAAGCACGACGAAAACCTCGTACCCTACGGCGAGATCGTCGAGCAGCGATTCGACGCGTGGATGGCGCAGCAACAGTCGGCGGGTCGCGACTTCACGGCGGAGCAGCAGCGCTGGCTCACGCTGATCAAGGACCACATCGCCGCCAGCCTGAGTATCAGCGTCGACGACTTCGAATACACGCCGTTCAATGAGGAAGGCGGAATCGGGAAGGTGTACCAGGTGTTTGGCAACGACTTCAACAGGATTCTCGACGAATTGAATGAGGCGCTTGCAGCATGATTCACGGCGATGGACCGCTCCCAGAAAACTGGGCCTGGACTGCGATTCCTGAGATCGTTGAGCCGGGGGCTGCCATCGTATACGGCATTCTTCAGCCAGGACCACAGCAAGTTGATGGCGTGCCGTATGTTCGACCGACAGAAATCGAAGACGGCAAGATTCGATTGGAGGATGTTCGCCGAACTACGCCAAACATCGCATCGAAGTACACGCGATCCACGCTTCAGGAAGACGATGTGATCCTGTCGATCGTTGGCACAATCGGGAAAGTGGCCATTGTTCCAACCGACTTGGACGGTGGAAACATAACTCAATCCTCGGCGCGTCTCCGCCCGAATCAGCGAGCAGTTAATCCCAAGTACTTGGCGTGGGCGTTGCGTTCGCCCGGCATTCGCAAGCAGTTTGACGCGATGCGACTGGGTACCGCAGTTCCGAGGCTCAATATCGCACACGTCAAGTTGATTAACATTCCAGTTGCGCCCAAGTCACAACAAGACCGCATCGTTGCCGAAATCGAAAAGCAGTTCTCCCGGCTGGATGCCGGTGTGGCGGCGCTGAAACGGGTCGAGGCCAACCTGAAGCGTTACAAGGCGGCGGTCCTGAAGGCGGCCTGCACGGGCGAACTGACCGCCGACTGGCGCGCCGCCCACCCCGACGTCGAACCCGCCTCCAAACTCCTCGACCGCATCCTCCGCGAGCGCCGCCGGAAGTGGGAAGAAGCGGAACTGGCGAAGATGATCGCCAAGGGCAAGCCGCCGAAGGATGATAAGTGGAAAAAGAGGTACAAGGAGCCAGTCGGCCCCGATGTCAGTGATATTCCTGTAGTCCCTGGGAATTGGGCTGTCGCGAGTCTCGATCAGCTTAGTAGCACAATCACGAGCGGCTCACGTGATTGGTCGAAGTACTACGGGCGTGGTTCGGGTACGTTTGTCATGGCCCAGAATGTAAGGCCGGGGTCGTTTGATTTGAGCTTTCGGCAACCCGTTGATCCGCCGGACGATGACCGAGATCGTGAGCGAAGCCAAATTCTCAAGGATGACCTTCTCGTAACGATCGTGGGCGCGAATACGGGGGACTTCTGTCGGGTTCCTGATGACTTTTTAGAACATTACGTTTGCCAGAGCGTATCGTTGATCCGACCAGTGGATGTATCGGTGTCAATCTACCTTGAAACGTACATGGCGGCCGAAGAGGGCGGCCAGCGCCAGTTTCGACGCTACATCTATGGCCAAGGTAGACCACATCTAGGCTTCGATCAGATTCGGATGACGCCTGTCTTACTGCCTCCAATGGGAGAGCAACTCGCCATTTTGTCCACCATCGATGAGAGTCTCTCAAGGTTTGCTGCCATCGATCGATCGACGGCATACTCTAAGGCCCGATCACGAAGCCTTCGCCAGTCCATCCTGAAGTCAGCCTTCGAAGGCAAACTCGTCGAGCAGGACCCGACCGACGAACCCGCCAGCGTCCTGCTCGAACGCATCCGCGCTGTGCGCGAGCGTCGCGAGGCCGAAGAGAAGACCAAGCGCAAGGCATCCCCCAAGAAGAAACGCAGCAGCAAGAAGAAGACGCGCCAGACGGCCGGAGGAAAACGCTGATGTGCAAGTGCCTATTGACGTCGTTCGCCACAATCCTGCTTTTCGGCAGCGGCTGCGCCAAGACCGAGATGCACAGCTTTGTCGATCCCGAGTTCCGCGGCAGGTCGTATCACGACATCATCGTCGCCGTGCAGCTCGACAAACTCGATCAGCGCGACGACGCCGAGAGCATCTTCGTCAGGAAACTGGCTTCACCCACGCTGAAGTGCCGCCGCGCCCTCGACGTCATCCCGCCCACGCGCCAATACGACGACGCCGAACTCAAAAAGGCCCTCTCACAATCCGACGCCGATGGTCTGCTGCTCGTCCGCATGACGCAGTATTACGAGGACGAAGTGTACGTGCCACCGTCGAGCACGACGTACACCAGCGGCAACCTGTCGGCGAACACCTACTACTACGGCAAACAGGCCAACACCTACGGCCGCGTCAACTCGACAAGCCACACGTACACGACCGGCGGCCAGACGTACCACCTGCCGCGCGTCCGCCACGAGGCCCAGCTCTGGGACGTGACGAGCGGCAAGATGGCCTGGATCGGCGGCACGTTCACGAGTGGAAACGCGTATGCGCGGTTCGGAAACCTGATGACGTCGCTGGCAGGCGAAGTGCAGGCGACGCTGGTGAAGGAAGGGCTGGTTGCGGCGAATACGAAGTGAAAGCGAACGTTCTGCAATGCGAATCGACTCACGATCCCGAGATCGCCGTGATCGTCGGAATTGGAGCCGAGAGCAAACGTCACCAAGCCGGGCGCGCAAATCGCAGAACCTAAGTCGCCAGGGCACCTAAACCTCACCATTAGCGTAAGTGTGGCTGCAAACAATTAGGAGTCTCGAATGGCCGAAGGCCCAGTCGAATCGAATGCAACTACATCTGACAACACAACGTCAGAGACCGATGATCGGGGGCTGATAGCCGGGTTCCTCTATAACGTCACGGTCCGCGGCTGGAACGAGTACCTATCGCCCCCATCGCTGCCATACTTCCGAGGATTGAATAGCCATTATCGTCGTGATCTCTCGGTCCTGGCTATGGCGTTCTTCTCCATCATGGCCTTTGTGCTCTGGCCCTATCTTCCAATTTGTCGATGGCTCATGGTGGCGTGGGTATTCTATCGCCTAGTTGACAATTCCTCGGCTCTCATTTCCCAAGCATTCTTCGACAAAGTGCGAGAACCGAGACGCCTAAGCGATTTTGGAGACCAACGGATCCAACGAATACTCGTGCTCATACTAGTTTCATATGTCGAACTCTTGTTCATATTCGCAGTGGTCTATCTTCGAATTGGTGAATCGACTCACGGGAGTTTCAACGTTTCGTCTCTCAGCCAAGTGCGAGCTTTTCTCCTCAGCATGTCGACGATGACAACAGTGGGATTCGGGACGGTCAGTCCGGAAAACGCAATCGCCGTCGGCGTGACAACATACCAGGCCGTACTTGGCGTGATCGTCTTCGTCGTTTTTGTAGGCACGGTACTGGGTCTGAAGAACGGAAAGGCTGGGAAGCTGATGCCGGACCCAGAGCTTCCAAAATCACGCGTGATTGGACCTTTGTTGACGTTTGTGACTTTTCTCCTTGTCTCTTGGTTTTGGTCATCGTGTGCTACAAAATGCATCGTGGCATGCTTGATAGTCGGGTTCGTGGTCTGGGCGCAGATGAAGGAGAGAAATGCCGAATCATAGCCAACAAATTGTCCAAAAGCTCTGGAACTACTGCAACGTCCTCCGCGACGACGGCCTCAGCTACGGCGACTACGTCGAGCAGCTCACGTACCTGCTGTTCCTCAAAATGGCCGACGAGCGGTCGAAGCCGCCATTCAACAAGCCCAGCAGCATCCCCGCGAAATACGCGTGGCCCAAGCTGATCAAGCTGGACGGTGACGAACTGGAGAACCAGTATCGCCACACGCTAGAGGGCCTCGGCAAGCAGTCGGGCATGCTCGGCATCATCTTTCGCAAGGCCCAGAACAAGATTCAGGACCCCGCCAACCTGCGCCGCCTGATCGTCGATCTGATCGATCGCGAAACGTGGCTGACGCTCGACGCGGATGTGAAAGGCGACGCCTACGAAGGCCTGCTTCAGAAGAACGCCGAAGACGTCAAAGGCGGCGCCGGGCAGTATTTCACGCCGCGACCGCTGATCCAGGCGATCGTCGACTGCATGCAACCGAAGCCGGCAGACACGATCTGCGACCCGGCATGCGGCACTGGGGGCTTCCTGCTCGCGGCGTACGACTACGTCTCAAAGCACCACA
>DAOPJV010000018.1:9433-94888 GCA_035399845.1 Phycisphaerae bacterium | reverse complement strand
ATCGACGAAACTCGACCCAACACTCGACACTTGTGTAGATACTATTGGCTTCAGCCCTGGGGGCGCGATGATCGAATGTGAGGAAACGTTCAGCACAACGCGCAATTTCGATCCTTCGCGCCTGAGCGACAACTCGCGCGATCAGCGCATGAGCGCCGCGATGCAACGATCCACCTGATCTATCATCGTCGCACGCCTACGGAATCACCGATGACAGACTCAGGGAGTGAACGCGACCGGCTAGCTAAGCCCCCGATCCCGGAGGGATCAAGTGGGCCTAGCCTCCGATTCATCGGGGGGTTGTCGGTGAGCGATGAATGTTCCCGTCCCGGCGGGACGGGATGAGCGGAGTGAGTGCGAGGTCGCGCCGTCCCGGCGGGACGGCAATCAACGATGGTTGGCGCTCAACCCCGCTCTTGAACGGGCGGGCTATTGTCGAGGCGTCCCTTGCGGGACGCTGGCTGGGACGTCCCGTGCGGGATTGACGCGTTGAAGTCGCGCCGCGCGTGGAGGAGCCCGGCACGGCGAAGTTTGACCGGGGAGGCGACACTCGCGCGAATAGCCTCCGCGACCTGCGAGATCTGACGGGCCCATGGCCCATACCACTGACGCCACCCAATAATCACATCCAATGGCCTCCTGCATTGACCACCCTTATTGAAGTTTCTTAACCCAATCGGGCGCAACTGTCGAAAAACAGCGTAGGCAACGATACCAAGATCGGGCACCGCCCCGATCACGATTCCAGGAGCGTCGAATGTTCAAGCGCCCATCATTCCAGACTTTCCGAAGAACCCCGCGCAACGCGCTCTCCCCGTTTTTCGACCTCATGTACACGCTCGGAACGCTCGTGACACTAAGTATGGCCGCCAACCTTGAGCTATGGATTCTCCGACTAGAAACAGCCCTGTTCGCCATCTACTTCCTTTTCGTTGCCGGCCTATCGTTCTATTGCCTAATCTTCGACAGAGATGCCATCTACTCAGAAAACTATCTCATACACAGACTTAGACTCACAAGAGAACACGAACGACAACATCGCGACTCCGAGAGTCACGCCGCCTAGAAATCGCATTTGAAGCTAAGCGATACTCCGACCATCGATAGGACCGCCACATCGTCGTGTAGATTGTCCCCCGACACTCCACGCAATTGCCCCGTTCTAGATACAGAAACTAACTGATCAAACATCCGAGATATCTCTTATCGGACTCATCGCTGAATCATACAACGACTTCAGTGACTCGATCTGGAATCCGACCTTACGTGCAATCTCCGTCAGTTTTGAATGCGACCGCACGACTTCCCGCTTGTCACCATCTATGCTCCCGACAACAAGCGGCACCACAGACTCGACTAAAGGGATCCATCGTCCCACGAGGGTCTCCCGCCATGACGGGTTAATATACTCAGGCGCGACAGCCCATGAAAAACGATCTGGAAGTGGACGGTCTAAGATCTGCGCCGCGAGTTCACCAATTAGCGATACTACAAATAGCTTCGCCGTGGAATATTGCATGAATTCGTGTAAGTCCGCCTGGCGCTCAGTGAGCGACTCCGACCGATGTCGACCAATGAGACCGAGTTTGTGATTATTAACAGCAACAGACAACGCCTCCACCAGGAGACAATGCCCAGCCGTAATCTGCAGAGGAAACACGCCTTCGTATATGGAACGATCCTCAAATATCGCTTTCCGGGATCGGAAGGCAGTCTGGAATCGTCCGTGAAACGCAGCAAGAAACGGCGCTAACGCTTCCGCCTGAATCGCCGCCCCGTCAAGACGCTGTGCACCCTGCCTCCGATGCACATACGTAATTCCGGTCTTTTGAAACTCTCCCTGGAGCCGCTTTTGCACCACATCATTCGAACGAATATCAAACGCCTTAATCTCATTCTGCGTATTGTTATTCGCGACGATCTCATCCACAACTTCTGGATTACTACATGTAATGAAGCGACACGGAACGCGACATCTCGATGCGGATTCACGCGGTGCCCTCCCCAAGACGCCTGTGGTCTGCGCACCGTTTATCACACTCACCCCTTTGGCCTCTATTGCTCCATTTCGATAGACCACGCGGCTCGATAGAATGGTGACTCCGTTGTTGTAGGCCCAAAAACGCTCCGGGCTCTGAATTACCGTCTCTAAGATTCTTCGATTAATACTCGTCTTCCTATTAAGCAAATCGAGGAACCCCTTAATATTCGCACTAAACAACTCCTCCCCATACTCCACGTAGAGATCGTGTAACTGCGACCCACTTATTGTTGTTTGTATCGCCGACCACCCACTACCTCTTTCAGTCAACGCCTCATATACTGGAAACGTCTGTTTCTTTGTCACAACAATTTGCTTTGTTAGAGAGTTAAAGAGCTGCTGCAAGAGCGTCAACCCAATTTCACGAACAACTACGGATACGTTTCCATCTTGAATAAGCGACCCAACAGACTCGGCAACAGTTGCCAAGGAGTCCCGTACACTCGCGGACTCCTGAGAATTATGGACGTACAAGAGATGCAACTGCCGTAGTCTCCCTTCCTTCATGAGGTCCTGCAATTCAGCCGCCTTCGGGCGGATTATTGCCGGAATTTTCTCAACATCTCGTTTCAAAAGCCAAGATACAGCGGTCAAGATATCGTCAGCTTTGTTGGTCGAAGCGGTAGACTTGCTCCAGGCGTCGCTTATCGTCGTCTGAACGACAAAGGCGATTCCTGAATCAAGGTCAATATAGACAATATCACAGTCTTTATCGTCGGGACCATCAATGAGTCCCTGACCAGCAACCTCAAGATAGTCATAGAGATTTGCATACAAACAAAGCGCGTATACGCCGTATGCCTGGCGCAGAGGCACGTTCTTCCAATCTACCTTGAGAAACTCCTCCAAGACTGGATACGCCCTTATCAGATCACTACTCGGCTTACTGAAGCCTGAATCACCTATATCTTTTGCGACCTTTCGCCTCGCCACCTTCTTCTTTTGAGCGACCTTCTTGGTCGGCAATACGCCATCGCTCTTCCGGACAACTTTCTTCACTTTTTCTCGCTTCGCGCCACGCCCCTGTTTTGCCATAACGCCTCTCCGACATTTGTCCATTGGGCGATACAATCAGACACCATGTGCTCCAGAATACTGCATTCGCCCCGCATTGACACGTCGCGCTCTTCCCGATACCCCGATCAAGCCCCTATCTGAACAACCCTCGTCCGGCGCCCAATGTCGCGGGCCCGACCGCCGCAAACTCCATTTGCGCGAATTTGCGACCGTTTGCGAGGGTTTGCGGCCGTTTGCACGTGGCGTTTTTTCGCGAATTCGCCACAACCGAATGGAATCAAACAGCTTAGGGGTGAAATGATGAATGACACCAGAAACGCCGAACGCATTGCGGCTCAGGAAACCACCAGCATCGTCTTCGAACGCATCGACCCGCCCCTGCGAAGAAAAATCAACATCGCCATTATCGAGCGACGACCACCCACATTCAAAGCGGTCCACGAGAAATTCGCCCTCTCCCGATTGGGCGTCGGCTACCACGCCTTCTATCGCTACGCTCGCCGCATTCGCGCCGAGGCCGCCTACGTGCAGACACTCGGCGCCACCCTCGGCCCCGAGGCCGACCTGCCGCGACTTCTCCCCCGCGTCCTCGCACAACGACTGCTCGAAGCCCTCGCGACGGACAAACCCTCGCCGCGAGCCATCCAGCGACTGACCGAGAGCTATCGCGCCAGTGTCTCCGCACTGGCCAACGTCTCCCGCCATCATCTCCTCCATCCGCGAAACGCCCGCGAAAAGGCGGAGAATGACACGTTCTTCGCCAACCTCATGTCCATCATTCGCGACTATCGACAGGTCGTCGCCATGGACGAGGCCAACGCCCTCCGCCGCGCTCAGGCCGACGACGACGCCATCGCCGACGACGCTCCGCAGACCGCGCCCACCCCCGACGGTCCCATCAACTCGATCGAAAGCACAGACGTGAATCCGCCCCGGGAAGCCGTGATCGGTTCGCAATCGCCGAGCCCGGTCAGTGATGACCGGGTTGAGATTCCGCAAGAGCGCACGAATAACAGAAAGTCCGCGGCGCCCCGCCGCGCGCCGCGGCGAAATCGGCCATCATGACCGCGAGCGTCCATGACAATCCGCGCAATGCAAGAGTGGCCGGACCATGGCGGGTGGCCCGCGGCTTCAGCCGTGGGGGCGCGACGATGGGATGCGGAGAGAAAGAAGGTATGTCGTGGAATGCTGAATCGTCGGCTTTCAGAATTCCAGATCGTCTCGCACAACCGGCGCCTGGCGACGGAATCGATCGTCGCGTCCCCACCCCCGGAAGGTTTGGGCCACCCTATCGCGCCCTATTCCTCCGCGTCCGTCAGGTCGAGGGTCAGCGTCTTTGTGATCGTCATCGTCAGGGAACCGGCGGCGAAGCCGGTCTTTTGCGAGACGGCTTTCGTGCGCGTCAGCGTGAGCGTGAGGGCGCCGGGCGTGAAGTACTGGAGATCCGTTTCGCCGATCGAGACGGAACCATCGTCCGCCAGATCATTGAAAGCCACGGCGTACTCCACAGTGTCCACGCTCCCGGCGCTGTTGTACGAGAGCGCGTAGCCGCTGAGCGTAATGTCGATCGTCGCGTCGTCCTCGTCGTCGGGCGCCTCCCACTGCAGCGTGAAGCCGTCGTAGGTGACTTCGTCCCCGGTCTCGGGCGTCACATCCTCGAAATCCTCCGGCGGCGTCAGTTCCACACTCGTGACGACACCCGCGTCGTCGAATTCGATCGTGTAGGTGTCGGGCTCATCAACGGCCTCGATCGTCGCGGAATAGGCGGACTCAATACCCAGCGACGTCAGCGTCGACGCCGAGAGCGGTACGTTGTTCACGCTGATGATCTGGTCGTCCGCCAGGACGAGCGACTGCCCCAGAGCGCCGAGGAGCCCCGCGTCCTTGACTGTCGCGGCGGCGGTCGCGACGGCCGAACCGCTGACGCGATGCAGGATGAGTGTGAGGATTCCATTCTCCGTGAGGTCGAGCCCCTCCGTCGTCGATGTGCAGCCGGCGGCGATGGGCGCCAGGCAGAGGGCGAGAATCGAAGTCATGCGGGGGCGAAGTCGGATGGTCATATTGTCCCTTTCTGGCGGGTCCTGGGATCAACGCTGTGCGGCGACGCTGATTGCGGCGGGAGCGTTCGTCGTGGCGAGGGCGCTGAACCGAAACTGGTCGATTCTTTCCGCACGCGCCGACGATTTCAACGCCATGAGCATGCACACGACAAACACTGCCATGAACGCGACACAACGCGCGGCATTAGTGGACGGCGACAGCAACACAATCATCGCGTTTTCTCAGCAATTCCGGAGAAACTCGAAGCTAAAGAAATATTCATGAAGGACTCTTCAGGATGAGATCGGCCGGCTTTTGACAATATTGACGGATGTCTATACGTGGCCCGGGCGATCACGCGTGATCGCGGGAGAGGATTCCCGCGAAGAACGGGTACGAGAAAGGAATCTCGTACCAGCGGAGCGAAGGAAATCTCGTACCAGCGGAGCGAAGAGAATCTCGTACCAGCGAGAAAGTCAGAGCCTCGCTGTCCTCAGCGTGGCGATCCTGAAGAATACGCCACGCGCCATCCGTCGCCGCGAGGACGCGGCGGCTCTGAATCGCCTCGCCGGACGAATCCCGCGGCGTACGGGGGCGAGAAGGGATTCTCGCCCCAGCGGCCGGACGAATCCCGCGAAGAGAATGGGTACGAGAAGGGATTCTCGTACCAGCGGAACGCATGCGGATCCATTGGCGGGTGAAACCCGCCCTACGAATTCGCACGCTTGCCTGGGAGGGCAAACATGCCACCCTGTGGCGCACAAAAAAAGCCCGGCCATCGCTGGCCGGGCTCTCATTGTGTCAGGATGGTCGTCCCGCGATTACGTCCCTTCGGCGTCCGTGGTGCCGGCGCCGGCGAGTTCGTTCTCGCCCTTGGCGGGGCCTTCCAGGGCCTCGATGGCGAGGACGGTCATGCCATCCTCGTTCTCGCGGGTTCCGACGATGAGCCGGCTCTTGCCTTCGAACTCGCCGCGGAGCAGACCTTCGGAGATCTGGTCCTCGAGCATCTGTTCGATGGCGCGGCGGAGCGGTCGGGCGCCGAACTTCTCGTCCGTGCCCTTCTCCAGCAGGAGCTCCTTCGCCGGGTCCGTGACTTCCATCGTGTAGCCCTTTTCGGCGAGTCGCTTTCCGACCTTGCCAAGCTCGAGCTCGACGATCTGGACGAGCTGCTCGTGGACCAGCTTGCGGAAGACGACGATCTCGTCGATTCGGTTGATGAACTCGGGACGGAAGTAATCCGTCAGCTCGTTCTTCAGCGTCTCGACCATGCGGCCGTAGCTCGTGTCCTCGTCGCGCTTCTCGAAGCCGAAGGTCGTTCGGTTCGTGATCTTGTCGGCGCCGATGTTGCTCGTCATGATCAGCACGACGTTTCGGAAATCGACGTGGCGACCGAACGAGTCGGTGAGCCGGCCTTCTTCCATGATCTGCAGGAGCATGTTGAAGACGTCGGGATGCGCCTTTTCGATTTCATCCAGCAGCACGACGGCGTAGGGGCGTCGTCGGATGCGCTCGGTCAGCTGGCCACCCTCCTCATAGCCGACGTATCCCGGAGGGGCGCCGACGAGGCGGCTGACGTTGTGCTTCTCCATGTACTCGGACATGTCGAGCGTGATGAGCGCGTCGTCCGAGCCGAACATGAAGTTCGCCAGCGTTTTGGCGAGCAGCGTCTTACCGACACCGGACGGACCGATGAAGATAAAGCTGCCCATCGGTCGATTCGGATCCTTCAGACCGCTGCGCGAGCGTCGGACGCTGCGGGCGACGGCGCTGATGGCCTCGTTCTGACTGATGACGCGCTTGTGCAGCTCGTTTTCGAGTTCGAGCAGGCGCTCGGCCTCTTCCTTCTCGAGCCGCGTGAGCGGAACGCCCGTCATGAGACTGACGACTTCGGCGATGACTTCCTCATCGACGACGCCATCGATCTCGCTGCGGCGGTTCTGCCATTCGCGTTCGAGCTCTTCGAGCTCGTCGCGCATCTTCTGGGCCTTGTCGCGCAGGTCGGCGGCGCGCTCGTAGTCGGCGTTGCGGACGGATTCGTCCTTCTCCATCGTGAGGCGCTTGATGTCGGCGTCCAGCTCCGTGAGCTTGGAGGGCTTGGTCATCGCCTTGAGGCGGACGCGGGCGCCGGCCTCGTCGAGGACGTCGATCGCCTTGTCCGGCAGGACGCGCGACGGCACGTATCGCATCGACATGTCCACGGCCGCGCCGAGGGCGGCGTCCGTGATCTGGACACGATGGTGCGCCTCGTAGCGATCGCGCAGACCCTTGAGGATCTGGATCGTCTGCTCGCGATTCGGCGGTTCGACGATGATCTGCTGGAAGCGTCGCTCCAGGGCGCCGTCCTTCTCGATGTACTTGCGGTACTCGTCGAGGGTCGTGGCGCCGATGCACTGGATCTCACCGCGGGACAGGGCGGGCTTGAGCACGTTGGACGCGTCGATCGCGCCTTCCGCGCCACCGGCGCCGACCAGCGTGTGGAGCTCGTCGATGAACAGGATGATGTTCTTGGCGCGTCGCACTTCGTTCATGACGGCCTTGATGCGCTCCTCGAACTGTCCGCGGTACTTGGTGCCGGCGACCATCATGGCGAGGTCGAGCACGACGATCCGCTTGTCCGTGAGCAGCTCGGGCACTTCGTTGTCGACGATGCGCTGGGCGAGGCCCTCGACAATGGCGGTCTTTCCGACGCCGGCTTCGCCGAGGAGCACGGGGTTGTTCTTGTAGCGGCGGCAGAGAACGACGAGGAGTCGTTCAATTTCGGAAGCGCGACCGATGACGGGATCGAGCTTGCCCTGCTTGGCCATTTCCGTGAGGTCGCGACCGAAGGAGTCGAGGGCCGGCGTTCGGGACTTGCCGCCCTTGCGCTGCCCCGTCTCGGCGCTGGCGCCGGGAACTTCCTCTTCGCCGGATCCGGCGCCGAGGAGATTGAGGACTTCTTCGCGCACTTCCTCGAGCTTGATGCCGAGGTTCATGAGGACCTGCGCGGCGACGCCGTCCTGCTCGCGGAGCAGACCGAGCAGCAGGTGCTCCGTGCCGACGTAGTTGTGGTTGAGCTGTCGCGCTTCCTCGATGGCGTATTCGATGACCTTCTTGGCGCGGGGCGTCTGGGGGAGCTTGCCCATCGTGACCATGTCGGGGCCGCTCTTGACGAGCTTCTCAACTTCGAGGCGCACCTTGCGGAGGTCCACTTCGAGGTTCTTGAGAACGTTGGCGCCGACGCCGCTGCCTTCTTTGACAAGACCCAGCAGGATGTGCTCGGTCCCGATGTATTCATGGTTGAAACGCTGGGCTTCCTGATTCGCCAGCGCCATCACCTTTCTAGCTCGGTCCGTGAATCGTTCGAACATCGCCATGGGCCTTTCTTGTTCGGGCCGTCGCCCGTCTGTCGGCTCTCGCCGCCTTCCACGCGACTGGTTCCATCAACCGGCCACGATCCCCACATGTTATTACGCCTGTTGCGGCGTTTCCGATCGAGGCAATTCCGGCGTGCGTAATCCTCGCAACAACCGAAACGTCCCGAAAGAACGCAACGACGGCGTACCGAATTCTAGCCCCCACGTTATGGGGCATCAAACCGGGCGCCTCGCTGGGGACTTCGCCACGGCTCAGAATCTATCGGTTGATCCTCTGAGCCAATGGAGACAACGCCCGTCGAAACCGTATTCAGATTTATTGTGTGTCCGCTCACAGTGGCGGGAATTCGGACACTGCCGGCGAAGGATTGGCGCGGCGGACTGTCGACACAGGACGCCCATGCATCGCCGGGCGCAGGACTTAGCGGAATTTCGGGGCGTTACAGGTTGGCGCCGGCGTCGTGACGGGAATCGCGGAGCCGCAGCAGTAGCGCGATAACATCCGGTCGCTCGGCGTCGAGTGTTGCGGCGGATTCGAGCGCCTCGGCGGCCCCGTCGGGATCACTCGCGGCGAGATCGCGGTTCGCGCGCGCCACGAGCAGATCCACCTCGCGCTGGATCGCGTCGTGTCGGCGACCGAGATGAACGAGCAGAAGCTGGGCCGCCCCCCAGCCCGCGATCGCCAGCCCCAGCGCAAGGACCGTCAGCCAGTGGGGAATCGCCAGCGGCGCGATCCACTGTCCGGCAATCCACAGATTGACGCAGACGGCAAAGAGCGTCGCCAGTGCGAGGCCCAGCCATTCGCGACGAATCGGCGCCAGGCCGGCGCCGGGAACGACCAGGTTCAGCAACATGCAGGCGGAACGTGACATGAGTCAGGTATAACGAAACACGCGGAGATACCGTTCGGAGTCAGCGTCGCCCGATCGACTCATGACGCGCGCCAAGGCGGGATCACGCTAAATCACGGACTGATTGAGTGTCATCCAGGCATAGAGCAGGACGGGCGCCATGGACACCGCGAGCGCGCCGAACGCCATCCCCATCCAGGAGAGCCCCTGTCGCATATTGCGCTTCTGTCCCAGGCTGTTAAAGCCAAGCAGGCCGGCCGTCAGACCGACACCGAGCGTGACGGCGGTCCCTGCGAAGACGCCGATCTGCCGGAACTTCCCCAGGCCGCCCCTGGGATTGAATTGGATCACCATTAACTCTCTGTCAAAGTTGTAGAAGACGGCGACGATGAGCGCACAAAGACAGAGGATCGCCATGGCGCCGAAGACCGCCGCGAATCGCGCCTGGGTTTCATGAAGCCGAAAATTGGGAAGTTTCATGATCGGAAATACCGTGTTGTAAGGGCCAGGTACGGGACGCCCGAGGGTCCCGTGTGATAGTCGGACGCAATACCAACGCACATTATGATAACTCCGTCCGATCGGATCGACCAACGCCGCGCCGGCCTGTCTCGCCGGACGCTCCGGCGCTATGATCCCGCCGATGCGCCGGACGCAAACAACCCGACGCCGAAAGGAACCCACATGAGCGACGCCGAATCCCCCAGCCCTTCCAGTCAGACCTGCGCCCCCGCGATCCGCGTCATGATGATGCCGCGCGACACGAACGCCCACGGCACGATCTTCGGCGGCGTCCTGCTGAGCTATGTGGACCAGGCGGGCGCGATCGAGGCTCGAAAGCTGGGCTGCGCCCGCGTCGTGACCGTCGCCATGGACAGCGTGGAGTTCAAGCACCCTGTCTTCGTGGGCGACGTGCTGAGCTTCTACGCCGAAGTCATCCAGGTGGGTCGCACCTCGGCGCGTATTCGCGTGTCCGTGGAGGCCGAGCGTTTTGAGCCGCCCTGCGAGCACGAACCCGTCACGACGGCGGAACTCGTCTATGTGGCGATTGACGAGCGACGGAAGGCGATTCCCTTCGCGGAATGCCGCATTCAGGACGCCGCGAAGGCCGCGGCGAAAAAGAAACAACCCTAGCGCAGTTATCGGTCATTCTGCGGCACAATACGCCCGAACGCTCACAGGTCTCAGTCCCATCGCGCTGTCGGCAAACGTAGCGGGGAATCGGCTTCGCTGTAGACTCGTCGGACGCGACGCCGCAATGGCGCCCAGCGTCATGCTCGCCGGGTCCGGCGGCGCCGCCTGAACCACTCTGAGGGTCGCGGCTCGGAATGAAGCGCCGACACGCGACTCGATGGATGACTGAAGTGGATTGACATGCTGACCGCCTTCCTCGCTCAATTTGCCGCCGGCATTTTCCTGGCGATTTCCGTTTCTGACATCCGCGGTTGCGGCTGGCGCTATCTGCGACTGATGGCGATCGTGTCGATTGCGCTGGCGTTCGTCGGCCTGATGATCTTTGTCAGCGGCGCGGGACTGGACACGACAGCGCTCCTGCGGGCGGGTCCCCTGCTGCTGGCGGGCGGGCTTCTTCCGGGGTTCATCTGGCTGTTTGTGAATGCGGCGCAGCAGGAGCACGTGACGAGCGCGCAGCGATTGTGGCCGGCGCTTGCGGGACTGACTTGTCTGGCGTCGGCGATTTTCTTTGCAATGGGACCTGACACGCTCCTGGGAGGCGCCTCGGGCGACGCGGCGCCGGCGAGCGCGCTGGCCATCGCGGCGACAATCGCGAACACGATCCTGGGCGCCCTGATGCTGGGCGTGCTGACATCGGCAATGCTGCTGGGACATCGCTACCTGACGGACACGGGCATGTCGATCGCGCCGCTGCGGCGACTGACGATCCTCTACCTGGGCGTGTTCGTCGTTCGGGCGATCTGGTCCCTTGCAAACGCGGCGCCCGTCTGGCTGACGGACTTCCGACCGCACGAGAGCCCGATGTTCTTCCAGATCGTGCTGATCGCACGACTGGGTGTCGGCCTGGCGGCGGCGGCGGTCTTCGCCTACATGGTCTGGGACTGCGTGAAGCGCCGGGCGACACAGTCGGCGACGGCGATGTTCTACCTGTCGATGGTGCTGGTGTTCATCGGCGAACTGGCGGGACAGTTTCTGATGCGATCGGAAGGACTGGCGGTTTGAGAGCCATTCACGACACGCAGATAGTCGAGTTGCTCGGACGAAATTGGCTCATTAACGAGCTCGTCCGCGCGGGACTGGAGGTCGCTGTTCCATCGCGTGATCACGGAGTTGATTTGATAGCCTACGTCGACCTGAAGAGCTCGACGGAACGCTTCATCGCCAAGCCGATCCAACTAAAGGCCGCGTCGACGTGTTCGTTCGGAATTGACCGAAAGTACGCAAGAATCTCCGACTTGATTATTGCCTTTGTATGGAATCTCCAATCCAACGCAACGTCCACAGCTTTCGCGATGAACTACTCAGACGCTGAGCAGATTGCGACTGAGATGGGATATACGCGAACCTCTTCCTGGATCGACAACGGAAAATACTCCAACTCGAATCCCGGAACCAAGCTCCGATCACTGCTTGCGCCGTACCAAATGTCATCAGATTTGTGGAGAAAGAAGATCACGGAATAGCGACAGACGCGAACAGTCCGGCACAATCCCATGAACAAGATCACGATTACACGCAAGTGTCCGAAGGCCCCGTGTCACGGTCGGATATCAATGGTTGTCGAGAAGGCGGGCGGCGCGGAGCGGCCCTGCCCCGTGTGCGGGGAGCCGGTGAAGTTCGAGATCCCCGAGGACCTGGCGCGCGACGGTGTTGTGAAACGCTGCGCGGCGTGCCCGGGGCGGGAATTCTTCATTCGCAAGGACTTTCCTCAGAAACTGGGGATGGTGATGGTCGTGCTGTTTGGCCTGATCGCGACGATTTTCTACGCGTACGAGCGCGTGGGACTGACCTTCGCGACGCTGGGCTCGCTGGTCGTGATCGACGCGATCATTTTTTTCTTCGTCGGCAAAGTCACGGTCTGCTATCGTTGCCGGGCCGAGTATCGCGGCGTCGCATATAATCCGGATCATGAAGGGTTTGATCTGGCGACATCGGAGAAATACTGAAGCCGAATGTTGGAACGCCCTTTCAGGGCTTTGTGTTTGAGTGGACCCTGTGACCCAGGGTTGCGTTCCGCCCGCTTCGCGGGCGTCACTTTACCCTGGGCTGACTTGTGTCGCTCCGTTGGAGCTTTGTCTGAGGAGTGGGTACGAGATGGGAATCTCGTACCAGCGGCTGACTCACGGCCCGGCGTAGCTCCTCCGGCGCTGTGTCGGGGCAACGCCGCGACCAGCGAACTTGCGTCGCTGCTTCGGGGCTTTGTCGGGCGAGCGCCCGACCTACAGACTGTCTGGTGTCACTCCGCCGGCGCTTTGTCGGGCGATGACCTGACCTACCGAGAGTTGAGATGAAACACGACGTGGATGGATTTGTCGTAGATAAGTCGCGGATTGAGAACGCCGTGCGCGATATTCTGATCGCGATCGGTGACGATCCGGATCGCGAAGGCCTGCGAGAAACACCTGCGCGGGTGGCGAGAATGTACGAAGAGCTCTTCGCCGGCATGCGCGTCGATCCGAGGAGCGTGATGAAGACCGTCTTCACGGAGAAGTACGAGGAGATGGTCATCCTGCGGGACGTGTCCTTCAATTCGATGTGCGAGCATCATCTCATGCCGTTCGAGGGCAGGGCGCACATCGCCTATATCCCTGACGGCAAGGTCGTCGGCCTGTCGAAGCTGGCCCGCGTCGTCGATGTCTTCGCGAAGCGACCTCAGGTGCAGGAGCGCCTGACGACGCAGCTGGCGGACATCCTCATGAACGAGCTGAGCGCGCAGGGCGCAGCCGTCGTGATCGAGGCCGTGCACACGTGCATGACGTGTCGCGGCGTTAAGAAGCCGGGCGCCGTGATGGTGACATCCGCCGTGCGCGGCGTGTGCGCGAGCAATCCGCCGACACGGGCGGAGGCGATGTCGCTGTTGCACAAGTAGTCCTGCAGGACGTTGATCCCCTGCAGGGTGGGCCGTGCAACCCTGCAAGGCTCCTTGTGCACATCCGAGCCGCCGCAGTCATGCGGCGGTTGATACGCAATGGTCATCGCAGCCGAAGAAAAACCGAGCCATGAATGGCTCGGCTCGGAAGTCCTGCAAAATGGCCTGCCCCACTAGATCTTCTCGACGGCAATCGATCCCTTGTTGCGAACACCGCGCGTGTTGACGCGGATGGCTTCGGCGACCCGCTCGGGGTCCGTGATGGACTGCAGGCGAATCGTCTCGTCGGTCTCGTCCGTGCTGAAGATATCCAGATGGCCCGTGTTAAGCAGGCGATCGATGATGCTCTGGCTCTGGCGAACGTCGTCCACGCGAATGAGCTCCATCTGGTCCGTCACACGCACGAGGATGCCGCGATGCACGAACAGGCGCTGTGTCGTCAGGTGGTAGCGCCGACCGTAGACGATCAGCGCGTCCCGAACGAACAGCCCGACGCCGGATCCGGCGATGAAGAGCCAGACGGCCTGCGCCAGGGCGCCCCCGCCATAATTCGAAGCGGCCAACAACAGAATTACGCTCACGGCAAACCAGACGCACCATGCCGGGGAAAAGGATCGCCAGGCGGGGCGACCGTGCCAGATCGGCATTTCCTGCGCGGGATCGTGATGAACATCGGGCGGCGGTGCGGGCTTTGCGCCCGTCAGGAGCTTCCTGGGATCCTTGTCCTGTGGCTTCTCTTTGCGGATCGTCTTCGTTCCGCAGTGGCGGCAAAAACGGCTGGCGGGATGAATCCGCTTGCCGCACCCGTGGCAAAAGAGCTTCGCGCGCACTTTGTCCGCAGTCTGAGGCATATTCGTGTTATCGGGATTCGGGACGCGGTTGATTGACGGATGTTGGCGCGGGGATTGCGCGGTCGGCGCCTCGCTGTTGCCTGCGCTGCGATCGCCATGCCCGCCTGCGCTGGCCCCTCCCTTGCCGTCGCGGTTCGGTTTCCGGCGGAGGGGAGGAACGAGATGGGATTCTCGTTCCAGCGGCAATGGCCAGCATGCCGACTTCAGGCGTCGGCGTGCCATCCGTCGGGTCGATGACCCGACCTACTTGCTGTCGGGATGGATGCCGAGGCGCTCCCTGACGTAGGCGTCGTCGACGGGTTGGGGATCCTGCGCGATCGTGACGGGTGAGAGCGATTCCGGCGGCGGGACGGACAATTTGGCGATGGCGGCGGCTTCGCTTCGGCCGAGGATATCCGGCGCCAGTTGTCCCGAACGCGACGGCGCGGGCGCATCCGGGGCGCTCGGCGCGGCGTCGGCGTTGTGCAGGTGAAGCGTCTGCGTCGGAAACGCAAACTCAACGCCGAGCTTGTTGGCCAGTCGCAGGATATCGCTGAAGAGGCGATGCCGCTCGCGCAGCTCCGTCGCCCAGTCGGGCGTCTCGTGGAAACAGTAGAGCATCACATCGAGCGAGTGCGCCCCGAAATTGTTGAAGTAGACGTAATAGGAATCCTTCCGCGTGTAGGGATGGCGTCGGATCAGTTCGCGAATGCCCTCGCAGAAGGCCTCGATCTTTTCAGGGGACGTGTCGTAGGTCAGACCCAGCGTGCAGCTGATGCGGCGAAAGTGGCGGCGCCCCAGGTTGTCGACCGTTGCGTCGATCAGTTTCCCGTTCGGCACATTGATCTGCGAATTGTAGAACGTTCGGATGTGCGTGCTGCGAAAGCCGACGGCTTCGACAGTGCCTTCGACATCGCCGATCTTGACCCAGTCGCCGATCTCAAAGGGGCGATCGAGCATGACGGTGATCGAACCGAACATGTTCTTGATCGTGTCCTGGGCGGCCAACGCGAACGCAAGACCACCGATACCGAGACCGCCGAGGAGCGTGGCGATGTCGTCCGGATAGAAGCGGCCGATGAAATAGACGACGCCGACAATCGTGACGACGATCTTCAGCACCTTCCGGAGAAATGGCAGCAGCAGTTCGTCGAAAGTAGACACGCGGCCGGCCGATGAAATCGACGCGAACGCCACGACGATGTCAATCACGCGATACGTCGCCCAGATCCCGGCGAGAATCAGGACCAGCCAGCTGACAGTCGTCAGCAGCGCCCCCAGCCACGCGGGCAGCCAGAGCAGCGGCAGCAGCATCAGCCAGACATAGGCCATGAGAACGAGACCGATGGGACGGAAGGACTTGTCGCCGAACTCCTCCTCCGTGCGGTCATTGATGCGATGCGCGACGAGCCGAGACGCGCCGCGCAGAATGACCTGGGCCCCGCGATCGCAGATGACGCCGATGGCGGCGATGACGAGCAATCCGATCCACTGCCAGATCTGGAGAAAGCCGATCTCGCGCCGGGCCCATTCGGGAACCATGATGAGCGTGTAGAGTTCGGGCGTCCTGAAGAGCGAGAGTTCGGGCGCGTTCTTGACCTTCGGCGGCGCGTCGGCGACGGCGCGGATCATGTCGGGCAACGCGTCGAGGGTCTCATCGCTGAAGAGCCAGCGGCCATCGGGCATGCGTTCAAGGCTGATCGGCCACTCTTCCTCGATCGTCCACAACAGTTGCGGCGACGTGGCGGCGGGATCGTCCGTCAGCTCGTTGACCTGCACATAGACCGTGCGATCGAGAACGAACTTCAGGCCCCGCGCCAGGGCCTGGCCCCAGAACTCATTGGAGCTCAGACCGCGTTCGGAGAGGTTGAGGCACTCGGCGGGCTCAGCGCGATTCTTCACGTTGGGATCGAATCCCTGGAGGAACGATCGCATCGTGGCCTGCACGGAGCGGAATCGCGCCGGCGCCTGCGGCGCGCTCCGGGCGGGCGCGGGTGTGTCCTTCGTCGGCGTCGACGTCTCCGTCGCAGTGTCGGTCGTTGCAGCGGGCGTGTCCTTGGCGGGCGGCGTCGGCGCGGACAGCGTGGCGAGGGACTTGATCTTCGCGACTGTCTCGGCGTCGAAGCGCCAGAGCTTGTCTTCGCCGCGAACGAGCCGAATATGACAAACGGATTCGGGTTCCTCGCCGCCCTCTGTCGCCGTCTCCGTGCTGGGTTTGTCCTGGATCAGCGGTCTGCCCCTGAAGAGGCAGTGCTCGGCAGCGTCTTCGGCGAGTCGAAGCTGGTTGAAGACCTCGGGCTCGGCGAGATGGCGCGATTCGATGAACTCGGCGAGGGAGTTGGCGAGCGTCGGCAGGTCCTTTCGCGCGTCGTCGTCGAGCCTCGCCGGATCAAGGTATTCGGCCATTTCGCGGCGGGATTCGGGCGTTCCCTTCTTGTAGAGCTCGAGGAAATCGTTGAGGGCGATGTGTGCGGCGGAGCGCGGCGCCGGGGCGTCCACGGGACCCGCGGCGGGCGGCTGGACGGGTCTGGTGGCGGGTTCCTGGGCGAAGAGCAATTCGCTCGTCGCCAACAGCGCGAGCGCGCTGATCCATACAGCGACGCGGCCTCTTCCTCTCGAATCCATGGCGAACACGCGCTTGCCTCCTCGTCGTTTCGTCTGGCCGGAGAACCGTCAGAAACCGCCCTCTCGCGACTGAGGGGGCGAATCCACACCATCACGGCGGGCATTATATATGGATCTCGACGAAGCGCCGGACGGCGTGAGGATCGATAAGAAACCCTGAAACGCGAGGATCACGGCGGCGTAGAATCATCACGGGCGGATGTGGAACCGAAACGCGCTTCGAATCGTCCAATCGTCAACGCGCGTCGCCGCCGGATCGACAGTCGAACGAACGATCCGCCGACTTCGCTGGAGAATCACGCATGCGAAAGCCACTTCCGATCCTTGAGCGAGCGCGGATCGCTTCACCCTGCGGCGTGTCATGGGCGTCGATGCGGGGCGACGATCGGACGCGCTACTGCAATGTGTGCGAGAAAAACGTCTTCAACCTCATCGGCATGAGCGACGAGGAAGTGACATCGCTGATCCGGGAGAAAGAGGGTTCGCTCTGCGTACGCCTGTTTCAGCGCGCCGACGGCACGCTGCTGACGAGCGATTGCCCTGTCGGACTTCGCGCCGTCCGCCGCAGGCTGGCGCGGGCGATTGGGGCGCTGGCGGCGTGTTTCGGCATGCTGCTGACAGCGGCGACATTCGGCGCCGCTGGTCGACTCAGCCCATGGCGGCTTCGTGAAACGCAGCCGTTCTCGCGAATCGCCAACTGGCTGGCGCCCCCCGCGCCGCTCTTTGGGGCGATCTGCGTCCCGACCGTCCAGCCGGCGAGTGGCGGCGGCCCATCCGCCGAGAGCGATGAACACGCTGTCAATGAAGTGACGCACGAATTCACGACCGGCGATTGATCGGAGTTCTGATTCATGTCAACGCCACTACCCATTCTCGAAAACGCGCGGATCGCGTCGCCATGTGGCGTCTCCTGGGCGTCGATGCGCGGCGACGATCGGACACGCCACTGCAATGTGTGTGAGAAGAACGTCTTCAACCTCATCGGCATGAGTGACGACGAGGTGACATCGCTGATCCTGGAGAAGGAAGGCCGACTCTGCGTGCGCCTGTACCAGCGTCCCGACGGCACATTGATCACGAGCGACTGTCCCGTCGGGCTTCGCGCGGTCCGCCGCAGGCTGGCCCGGGCGGTCGGCGCCCTGGCGGCGTGTTTCGGCATGTTGCTGACGGCAGCGACATTGGGCGCCGCCGGTCGATTCAATCCGTGGCGGCTTTGTGACACGCAGCCATTCGCGCGTATTGCCAACTGGCTGGCGCCGACACCACCGGCGATGATCTCAGGGGAAATCTGCGTTCCGGCGATCCCTGCCCCCAGCGCCCCCGAACAAAGCGAAGACGACGCCCAGGAGTCTTAGTCCGCCACCGCTCCTGTGAACCGGAGTTTGATTCATGGCAAAACCACTGCGCATTCTTGAGAACGTTCGCATTGCGTCGCCGTGCGACGTCCCCTGGTCGAGCATGGCGGGCGACGAGCGAACACGTTACTGCGGCGAGTGCGAGAAGCGCGTTCACAATCTCATCGGCATGAGCGATACGGAAATCGCCGCGCTGTTCGCGGCGCAGGGAACGGACCTGTGCATTCGCTTGTACGAGCGACGCGACGGGACGCTGATGGCGGAGGATTGCCCGAACGGCCTGCTTGCGGCGCGGCGACGTCTGCGGCGGGCGATCGGCGCACTGGGGGCGGCGGCGGCGGTTCTGCTGACAGCGGGCCTGACCCGCAGTCAATTCGCCCGCGGCGCAGGTCGATCGCTGGCCGACATATCGCCCTTTCGCCAGATCGCCAATTGGTTTGCGCCGGCGCCGATCACGATCACGACACCGACGTCGACGAGATTAACCGCCGGAAGGATGCGCGTGGTCCCCACAATACCCAATACACAATCGGACTGCGACAAGTCTGAGGATGACAAGGGAGGCGCGTCATGATTCGATTTGCATTGGGGCTGGCGCTGCCGTACGTGGGCCTGTTTGTGTATCAGGGACACGAATGGGGACTGGGTCTGAAGGATCTGGGACGCTGGAGGGCGCTGCGCGAACCGGCGATGGGTTTCTGCGCCGCCGTTCTGACAGCCCTGCTGCTGGCGATCCTGCTGAATTATCGACGCCCAAGGCGCGTGCTGTCGCGTGGGACGAGGACGGCGCTGCGTCCCGTCTGGGCGGGCGTGGCGATCAGTGTGCTGACGATTCTGATCGCAATTCCGCTCGTCGTGTTCGGGAGCCAGTATGCGCCGGACTGGGCGCTGCTCAGCGTGTCGAGCGTTCCGCCGACGTTGCTGGTGCTGCTGTTGTGCAGGTCGATCCGCCCTGGCCGGTGCATCGCGTGTGGATTCGATGTGCGGGCGTCCCTCGACGCCGGGCGCTGCCCGGAGTGCGGACGCGGGATCATGGCAACTAACTGACGCGATCGCACACGATCATCGAAGGACCAACAGAAAAGCCGTTCGGCGATCGTGTCGATCGCCGAACGGCTCCTGTTATTTCATTCGCGCTCTGATACGCCGCGATCAGCCACCCATGCCGGGCATGCCGCCCTTCGCATTGGTCAGGTCCTGCACCTCGACGCCGGGCGGCGGCGTGAAGGTGAAGGTCTTCGGATCCATCGACTCGTTGAGCTTCACATCGCTGACGCTCATCGTGGTCATGACCTTGCCCTGGTTGTCGTAACCGACCTGCTTGATCATCAGGGCGGATTCCTGATCGTAGTAGGTGACGGACTTGCTCATCTGCTGCTTCATCATCGGATTCCGGGGCGTCATTTCAAGCACCCAGCACTTCTTGCCGTCGATCGTTTCATCATCCTTCAGGACGACATCGAACTGGTCCCAGATGGCGGCGGGATCGAACGGGTCCTTGTCCTTTTCGACCTTCATCTTGGAGGCGTTCTTCATCCCCATGGTCTCGCTGTAGGACCACGCGTACTCACCGTCAACGACAGATGTGGACTTGGTCTCGGACTTCTGGTCCATGCCATTGCCCTTCATTTCCATATTCGTCGTCGACTCCATGCGCGACAGGACCTTGTCGTCCTTCTTCATGTACTTGATGGTTGAGTTCGTTTCGGACTTGATGGACATGCCGGCCTGGCTCATGTCGGTCGTCATCTTCATCTTGTACTGGACGGAATTGTGCTTCTTTGAGCGCTCAGTGATCTTCTTCTGGATATCCTTGAGCTTCGCGCTTTCATCGGCCATCGTGGTCGAACAGGCGACGAGAAGACAAACGGCGATCATTCGGTAACGCATCGGGCCATACTCCAGGTTGAATTCAGAACCTCGTGGCGCGCGACTCACATGTCGCTCGCCGGAAAAGGCGGAATTCTATCGGGGGCGTGATGGGCCCGCCATCGCGGGACACTGGCGGGAAAGACAGAATCGGGTCGCGCCTATTGGAGCCCCTGCGCGGGCGCGAACGTAAGTCTTGAGAGGAACCGCATCTACGCGCGGGAATCCATCGGGAATCGCGCAACTGGCGCCGCGGAGACGGACCCGCGCAGTCGAGGGACCGCAGGGGCGCGCCGCGCGCGCCGAACCGCGTCGCCCCGCATACGCCATCCCCTGAACGTGAAACAGTGGACCTGCGCCGCGCCAGGACAACGTCATCGGAAATAGTGGAATCAAATTGACATTGCGCGCGCAAAACTATTGATTTTGACGCCACGTGTGATAAACTGATAAAGGTGTAGTTGATTTGATTCAATGCTGCACGAAGCGGGCGAAGAGAAACAGGATGAGCGTTTCATACCCAATGCCATATATATATTTCCATTGATTGTTATTCCTCTCGTGATCGCACTGTCGATCGCACGCCTCCCTCTTTCTCCCTCCGCCAACTTCACGCTTCACTGGGCCGAATCACTCACGACAACCTGATTCTGATGACGTGTTGATGCGTCGCGCTGTGGTTGCGCCTTCGTGTCAACGCCTGCGGGGATGGTGCGCCGTCGAATTCGTTCGACTGTGCAACTATCGTCGGGTGTTGACGGCGGGCGATTGCCCCAAAGCGGCGCGCGTCATCGATTGCGTCTCGTGTGCGAACGTTCGCTCGCGCGGCGGGGTTGTCTTTGGCAATCAGGTGAAGAGTCATCGCAGGACTCTCGGGCCTTAGGGCGCTGAGGCGTCTGTCGGCGACGTCATACGGATCGGCCGTGTGGGCCGGCGCGACATTGTGAACTTTGTCGCGCCGACCATTTGAGAGCGACTGGTGGGCTAACCCGCTCTCGCGCACGCGCCGCCTCGGGACGTCGCCTTCACACTCCTCCTGCCCGGGGACGGACACAGCGAACCAGGGCACTCATGCCGCTCATTCCCATCCATCCAGCCCCTCGTTGATGTCCGTCCCCATCTTTTTTTGAACCGACCGCGAGCAGGCCCACCTTGAGTAACGGGTAGGCACGCAGCGCTTTCACCAGGACACGGCTAAGCGGGTCGCAAGAACCTGACGCCACATCCTCGACGTCGCTGGCCGGGTGGCCGGACGTCCCCAGTAAGGGCAAGACCATGGCACGAAATGCGCTTGTATTCGTCCTGTTGATCACAGCAGCCGATGCTTCGGGACAACCGATTGACCCTTGGGTACACAGCGGCACCGTGTGCGCGGATGGCGTCACGCTGAATATGCACGAATTGCGGAAAACGCTTACCGAACAGGCGGCGCTCATCCGATCGGTCGCTGAGCTGACAGGAGTGAGTGGCGAATCGCGGACATCGCGCGGCGGCGGAACGGGGCTGGCGCGCCTGGTGGAATGCAACGGGCTGTTTGGCTACGACAACATTCAGGCGGCTATCGACGAGTCTGAGGACGGAGATGTGGTTGTCGTGTTTCCGAATACCTGCAACCCCGAGGGACGGTGGTTCGAGAACCTTTACCTCTATAACAAGAAGATTCGTCTCCAGAGTACAAACCCCAGCGATGCGTCCCTCGTCGAGACGACCGTCATCGACGGTACCGCCCCGCCAGAACAGCCTGAGCGTTCTGTCATCTCCTGCTATTCCATCAAAGGCGATACGGTAATTCAGGGGTTGACGCTGACGAATGGAACCGGTGTCCACCTTAACAACACACGTGGAGGCGGGCTTTATTGTTATAACGCAAGCCCGTCGATTTGGGATTGCAGAATCATCAACAACCGAGCCCGCCGCGGCGGCGGCGTGTTTCATCTCGGAGGCGGAACGTTTACCGACGGCGCTGGGGAGATCCGCAACTGTCTGTTTCGTGACAATGTTGCAACGACCTACGGAGGCGCAATCTACTCGGAATCAACGACATCGAGCGGAGCATCCGGAATTCTCATCACGGACTGCCGTGTGGAGAACAACAATGCTGGCTCGGGTGGAGCGATCTACCTTTATGCCGGTGGGGACAACGTAACGAACACGCCAGTGATATCGTCCTGCAGATTCGCCGGGAACAGTGCAGGCGAGAGTGTCGTCCTTGTGCATGGGATTGGCGGCAACGCGTCCGCTCTGGCTACTTTTCGAAGTTGTGCATTTGAGGGAAACAAGTTCTGGCACTCCCTGATCTTCGCAGAATCTTCTCAAAATGAGTCGTCTTCGATCGTGAATCTGGAGAGCTGTACTGTCGTCAACAACGTTTCAACATTTGCGTACCTTATCGCCGCTCGCACTGTCTCGAGTTCCAATTACTCCGATGTCAAAATCCGCAACTCGATCGTCTGGTCGAATTCCATCCTGAGTAATCGCACAGAGGCGGCGACCTTCGGCAGCGGAGCAAGGATCCACATCGACTACTCCAACTTTGAGCGCGAGGGGATCGTGCCGTTTGGAAATGAGGACATCATCTGGGGTGAAGGTAACTTCTCCATCACGCCGGGTTTTGTCGACCCTGGCGGCATTGACGACGGCGGTACACCGAACGACTTGGCGGATGACGTTTACATCCCGGGCGACTACCACCTGCTACCCTCGTCGCCCTGCATCGATGCTGGCGCCCCGGATTACGAGACGTTTGAAGGCGACTTAGATATTGATTCAGATGCCCGCGTGATGAACTGTCGGATTGATGTCGGCGCCGACGAGTTCAATCCGGCGGTAAACCCCATCGGTGATTATGACGGAGATGGTCAGGTCGACTCCGACGACCTGTCGTCATTCATCACGGCGCTCCTCAACCCTCAGGAGTGCAATCTGGGCCGTGGCGATACCAATGAAGATGGGGCAGTCAACAGTCTGGATGTTCAGGGATTCGTCGAAGCGCTGCTTGCAGACGGCTAGGCGGCTGCGATGCGCTTTCATCTGACGGATTCAAGTGATTCGTACGCGTTGACCGACCAGCCTCATGGGGTTCATCACGGAATTCCGGAACGTATATTCACGCCGGCGATGCGATCTTGGCGGCCGCGCACAGCGTGACGCTTAGCTGTTTCTTTCGCACTTTCAGTGCTTGATGCGCCGGTATGGCCGGGACCCAGGGCTGCGTTTGCCCGCGTCGCGGGCGACACTTGCCCTGGGCTCGGCATGTAGCACGCCTTCAGCGTGCAGGTGAAATTCGAGCGACGGCGGTGTCGAATGATCGGCTACAGAGGTAGCGCGTTTCACAAGTTCCCGTGATGAAGCTCCTATTGGCATGGTCCCGCTATCAGTCGGGCGAGGCGGCGCCATCATGGGAATCGTCCGGCCGTCGATTGGCGCATTCGCTAATGTAGTTCGCGCATTTCGTCGCGCCCGCCACCGATGAAGCGATGGGCCATCAGTTCGAGATCCGGTTGATGACGTTTTTTTCTGACTGGCTTATTTTCAGCCGTTGAACCGGAAGGCAACTACCACTCGATCCCGCCGGGATCGCCTGTTCGCGTTTCACGGACCGATCAGCGATTCCGCAACCGGACACGATCGATGCAGCCGCGATCCTGAAGAAATGAGACGACTTCACTCGCGACGATCCTGGCGCCCCATCGGGACGGATGCGCGTGGTCGATATAGAGGCGATGACCCGCGGCAGATTCGATTGGCTGGGCGCGACGCAGGGCCGGCAGCGGGTCGAGGCAATCCACGCCGATCTCCCGCGTGAATTCCAGCAGCCGCTGCTGCGGCAGATCCGATTCCGTCGGGTCGAGGATCTGGCTCTCGATCGGTATCACGAAGAACACGATCGGGATTTTTCTCGACCGACAGAAATCCACCATCCGCCGCCAGTCCTTTTCCGCTCGCGCCCACGCGGTCCGCACGCGCTCGCTCTCGACTTTCTCGAAGAGTTCGCTGAGATTCAGTTCCTCGATTTCCTCCGCGGCGGCGGCCAGGTTCTTCCCATATCGACGCGTGCGCCCCCACTCGAACGCCATCCGCATGAAGGCGCTCCAGTGCGGATCGATTCGGACCTGCGCAAACTCTGGATGCACGCTCGGGTCCCAGCCCGCCGAGGCGTGAAAGCCGGAGGACACGTCGTTCAGACTGACCTGCACGACAACCAGATCCGGCGACAGCGCCGCGCCTTCGTGCGTCAGCCAGTCGAGTTCCTGGCAGGGCGCGTAGGCCGTCGTTCCACCATTCAGAATCGTGAGCGCCGGCTTGTCGCCCGCCTTTGCGAGCAGGTCCGCCACCACTTCGACAAAGCCATCCTCCGCCGGAAGTCGATAGCCGAACGTCACGGAGTCCCCCAGAAACAAAACGCGAGGTTCGTCTCCAAGGGTTCGGCGCCATTGATCATGACGAACGCGGAGACCGTAGCGATCGATGCGAACCTCCGCCCATTCGGTCATCTCGGCGCCGGGCAGCAGCGTCCAGCCGCGTCGAGGATGTGGCTGGAAGACGCCGGGGCGCGGCAGCGGCGGCGGAAAGATGACGTTCAGAATTCGATCCGCCGACAGCAGCATGAGCGGCGGCGTCAGGGCGAGCATGAGTTTCGGCGTCGGGCGTCGCGCCCCGGCGCGTCGGAACCGAAGCCACGCGACGAAGAAAATGACCGCGGCGGCGCCGTGCCCGACAGCGAGTTCGAAAATCGGATCACGCTGTTCGACGGAGAGTTCGATGAGGCTCGGATCGAGCAGTTGCAGGAATCCCGCGACGAGCGAGACGATGGCGGCGTAAGCCCCCAGGGCGAATGCGATTCCGCCGGCAATCCTGTTGGGTTGGCGCGCCGCCAGCGTCACTTCTGAATCCATCGAGCGTGACATGACGGGCTCTCGCAATGGACGGCGCGGTTACGCCTCCGTCTGGGGTCGCGCCGCCGGTTCGCAGGCCTGCCAGAGCAGTTCGGCGATGTCCAGTTGATTCACGTCGCCGCGATCCTTCGCGGAAAGTCCGTCGATCAGCATGCGCTGGCAGAACGGGCAGCTCGACGCGACGACATCCGGCTTCGTCTCGAGCAACTGCTCCGTGCGTCGGATATTGACGCGCTCTTCGCCCTCTTCCTCTTCCTTGAACATCTGGGCGCCGCCGGCGCCGCAGCACATGCCGCGGTCGCGCGTCTGGGCGGGCTCAAGGACCGTCAGGCCGCGAATGCTCCTGAGCGTATCGCGCGGCTCCTCGTAGACGTTGTTGTAGCGACCCATGTAGCAGGAGTCGTGATAGGCGACGCGCGCATTGATCTTGTTCTTCGGCTGAAGCTTGCCCTGCTTGATAAGCCTGGAGAGATAGACGGAGTGATGCACGACATCGAGCTTGACGCCGAAATCGGGGTACTCGTTGAGCAGCGTGTTGAAGCAGTGCGGACAGGTCGTCACGACGGTCCGCGGGCTGTAATTGTTCAGCGTCTCGGCGTTCATCTCGGCAAGCATCTGGAAGAGGAACTCATTGCCGGCGCGACGGGCGCAATCGCCCGTGCACTGCTCCTCTTCTCCGAGGATGGCGAAGTTGATCCCGGCCATCTTCATGAGGTTCGCCATGGCGCGGGCAATGCGTCGCGCGCGATCGTCGAAGGAAGCGGAGCAGCCGACCCAGAAGAGCACGTCGGCGTCGGGCTTCTCGGCCATCGTCGAGATGTCCATGCCATCGGCCCAGGCGGCGCGATCGGACGCGGGGAAGCTCCACGGATTCGAATTCGTTTCCAGGCCGCGGAACATGTTCTGCAGCTCCGCCGGAAACTCCGCCTTCTCCTGAACGAGATGGCGGCGCATGTCCACGATCTTGTCGACGTACGTGATGAAGACGGGACATTCCGTCTCACAGGCGCCGCAGGTGGTGCAGGCCCAGAGGACTTCCGGCTTGATCACTTCGGGAATCAGGTCTTTCAGCGCCGGCGCGTGATCGCCATTGCCGCCAGCGCCTTCCGCCTCCGCCGTTGCGGCGCCATTGCCACCGCCCGGCTGGATCAGGGCCGCCTGGTTGTTGTAGGCGAAGTCGCGCAGATTGACAGTCAGATGCTTCGGCGAGAGCAGCTTGCCGGTGCTGTTGGCCGGGCACTGATCCGTGCAGCGACCACACTCGGTGCACGTGAAGAAGTCGAGCATGGCCTTGGCGCCGAAGTGCGAGATCCGGCTGGCGCCGAGGGGTTCTTCGCGTTCGAGACGACCTTCCAGGTCTTCCGTCTTCGGCAGGCGACCGACGGGCGTGAGCCGGGAGAAGAAGACGTTGGGGAAGGACGTGATCTCGTGGAACTGCTTGCAGTAGGGCAGGTAGTTCAGAAACATGAGGATGACGCCGACATGGCCCCAGTAGCCGACGTGCTGAATCGCCCTGAGCGACTCGGCGTCGCGGCCACGAAGCGAACTGGCGAAGAGCGAGCCCAGCGGCTCGAACCAGTGGCCGGTCTGTCCGGGCATGGCGATCGTGGCGGCGTCGTAGAGGACATCCGTCAGCATGAGCGTCGTGAGGATCGCGAGGATGAGGAAGCCCTCGAAGTTGATCGTCATGCGCTTCAGCCGGCCGACGGCGCGATAGTAAAAGAAGACGGCGATACCGATCAGCACCAGCGCGACGAAGATGTCCTTCACAAAGGAATAGAGCATTCCGAGCGGCGCGTCCTGGTCGAAGATCACGAAGCCGAAGTTCTGATCGGCGACGAAGCCCCGCGCGAACATGATCAGTCCGCGAAGCAGCATGATCATGGCGCCGGCGTAGATGAACATGTGGGCGATGCCGGCCCATTTGTGGCGCGGCATGCGGGCCTGGGCGATGGCGAACGTGAACATCTTCGCGAAGCGATCGCCGAGTCGATCCATCGGCAGATCGTTTCCGCCGATCGTCATCAGCTTCCAGCGCTTACTGGCTGAATAGAGGAATACGCCCCATCCAACGACAAGCAGTATGCCAGCCACGTACGGTTGCATGAACCCACCTTATTTGAATTGCCGAGCGCGCCGCGACCTTCCCCTGCGCGTGCGCCGCCCCATTTTCTGCGTCCGGCCTGCATGGTATCGAACGGTATGGGGGCTCGCAATTCGCGGCGCGAGTTGGATAGGTTGCGAATGGGTACGAAAAGGGATTCTCGTACCAGCGGTCATTGGGGATGAAAATGACCGCCCGCTCGCAGCCGCCGGGAAGGTATTGCCGCGGGGAAGTGGAACGAGATAGAAATCTCGCTCCAGCCATCACGGCCGAATTCTGAAGAATCGCCTTCGTTCAGAGCCGCCGTGTCCTCACGGCGACGATTCGCGCGCGACGTTGCTCCGGAATTCGCCACGCTGAGGAAAGCGAGGCTACGATTGCGCACACGAAGCGCCGCGCGCACGCTTGCGGGAAGGGATTCCCGCGGGCGTGGGGACGAGAAGGGAATCTCGTCCCAGCGGCTGATTTTCAGAGCAGCGTGATGGCGCGGCGAAATGACGCGAATGGCTGCGCTGGCCCGCTTCCCGGCGGGCGCAGTTCGGTAGCTCACGCGACGTCCGAATATCAGCCGGCCTTGGCCTTGTTGACGGCGTCCGTCAGCAGCGGCACGACTTTGAACAGGTCGCCGACGATGCCGTAGTCCGCGACACTGAAGATCGGCGCCTCGGCGTCTGTGTTGATCGCAACGATGCGACGGCTGCCCCGCATGCCGGCGAGGTGCTGGATCGCGCCGCTGACACCGCAGGCGATGTAGAGCTGCGGCGTGACAGTCTTGCCCGTCAGACCGACCTGTCGGCTGTGCGGCTGATAGCCCGCGTCACACGCGGCGCGACTGGCGCCAACGGCGCCATCCAGCGCGTGGGCCAGGTCGTAGATGATCCTGAAATTCTCTTCGCTCTTGAGGCTGCGGCCGCCCGTGACAACGATGGAGGCTTCCGTCACATCCTTTTCGTCGCCACCCGTGCGATTGATCGCCTTTGTGACGGATTTGGCGTCAGACGGATCAGCGCTGAATGCGACGTTCACGCGCTCGGCGCCCGCGCCCGTTTCCTCCGGCATTGCAAAGGTGTTGGGGCGAACGCTGGCGATCTGCCGCTTGTCGGCGCTGAAGCGGACGTGGTTGTAGGCCTTGCCGTTGAAGATCGGCCGCGACGCGCTGAGCGCGCCATCGTCGGCGATTTCGAAGGCCGTGCAGTCCGTCGCGAGGCCGGCGCCGGTGCGGATGGCGACGCGCGGGCTCACATCCCGCCCCATGAAGGAGGCCGCGAGCAGAACGATCTGCGGATCGGCCTGCGTGACCACGTCGCCGATGGCCCGGGCGTAAGTCATGGCGTTGTACTTCGCGAGCGGTTCGGCGTCGACGAGATAGATCGTCGCGGCGCCGCACTTCTCGACGCGATCGGCGACGGGGCCGAGACCATTTCCGACGATCACGGCGGCGACTTTGCCACCCGTCCTGCCGGCCAGTTCCCTGGCGGCTGTCAGCGCCTGAAGCGCGGCGGGAAGGATCACGCCGTCGCGTTGTTCGATGAATACGAGGATGTCTTTGGTCATGATGCGTCTCGTGTTGTCGTTGATACGAGTTATGTCAGTGGGCGTGGCCCGCCCGCCCCCCTCTGTCGTCGCGCCGATGGACGTTATCGATCGAGCTCGGCCGCGATGATGTTCAGGCTGCCCAGTACGGCGACGACGTCGCTGATACAGTGGCCGACGACAAGCTTGTCGAAGTTCTGATAGTTAATGTAACTCGGCGGTCTGCATCGGGCGCGATACGGCGCATTGCCGCCATCGGACGCGAGGTAGAAGCCGAGTTCACCATTCGCCGTTTCGTTCACGCCGTAGGCCTCGCCGATCGGCGGCTCGAAGCCGCGGTTCGTCATGATCGTCTCGAAGTGATGGATCAGACCTTCGATCGAGAAATAGACCTCGCGCTTGTCCGGCAGCGTCGATTTTTCATTTGGCAGCACATTGACGGGCCCCGACGGGATGTTGTCGATGAGCTGCTCGAGGATGTACATGCTCTGTCGCATCTCTTCGAGGCGGACGAGGTATCGCGAATAGACGTCGCCGCCCGTCGCGATCGGCACCTTGAATTCAACGCCGCTGGAACCCTGGCCGTCCCAGTTGTCCGCGTAGCAGAGATAGGGCTCGTCCTTGCGCAGGTCGCGCACGACGCCCGCGCTTCGGGCCAGCGGCCCCGTCCAGCTCCAGGAAATCGCGTCCTCCCGAGAGATGACGCCGATGCCCTTCGTCCGCTCTACGAAAATGCGATTGCGCGTCAGGAGCGATTCAAAGTCGCTGATGGCGTTGGGCAGGCGCTTCAGGAAGTCCTTCACGTGGCCCGGCCATTCGTCGGGGATGTCGTGCATCAGACCGCCGACGCGCGTGTAGCTCGTCGTGAAGCGGGCGCCGCAGATCTCCTCGAAGAGGTCGTAGATGTACTCCCGCTCGTTGAACGTATAGAGGAACGACGTGAAGGCGCCGAGGTCGAGCCCCGCCGTGCCGACGCAGAGCAGATGGTCCTGGATGCGGGCGAGTTCGGCGATGATCGTTCGCAGCGCCTTGCAGCGCGGTGTCAGCTCGATGCCGAACAGCTTCTCGCAGGCTGTATGCCAGGCGATGTTGTTGGCCATCGGACTGATGTAATTCATGCGATCCGTGACGACGACGTACTGGTTGTAGTTCAGGTGCTCGCCGAGCTTTTCGAAGCCACTGTGGAGATAGCCGATGTGCGGCACGCAGCTCACGACGGTCTCACCATCCAGCTCGAGGATGAGGCGGAGCGTCGTGTGGGTGGCCGGATGCTGGGGACCGAAGTTGAGCGTCCAGACATCACCGCCGACGTCCTCCTGCTGGAGTCGCGTCGGCTGGATTTCGGGCATCGTCGCCATGTCGTAAGTCCTTGTCGGATCGAACCCTGTCAATGCGAAACCACAGCGCACGCCCCGTCGGAGTTCGCGCCATTTTTCACAATCCCGGACATCGTAGATGGATGGCGGCGAGGCGGCAAGCGTGGGCGGCGGATGGCCCCCGCAGGACATCAACCGGCCCATTGGACGATGACTGAACCTGACAGGAAAACGCGGCGAACGCCTCACGGGGCGGACGAACCGGCGCCGTCTGACGCCGATTCGGGCGGCGCGTCCTCCGCGGAACGCCCCGCGCTGTCCGCATCGAGGACGGCGGAAATCCGCTGGACGAGTTCATCCTCATCACCGCCCTTGTAGCCGAGATCCATCGCCCGAATGACGCCGCCGGCGTCGATGACGACGGTGCACGGAATCCCGGTGACACCGTAGGCGCCGGCGATCCGACCGTCGAAGTCCTTCACCTGGCGGAACGTGATCTTCCTCGATTCCAGGAACGCCATGACGCGCTGCTCGCCGCCGGCTTTGTCACGATTGATCCCGAGGAACACGACGGGCTTGTCCTTCAGGCGTTCCGACGCCTTCTGAACAAACGGCATGGCTCTGACGCAGGGACCGCACCACGTCGCCCAGAAATCGAGGACAACGACTTTGCCACGGAAGTCGGCGAGTTTGATGGATTTGTCGGCGAAGTCCGTGGAGACAAAGTCAGGGGCGGGTTTGCCGACGAGGGCCGGGTTTCCGCCCGACACGAGCGTCATGACGTCATCGTATTTCTGCGCGTCCTTCGGGATATCCAGGGAGAAGGCGTCGTCTGCGAGTTTGGGATCGAGCTTCACGTCGTCATAGCGCATCGACACGATGAATCTGTCGAAGACCATGGCGTCGCCAACAGCCGGCCGGCCGCGCATTCGTCGATAGCGCGCCGTGTAATCCATGCTGACGCGACGGAGCAGCTTGGTCTCGGCGTCGATCAGGACCTTCGTGGGAATCAGCCCCTTGCCATCGACGTCCGCCATCAGCTCAACGCGATCGCACGCGACGCCGTCGATGGAAACACGATCGACGGATTCGATCGTCCGAATGCACGGAAAGAGATCCCAGACGTTTCGCCCGGAGCGGTCCATCCCCCGCAGCTCGGGCGCCAGGCCCACGGACGCGCCCGCCAGGATCATGGTCAGTTCGTCCGGCGGAATGAGACCTGCGGGCGCCTTCAGTTCCAGATACTTGCTGCTCCGGGCGGGCAGCATTCGCAGCTTCTCGCCATCACTGCATATCGTGAGCTGATCGCTGTCGATGCGGAATCGATTGGGCCTGTCCATGACGACGCGCATTTTTGAGTCCTGATCCGACGTGTCCTTCTCGGCGCCGTTTCCATCCAGATACGCGGTATGAATGTTGAACGTGGCGTCGTGCTGATATCGCTCCAGCGCCCGATAGCGCTGGATGGAGGCCTCGAAAATGGCCGCCGCCTTCGCCTTCAGCGCCGCATCGCCGATCTTTGCCGGCGGCGCGTCATCAGCCATGGCGGCAATCAAAGGCGCCAACGCCAATCCGAGGACTATCGCCGATGTGATCACGCGGATCCGAGGGTGTCGATTCATTTCGTGACTCCGGCGTCTGGTCTGCACAACTGCGAAGACGCGCCCGACTGCGAACAAACGAGACCATTGTCTTTCGGCGCCTGCCCGCAAAGACTCCGCGCTGTACTCAGGTCGTGCATCCGCAGGCCATAGTATACCCATCCATGCGACGAAAAATCGACCGTCGCTTCGGGATCGGTTGCTCTGTTCCTTGTGGCGAGTTTCACCGCAGTCGTGCAGACAATGTCTCCGTCGCCTCAGTCTAGGGAGCGAGAATCGTGGTGATGAACTCTCCCAGATCGAGACCGTCGAGACTCTGGTCCTGATTCATGTCTCCATTCTCGATACTGCACAGGGGAAACGCCTGATGATAGTCGAGCGGGTTCACGAGAGCGGCCGCAAACGGAGACAGATCGGCGAAATCCACTTCGCCATCACAGTTCATATCGCCGGCAATCATGGGAACAGATTCCATCACCGAAATGCGAACCGACGACGGAAAATACTCGATGGTCAACCGCAATCCCTCGGGCAGGCCGGAGACGACGACGTTGTCGAAGCCGCCGATGACCTGATTGGCATTGAGGACGACGAAGCTCTGTCCGATCTCGGGGACAAAACCACCGACGATATCAACCGCCAACAGACCCGAAATCTGCGCATTGCCCGTAACACTCAGGAGGTCGTACTCGCTTTCAGGGGCGGTCCCCGCAATGTCTATCGCCAGTTCGCCGCCAGCCCCCTGGACGTACTCGCCTCCAATGATGATGCGGCCGATCGAACTTCCGGGAGCAATCTCGCCTCCTGTGTTGTCGACAGCGAGCGCAAAACTCCCGACGCCGGTAAGAAGACCGCCCTGGAGTTCCATTGTTGACGCGCCTGAAACCGCCCCCCCGATCAGCGCCGTGGCCCCCTGCAACTGCGTGAACTGGGCCCCAAACGCGATGGTTCCGTCCTCGATCGCTACGATGCCGCTGTTGATGAACGGGACGTTGATCTCCGCCGAGTTGCCGGTGGTCTTCGTCACAACGCCCGTGTTCGTGTTGACGATCGACGCCGTCGATCCACTGGCGCTGTTCCAGCGACCCAGCTGGAAGTCGATCGTCCCGTGATTCTCGAGATTGCCATCACCCCCGAGCGCCGAGGCGCTGAACCCGAAGTTGCTGACGCCGGCGATAATTCCGTCGTTGGTCAGCGCGCCGCCGGCGTTGATCGTCAGCGTGCCCGTGCCGAACCGGAAGCCGGCGCCCGTGATATTGAACGTCGCGCCCTGCGAGCCGATCGTCATGTTGCCGCCGTTGGTGAAGTCCCCCGATGCGCTGCCGTTGAATGTGCCGCTGAGCGTCGCACCTTCCAGGCTCAGCGACCCCTGGGCGTCCACGCTGATGACGCCGTTGGCGTCCGAACTGAACACGCCTCCGATGTTGAGATCGCCCAGCTGAACGTTCAGACTGCCGCTGTTGATGAACGGGACGTTGACCTCCGCCGAGTTGCCGGTGGTCTTCGTCACAACGCCCGTGTTCGTGTTGACGATCGACGCCGTCGATCCACTGGCGCTGTTCCAGCGACCCAGCTGGAAGTCGATCGTCCCGTGATTCTCGAGATTGCCATCACCCCCGAGCGCCGAGGCGCTGAACCCGAAGTTGCTGACGCCGGCGATAATTCCGTCGTTGGTCAGCGCGCCGCCGGCGTTGATCGTCAGCGTGCCCGTGCCGAACCGGAAGCCGGCGCCCGTGATATTGAACGTCGCGCCCTGTGAGCCGATCGTCATGTTGCCGTCGTTGGTGATTGTCCCCTCAATGTTCCCACTGATCGCGCCTCGGACCGTCGCGCCGGCGAGGCTGAGCGTTGAATCCGTGTCAATCGCATAACTGGCGGAAACGCCCGAATTGAGATCTCCGCTGAATGTCAGCGTCCCGCCCGCGACATGGATGGCGCCGCTGACCTGGGTCGGCATCAACACCCGAACGCCATTCACGGAGTCCACGAGGAGCAGACCGTTGATCCCAAACGGACCGGACACCTGCGCGCCGGCGAACAAGTCTCCGTCCGTCCATCGAAGCACCGCCGCTGAGGGCAGCAGAAGACTGTTCAATGTGATGTCTGAATCCAGTGTAACGAAGAAATCGCCGAGAATGACATCATCCAATGGACCGGGGAACGCCGGCTGGGAGCCAATGCCAAGAATCCCCCAATTGTTCGTATCGCATTGCTGTTCCGGCGGACACTCACCCGTATAAGCGCAGATCGAAAACCAGTTTCCGTCATCGCATGTATTTGAGAATATGAATGTGTCGCAGTACGCGGTCTCTGAAGCGCCGACCAGCAGAATTGCAGAGAGAACGAGAACTGTTGCCGATTTCATTGGGCGCCTCCGGGCCTGGCCTGCTGAACTGAAGTCGTGTCAGACGCGCTTCCGAGGCGTCCGCAGGAAACGGCCGATCAACTGGTGTAGATTCTCCGCCCATCATACAGACGCAGAACACAACCAGGCCATTTGGGCTCGAATACTAGCGGGACGCGAATAAACTTGCGAACAAAAAAGGCGGCGGCGTTTCCAGGCCCATTCAATGGCGCCGATATAAAGTCCCGCATTGCGCCCACTGTCAAACGAACAACTCAATGAACCACTGAATTGCTCCCAATGCGAATGAAGATCACGCCGGGCGATCGCCCAGGAACTGCGCCGTGCGGCCAATGCGGCGTCAGGGCTGGACGCCCTCGGCCTTCGCCTGGGCCTGCTCCACCTGTGGCGACAATTGGTACTTTCGCAGACCGTAGTAGCTTTCATTGATAATCAGCGTCGCCGGTTTACCGGGAATGATCGCCACCAGGTTTGCCTGCGAACCCAGATGACGCCGCAGTCGTGTCTCGCCGCGCATGTCGATGACGAGGAGATAGGACGAATGGTATTCCTGCGAATAGCTCATACCGCCCTCCTGCGACATCGTGAACAGCGACAGGGAGACGATCAGCTCGGGCCCCGGCGCGTCATCGAGGTCTGCGATTTCAAGCGTCGCCTGCGCCGTCGTTTTGGCGGGCGTCTCCAGATCGTGCAGCCAGAGGCTCTCGCCATCCGGCGAAAACGCCCCGATGCGAACCTTGTTCGCCATGCCATTCAGGTATTGATAGTCACTCAGCAGTGCGAGAATTCTCGCCTTGCCGTTAACCTCGACGATCCTGGCGGACTGGATGGCCTCCGTCGGTCGAATGCCCTTGACTTTGACCTTCTCGAAGTCCTCTCGGCCGCCGTAGAGAATGCGGAGGACGCGACCGCCGGTGTAGCTCGCGAAGGCGTAGTCCTCAACGCCATCGCCGTTGAGATCCCCTTTCGCAATCAACTGGCTGGCGCCTGACAGGAGATCCCCCTTCACCAACCGCTCGCCGTCAATGTCAGGCAGCGCGTCGGAGCGCGGCGCGGTTTCCTGCGTCTCGGCGCTCGCCTTCTGTCGCGCAATCTCCTCAGGATCGAAGAGCCGCTCGCCGGCCAGGAGTTTCTCGACCTTGGCGACAAGCTGATCCTCGCCTCCGGCGCCGAAGCCCACATCGAAAGACTGGACAACGCCGTCCTTTCCGATCAGCACCGTGCACGGAATGCTCGAGACGTGATAGTCGTTGGCGATGTCACCGTCGAAGTCCTTGACCTGGCGGAAGGTGATCTGCTTCTTTTCGATGAATTTCCTGACGTGTTTTTCACTGCCAGCTTGATCGCGGTTGATTCCGAGGAAAACGACGTCCTTGTCCTTCAGGCGTTCGCTGGCCTTCTGAACGTGCGGGATCGCCTGCACGCACGGACCACACCAGGTCGCCCAGAAATCGAGGACGACGACCTTGCCCCTGAAATCCTCGAGTTTGATGGGCTTGTCGTCGAAATCCTCGGACTCGAACGGCGGCGCCGCGTCGCTGATGATCGTCGGCCGTTCAACCCCTACGCCAAGGATGCCCATGTAGGAATCCACCTTCCGCCCGTCATCCGAAACCTTCAACGCGAAGTCGGCGTCCTCAAGCGCAGGATCCGTCGTGACTTCATCGATGGCGTAGGTTACGCAGGCCCGTTCCAGCTTGTAGTCGGCATAGGGATCCGACGCCGCCTGGTACTCGCCCATCTCCTCGCGCTGAGCGATCGCGCCCTTCGTGTAGTCGACCTCGATGCGTTTCAGCATCCGTGTGTTCGTGTCGATCCAGACGGAGACATCGGCGGGCGTGTCGCCGGCAAGCATCGGCGCTTCCATTGTCATGTTGATCCGCTCGCACGCCACACGATCGAGGTCGACATTCTGAATCGACGTCACGCCCGTCAGTGACGGGAACATCGACCAGACATCCTTTACGTCGCCATTCATCGCGGCCAGCGCCGGGCTGATGGAAAATGCGCCCTGCACCTCGGACAGTTCCTCCGGCAGTGACAGCCCCGATGCGGCGTCCACTTCCATGTAATTCGCGAATCCCTCCATCGCGCATCGGAAGAGTTTGCCGTCCGACGCCATGGAGAGCTGGTCCGAGACAACCTTGAAACGATTCGGTTTGGCGGCGATCGTCGTGAACTTCATTTCCTGGTTTTGACCGACATCCTCGCCGCTCTCATCGCGATAGGTCATCCTGTAGACGGCTGTCGCCTTTTCACGATAGCTGCGCAGGGCCTGATAGCGCTCCAGAGATCTGGCAAAGATCTCATCGGCGCGTTTCTTCAGCGCCGCCGCGTCCGGCTTTGTCGGCTCGTCCGCCCGGAGGACGCGCGGCGCGATCAGGATCATGCCTGCAAGCAGCGTGACGCACACGAGGACACTCCGCGTATTTCGATTCATCATCGTTGACCCTTTCTCAAAGACTGACCCGAGTACTCAGGTGATTCGAGGCGCGACGCCTCGATTCACAGATACCTGCATTATCCGTCGCAGCCATCGCCGTCTATTTCGCAGCGGCCGGCCGGCGTCTATCCAGCTCGACGCGCTGGCGAATCACTTCTTTTCCATCCACATCCCTGACGATCAGGTCGAGCGTCGGCCGGGAAACCGTCGTGTCCACCTTGATCACGCCGTAATTCACGCCGCCGACGTACCTGGCGACGCGTTCCCTGTTGCTGACCAGACCGCCCTGCTTGAAGTGCTCGTTGGCCAGCGGCGAACTCGTGAGTTCCCAGAGATCCGGCCCCACGCCCTTCGGATCCTTCTTGTGGATCAGCTCGGCGAAGTGACGATCGCCCGCAAGGAAGACGACGCCGTCAATCTTCTGATCCCACAGCCAGCGCAGGAACGCGTCACGCTCAGGCCTGAAATACGTGCCCCAGCTTTCATGCGGATGCAGATCGCTGAGCATCTGGTTGCCGTTGAAGATCAGCCTGAATTTGGCCTTCGACTCGGCAAGGCCCTTCTTCAGCCACGCGAGCTGCGCCGCGCCGAACATCGTTTTGTCGGGCGGCGGCGCGTCATTGGGATCGCGAAAGGTGCGATCGTCCAGCAGGAAGATATCCACATCGCCCCAGCTGAACGACTGAAAGCAGCCCGGCGCATCGGGAAGACCATAGGAGCCGGGAAAGTACTCCCTGAAGACCTGCAGGGCCGCGTCCTTCCATTGCCAGGTCCTGTCGGCGTTGTTGGGGCCGTAGTCGTGATCGTCCCAGATGCCGAAACAGTAGGTCGAGCGAAGCAGGGACTGAAGTTCGGGCGTACGCCGCTGATGGTTGTAGCGTTCACGATAAAGCTGAACGACGCCGTCGCGCGTCTTTGGAAACACCTCCGGATCGCTCGGCAGATAAATGTTGTCACCGATGAAGAAGAAACAGTCGGGTTCGTCCCTCACGATCGCGTTCCAGATCGGCTGGCGCTCACCGAAGCGTTCCTGATGAGAGCACGATCCGAACGCGAAGGTGAACTGTCCGGATTCGGACGGTTTTGGAATTCGTCTCAGCGTCAGCGCCGCCAGCGGCTTTGCGTCGAGACCGCCCCTGCCGTCCTCCGTCGTATGGCCGGTGAAGAAATCACATTGCAGGTCGCCGGCCTGCAGATCCGCGACCGGTATCCCCAGCGAGGCGCCAACGCCATACGAGTGGTCAATTCCGTCGCACAGGTATCGACAACCGAGAACATCGTCATCGTCCCGCGGTTCGCACTTGGGTCGGTACCAGAGATACTCCACATCGTGCCCCAAATCCGTACGGAACCATGGCATGACAAAGGGCTTGCCGGAGTCGATCGTGAAGAAGGGACCACTCACGATCTTCGTTCGATTGGCGTTCACGTCCCGCTGCAACGCAGGTCGTTCCGGCGGTTCGTCCGCCCTCGCGCGCAATCCGGCGCACAGCGCGATGGCGACAGTTGTGATTTTGAAAGCGTATCCGCACAGAAACCGAACGTCGCGTACCTTCATGGCGCCACTCTCCGTTAATTGCCCAGCCACACAACCGCGACCTATACTACGGAATTCTGCGGATGAAAGGACAGTGTTTGTCAGCAACTTCGGCGCAACGAAAAATCCGAAAGCTCGACGCGGCCCTCGTCAACAAGATCGCGGCGGGAGAAGTCATCGAACGCCCCGCTTCCGTGGTAAAGGAACTGGTCGAGAACAGCCTCGACGCCGGCGCCTCGCGCATCGATATCGCCCTTGAGGCGGGCGGCAGCCAGTTGATCCGCGTGACGGACGACGGCTGCGGCATGGATCGCGACAACCTGCCGCTGGCGATCGCATCGCACGCCACGAGCAAGCTGCAAACCTCTGACGACCTCTTTCATATCGCCACACTCGGCTTCCGCGGCGAGGCGCTGGCGAGCATCGGCAGCGTGAGCCACCTGACGATTCGATCCCGACCCGCCGATCAGCTGGAGGGAAACGAGATCGTCGTCGAAGGTGGCGACGTGACGCCGATCAAGCCCTGCGGGGCGCCGGTCGGCACAACGATCGAGATTCGCAACCTTTTCTTTAACGTCCCCGCGCGGCGGAAATTCCTCAGGCAGCCGCAGACGGAATGCGGCCACGTCACGGAACAGATCGCCCGGATCGCCCTGGCGCATCCGCACGTCGCCTTCACACTGACACACAACGGACGCACGCTGCGAAATCTGCCGTCGACCGTCAATCGACGGGAACGCATCGCCGACTTCTACGGCGCCGAACTCGGCGAGTGCCTCATCGAGCTGGCGCGCAATGAGCGCAACCTGCGCATCGAAGGCCTGATCGCGCCGCCCTCGCATTCGAAGGCGACGACGAAATGGCAGTATCTCTTCCTCAACGGCCGCTTCATCACGGACCGCCGAATCGGCTACGCCGTGCGCGAGGCCTTTCGCGGTCTCGTCGAACACGATCGCTTTCCTGTCACGTTTCTGTTCCTGACGACGGACCCGTCGGAGTTCGACGTCAACGTGCATCCGACAAAGATCGAAGTGCGCTGGCGAGACGCCGGCCTCGTGCAGTCGCAGGTGCTCAGCGTGCTGCGGGAAACCCTGCTCGCGCAGGATCTGACGCCGCGATTCAGAACGCCCGTTCATCTCCGCGACGACGGCATGGCGCCGTCACCGCTCGACACATCGGCGCAGGAGCGTGCGCGGCACGCGCTGGCGGATTACCTCAAGCGCGTCGACCCGACGCAGCCGCGCCTGACGTTTCGACCGCCGCCCTTTCCGACGGATCGACTGCGGCCCAGCATCGCGAACGTGCTGCCGCCGCCGCGCACGCCCGACGCGCCCCGGAACGAGGCCGCGGCGACTTCGCGCGCGGATACCCCAACAACGTTCGACGCGGCGCCGACCGCTGACGACGCCATCTTCGATGGCGAGGCGCGCGACGGAGATTTGTCAATCGAGTCAATGTCGGCCAATGCGCCGGGGGCGCTGAGCGACATCGGCTCGCTGCCGGCGGGTGGTGTGATTCAGATTCATAACACGTATCTCGTCGCGCAGACGGAGGCCGGCGTTGTCATCATCGATCAGCACGCCCTCCACGAACGCATCCTCTACGAGCGATTCCGCGAGCGAATCCTGCAGGGACCGCTGGAGTCGCAGGGCCTGCTGCTGCCCGAGACGCTGGACGTCTCCCCCGCGCAGCGCGAGGCGGCCGACGCCCACAGGGACCTGTTCGAGCGGATTGGCGTCGAACTCAGCGACTACGGTCCCCGATCGATCGCCGTGCAGAAGTTCCCTACGCTGCTGGCGAATGTTGACATGAAGAAGTTCGTGTCGGACCTGCTCGATCGGCTCGTGGAAACCCACGGCGACACATCGGACGAGACACTGATCCACGCCACGATCGATATGATGGCCTGCAAGGCGGCGATCAAGGCCGGGGATCCACTCTCGCAGGAAGAGATGTACGCCCTGCTGGAACAACGCCATCTCACACAACGATCGAGCAACTGCCCGCACGGCCGACCGACGACGCTCGAACTAACGACGAAGGACCTGGAGAAGCAGTTCAAGCGGATCTGACTCGCCACTGCGTCGGGCGCGGGCGGGCCAGTCGCGCTACCGAGCCGCTCGCGGGCGAGCCGCGTCATACGTGCGCGGGAGCGGACAGAACTGCGCCCGCCAGGAAGCAGGCCAGTGGCGACACGATGGCGCGCAAGGCTGGCGCCACGAATGATGCGCAACGATTCCGGCGACCGCGACGGGGATCGAAGTCACGCGCCATGTCCAGCTACGCCGGCCGGCTCCCTCGCGGTCGCAGTTCGGTTCGCTGACGCATTTTCCGCTTGCTTCCCTTGGGTCCCCGTGACACGATACAATACGTGAATGGCCGGAACTCCCAGTAAGTCACCGAAAAAAGCCCCCTCAGCGAAGCGGTCATTCCTCGGCTTCATGTTTCGAGGGGTCTGGCTGATGGGAACATTGGCCGTGACAGCGCTTTGGATCTTCGCAATCAGCCGCATCCCGACTCTTGACAATTACTATTTGTTTTCCGGCGTTTCCATCGGTGGTTATGCCGCCCGTCTGGAACTCGATTGGCACTTCCATCCGGAGATACATGAGGAAGTGCGGGTTATTGGGTGTATGCCATCAGACGGTTCTGCCGAAGCAAGTTTCACGTATGATCAGTGTCCGGACTGGAAGGTCAGTGTTTCTTTCCCATTCGTTCCCCCGTCTGATCGTTACGGCTTCGGGAAACCCACTTGCTATGACGGCCCATGTCTGCTCTATGCCGAATTGCCGTTGGGTTGGCCAGTCGCCGGCGCCTGGATCGTCTCAGGAATGATCATCTATCGACACATCCGCAGGCGTGACCGTCATCGTCGAGGCGGCTGCGCGCGTTGCGGCTACTCACTCATTGGTAACGTGTCAGGGATTTGTCCCGAGTGCGGCGCCGGCATTGGGTTGGCGTAGGCGGTCCGAACTGCGCCCGCCAGGAAGCAGGCCAGTGGCGACACGATGACGCGCAAGGCTGGCGCCACGAATGATGCGCAACGATTCCGGCGACCGCGACGGGGATCGAAGTCACGCGCCATGTCCAGCTACGCCGGCCGGCTCCCTTGCGGTCGCAGTTCGGTGCGACGGCGCGACTTCTCCATGCCGACGTTAAGTGTCGGCATGCCACCCACATTCGATTACTGAGCGAGAATCGTTGTGACAAAATCCGCGATATCGCCCAAATCGATGGCGCCGTTGCCGTTGAAATCCGCATGGGCAATGCGCGTGGTGTTGGCCGACTCGGGGCCGCCCGTCGCCATGCTGACGAACAGCTCGATGTCGGCGCCATCGACAAGTCCGTCCAGCGTGACATCACCATCGAGCGACGGCGCCATTTCGAATCGCAGGTCCACGACGATGGGGTAGTGATCGAAGAGACCGACGCCGGCGTCAAGGGCGACATCGTCGGCCTGAAGACCGGCGACGCTGAGTTGCAGCGCCGTCATCGTCGTCGTGTCCAGGACGAAGCGATTGCCGATGGACATCGCGCTGTCGGAATAAATGACTCGATCGAGGGCGCCGGGATTGAAGCCACCTGTGTCGTCGCGCCAGGTATACGTTGCGGATCCCGCGCCGTTGTGAATCGGCAGCGCGTCCGTCATCGACGTGTTGTCCCAGTCAGGCGGCAGGTCGGCGCCGTAGGTCGATTCATCCACGATGTCGCCCGTCACCAGTGTCGTCACGTGGTAGGCGGGATCCGTGTCATAGGCGTTCAGATCGCCGAGGACCATCACGGGCGTCCCCGCCGCCAGCGTGATGAGACCACCGGGCGCACGGATGTCGCGAATCCAGTTGACGATCGCGTCGGCGTGCTGCTGGCGGCGCTGGATGTTGGAATTGCCGCCGCTCGCCTTGAAGTGAGCGTTCATCAGGTAGAGGTCCGTCGCATACACATCGTCGGGCAGATCGATGAGCGCCATCGCCTGGCCGCGATTCGTCGTCGGAACCGTATCCGTTCGCAACAGCGAGAGCGGGTATTTCGACGCGATGACGTTGTCCGAGCCCTTGTGCGCCTTCCAGACCTGGCCGCCGCCGATGGGAACGATCTGATCGAGCAGCGATGCGATCTGCTGCGGGTTTCGGGCGTCGTTGATCTCCTGAAGGCAGACAATGTCCGGCGCCATTGCAGTCACGATACGAATGAACTCCGCGCGCTTGTTGTATTCGCGGAATGGGTGGTTCTGTGGATCGTTGTCGGGAAAGATCGAATCCCAGTTCACGTTGAAATCGAGGAGGCGAACATCCGTCGGCGCCTGTCTCTCGATGAACGGAACGCTGCTTTGGGCGTTGGCGTGTACCGCCAGCGCCAACACGACGAACGAAAGGACGGGTATATTCCTGATCATCAGCGTTTCCCCTTGGGCCATCGGCTTCCGAGTATTGTAATGGCGACGGCGGATGTGACCGCGCATCGATTCGGAAGATCGTGTTAAGGCTGTGGTGTAACTGGATTTCCTGACGCGAACCCTCGGCGGTCTCAATGACGCATTCAAACCCAGTGACTGAATCCGGACCGGCGGCGGCGGGTACGCCAAACGGTCCCGCCCCGCTCGGCGCCATCACGCTGCTCGGATTTCTCGTTGGGCGGCGCGACGCCATCCTCGCCATCGCGTCGGATCGGCGATGGCTGTGGACGGGGCTGATGTTCACGCTGGCCGCCGGCATGGCGCGGGAGTATGACGCGGAGTACCTGCCGGCGCGCCCCTATGTCGTGTTCATCCCCATCGCCGCCTCGCTGGTGGCGTCGTTCCTCCTCTACTGCGTCAGCTTTGGCTTCTTCTTTAACCGTCGCGAATCGGCGCAACGATTCTGGCCGGGCTATCGATCGTTCCTTTCGCTGTTCTGGGCGACGGCGCCGCTGGCCCTGCTCTACGCGATTCCCTTCGAACGCTTCCTGGGCGAGTACGACGCGGCGCTCGCGAACATGCGAACGCTCGGCCTCGTGGCGGTGTGGCGCGTCATCCTGTTCGTTCGCGTCGTCTCAATCCTGGGCGGAGTGTCGTTCCTGCGCGCGTTGTGGCCCGTGATGCTCTTCGGCGATTTGACGGTCCTCGCCGCTCTGATCCTGACGCCGCAACCGATCGTTCACTTCATGGGCGGTGTTCGACTGTCGCCGACAATCTCGTTGATCTCGATGACCAACAGTATCCTTGCCGCATGGACGATCCTGCTGGCGCCCGTCTGGATCATCGGATCGATTGTGGTTCACCTGACGCGCAAACGGGTCATCTTCCTGGAGCCATACCCATTGCGCCGAAAAGCGCGTCCGCCGTGGGTCCTGGCGGGGGCGAGTCTCGCGATGTGGATCGTGATCGCGCCGGCGGCGCAGCGCGAGCAGCGGCTGGGGCATGACGCGGACGCACTGCTGGCGACGAACCGGATCGACGAGGCGCTGGCCATGATGTCGGCGCACACGCTGGCAGAGTTCCCGCCCAACTACGACCCGCGTCCCCGTGTTTACTATGGCGATTCGACGCCGGAAGTCATGCCCGTCATGCGGGCGATCGTCGCACATCCACCCGCCGAATGGGTGCGAAGAAAGTACGCCGACAAGTTCGAATTCGACATCATGAGCCGATACCGGGAGTACCCGCCTCTGGATGACGTGCTTGCAATACTCCGCGAACTGCCGGAGGGCCCCGAGATTGCACAGCGGCTCCTCGCCCCGCCATGGACGACCTACCAGGAGAGCGACAACGACACGCCGGCGCGGACGGCCCTGCTGGCCGAGCTTCAGGCGATGGCGGATCGGGCCGGCACGCCGTGACGAGGGACTTCGTGTTCGAGCGCCGCGACCGCGCACTGGCGCATTGTGATGTCGTGGCTCGCTCACTTTGCAACCGCCGCATGACTGCGGCGGCTCGGATCGGCGCCCACCGACTCGATTGGGCGCCCCGCGAATCGGATTGGCGCCCGCCGGCTCGATTGGGCGCCTTCCTCGACGCCGACTGCGTAGCGCACAATTCCACGCCAACGGCGTGGCACAAGTCAGCCCAGGGTCAGCGCCGGACGCGCACGCGGCCGACGCGCAACCCTGGGTTGTGCAGGATTTGCCCCGTTTGACCCTGAAGGGGTCTCACAACTCGACTCGCGCCATTCGAGCCGACTCGTCCACGCCAGCGCCCGCTCACGTTCAAACCGCCGCATGACTGCGGCGGCTCGGATTGGCGCCCGGCGAATCGGATTGGCGCCCGGCGGCTCGGATCGGGCGACGCATCGGCGCCCGCTCACATCGCGCGACCCGCAATCTGAAAGACGACAGCGCCATACACGCCAACGAGCGTAATAAAGGCGAACGTCAGCGCGTGATAGGCCACACGCATCAGCCGCGTCGTCAGGATCGGTCCGGCGTCGAAGATGACGAACTGCGTGAACAGACGGAGCCCCCAGAAAATCAGGACGAACGCGGCAAACGCGCGGCCGAGGCCGGGGCTTGTCGCAATCTCCTCCGCGAACGCGATCGAGATGACGCCCATCCCGATGATCGTCAGGACGATGAATGCGCCATACACATAGAAGAGCTGACGCAGGAAGGGCTTCAGACCCGCGAGTTCCGTCTTCCAGTTCAGGCGTCGCGGAACCTGTACGCTGGCGACGAGGATCGCCAGTTGAACGATCCCCCCGACCTTCAGCAGCATCGCCATCGTTATCATCAGATCGCTCCTGTGAATCGAAAGAACGGAATCACAACGTTGTCCGCGAATGGTCGATGGACCAGCAGCGGCAGCGGCGCGATCACCACGAGCGCCGTCCAAAGGCGCCGGCGCCAGCGGTTGTCATCGGCGTCGCCCTTCGCGGAAAGCCCGAGCCGGCGCCCCACGCGGCCGCGTTCGAAGAACACGCCCAGCCCCTGCAGCATGAAATACGCCGTCGGCGCCCCCCAGCCACCACGGGCCGGCCACGACATCAGCAGTTCGTGAACCAGGCCCGACGCAATGAACACGAGCCCCACGGCGCCGGCCGGCCCGAGCAACCGGCGCGTGGGACGCACGACCAGCGAATGACTGACATCGCGAAACGCGCGATTCCAGCGACGCGACCAGAAATCGGCCAGCGATGTCGAGCGCGCAGGGCGCTGCATGATCGCTTCGACGTTGTATCCCGCGTGTCGCCATGCGGCGCCAATCAGGTGCAGGATCCCGAAGTGCAGGATGAGGCAGTACGCGCTCACACAGATCCACATGGCGGCGTACGCGCCGACATGCGGCGCGACCGCCCGCGACACGATGAGCAGCGCCACGCCAAGCAGGAGCTTCATCCAACCTTCTCGACGGGAGATTGGATCGAGCGGCGCGACAGCCCGATCGCGCGCGGGTTCGGCGAAGGGCGCCGGATCCATCCCCGCCCACAGAAAGACGAACCGCCCGACGCCCGCCCTGGTGATTCGGGCCCCGTGCGCCCTCGCGACGAGGAGAACCCAGCCTTTGCAGGCGAAGTAAAGACCAAATGCGGTCGCCCACATCTGAGGCCAGCCACCACGATTCTGCGTCATCGCAATTGCGGCCCCGAGAATCGCCGCGGGCGCAACCCACAATAGCCAGGACGATTCCGCGCGAAGCCGATCGACTCGCACGCCACGTTCCGGCGCCACTATCGTCGCCGTTTTCATGACAATCCCTCCCTTCGTTTGTCGAAAAGACCGCGGCGCAGTCGTCGCGGCCGGCCCATCCAGACATTCGTCACACCGCTGGAGTAGTTGGCGGAACAGATCGTCGCGCCGCGAGTCCAGGCGCCCGTCGCATGGAGCAGTCGGTCGTCGAACACATCGGCGTCCACACGCGTTTGCAGCCACGCCTCGTGCCAGATGCGAAATCGCCGTTCGACACCGGCCCATGTCGTCAGCGCCGTGTAGCGTTCCATCAGGAATTCGCACAGGGATCCGGCCACGGCCGGTCTCAGTTCCGGCGCCTCGGGAATCGTCGCCTGGAACATCAGCGACGCCGCATCGGCGGACGACGCGTGCGGATCGCCAAGAACGCCGATCAGTTGCGAGGCGGTGCGCCGATAGGTCGTGCGGACAAAGCGATAGGGAAGGCCGTAGATCGGCGGTCCGAGCAGCGCGCTGAGTCGATTGGGAACGAACTCAGCGAGGAAGTAGATACCCGTCTCGCTTCCCGCTCGCACGTAGGTGCGCACGTTGAGGAACGTGTGCGTGCCGATCGGATGAAAGAGTCGTCGCCCGAGGCGGGGCCAGCGACGCGTCCGCAGACCGGACATCGTGAAGGCGACGAGCGAGACAAATGCGCGGCCCTCGAAGAGGTCGAGTTCAAACGGAACGTCCTGTCGCAGGGCCGAGGGCGCCACTTCGTAGTGGATCATCAGCGTCTCGCGCCAGTCACTCAGAAGCGGCGGCGCTGATTCGCAGCGAACGAATCGCTCGCGAGCCTCCTCGCTCAGTCGGCTCGCTTCTGTGACGCGCTGTGCAGGCTGCATGCTGAATCGCCTCCTTCGCATGATTTGCATCCGACCATGTGGCGATGGGCCGCGAGCCAGCGATACCCGGCGGCCGCGAACGAACGCAGGATCGGCAGACGGGCCAGCCCGCAGAAAGGTCGCAGCCACGGATTCAGCGCCGCGACATGGAGCGCGGCGTCGGCGGCAAAGCGAAGGCGACCTTCCGGCGTGATGACGTACATGCCCTCGGTGGACGCGTCGGGATGATCCTCGCGCCAGACGCGCATCGAACGAAACGTGTAGCCGGCGCGCATCGCCCGCCCTTCCACGAGTCGCTTGAACCGATTGCAGACGGCGCACGTGTCGTCCCAGACGATGACAGACCGCTCACCGCCCGCCGCCTCTGTGTTGGTTTTGTCAGTTATTTCTGTATTCACAGAAATCCACTTTCAAAAAAAAGGCGCCCGTCAGGCCACGCCCAGGAACTTCCGCAGTTTGCCGCCCATCTTCACGAACCTGACGACGGCGCCCGTCGGCAGGCGACGCAGATCGCCATACCAGCGCGATGTCGTCTCGAAGAAGTCCTTCATCGCCTCGATGCGCCGGACGGCGTGGGATTCATCGCGCCGCGAGGTCTTCGCCTCGGCGAGGCAGTCGTCCAGCAGGGCGAGCGTCGGGTCGATTTCGCGGCGCTTTCGCTCATCCAGAACCAACTGGAACATCTCCCAGACGTCCGTCAGCGATTCGAAGTGATCCCGCCGGTCCCCCATCTTGTGCGTGATCTTCACGATCCCCCAGCTCTGGAGCTCCTTGAGGCTGTTGCTGACATTGGAACGGGCGACGCCAAGGGTTTCCGTGATCTCCTCCGCGTTCAGGGGGCGTTCTGACAGGTAGAGCAGGGCGTGGATCTGGGCGACCGTCCGATTGATCCCCCAGCGCGTTCCCATCTCCCCCCAGTGGAGGACGAATTTTCCGGCGACAGGCGAGAGTTCAGACACGGTCGTTTCTCCTATTTCTGTCTATACAGAAATTACAATACTTTCTGGGCGGAGTCAAGCGGCGGCGAGCGATTTTCTTCATGATTCGAGCCGTTGTGCCACGGCGCCACGAAGCCGACGCGCGGGCCCATCACCGAGCCGGGCCAGTCATGGCCCGGTTGTGACGCCAATTGCGCAGTTCGACGCGAACGCAACGCCCATCGATCGTCGGCGCTTACTTGGCGCGTGATGGCGCCGTTCGCCGCCCACGGACACTCACATTCCGACCGCCGCATGACTGCGACGGCTCGGCGGGGGAGGGTTGTCGAAACCTACCCGCCCCGCCGATGGAATCGGACGGGGGCGCCGCGCGGCGGCGCCCGGGTTCGGACACATCGCAACCGGCGGATCGATTCCCGATATCATCATGGGAGGAATTTCACGCCATGCCGACTGAATCGGGCGCGCTCGACGACGCCATGCATCGGTCAAACGCGACAACGCCGAGGGCGAAGGCCAGTCGCGCCGGCCGCAGGATCGCGTTGACCGTCGGCTGCGCCGGACTCGCGCTGGCCGCGGGCCTTATATTGATCGACCTGACGACACCAACAGACTGCGGGCCTGTCGGTCAGACGCGCGGAGAAATCAATCCGAACGGGTCGCTGGCCCAGGGCATCGACCTTTTCCATTTGAACATGGGGCGACTGCCCCGCTCGCTTGACGAGCTCCTTCGGATCAACGACGACGATCCGGCGCGGGCGGCATGGACCGGTCCCTACGTGAAGGACGCCGCCATGCTGCTCGATCCGTGGCGCCGGCCCTATCGGTACAGGATCGTCGGCCCGCTGACCCGACGCGACTATCTCCTCTGGAGCGCCGGTCCCAACGGAATCGATGAATCGTCAGATGGGGACCACGATTTCGGAGACGATCTGCGAAACTGGAAATAAGAAACGACGCGCCCGCCGTGGGTGGAGGACGCGTCGATTGGGTTGTCCTGCGGATCAGCCTGACGTCGCAGGGTATCGCGATCACCCGTTGACTGACCATTTCCGAGCCGGGCCAGTCATGGCCCGCTTGTGACGCCGCAAATCGCTCGCGACTACTTCTTGTCGGGATAATACGTCGCCAGCTTCGTGATGGCGGCGTTCAGGGCGTCGACCGAGCTGTGGTCCGGAACCTGCTTGCACTTCATGGCGGCGACCATGACGGCGTGATGATCGGCCAGCGTTTCGAGGTACTTCGCGCGATCGGCGCCCGGCTTGACCTTCTGCGTCAGGAAGTACTCGCTGACAACAGTAATGATGTGCGACGCGTGATCTTCCTTCGTCATGATCCAGCGCGTCGCCTGATTCACTGACGTTGCGTCGCTCTTGCCCGAAAGCTCAGTGATCGCGTGAATCGCCTTCTCGATCGTCATCGAATCTTCACGTAGCTGCTGGATTCGCGCCGGATCATCGTAGATACCACAAGGCACCTGGCAGTGCGCCTTCACTTCGGCGGGCGAATGCGTCCACAGCAGAACTGTGGCGAGGGCGGCCAGCATCACGATCGACACGACAACGGGAGTCACTTTCTTCACGGCGAAGCCTCCTTGATCTTCTTAGGGTATGCGTTTTCAGTCAGACGATACGTTCGAAACCCGAACGCCAGATCAACATCCTGGAGTCCGGCCGGCCGGATATCAAGACGCGACAGGGCGCCGGCGCATGAACGGATTATTGGTGAATCATGATTCGAATTCCGCGAGCCCGCGGGAAAATCGCCGTCACTGGCCGCCGCTCCAGTCCTTTACATGCTTTGCCAGAACCTCGACGCTGCGTTTCTGGAGGATGTGCGCGGCCACCCCCTCCTTGATCTTGAGATTCTTCATCGCTGTCTCGACCCGCTTCCAGAGGCGATCGCGCTTGGCGTCGCTGTCGGCGAGATACAATTCCGTGACAAGCTCGGACAGCTGGTTGACCATGATGCCGTCACGATTGTCGTAATATCGATCGATGATTTTCCGCTGGTGCGGCGTGTAGTCAGCCATATATCCCTTCAGGGGCGCATGCGTCACGCCGATGCGGCGCGATCGCGGTCTCCAGTCACAAACAGAATAATCGTATCGTCCGAACTCTAGCGCTGCGGCGGTCGCCGACGCCCTCCACGGGCCGCCGATCCCCCGCCACCGTCCGCCCCGTCAATGCGGCCGAAGATCATCCGGCCGGCCGACGTCTGCAGCATGCTCGTGACGGCGATGTCCTTGACCTGGCCGATGTAGTCCCGGCCGTTGTCGACAACGACCATCGTGCCGTCATCCAGATAGCCGACACCCTGCCCCCCCTCTTCGCCGGGCTTGATGATCTTCACGCTCAGCGACTCGCCCGGCAGCGCGACAGGCTTCAGGGCGTTGGCGAGGTCATTGATGTTGATGATATCGATGCCGCGAACCTTCCCCAGCTTGTTCAGGTTGTAATCGTTCGTGGCGACGCGACCGTTGAGCTTCTGCGCGAGCGACAGCAGGCGCGAATCAACCGGCTCCCCCGCGTCCTCCTTCGACGGCTCGGGATCATGGATCTGCACCTCGACGCGCGGGTTGGCCTGGAGGCCATTGAGAATGTCGAGGCCCCGACGCCCCCGGACACGCTTCAGCTTGTCGCTCGAATCGGCGACGGTCTGAAGCTCCTGGAGAACGAATCTCGGCACGATCAGCGGCTGATCGATGATCCCCGTGTCACAGATTTCGTTGATGCGACCGTCAATGATGACGGACGTGTCGAGCAGAATGGGGCGCTCGCCCTTGATCTGCTTTGAGAATTCGACGTAGGGAATCACGAAGCGTATATCGTCCTTCGTCTGGAGAACGAAACTGACGCAGTAATAACAACTCACGATACCAAGCATGAATTTCGTTGCGGCGATCGCGGCGGGGGAATTCTCCACAAAGGGAATTCCCGCTGAGAAGAACGCGGAGACAAGCAGATCGACGACGAGATTCAGGACATAGGCGACGAGGATACCGACGGCCAGGCCGAAGAAGACGCCGGCCAGCGCCTGGAGGCTCTTCCGCGGAATCAGGATTTCGACGACGACGACGATGATGGCGAGAAAGAAGGTGCCGGCGACAAGGTAGGGTCGATAGTTGGCCAGCAGCTCGCCCTTTTCGACGAGACTCATGCCCGCCGCGAGCATCGCCAGTATCAGGAATAACCTTAAGAAATGTTGAAGCATCGGAATGATCTCCTGAATATGAATGTATAACGCGGCCGAACACGCGAACGGTCGACTTGGCGTCGCCCCGCCGCATATAATGAAATCAGTATCTCGTTCGCCGCTCGCATAGGGCTCGATCGTCGTGTCTGAAACGACCCGTCGATTCCGCCGCCGAGAGTATATCGGCAACACGGCCGGTTGCATCGGCCGAGGAGCGTCTCCGTGCCAACCCCTGAACCTCGCCCGCGTCTTCGACGCTCCCGCCGTATTGCGCTGTCAGCGCTGATCGCCCTGCTTTGCGTTGCGGTCCTCCCGCACCCCACCTCCGCCGCGCCCCCGAAGCGGAAAAGTCATGCCGCCGACACCGAGGAATCTGCGGTCAGACGCCTGCGATCGCGCGTTCGGCGACTCCTGAAGGAGAAGCGATTCGAAGACGCCGTCCGCGCCGCCCAGATTGCGCTCCGCGACGCCCCCGACAGCCCCGCCGTTCGTCGCGAGTTCGTCGACCTCCATCTGTCCATCGCGCGAAGCTGGCTGGCCGAGGAACGCTTTGACGACGCGGCCACGGCGCTGGACGCCGCCCTCAGGGCCCAGCCGAACGAGACCGACGCCCTGCGGCTGCGACAGTCGATCGAGGCGGCGCGACGCGCCGCCCCGACGCGCGTCGCCCGCGCGCGGGAATGGATCGATCTCGAATGGTATGAACCCGCGTTCAACACGTTTCGACAGGCGATCGCTCTGCGCCCCGAGCGACGCGGCGAATGGCTCAGAGACTATCGAGCCTCCGCCGTCGGGGCGGGTGACGATGATTACGTGACAAAGAACTTCCACCAGGCGTTTTACTATTACGACGCCGCCATCCAGATCGGTCTCGACGCGGAAATCCCGGCGGAACCGGGCCTCGTGTCGCGATGGATGCAGAGCCTCGTCCACGCCCTCGACGACGACGGCCGCATCCGCTATCCCCAGGCCTACTGGAAAGTGATCTTTCAGCGCATCGCGGAAACGCGCTACGACGGCCCCGACGCGCCGGCCCTGCGCGCAACCCTGGAGGGCCTCGCCTTCGAACACGCGGGCGATCGCGCCCGCGCCGCCCAGGCCTACGGCCAGGCGATCGGGAAGCGCCTTCGCGGCTACGCCACCAACGTTTCCGCGATTCGGCGAACGGCGATCGAGTCGCTTCGGCGTCTGTACGATGTCGAGGCCATCGGCCGACGCTCGGGCGAATGGGCGCGGAACGACACGGACGAGATGCAGTTATACGAGTCGCCGCGATTTCGAATTCACCATCGGAACGCCGTGATCGCTCAGCGCGTCGGCCGAGCGCTGGATTTTCACTTCGCGCGCATCGCGGACGACTGGGCCCTGGACCTCGATGAGATTCCGTGGGAGGAGAAGGCGGATATTTACCTGCATACGGATCGGCGGGCCTTTTTCGAGGCGACGGGGCAGTCAGCGCCGGTCACGGCCGTCAGCCAGATCCGCCTGCAGGGCGGCGCCGTTCGACGCAAGATCATCCACGCCCATCTGTCCGATCCGATGCTGCTGTCCTCCTCGCTCGCGCATGAGCTCGCGCACCTGATAACAGCCGAGATCCGACGCGATCGACCGCTTCCGGCGATCATTGCGGAGGGACTCGCCCTGCACGTCGAGCCGCAGTGCCGACATCGACAGTTTGCAAGACTGTTCGAGGATCTGAAACGGCCGGCCGGCGTGAAGCGCCTGCTGGCGTTCAGCGACGTGCATCCCACGGACGCCGCCTTCTACGCCGAGGCGCATCGGCTGATGACGGTTCTGCGATCGCGCGCCCATCCGGCCGACCTGATGGGCCTGTCGGGCGAGAACATCGACGCGAGTGTCCTCGCGCGCAGGTGCGACTTCGGCGACGCGCGTCAGCTTCAGTCGTTGTATTCTCAGATGGCGCCGCAGCGCGCCGATCGGCGCGCGACGCGTCGTCAGGGCTCGACGAACTGATAGTCGATCCGGAATCCGCCCGGGGCGCCGGCGTCTTCCTCAAATGTGAAGATTAACAGGCCCGATCCCGTGATCTGCGACGGGCTCGTGCGCGAACAGGTGAAATCCACGCCGAGCAGCACTTCGCGCCCCAGCGACGTCCCTTCCGTGGGCTCCGCCTCGAGCGGATCCCCCAGGGGCGCCGTCGAGAAATTGACGCCCTGCACGAGGGCGCGCGGGTCACTGACGACAATGGACGGATTGTTCTCGTTCTCGTTGATCAGGCGAATCAGCTCGGCGCCGCCGACGGAAAAGGTCCGCCGACATGGCTGCGCGATCTGCGCGCTCGACGAGTTCGCCTCCAGCCGAAGCTGGCTGAAGTTCGTCGGGAGCGTCGCCTGATCGAGCTGGTCGTACGCGCCGAAGGTGAAGATCGCCCGGGCGTTCGTGTTGTTGACGAATCCGACCTGGATCGCTCGTGGTATGAGCTGACCGCTGACGCCGAAGTCCGTGCTCGGCGCCGTCAGGTTGTTCAGCGCCTGTATGTTGCACGACATCGACAGCGCCGCGACGGCGCAGCCCACGAGAACCCAAACACTGCTTCTGACGAATCGGGAGACTTTCATGGCGGACCCTGCGGCTGGACGCGAGGACTAATGCGGGTCCCGAGATCATCGCTCCGGACGCGCACACGATAACGTTCGCGCTAGTGCATCGGCTCCCGGACCCGGGGACGTTCAATAATCGCGTGGATTCCCGGCGCGGACAGTCGCCCGGCGCCGCGTCAGACGCCCGCCGCACAGACTGTTATGAGACGCGCAAGTGTCGCGCCGCCGCAATCGCCGACGGTTCAGCCGCCGTTTTTGGCGAGCTCGCAGTCGATGACGTCGAACAGGCCGGATGCGTTCGTCAGAATGCCGTTGACGAAGAAGCTCGGCGTTCCCGACACGCCGAGGGCGTTGCCGGAGTTCACATCCTGGTCCACTCGGGGGCCCTTGGCGTCGGCCGCGATGCAGGCGTCGTAGGTCGTCAGGTCGAGTCCGACCTCGTCGGCGATTTCGCGCAGGACGGCCGCCGAGAGATTCTGCTGTCGCGTCGCATCCGCAAAGACTTCGCCGATGAACTCGAAGAACATGCCCTGATCCGCCGCACACTCCGAGGCCAGCGCCGCGCGTTCGGCGTCGGCGTGGATGCTCGTCAGCGGGAAGTGACGATAGACGAACCGGACTTTGCCCGTGTCGATGTAGTCCGACTTCAGTGTCGGGAACTGGTTTCGATCAAATGCGCCGCAGAACGGGCACTGCAGATCGGAGTATTCGACCACAAGCACAGTGGCGCTGGTTTCGCCGAGCACGTGATCGCTGGCAATCACGCTGGGCGGGTTGCTCACGGGCGTCCCGCAATTTCCGCCGACGGGCGTCGTCGTCGTGGGGCAGGAGGCGCTGTCCATCCCGCCGAGCATGAAAACGGCCGCCATGAGTGAAAGTCCCGCGCCGATTCGTCGCGAACCCATTCCGAAGTGATTCTGCTTCTGCATAAAGAGCGTTCTCCCTGGATGATGGAGGGGCGAGGCCATGCGCCGACGCGATGCGGCGACGACGACTGACAGCATATTATTTGCCCGGCGATTCCGAAAGGCGACATCACTGACAATTCCTGACGTGATTCGGGCCGCGCCGATCACGCCGCGCGCTAGGTGCGAGATTCGAGGCGCCTCGCCGTGTTATCGGCCACTGTCGCGGCCCAATTCGGCGGTCGGGCGGTCTCAGGCCGCGGGGTTCACGGGAATCTCGGCAATCGCTCATTGAGCCGACGCGATCCGCGGCCGATGAATATCGGGTTCTCGATTGACCGAGAATGCGTCGCGCGCGAAGAATGGACTGTCCTCGCGGATCGCGGCGCTTTCACACGTCCATCGAGTCAACGCGGCGGGCGACGCCGAATGAACACGGCGGCGCATGCCGGAGTACGGTCTGAAACGCCTGGATGCTGTTCCGATGAATCAACCGACAATGCGCAAACACCGAAGTCGTACCTGCCAGAAAATCGCGATGCAAGCGGCGTCCATCGTCGTCGGCCTGGCGATGGCCGGCTGCACGATCTTCGACGCCATCTTCGGTCCCCTGCCGAACAACTCGAATTCCAACACCGATCTGAGCCTCGGCATCGCGATCGTCCAGCCCGCGGAGGCGGTCTCCGCCACGCCCGGCGTCGCCACGATCATCCAGTGGGCCGACATCGCGACGATCGACGGAACCGTCGTCCGCATCACGGCCCAGCGGCGCAACAACCTGGATGAGGACAACGCCGATCCGATCGAACTCGTGGGTGACGGCACGACAGGCTCGGGGCGCGACGCCGTCGCTGACGGCGACAACGATTTCTTCGAATGGGACATCACAGGGGTGCGCGTCGGCTCCTACGTCATCATCGCCACGATCGAAACGCCCGAAGGGGAGACACTCCAGGTCATGTCGACGGATGAGGACCGCGGTACGACCGGCGCGATCAACGTCACGACCGCGCTGCCTGTGCCGACGTTCACCTTCACGGCGCCCGGCGCCGCGGACGCAAGCGTCACGACAGGGAACACTTTCGACATTACGTGGACGGACAACGGCGCCACGAACGCCGACGCGCTCGTCAGACTCGGCCTCGATACCGACAGCGACCACGAAAGCGGCAACGAGATCATCCTCGTCAGCAACCAGCCGCTCAGCGAAAACGGAAACAACGGCCAGTTCACGTTCTTCTTCCAGGATGAGAATGGCGAGACGGTTCCCGACGGCGACTACACGGTTTTCGCAATCGTCGATGACAACGCCAACGACATCGTCACGGCCGAGTCCACGGGCCTGCTCCAGGTCAATCCGTAAGAGATAAATGCGCCGGTCAGAGCCGCCGTGTCCCCACGGCGGTGAATGACGCGCCCACGCCGGATGAATCGCCACGCTGAGGCCAGCGAGGCACGGATCGGCGCGCCGGGTTCACGTCGTCACACCGCCGGAACGCGATCGACTCCGGCGTCGGCGCTGCGGAATCCGCGGCGACTCACTGACATGCGTGATAAGAAAAAGAGCGGGCGAAATCGCCCGCTCCTGAGAATATTCTGCCGGGTTGTCGTCCCGCCGGAAATCAGGCGGCGCCGTCGTCGCCCTCGGGCGCGTCCGGCGTCATACCGGATTTCGGATCTTCCGCGATCGGTCGTTTGTCAACGTACTGACATCGCTCTTCGATGTCCTTCGTGTCGTACCAGAGACGCAGCGTGGGACGCGTGCTCGCAATCTCTCGATAACCCTGGAATCGCAGCGTCGTCTCGTACTCGTTCCGATCGACCGGATCCAGCTTGACGAATTCGACGACGACGCGCTTCAGTTCCTTCGGCAGGTTCACGATCTGAACCTTCGGCGCCGGCGTGGCCGGAGGCATCGAACGGGCCTTGGCAAGCTTCTGGGACGAGAGCGGTCCCTGGATCAACGGCGGACGCCAGCCTTCCGACGCCATCTCGAAGCAGGCGTCGATAAACGCCTCGGATTCGCCGACACCGGCGACCCTCGCGGGCGCCGTGACAGAGAAATCGTCCGACTCCAGCTCTTCGATGCTGTTCGGAACGCGGCGCTGCTTCCGCGCGAATGGCGGCGGCAGGGAAATCGTCTTGATGTTGCGGCGCTCGCGCAGTTCGTCGAACAGCGACAGCGCCGTCTCGGCGCCAAGCTGCTGAGCCGCGACACCGAACTCGCGACTGACGACATCCATCGCCTCGTAGGCGCGACGTTCCCTGACGTCACGGATCACCAGGTCTCGCACTTCATCGAGGGAGGCCGGCGACTCGGCGTCACGCGCTTCGAGCACGCGGAACAAGACGAGCTTTTCATCGCCGAAGATGCGGCCGCGGGCGCCCATCATCGCCGCAAACGGGTTCTCAACGCGAAGCGGGGCGGGCGGCGTCTGGAAATACTGAAGGTGGATATCGCCGGTCTCAGCGCCGTTCGCCTTGTAGAAAGCGGGAACGCGGAACGCGAGCTCCGAAATGTCGATCGGCGCCGCCGCGTCGTTGGCGCCCTGAAGCTGGGCGCTTCGCAGATCCGGGGTTCCCGCGATCTCCGATTCCGTCGCCAGCGGGAGTTCCGCATAGTTGAGCTGAATCCCGAAATCGGCCTGGACCTCATCGACGACCCGCCGCATGAACGCCGAATCGCGAACATCATCGTTCGGAATGTCGAGGTAGCCCGTTCCGCTGTCACGCTTTGACTCGGCCCAGGGCTTCGCCATCGCGTCGACGATTTTGTTCATCGCCTGACGGGCGATTCGCATGGCCTTCTCTCGCTTCAGAAGCGACTCGACCTCGAGCTTCGCCTCGCTGAAGAGCTTGGGCTCCTGCTTAGAGATCATTTTCGGTTCGGCCGGCTGCGTCGCTGTCGGATCAACAGGCTCCGGCGCCTGAACCGTCTTCATGAACTTTTCCTTGTGCGACTTCCAGTAGTCCTTGATCTCGTCCATCGAGACGTTCATCTGGCCACGGATCGCCGACGGATCGACGACGACGTACTGCAGCGACACACGCCGCGGATACCGATAGCCAAAGCCGTCCTCGCTGTCGGCGGGCATCACGTCTCGATGGGCGTCGAACTGCGCCTGGAGTTCGTCCTCCGAAATCTCGGCGGTCTCGTCAACGAAGTTCGTCGCGTCAAAGACGGCCAGCTTCACGGAGATCTTCTCGTTCGTGTCGCGAATGTACTGGCGAACCTGCGGCTCGGACGGCAGCGCCGCCTCACCCACGCGCGACGCGTTCTCCGCGATCGCGAAGTTGCGACGCAGCGCCTGGCGAATCTGCGGCAGGCCGATGTTCTGATTCTGTCGCAGGGAGTCGATGCCGCCCGCGGGGGCGAGGGCCGAGTCAACGGAGCGAATGTAGGCCTCAATCCTCGCCTCAGACACCTCGACACCGGCCCGATCCGCCTCTTCGGCGAGCATGAACCAATGGCGAAGGTTGAAGTCCTGCGACGCGCCCTGGGGCTTCCAGCTGGAAAACACCCGAGTGAGCACGTTCGTATAGAAATCCGCTTCCGACAATTCGCCGGCCTTCACATCCCGGCCGAAGCAGCTCATCGCCGTCTCGTTGGCCGGGTTCGGCGCGAGGATCGCCTGGAGACCCTGGGCGCCGACGAAGGAAAACATCGCCAGCAATACGACGACGACCATTATCTGTTTGGTGTGATCACGTAACCACTTCATCATGACAGGAGGCTCCCTGGCCACGCCGCCGGCGCAGCCCGCATTGATCCCTGATTTCGGGTAGCATCTCGCGCCCAGCGGCGCCCTGATCCGACACTCGATCGCTCTGATCGAACGGCGAGTGGCGGGCATGGACGCCCTGTCGTTGCGCGAAGCCCCGTAGCATACCGCGCGACCTTCGTGAGGCAACCAAAGCCGATGCCCGTCAACGACCGAAAACTCGGCCATTTCTCGCGCTGTCCGCCGGAAGCCGCCGCCGCCCGACACGACTCGGGTCCAATGGCGCCGCGCCCCTCCGAAATCGCTTCCTCCATCCCATCGGACGATCCCCCGGCCAACACCCCTTCGAATCCACGCATTCCGGCCGACTGGCGCCGCGAACTCGCGGCCCACGCGGCCGAAGCGGCCCCGGCCGAATGCTGTGGTCTCATCCTGCGGGACGCCGTCCGCCGATGCCGAAACGCCCTGCCGTCGGACCGCTCGGGCGGCGCCTACGAACTCGCGCCCGCGGATGCGATCTACGTCGCGGAGCACGCCAGTGACGGCCGGATCCTCGCGATCTACCACTCGCACCCGGAGGGGCCCGCCAATTGGTCCGCCGACGACGAGCGCGCCGCCTGGTTCGCGGGCGCCCCGCTCTACCCGCAGATCGATCGCTGGATCATTGGTCGCGGAACTGGCGCGTCTCTGGAGGTCGCCTGCTATCAGTTCCAGGGGCGTCGCTGGCGCCGCGCGTGGCGCGCAGCGATTCAGGCCGGCTGAGCTCGCCGGCGCCCCGCCGCCCCGCGGGCCAGCCACTCCCCGACGAGGATCGCCGCCAGCGCGATCATCATGGCCACCAGCGTCAGCGGCCAGATGGCGCCGGGCTCGGGCGATTGAAGTTTGCTGTAAATCGCCATCGGAATCGTCTGCGTCCGCCCGGGGGTATTGCCCGCGACGACCATGACGGCGCCGAACTCGCCGAGGGCGCGGGCCGCAAACAGGACGCCTCCGCCAACAACGCCCTTCCAGCTGAGCGGCAGCGTGATGGTCCGGAATCGACGCCATCGCGAGGCGCCCAGGGACTCCGCGGCAATCGACAACCGCGGATCGATCGACTCGACCGATGCGCGGACCGTCCGGATCCACAAGGGCGCCGCAACCACGCCCGCGGCGAAGACGGCGCCGATCCAGGTAAACGCGATCGGTAGCCCGATCCACTGGAATACCCGCATCAACAGGAGGCCCGACACAACGGGCGGCAACACCAGGGGCGTCATCAACACGCCCTGAACCAGACCGCGAGCGGCGCGGCGTGTGCGCCCGAGCCACACGCCGGCGAGAACGCAGAACGGCAGGAAGACCAGCGTGGCGACGATGGCGACGCGAAACGAGAGAGAGACTGCGAACCAATCGTTGGCGTTCATATCTGACTCCCGCGCTGGACGCCGTCGTGATGATGGCGCGGCGCACTGGCGGTCCCTACTGACGCGACGACGTTGTTACGGGGGCCGCCGCAAAGCCATGCTCGCGCCAGATCGGCGCCGCCGCCTCGGATGCGAGATACGCGATAAACGCCGCGGCTTCGTCGGAGTCTCCCACGACACACGCTTCGTACACAATCGGCGAGTGCAGTCCCGGCGGAATGGCGATCACGCTCCCGATCCGATCCGCAAACGCCTGCGCGTCCGACTGATAGACGAACCCGCAGTCCACAACGCCCTCGGCGACATACTGCGCCGTCATCCGGACATCATCGCCGTAAACCAGCTTCTCACCGAGCCCCGCGATCGGTCCCACGGCGTCGAGGACCCGCCTCGCGTATCGCCCGGCCGGCGCGTGATCCACGTTGGCGATCGCCACGCGATTCGCCTGAGTGAGAATTCGCACGATGCGCGATCCCGGATCGCCGGTTCCCTCTGGCCCGACCGTGTCGGGCTCCATCCATCCCCTTCGCGTGATCAACGCGAGACGATTCCCCGCAATGGCGCATGGTCGCCCGATCGACACCCGCGTTGACCGCCCGAGTCGTTCGATATACGCGGGATGCGCCGGAAGGAAGACATCGCACGCGGCGCCGTTTTCGATCTGCCGACACAACACGCCACTCGCGCCGCGCGATATGCGAATTGTCACACCGCGCTCCGACTGATAGCGAACACCGATCGCCTCGACGAGATCCGCGACGCTCGCGGCGGCCAGAACGTTCAAAGTCGCCGATTCGTCCGGAGCCGTGCAGCCGGGCGCCGCGAGCCCCGTCACGATCCATACGATCGAAATCGCGCCGACGCCCGCGAGCCGAGACCGAACGATCGGCCCGACGCGACGCTGTGAAATTCGAGTTTTCCACCGGGACCAACGCATCATTCCGGCCGGGCCCCGCAACGCCCGCCACGATCTCCGATAAATCTTGTTATAACAGTCATTTATGGTAAATTACCGGCAATGCGCCGACCATGGTGGGCCGGCGGGTTTTCTTCCTATCCTCGTGTTAGAGCGAGACTTGCGAGAAAAAGTCCCCTCACGCCCCGCGAAAAATTGGCTTGCGGAACGCAAAGTGTTTAGGCTAGTATGGGTTACATCAATTTCAGGCGCTCGCAACGGCCTGTTTTCACAACGTCGATCGCCGACGCATGAATGATCGTATGCGATCCCCGTGGCGCTTGGGTCAGGGAGCAAGCCAGTCATATGGGCTGGTGGTTGGGTTCGTCGAGGTGCGACCATGAAGACGATTACGAAGAAAGAACTCATTGATCGTATCGCGGATCGAACGGGCAATAAGCGCGTCGAGGTCAAGCGAATCATCCAGCATTTCCTCGATGAAATCATCGATGAGCTGGGCAATGGTAACCGCTTGGAATTCAGAGACTTCGGCGTCTTTGAAAGCAAAGTCCGCGCCGCTCGCGTCGCACAGAACCCGAAAACGCTGGAGCGCGTCGAGGTCCCGGAGAAGCGCACCGTGAAATTCAAGGTCGGTCGTGTCATGAAACAGAAGCTTAGCGGCGAATCAAACGATGCGCCGCCCGCGTCCACCCAGGCGCCCGGTGGCGCCGTGCAGCCTCAGCCGCAACCCCAGCGCGCCGTCCCAGATCGATAGCCCCGACCCGTCGCCATTCTCGACATACCCCACCGCCAGAAGCTGCGCTAAGCGCCTCATCGACAATACCTTCGGTCGCCTCGGCTCACACGACCCCGGGCGAGGCGCGTTTTGTCGCCAGCTTCTCGTTGACAACGCCTTCTTTGAACCGTAATCTCCTGATAGACGCTAAATGAGACTCAGTCTCAACTACAGGGCGTCTCGATGACAATCAGGAGCCCATCCCATGCCCCTTACGCTTGCACAACTCCTTCCGGGTCAGGCCGGTTGCGTTTGCGATGTCCAGGGTGAAAAGAGCATTCGTCATCGACTCCTCGAAATGGGGCTCACGCGCGGCACGGCCGTGCAGCTCGTCCGCGTCGCTCCGCTGGGCGATCCGATCGAAGTCGAGCTTCGGGGTTATCGCCTCAGCGTCCGCAAGTCCGAAGCCAGCCGCGTCACGCTTGAGGGCGAATAAGCCGTGACGATCGCCCCGCCTTGCACGCGCATTCGACGCGTCGCCGTTGCGGGCAATCCCAATTCGGGCAAGACCTCCCTCTTCAATCAACTGACAGGCCTGCGCGCAAAGGTCGCCAATTATCACGGCGTGACCGTGGAAAAGCGCGAGGGGCGTCTCGCCGATCACGACATCACGCTCGTTGACCTTCCCGGCGCCTACAGCCTGTCGGCGCGCTCGCCCGAAGAAGTCATCGCGCGCAACGTCCTGCTGGGCCTTGTCAAAGGCGAACCGCGGCCCGACGCCGTCGTCATCGTCATCGACGCCAGCAACCTCGAACGCAATCTCTACCTCGCCTCGCAGATCATTGAACTCGGCCTGCCGACGATCGTCGCCTGCAACATGATGGATGTCGCCCAGCGTCGCGGCCGCGCGATCGATCTTCGACGCCTCAGCGAAGGACTCGGTGTCGAGGTCCTGCCGACAGTCGCGCGTACCGGCGAGGGCGCCGCCGAACTGCGCCGCGCCATCGCCGCCCTCTGCGAAGCGACCGTCCCGGCGACGCCACGCCGACGCGACTTCAGACTTCCCGACGTGATCGAGTCGGCCGTCGATCGAATCGCCGAGCGCCTGGTCGCCGACGACGTGGCGACGGAAGACTCGGCGCGCGGCGCGGCCCTTCTCTGGCTGATGGATCGCACCTCCGATGTCGACCCCGCCGTTCGCAACGCCAGCCTGCTCTGCCATCTTTCGGACGCCTCCACTGACATCGCCGAACAGATCGCTTCCGACGTATCCGCCGCCTTCGAAGACCCGACCCGCGTCATCATCGAGGCCCGCTACGACTGGATCGGCGGCGTCGTCCGCAGCGCCTCGCCGCCGACGGAGCCGTCGCGACGCACGCGGACCGATCGCATCGACGCGATCCTGACACATCGCCTGTGGGGCATGCTCGTCTTTGCCGGTGTCATGTTCTCACTCTTCCTGGGCATCTTCACAGTGGCCGATCCGCTGATGGGACTGATCGAAACGGCGCAGACCGCCACGGCCGAGGCCCTGAAGACCTGGATGCCCGAAGGCCCCCTGCAGTCGCTGCTCGCCGACGGTGTCGTCGCCGGCGTCGGCTCCGTTGTGATCTTCTTTCCGCAGATCTGCATCCTCTTCCTTCTGCTTACGCTGCTGGAAGACACGGGCTACATCGCCCGAGCCGCGTTCCTGATGGATCGCGTGATGAATCGCGTCGGACTGCACGGTCGCAGCTTCATCCCGCTGCTCTCCAGCTACGCCTGCGCCATCCCCGGCATCCTCGCGACGCGCACGATCGAACACCCGCGCGATCGACTCACGACGATCCTCGTCGCGCCGCTGATGAGCTGCTCGGCCCGCCTGCCCGTCTACCTGATCGTCATCGGCGCCCTCTTTGGCCACAGCGTCTGGATGCGGACGGGCGTCCTCTTCGGCATGTACGCCCTCGGGACAATCGCCGCCTTCGTCATCGCCATGATCCTGAAGCGATCGCTCCTGAAGGGACCGCCGCCGGCGTTCATCATGGAACTGCCGCCCTATCACTTCCCGCAACTCCGCACAGTCCTTCGCACGACGTGGGATCGCAGCAAGCTCTTTCTGACCGGCGCCGGGACGACGATCTTCGCCGTGTGCGTTGTCATCTGGGCGCTGAGCTATTTCCCGCGGCTGGATATGAACAATCTGTCTGCGGAAGAGGCCGCCCAGCTGGCGAGCGTTGCCGGCGATGAAGCCGCCGTCGAGCACGTCAAGCAGAGCCTGCAGCTGCGCAATTCCGCCATCGGTCACGTCGGCCACTGGATCGAGCCCATCATCGAACCCCTGGGCTACGACTGGCGCATGGGCATCGGAATCCTCTCCAGCTTCGCGGCGCGCGAAGTGTTCGTCGGCACGATGGGAATCACATTCGCCCTTGGCGAGGCGGACGAAACGTCCGACGCGTTGCGCGAGAAACTGCAGTCGGCCCAATGGCCGGACGGACGCAAACTCGTCACGCCCCTCAGTGGCCTGTCATTGCTGATCTTCTACGTCTTCGCCTGCCAGTGCGCCAGTACGCTCGCCGTCGTGAAAAAGGAAACAGGCGGCTGGCGATGGCCCGCCTTCATGTTCACATACATGACGATCATCGCCTACGTCGGCGCCCTCGCCGTCTTCCAGATCGGTCGCGCCATGGGCTACGCCTAGCCCGGATGCAGGGTGGGCCACGCCCAACAGTCCAACACGCCATCCTCGTTCAGTTGTAGGGTCGGCTATGCCCACCATGACGCCGCCATTTCCGCGGACACTCACGTTTGATTGGTGACGCTGTCCGGGAATTCGAGTGAGGATTTCCGATTTGCAGAACCGTCGTAAACGCCGGTGTTTCCAAGGCCAACACAGCTCCGAAGTAGCGTCAGTTTTTAGCCACGGGTGGAGCGGAGACCGCATGGTGGTCGGAGCGCAACCCGTGGTTGGCGTTTTTTTCCTCGGGTTTAGCCCTGAAAGGGCGACACAATTCCCGGACAGTCTCGTTTGACTGGTGGGCATGACCCACCCTACGCCGCGCTCCGAAGGAGCGCCGGATCGTAGCCACGGGTGGAGCGCAGACCGCGAAGCGGCCGAAGCGCAACCCGTGGTAGAAGTTCCATCTCCTGATTTCGCCCCGAAAGGGGCGACGGAACGCAAGGCACATCGATTGAATTGATGGGCGTCGCCCCCAACAGGGTACGACGCGCTACGTGAGTGATTCGCGTTCGATGAGTTCGACGTATCGGCGCGCGATCGCGTCGCTCACGATCGGCCATGAGTAGGTCAGTGTCAGATTGAGCAGATGATCAAAACGGCTGAAGACGGGGTTCATCCCCGGCGGGACGGTCGTCGGACCACCGCCCCAGAAGTTGGTCACGCGATGACCACCGATCGTGCGCAGCGGCGGATGCAGTTCCGCGTAGAAACTGAACCCCGAACTGAAGGGCGCCCGGAACTTCGGCAGGCCAAACAGCCAGTGATGCGCCGGGAACGGCATGAGCGCCGCCAGCGACATGAGCGTCCACTGCGCCCGATCCCCATGCGCTTCGAGATAGGCCGCCAGCTGCTCCGTCAGCGACGTCGCCAGGCGCGCCTCATCGTGCGCAACCCCCCGTTCGAACACCAGCAAAGGTGATACGAGGTAATTCCCGAACCGCATCGGCGGCGCGTCCTTCGACTCGTGTCCACGAACGCGCATCGGCAGCGTGATGCGATACGCGTCGCCGCTCCAGCCATTCTCTTCGAACAGCCGGTCCAGCGCCCGCACGACACAGACACCCAGGTAGCGCGTGATCCTTGCGGGCCCCGCCGGGACACGCTCCTTCGACAGAATGCGCACGCGCTCCATCGCGTCGGCGTCCCACGTATGATGCGTGACGCGATGCGCCTGCACAGGCGCGTCGGCCTCCGCAAAGGGCGCCCCGATGCGATCACCCGCCATCTCAGGCGCCGCGGGCTGCGATCTCAGCGCCCGCCATCGATCAGACCAGGAGACATCCGCCAGAGGTCGCCACTGACGCGTATCGCCGGCCCCGGGGGCGGCGTTCGACCCGTTGTCGTAACACGCCGCCCAGTGCGCGAGGAACCCCATCGTTCCGGCGGCGTCCATCAGCCAGTGCGGCCAGCGAATGCACACGCGCGACCCGCCGCTCGGCAGCGCGTAGTGCGTCATGCGAATCTGCGGACCGTTGCGAAGGTCCTGCGGATCTTCGCCCGTCGTCGCGATGTCGCCGTCGACGATCAACTCGCCATCGCCCGACGAAACATATTGATAGACACGATCAACCGAACGCTCAGCCGCCGCATGCGGGTCCGCCGGAAGGCGCCAGAAGGGCCAGCCGCCGAAGACGGAGCGACGGAACTTCGCCATGGCCGTCGGGCTCTGCGCCAGGGCGCCGGCGATCGAACGGCGCATGCGCTCGGGTTCCAGCGCTCCGTCGATATCCAGGCACATGAAGGCGATGTTGGGGCCCTGCCGCCGCCGCATGCGGAGAACGTGATCGGTGTACAACAGATAATCGCAGGGATTCAGAAAGACCCGGCGCGAGGAGGGCATCAGGAGACGGCCTCCGGCGAACGGACAACGGCGGTCGATTCATAGCGCGTGCCGCGCCAGGAGACGCTTCGCTTGCGCATCCGCAGGATGGCGGCGCGAATCACGATCACTGTCATCACGCACGCGGCGATCGGCTGCAGGAAGCAGTACACGGCGTGTACACCCGAGATACGATAGACGGAGACGCCGAGGTAGATCGACATCCCGATATGAACGAGCGCCAGCGCCGTGAACAGGCCCGTCAGCAGGCCCGTCGCCCCCATCGCAACGGCAATGCCGACACCGATCATGACGCCGATGGGCGTCAGTGAGACGAACTGCACGCCGATGATCGTCAGGGCGAACTGCCAGAGGCTCTTCAGGCCGCCGATGAGCGTGCGCGTGAGGCCTCGAACAAGGGCGCCGAAACCGCCGTAGAATCGCACGCTGGCGATGCGCGGCGCCATGATGTAGGCGACACGCTGATTCGCCCGCTTGGCGACGCGGAGCAGTTCGCTGTCCTCGTCGTAGGAGCGCACGACGGACTCGTGCCGACCGATGGCCTCGTAGGCCTCGCGCCGGACGATCATGAAGCCGCTGCCGAGGGCGTCGTCGCTCGCCGGGTCGGCAATCTTCGCCGGGTCGCGCCACGCGTAGACCATGGCGCCAAACATCGGAACGAGCATCCGCTCCCACGCCGTCGTCAGATCGGGCCGCGCCATGACGGCGAGCCAGTCGACATCCTGCTTGAGAAACTGTCGCACCAGGGCGCGGACGCAGCCCGGCGCCATGCGAAAATCGCTGTCGAGAAAGACGATGTAGTCGCTGTCGATGCCCTCCGTCGCGGCGTGCAGCGCGTGGGGCTTGCCGAACATGTCGCCCGGAAGCTCTTCGATCTCGCGCAGCCGGAGCGCCGGATAGGATTCGCAGAGACGCCGAACGACATCACCGCCGCCGTCGCCCGAGCGATCGTTGACGGCGAGGACATGTAAATTCGGGTAATCCTGCTTCAGGACGGACTCAAGGCACGAGGCGATGAGGGGCCCTTCGTCCTTGAACGGAACGACGACAGTCACGGAAGGGATCGCGCCGCCCATCGGCTCGTCATCGAGACCGACTTCGCGGTGAATCACCTTACCGCTGTCACGCACCTGCCGGGCGTAAATCAGCAGCGCAAGGACATACAGGAATAACAGAAACCACATCGCGAGGACATTATAGAGGCGGCGAGCGTCGCGGATAAGGCGATCGGTCCGGACAAGGTCCGACTTTGCGCAAAGCGCCAGTGGGCGCGGCCCCGGGCGACGGTCGTGTCGCCGAGCCAGGTTCCGAGCCGCCGGTAGTCATCCGAGCCGCCAGTTGTCATCCGAGCCGCCGCAGTGATGCGGCGGTCGACATGCAAACGCGCACGCCACCCCAAAGACCGAACTGCGCCCGCCAGGAAGCAGGCCAGCGTACGCCGGCATTTCGCACGCGGCTCATCACCGATCGCACCCGCAAACCCACGTCCAGCACAGTCGGCCAACCGCCGATTCACCGCGGCGGGTCGGCGTCTTGCGCGACTTCACATGCTTGCCTTGAAGGGCAAGCATGCCACCCCGGATTCCGTGCCCGCGGCGCCCATCCGTGCCCGCGACGCCCCTTCCGAGCCGCCGCAGTGATGCGGCGGTCGACATGCAAACGCGCACGCCGTCCACCACGCGCAAGCCCCACGCCTTGCGCGACTTCACATGCTTGCCTTGAAGGGCAAGCATGCCACCCCGTCGGAATAGACCGAACTGCGCCCGCCAGGAAGCAGGCCAGCGTACGCCGGCATTACGCACACGGCTCATCATCGATCGCACCCGCAAACCCACGTCCAGCACAGTCGGCCAACCGCCGAATCACCGCGGCGGGTCGGCGTCTTGCGCGACTTCACACGCTTGCCTTTGAGGGCAAGCATGCCACCCCAACCTTCCGAGCCGCCGCAGTGATGCGGCGGTCGACATGCAAACGCGAACGCGTCGACTGTCGAAATCGCACGAAAACAGGGCCGATTCCCGATGCCTGCGCGCTCTGGCGGGCCCGCGCCGCCAACTCTATATTGGGTCGTCTGCGACACACGCGCGGACAAAAAAAACGCCGCCACGCCCTGAGGAGTGAACCATGCTGAAGAAACGTTCGTGGGCCGAACCCTACAAGATCAAGATGGTTGAGCACCTGACGATGACGACGCGACGTCATCGCGAGCGCGCCATCGCCGAAGCCGGTTACAACACGTTCCTCCTTCGAAGCCGCGACGTGTACATCGACCTGCTGACCGACTCGGGCACCTCGGCCATGAGCGACATGCAATGGGCGGCCCTCATGCGCGGCGACGAGGCCTACGCCGGCAGCGAGAATTTCTACCATCTCGAAGACGCGATGCGGCGGCATTACGGCTACAAGCACCTGATCCCCACGCACCAGGGCCGCGGCGCCGAGAACATTCTCAGCCAGATCTGCATCAGGGACGGCGATTACGTTCCCGGCAACATGTATTTCACAACCACGAAACTGCATCAGGAACTCGCTGGCGGCAGGTTCGTCGATGTCATCGTCGATGAGGCCCACAACCCCGACAGCGAGTTCCCCTTTAAGGGCAACTGCGATCTGAAGAAGATCCAGCGCCTGATCGACGAAGTCGGCGCCGAGAAGATCCCCTATCTCTCCCTCGAAACCAACGTGAACATGGCCGGTGGACAGCCCTGCAGCATGGCGAACATCCGCGACACGGCCGAGCTCTGCCATAAGCACGGCATCAACGTCTTCCTCGACGCCACGCGCGCCATCGAGAACGCCTTCTTCATCAAGGAGCGCGAACCGGGCTACGGCGACAAGACGCTCGCCGAGATCCTGCTGGAAATCTGCTCCCATACCGATGGCTGCACGATCTCCGCCAAGAAGGACTCGCTTGTGAACATCGGCGGCTTCCTGGCGCTCAACGACGACGCCCTCGCCGATGAGGCCCGCAATCTCGTCGTCGTGTACGAAGGCCTGCACACCTACGGCGGCATGGCCGGTCGCGACATGGAGGCCCTCGCCGTCGGCATCGAGGAGTCCGTGCACTTCGACCACATTCACGCCCGTATCGGCCAGGTCGAATACCTCGGCCACAAGCTGATCGAGGCCGGCGTGCCGATCGTCCATCCGATCGGTGGCCACGGCATCTTCATCAATGCGAAGAAATTCCTCCCCCACATCCCCCAGGATCAGTTCCCGGCGCAGGCCCTGTCTGCGGCGCTCTACGTCGATGGCGGCGTGCGCGGCATGGAGCGCGGCGCCGTCTCGGCGGGTCGCGACAAGGAGACGGGTGCGAACATCCTGCCGAGCCTGGAACTCGTGCGCCTCACGATTCCGCGCCGCGTCTATACGCAGGCGCACATGGATGTGACCGCCGAATCCGTCATGTCACTCTGGGAGGATCGCGAGAAGATTGTGGGGCTGGAACTGACGTATGAGCCGAAGCACCTGCGTTTCTTCCAGGCGCGCTTTACGCCCGTGAACGCAGATCGCGTCCTGAATACGGACACGGAGTAGCCGCGAGGCCGATCAGATACCTGCGTCCATCGACACAACGGCGGCGGCGGCCAGGTGACGGCGGATACACGAGAGCAGCTCGTCGCGCCGAATCGGTTTCGTCAGGTAGTCGCTGCATCCGGCCGCCATGCATCGCTCACGATCGCCGCGCATCGAATGCGCCGTGAGCGCGATGATCGGCTTGTTGAAACCGCTCATGCGCAGGCGACGCGTCGCTTCGTACCCGTCAAGCACGGGCATCTGCATGTCCATCAGGATAACGTCGAATTCCGCGCCCGAATCCTGGCCCGATTCGACCTGCAGAATCGCCGCCTCGCCGTTGTCGGCGATGACCGGCGTGACGCCCGCCCGGCGCAGCATCAGACGGATGAGCCGCTGATTGTCGGGACCGTCCTCGGCGACAAGCACCCGCGCGTCGATTGGCGCCTCCTTGTCGGGAACTTTCGCCTCGAAGACTTCGAACTCCGGCGGCGTCGGTGGCGCGTCGACGAAGGGAACGTCGTCGATGGCGCCGGTCGCGATCGTGATCGAAAAGACGCTGCCCTTTCCTCGTTCGCTCCGCACGCTGATCGTCCCGCCGAGCATCTCGGCAAGCCGACGGCTGATGACCAGCCCCAGTCCCGTTCCGCCGAAGCGGCGCGCCATGGTCGTATCCGCCTGCGAGAACGCGCGGAACAGGCGAGGAATCTCCTCGTCCGCGATACCGATGCCCGTGTCGATCACATCGAACTGGATCATCGGATGTTCGTCGTCGGCAAGGAACCGCATCACGACGCGAACCCCGCCGACCTCGGTGAACTTGATGGCGTTGCCGATGATGTTGACGAGGACCTGTCGAAGTCTTGTCGGATCGGACTCAATGCGCCCCGGAACGGCGCCGTCGATTTCGAGCGTCAGCGTCAGCTGCTTCGATTCGGCGCGGACGCGCAGAAGTTCCTTCGTCTCGAAGGCGACCATGACGGGCGAGCACGGGATCTTCTCGATCGTCAGCTTGCCCGCCTCGATCTTGGACAGGTCAAGAATGTCGTTGATGATGTCGAGCAGATGCTCCCCGTTGCGACGGATCGTCTGGACGGCGCGGACGCGCTCGGCCTCGGCGACGTCGCCGTCAAGCAGGTGTTCGGAGAAGCCGAGAATCGCCGTCATCGGCGTACGAATCTCGTGGCTCATGTTGGCGAGAAACTCCGTCTTCGCCCGCGTCGCCGCCTCGGCGGCGCGATAGGCCTCGCGAAGCTGCTCCTCGACCTCCTTGTCGAAGCTCACGTCACGATGCGTACCCGTGATTCTCACGGGACGTCCCGCCGGATCGCGCGCCACGACCTTGCCGCGCGTGAGAATCCACTTCCAGTCGCCCGACTTGGTTCGCATGCGATGGCGCGACTCGAAGCGCGGCGTCTTGTCGTCGAGGTAGGCCTGAAGGACCGAGCGGACGTGGTTGACATCGTCCGGATGAACGAGCCCCATCCAGTCATCAAAGGAGGAGGCGATGTCGTCCGTCTCGTAGCCGAAGAGCTCCAGCCACGACGCATTGTGAACGACTTCGTCCGTCGGCAGGCGCCAGTCCCAGATTCCGTCGGCGGCGCTGTCGACGGCCAGCTGGTATCGCTGCTGACTTTCCTGCAGGGCGATCTCGAATCGTTTTCGTTCGCTGATGTCCTGGAAGGTCCCGTGGAGTCGAACGATCCGATCGTTCTCAAAGTGCGGCTCGCCCATCGCTCGCACCCACAGGGGGCGTCCCTTCGCCGTGACGAACGCCAGTTCGAGATCAAATGGCGCCCCCTCGTTTCTGGCGGCGTCCATCGCACGTTCCAGCTTCGCTCGCGAGGCCGGCTCGTAGAACGCAAGCGCGACACTCACGTCGGGGCGATAGGTCATCGGCAGCTCGTGAATGCGGAAGACCTGTTCCGACCAGCTCAGTTGATTGCTGGCGATATCCAGCTTCCAGCCACCGACTCGCGCAATCGACTCGGCGCGCTGAAGCAGTTCGCGATTCATCTCGATCTCGAGGACGCGACGGCGCTCCTGCGTGATGTCAGTGAGCGATCCCGACGCGCGGAGCGCCGTTCCCTCGGCGGATCGCTCAACGACTCCGCCGCGATCCCGGAACCAGCGATAGTCGCCGTCTTCGCAGCGAATTCGGTATTCGATGCATGACGGCTTGTTGCTCGTCAGTCGGGATTCCACGGCGACGTCAAACGCGCCGCGATCATCCGGGTGAATTCGATCGGTCCAGCACGCGGGTCCGGCCCGCGACGTCTCGTCCGCGCAGCCAAGCAGTTCATAGACGCGCTGAGAAAACCAGCGTTCGCCCGTGTCGATGCGCCACTCCCAGAAGCCCTCGTCGGCGCCCGACAGAATGGCCTCCAGCCGCGCTCGAACATCGTCATCCGACTCGCGGAGACCGCTCGCACATCGCAGGAGACGCGGATCCCCCTTCATCAGACGCCAACCGAGTACCCCGGCGACCGCCAGGAGAATCGTCGACACAACGACGGCCCCGATCGGTGGCGCCACATGAAGACCCAGCGCGCCGCCGACCATGGCGACAACGAGAACCGTTATCGGCGCCACGGCCCGACGAGCCGCCGCGGCCCGAGGCGCGCTCCCGGATCGTCGCCGTTCGGCGTCGGGAGTTGTCGGGTTGGCCTGATCCTTCTCCGTTGACAAAGCGAGTCTTACCCTTGCCAGGACTTTCGTCTCTCGGCGTGGTATCGAATCCCGACGACTGCTGATTCAGCGGATCTGTGAGGAACCTACCGGGCGTCCGCTAAGGGTGGCGGTAGATCGGCGGATTGAGATCCGTTACTCAGGCGCGACCGAAAACGCACAACGCGCCATCACGACGCGTCGCGGCGCGCGAGCGGTCGGGTCAGCAGCCGGCCCAGGCGCGTCGCGTGTGCGGCGATCGGCCAGGCCCAGTGGCGATGCGGATAGATCTGTCGAAGGTGGGAGCTGTCCGGCAGGGCGACCGCCGACAGGTAGGCGGCGCGATCGCCCCAGGACGGCAGCGATATTGCATTGACACATACGTCTGTCACATGCCGCGCCTCGCCGTGCGGCGCCTGCCAGAGCACGAGCCGGTCCATCATCGCGCTGCGGCGCGGCAGACGTTCGAGGATCTCGTCGAGACGCGGCGTCGGCCCGAGCGTTTCACGGACGCGACACAGCGCGGTCCGAACGGCGTGTTCGAGTCGATAGGACCGACAACGATCGGCGATCGCGTCGACATCGAGATCACCTGATCGCAGAGTCGCCCACGCATAAATGTCGTAGAGCCATCGCAGCTCGTTCGCGCCATGAAGCGCCGCGTGGGCCGCGAGATGGATCAGGTTCATGTCCGGATCGAGCACAGCGACGACGCCCCCCGCCAGCTCCGTGTCGACGGAGGCGCCGAGAAACGCACCGGGCGGAATCGTCGACGCAAAACGCAGCGGTCGGAAGGGCCTGACATGCAGGTCCAGGCGAACTTTGGGTTCGGCCTGCGTGACATACTCGCGTTCATAGTGATAGCGCGGGAAGAAGTCGGGACGCAGCAGGTCGGCGCCGGGCAGCCAGCCGAGGGCCAGCAGAACCTCTTCGGCAATCGACGTCTGTTCCGGGGCGATCAGCAGATCCACGTCCACCATCGGACGCATCGACCAGTCGTCATAGATCGATGCGAGCAGGGCCGCGCCCTTGAGCAGGACGCATCGCACGCCGGCGCCGGCGAGCGCTTCGATAACGGGCAGAACGCGATCGACTTTGACGGCGTTGGCCTCCCGCACATGACGCGCATATCCCGCGAGCTCGCGCATCGCGGCGTCCGGCACGCGCACATCGAGCTCGCACAGTCGCGCCAGCAAGAGACCGCCGACGCGCTGCCGCCAGGCGCACAAGGCGACGCGGCCCCACAATCGCGCGTCTCGAATCTCGCGCAGGGCGGCGTCCGGACGCTCCGACAGCACGCCCGCAATGAGCTTCAGGATGTTGGAGGCCTGCATGTCGCTCGATCATCCTCTGTGTCGATCACGCCGCGCTGAGCGCCGCCGGTCGCGCGTGCCTGCGCCGATCCGCGGCGATGAACTGAACGAGGCGATCCATCAGATTGCACGTCGCCTCCAGGGCGCCCGATCGCAGTCGATAGCTGTGGCACGACGTCGCGACACGTGACAGGATGCCGATCGCTTCCGCCCGGAATCGCAGCAGGTTGAAGCAGCGGCGACTCATCTCGAAGACCGATTCCGCCGGCGACATCGGCGCCACGTCCGGCTCGACACCCGGCGTGAGCGCCGGAAATACGACGAGTCGGATTCTGGCCGACGAGGCGACGGCGTCCGCGTGAATCGCCCTCGCCGGCAACAGGCGTATCGCCCCCTTGTCGGCGCGATCGAACGTCGGCGCGGCGTCCACGGGCAGACCGAATGACTTCAGCAGATCCATCGAACCCGTCTTGACGCTCAGGGCCTTGGGATAGGGAACGATGGATCCGTCGACCGTGTCGATCATCGCGAATTCGTCGCTGGCGTATTTCCAGCCGCGCGACGTCAGGGCCGCGGCGAGTGTTGTCTTTCCGAACCCCGGTCCGCCCGGAATGATCACGCCGACCCCTTCGCGCGTCAGGGCCGCCGCGTGAAGCAGCAGATAGCGCGGCATGTATCGCGCGATGCAGAGGTTGATGGCGCCTTCAACATGCGGAAGGACGCGCGACAACCGGCGGACGGTAAACACATCCTCGACATCGCTCGTGATGTGATAATGGGCGAGTCCCGTACGCCGGGAGCGGCGCCGATCGACGCGCACCTCGAAGGACGCCTCATCCGTCCGCCCCGACGACATGCGAAAGGGCGCGTACAGGGCGTCATACGCCGCCGCCACTTCCGCAATCGGCGTCACGAGCGTGACGCCGACGGATCCAATCTGGTATGTTGCTCGCTCAACGCTCATCAACACTCAATCGGGCGCCACTCACGCACACGGACGCAGCAGCCCGTCGTTTTGCAGCGCCTCCACGGCGCTCTCTATGTCCCGACGCAGGTCTTCGCCGAACGCCGCGTCCGGATCGGCGAGCTCGGCGGCAAGGATGCGGGCGATGTCCGCCGGCGAACGAACGCCGTCGCAGTACTCCCAGACGCTTCGCGCCGTGAAGTTCAGGTAGTGCACCGTGTCGCGCGCCAGGTCGTACACGATTGCCTCGTCGTCCAGCGGGAAGACCTGCAGGCCTTCGCGCCGCGCCAACGGTCTGTGTGTTCGATTCGTCATGACAGATTCGACAGGTGTCACGCGCGTTTCCATTCGTCGAATCGCGGCAAACCCGCGTTCACGGCCCAGGTGTGATGGCGCTGCCCCCCGAACCCGCCAGGGCCTCCCGCGGCTTAAAAAGCAGGACGATCGGCGCGACGTAAGCCGCGCGCCGGACAGTCTTCTTCAGGAAGTCACGACGATCCGTGGCGCCCGACGAACCCTCGTCGGCGCCGGCGAGGCCTTCGCCAGCCGGCGTCTCGATCGAATCGTCGATCTTGTCAGAGTCGTGCGCCATCCGCCGGAACCTTCTCTCCTGCGACATCGCGGCGCGACCGCGGAAATTCCACGGTCCCCATCCGCGTTCTGTCGTTACTTTCTTATCGACCGCTCGCGAAAATCGGAAGAATCGCCGAAATCGCCCCCCTTTCGACGTCGTCCATCGGCGGGAGTTGCGCATCTAATCTGTGTCAGTCGCACTACGAGATACGAACTCAGGAGAAACAAACGATGCCGCTCCAGGGACCCACAAAATCGACGATCGTGACCGCGCTCTGCCTGTTGATGGCCGGCGCCGGCTGCCTGAAACGCCGCGAAATGATCGAAGTCCGGCCCGATGGCGGCGCCGCGATGAAATTGGAATTTGAGGGCTCTCAGGAGGACCTGTTGGGACCGACAGCGCTGCCGACGGCCGCCGACGGCTGGCGCGTGTCACGATCGAAGGGCAAACGCGCCGACGAAGAGGTCCATGTTTACACGGCGTCCGCCGATTTTGCGCCTGGCGCCGTGCCGCCGGCCGGCTACGGCGACGCCGGCGGCGTCCATCTGACTTTTCCCACGGAAATTCACCGGGAAGTGCGTCCCGACGGCGTGTACCTGCGATTCCGCCGCGTCTATGAGCCACGCCCCTACGCGCGAACGCAGTACTGGAACGATCGCTACATCGACGACGACATCAGGAAGATCTCCGAGAAGCCGATCGACAGCCTCGACCAGGAGGAGCGGACAAAGCTCCTGCAGGCGTTTGCGAATGTTCAGAGCCATCAGCAGCTGGAGGCCCTGGCGCAGGCCGTGAGCGCCGCCACGCCGGATGCACCCATCGAGAGCCGACTCGCGGCGCGTGCGCGTCTGTTGGATATCTACGAACGATTCGATTACGCGGGCCTGGCCGATTCGATCCGCGGGTTGAGCGAAGACGAGGCGAATGCGAAGATTGTCCAGGTTGGCGAATCCATCCCGAAGGATGCGGACCTGGCCTACATCGACACGCTGGCGACAACGGCGAAGCTGGACGCGCGACAGATCGACGCGCTGCGAGCGTCCCTGGAACAGGAGCGGCTGCGCCGCCGAGTCACGGACGCCTTGCGAAGTCAGTCGTTTCAGATCGAACTCACGCTGCCGGGCGAAGTCGTCGCAAGCAACGCCGATCAGGTGGAGGATGGCAAGCTCCAATGGGAGTTTGACGGCCGCGCCTTCTGTGATCGACCTTACGAACTCGTTGCGATCTCGAAGCTGAACGCGACGCCGACGCCGGCTGACGACGCGAACAGGGCGGAATCCCGCTGAGGTCCGATCGATGCCCTCCGACGCGAACCACCAACGGCCTCGACAGGGTCTCGCAGGCGGCGACGCCGAAGCGAGGCCCGATTTTGAGCGCTACATGCCGCGCGTGTTCGAGTGGGCCCATCGACTGACGCGCGATCGGGACGCGTCGATGGATATCGTGCAGGACGTGTTTCTGAAATGGCGACGCCAATGTGAGACGGCGGCGCCGGAGAAACCCGAGGCGTGGCATCGAACTGTTACGGCGCGCCGCGTATTCGAGCTGTCGCGATCGCCGCGACTGCGTCTCGTCGGAAACGCGGACACGAGGGAAACACCGGCGACAGAGGCTCAGCCACTGGCGCGGCCCGATCTCGAGGCGCTGCGGGACGATGTCTTCGCAGCCCTCTCTCGACTGACGGACGCCCAGCGCGATGTGGTTCTCGCCAAGGTCATGGACGACAGGACCTTCGCCTCGATTGCGAACGGCTTCGAGATGTCGATCTCGACCGCAAAGACGCACTTTCTGCGGGGACTGCGCACGCTGCGCGAATCTCTGGCGCCACGATGGAAGGATGAATGATGTCGATGGACTGCAGGACGTTTGAATCGCTGCTGGCGGACGCGATTGGCGGCGAGCTGGGCGAGGCGGATCGCTCGGCGTTCGAGGACCACGCCGAACGCTGCGCCACCTGTGGGGCCGAGTATCAAAGCCTTGAGCGGACGTTGACGAGCGTACGGGAACGTGTCGGGGCGCCGAGTCCTGGCGCCACCGGACGCGCAACATCTGCGCCCCGTCCGTCGTTGTCCGGATGGACCGCCGTCCGATTTGCGGCGGCGATCGCGCTCGCGTTCGGCGCCGGCTACGGCCTGCGCGGCGCTGGCGCCGGCCGGTCGCCGACCCGCGTTGCGAAGATCCCCGACGCCGTGACCGTCCATCAGCAGATCGCTGACGCCCACGAACGAGCGCCCGAGGCCTCTTCCTTCGCCAAGTCGATGCTGGCGGTCCTCGGCCCTTCGCGGCGCGGCGATCACTGATCGCACGGCTTATCGGCCGATCCGGCCGCATGGGTCGCGCGCCCCGACGATTCCGCAACCGCTGCGTCGCCGGGCGAATAGGTCCGAAATGCCGCTCTGATCGGCGTCAGGGCCGATCCATGCCGAGCGATTCACTAATTCGCCGTATCACTTCGACCGAAAATTGGAGGGGGCGAGCAGCGCCCGCCCGACGTCGCCGTTTGGACGCTGACGTCGCGCAACCGTGGAGATTCGAGAGCGGGACCTTGAGCAAGACCTCCAATCTAGTTCGAACCATCCGCCTCGATGACGCGGCGATCGACGAGATCATGAAGAAGCTCGACGATTCCACGCTGGACGTCGAGCGCGAACGGCGCGGTACGCCCCGATACGGATACAACGTCAAGGGTTGCGTCGTCCACATGCAGCCGCAGGGCGGCGGTCCGCCGACCTCCTATCTCGTTCCCACACGAAACATCAGCAACACGGGCATGGGTTTTCTGCACGGCGCGTTCATCTACCCCGGATCGAAGTGCGTCATCCAGCTGATCACAATGCACGGCACCTGGCAGAACGTGCCGGCCGAAGTCGTGCGCTGTGTGTACATCGTCAACGGTGTCCACGACATCGGTGTTCGTTTCTTCGAGTCCATCGACGCAAGTGAATTCTGCGCCGAGGCGGCGCCCTGTCGCGTCCTGATCGTCGATGACAATCCGGCGATCCTCCGACTGGGCGAAACGCTCCTGAGGGCGATGAACGCGGACATCGACAAGGCCGACAGCGGCGAAGCGGCGATTGAACTCGCCTCGCAGCGAGTCTATGACGTCATCCTCATGGACATGGATATGCCGGATATCGACGGGTTTGAGACCGTCAAGCGGCTGCGCGATCGCGGCTACTCCGGCACGATTGTCGCCGCCACGGGCATGACACAACCGGGCGACAAGGAAAAGTGCCTGGAAGTCGGCTGCAACAGCTACATTCCGAAACCCTTCGGTCGAGAGCAGCTTTCGGCGCTGTTGCGATCGCTGCGGCAGGAGCCGCTGCTCAGCTCCTTCGCCCAGGATCGAACGATGATGCCGCTGATCGACGGCTTCGTGAAGGATCTGCCGACGCGTATTCGCGAAATCGAAGCCGCCTACGCGGCGGACGATTTTGACGCCCTGCAGACGGCGTGCCGCAATCTCAAGGGCGAGGCCGGCAGCTTCGGCTTCGAGCCGATCTCGTCGGCGGCGTCCGACGTCGAGAACGCCGTCGTCGCGAACAAGTCCAAGGCGGACGTGAAGAAACCCTTCTCGAATCTCGTGCGACTGTGCTGCCAGGCGCGCGCCAGCACACGCACGTAAGACACGCTTCGCCTCGCGCGACGCCGATTCCCCCTTGTCACGCAAAACGAAGACCCGTCGCGCGCTTCACGGTTCGCCGACGCCATTTGCGCGCCCGCGGATCGCGGAGAATCCCTTGCACCGGACGGACACGATCGACTACCATTCGCCCGGCCGGCGCTTCCATTGGAGAATTCACCATGCCCCGCCTCACTGAAATACGGCGCCCGCGACGCGGATTCACGCTCATTGAGCTGCTCGTCGTCATCGCGATTCTCGCCATCCTCATCAGTATCCTCCTCCCGAGTCTCTCGGCGGCGCGACGGCGCACACGCCAGACGGTCTGCCAGACGCGCCTGCGCGAACTGTCAAACGGTTGGCACATGTACGCCGATGACAACGACGAGATGTGTGTCCCGGGGCGCATGGCCAATCTCGGCGGAGGCTCCGGCAATCCGCAGAACTGGTACGACATCGGCAGCGGTATGAAGTACCGACCGCGCTGGGTGGCGACCATGGGGAAATACGTCGGCACGCCCGCCCTGCAACTTCCGCGTACCGATGTCGATCGGCAGGACTACGATCACGCCGTCTATGCCTGCACGGAGCGGCCGGAGTGGATCGACGAACGCAACTACGCCTTCGGCTACAACCATCAGTTCCTGGGCAACTCGCGCCGCACGAACGGCAGGTTCCACAACTTCCCCGTGAATCGATCGCGGATCGCCTCCTTCGGCGGAACCGTCCTCGCGGCGGACTGCATGGGCACGGCCGCGGGCGTGGCGACGTCGGCGCGGCTCGCCTACGAGAATGATGGCGGCGCGTTCGAATCCATGGGCAATCACGGTTGGACCCTCGACCCGCCGCGGCTGATTCCCACGGGGGACATCGGCACGGGCGACGCCGGCAGCCCGCGCACGGCCGTCGATCCCCGGCATGTCGACAAGGCGAATGTCGTCTACGCCGACGGTCACGGCGAATCCCAGAAGCCCGAGCAGCTCGGCTATGAGATCGGCCCGGACGGCGAGTACCTGCAGACAGGTCCCAACGCCCGAAACTACCTGTGGTCGGGCTCAGGCCGGGACGAGGATCCACCGGAAAAGCCGTAACGGGCTCTGACATTCGCGGCGCCTGCGGGTCACGCCGCCCCCAACCAGGGCCACCCACTCCCCGCCGGTCGTGGTTCGATTTGGGGAACTCCTGCAAATGGGATGTGCCGCATAATTGCCGCGTTTGCGGGCCGAATAATCTGACGGCGCGCCGGAATATCGACATCTGTCGATCGTCGATGAGAAAACGCTTGCATTTTCAAATGCGCGATGTGTAGATTGCGCGACATGTGCGGCGCGGCCCAACTCTTCAGCCGCACACTCTGACGCCGGGCGACGACTTGGGGGTCGAACGCTGGTCTGGCGTCGGTCACGAAGGTTTGGATGCGGGTTTTCTGCTCGTTGAACGCCTGAGTCTCACTTTTTTCACGACATCCAGAGTTCAGGTCGCCGCCACGACGTCGGCGCGCGCGAACAGCGCTTCGGGTTGAAGCGCCGCGCGCCACGCGCGAGGCGACTTCATATTGCGCCGGACGATCCTGCGTCCCGGCATGGAAGATGAGGAGCGTGCATTATGCGATGGATACGGGGAGGAGTCGTCGTGGCAATCGCCGTCATGGCGCTGGCCGGACGCGCCGCGGAGGCGGCGATATTCAACGAGGTCGAGGGGAACGACAACAAGGCGACGGCCAATCTGGTCAGCGGCATGCTCGCCGGTGATTCGATCGTCGGGCTGTCGACGAGCTCGTCGGGCGCGGGCCTCGATTATTACCGCGTTCAGACGGCGCCGCTCGTCGCCGGCATCTATCGCCATCGCCTGACGCTGACGACGGCCGGCGCGGCGGGCCACACGGGGACGATTCGCGGTCTCACCCAGAGCGGCGGCGTCATCGGGACCTCGGACAGCACGTTGCAGACGTCGCCCACGTCGCCGTCGCGCTTCAACCAGTGGTACGGCTTCGGTGGCGGCGAATCACTCTACTATCGCGTCACGGGCACATCGTCCACGACGAGTGACTACGTCTCGACGCTGACCTCGGAAGCGATCCTGCCGCTGGATCTCGGCTCGATCGACGTCGGTTCCATCGCCGGCGGCAACCTGACAATCACGTCCGTCGGCCAGACCGGCGGAACGCAGACGGACACGGACATGATGGTCCTGGACAGCAACTTCCAGGGCATCGCGGACTATCTGAACGATGACGCGTTCAGTTCGCCGTCACTGGGTTCGACACTGACGCGGCCTTTTGCGCCGGGCGTCTATTACCTGGCGATTTCCAACTACAACGTCGCCAGCAGCCTGGCGAGCCCCGCTGACGACGACTTCCGCAGCGGATCGGTGCTCGACTTTGCCGGCGGCATCGTGAACACCAGCACCACAGCGAACCTCAACGTGAGCGTCAACATCAGCGGCGGTCTCGGCGGCGACACGTTCGGCGCCCTGACGAAGGTCGGCGCCTTTGACGTCGCCTTCGCGAAGTTCACAGTGGTTCCCGAGCCGGCGACACTGTCGCTGCTCGGCCTTGGCGCCGTGGCGATGATCCGCCGACGACGCTGAGCGAGTCTCCATCCCCTCCTATTCGCTCGCCGATCGACTGACGCCGAATTCCCACGGCAAAGCGACGGCGAGGGAACCACGATGTCCTCCGCGGTTCCGAACGAGACCCGGGCGCCGTGCAAACCACGCACGGCGCCCGGCGTTGTTTCTGCGGCGGCGCCTGGCGACTCGGCCGGGCGCCCGATCGCGCGAAGTGGCGGAAACGCAGCGGCCCGCGCCGAAGGCTCGACGCGGACCGCAGAAAAGCGCGTTCGTGGATATGTCTCCCCGAGGCGGATCAGGGCGTCGGCAGCAACTGACCGGCGGGCAGCCCCAGTTCGAGGCGCTTCGCGAGCAGCGCCTCAAACTTCTCGGCGATCGTCATGTCGCTGAAGTCGGTCGCGGCGCACCAGGTCATGTACGCGGTCCAGCGTTCCGACTCGACCGACTGGACGGGAACACCCGGCGGGAATCCTGGATACCCACCGGTAGAGAACTCCGCAAAGGCCCCCCTCGTCATCGGCGCCATCGGCGCGCCCTCGCACTCGTCGGGAATCCCGTTGGCGTTCGAATCGGCGCTGAGCCCCATTGAGATATCGCATGCGTCAAGGACGCCGTTGCCGTTGCAGTCGGCGCCGCTGAGCTCGCACTCGTCCGGGACACCGTTGTTGTTGCAGTCCGGCAGGTTCCACGGCGGATCGCGATTGATCTCGCAATCATCGGGCTGATGGTTGCCGTTGCAGTCATTCCAGGACAATTCGCAGTCGCCCGGAAGGCCATCGCCGTCGCAATCCGTTTCGCACGCGTCAAAGACCCCACTGCCATTGCAGTCCACGAGCGGCTGGCAGGCGTCGGGCGTTCCGTCGCCGTCACAGTCCGGATCGGCTTCATCGGGCACGCCATTGCCGTCGCAGTCGGCGCTCACCCGCGCGAGGATGTCGCATTCATCCGGTACGCCGTTTCCATTGAGGTCCTGCTCGCTGGCGCAGCTGTCGGGAATCCCGTTGCCATTGCAGTCTGTCTCGACGGCGGCGGCGATATCCAGGTCATCGGGCGTTCCATTGCCGTTGCAGTCGGGCTGACACGTATCGGGGATACCGTCGTTGTTCTGGTCCATAACACAATCCGACTGACAGTAATAGGGCCCGCCCGGGGCGACGCTGTTCTCGTCGATCTCGCAGACGTCGGGAATCAGGTTGTCGTTGCAGTCGGCAAGGGCGCCCGACACGATCATCTGGACGGCCGTTTCATTGCTATACGGGCAGCCGGGCGGGAGAAAGTCGCAGTTGTTCTGGACGCAGCTTCTGTCCGCCCCGCCACTCAGGACAAGTGTAACGAAGCAAACGATGTCCTCGACACCCACGCCGTTGCTTCCCCGGATATCGGCGCAGGCGCATTCGCAACCGGACGACCCGAGGAGGCAGGCCACAAACGGGTCGATGTCTCGTCCATCCACAACGGCGTCTTTGTTGATGTCCCCCAGGATGCAGGCGCCGCAGCCAAATCGATACTCATAGGCCCCCATGTCAACGATCCCGTCACACAACGTGAGGTCGTCGATCGTCGCGAGACCGTCCACGACTCTTGTGGCGAGGGCGAGGTCCAGCGGGGTTTTCTCATTTTCGTTGTCGTCATCGTCCAGATCGCCATAGTCGTCGGAAAGGGCGTTCACGCCTCTATCGATGCACGGCGAAAGCGCGCTGAGTCGGAAGTCGCCGTTCGGTGCGTCCACGAATAACGGATCCTCGTCGATGTTGCCGGCGCCAGTGATGGGCGGAAGATTGGGGTCGTCGTCCTGAACGCAGGAGTAGACGACGCTCAACTGAGCGCCTGGAGCCTCGGCCTTGACCTGGGCGTCGACAATCGTCGCGTCGGCGGAGTTATCCCATAGGATCGTGTTGCGAACGAGCAAGGCCGCGTCGAGATGAAGGACACCGGCGCCGGCTTGCCCCAGACCCGTGTTATGATTGTCCACAAAGGCTCCATTCGATATCGTGGCCGTCTCGCCGCCCTCAAGGAGCAAGCCGCCGCCTTTTATACGCGGAGTTGTTCACAAACAGGCAGTTATCCAGGAGCGCCGTCTCGTATTTGCGGATGTGGGCGCCGCCTCCTCCGGGGAACTCATTCAACGGATCGTGAATGAGGCTGTTGTTCAGGAACTCGCAGTTGGCAAGGCGAACCGATCGCTCCCCCTCCGTCAACGCATTGACGTAGAGGCCACCTCCACGGCCGACGCCAAGATTCCCGGTGAAACTGGTTCTGACAAACTGGACGGCCGGGCAGAATCTCGCGGCGACGGCGCCACCGACGCCATCGGCGGTATTGTCAGAGAAGACCGTATCTCGAACGGAGATGACACTTGAATCCACCAGGATCGCGCCGCCGCCGTTTTCACCGAAAGTCGCTTCGTTGTCCTTGAAAATGCAGGATTCGAGGTCGACGTCAGAATTGAAGTCAATCCGCATCGCCCCACCGGTCTCCGCGGTATTGAATTCAAAGATGCAGTTGAGAAAGTTGGCTGTTGTGTCAAAACACGCGACCGCGCCGGCATCGTCTACGGAGCTATTGTCGCGAAAAATGCAATCTCGAACCACCAGGTCCAAGGCCTGACCTCCAATGGACATTCCAGCGCCATTGCCTGGGAGAAGTGCCACATTGTCATGGATCAGGATGTTGCGGACCTGGCCATGGCAGTCCTGCAATCGAACGGCGGTCCTGATTGCGCCTGTGATTTCAAAGGACTCGAATACTGTCTCCTCGCTGACGTCCAACAACTCTACAATTGTCTCCGTAAAGAAAGGGCTCTCCAACCCGGACAAGACCGTATTATTGCCTTCGGCCGTCAGATCGCGTGTTGTTGCGTTGTTGATAGCCTCCGAGCCGGATAGTGCGTAAAATCCGCCAAAGACTCGAACACCGCTCGGAATCGTAAACAGTCCCCCGACGGGCGGCTTGTAATCACCTTGGGCGACCCAAATCTGGTCCCCCGCCATCGCCATGTTAAGGGCTGTGCTCAAGTCAGCGAGGGCGCTCTCGTCATCCCAGCCATCCCCCGCCTGCCCACTTGCGTCCTGCTTTACGTAGATTATCCGCGCATCGACAGTGGGGGCCGAGAAAAATAAACAAACGCAATAAAGAACTATAAACTGGCAACGTCTTGACATGGCAATCTTCGACTCCTTTCCATTAGAATAAACGCCTTGGCACTGTTGGATTTGTTGAGAATCAGGATGAAGCAAAGATGAAACTTCGACTGGCGGCGTCTGCTTTACTCCTTTCAATGCTGACGATTATTTCGCCCGCGCTCGCCGCCGACCTGGACTTCTCCGACTGGGAGTTGCGCGCGACGGTGATTGGCTCGGCGCCCGTCTACGACGTCCATCGATTCAATGACATCACACTCCCCTTCAGCAATTCGCACCGATCGACCTACGGCCTGTCCTCCGCCGCCGCATCCTACGAACTCGACAATTCCCGGTTCCTCATTCGATCGATCATCGCGGCGGAGGCGGGCGAGGCCGACACGCTTCTCTCCGCCGCCGCCGGAACCTTCGACGTGACGGCGCAACGCGACGTGGTCGTTCACTACGACGGGCGCTTCACTTTCAATCTGACCGCCGATTCGATGCGGGCCGGGATTGCGTTCGACTTTTCCGAGCCGGGCAACGTGCTGAACACGCTATACGAGGATCTCGACTCGCACTTCACGATCGATGGCGTTGGCCCGGGGGTTCTCGCCTTTTCCGGCGAATTCGTCATTCCGGCGTTCACCACATGGGATGTCGACTACACCATGAGCATTCGGGCGAACGACACATCGGCCGGGCACATCGCGACGGGCACGGGATACCTCGAATTCCGATTCAGCCCCGAGCCCGCAACGGCCGCGCTATTCATGCTCGCGGGTTGCTGTTTGCGGCGGACGCGCCGGGTAGTCGACGACGCGAGGCGTCATGGCGCAACTGGCCCACTCCCTTGCGGTCGCGGTTCGGTCATTACACGCTCAGGGCTTATAATGACTTCATTGCGTGGCGGCGAATCGCCGGGCCTGGCTCCATGTGTCGAATACGATTGACATTCAATTGCCTCCTTCCCGTGCTCGTCGCAACCCACGCGCTGAACGCCGCCGACTTGACATTCAGCGACTGGAGTCTCCTCGCCGGGGTTGTGGGTCCATCGCCGATCTAAGACGTCAGCAGGATTAAGACGGTCTCACTCCCCTTCAGCGCAGCGCATTCCGCCAGTTATGGCCTGTCCTCCGCCGCAGCATCCTACGAACTCGACAATTCCCGGTTCCTCATTCGCTCGATCATCGCGGCGGAGGCCGGCGAGGCCGACACGCTGCTCTCCGCCGCCGCTGGAACCTTCGACGTGACGGCGCAACGCGACGTGGTCGTTCACTACGACGGGCGCTTCACTTTCAATCTGACCGCCGATTCGATGCGGGCCGGGATTGCGTTCGACTTTTCCGAGCCGGGCAACGTGCTGAACACGCTATACGAGGATCTCGACTCGCACTTCACGATCGATGGCGTTGGCCCGGGGGTTCTCGCCTTTTCCGGCGAATTCGTCATTCCGGCGTTCACCACATGGGATGTCGACTACACCATGAGCATTCGGGCGAACGACACATCGGCCGGGCACATCGCGACGGGCACGGGATACCTCGAATTCCGATTCAGCCCCGAACCCGCGACCGCCGTACTCTTGATACTTGCGGGTTGCTGTGTGCGGCGCCGGCGACGGGCGCTCCGGGGGACTGGCGACGCGTGACATGGTCTCGCAACTGGCCCCCTCCCTTGCGGTCGCGGTTCGGATTACGCTCGCTCGCCGCGTTGGCGCAGAATGCAATCGTGGCGCAACGCGCCCACTCCCTCACGGTCGTGGCTCAGATGTGACTCGCCCATGGCGGGTTGCGCTACTCTTGCAGAGCGCGCTGGCGACGGGCGCTCCGGGGGACTGGCGACGCGTGACATGGTCTCGCAACTGGCCC
>DAOPJV010000018.1:0-9333 GCA_035399845.1 Phycisphaerae bacterium | reverse complement strand
CCTCCCTTGCGGTCGCGGTTCGGAATTCACTCGCTCGCGGCATTCGCGCCGGATGCAATAGCGGATCAACGCGACCACTTCCTTACGGTCGTGGCTCGGCTGTTGGCGTCGCCCGGAAAACAAAGAGGCCCCGGGGATCGCATTGGATCCCCGGGGCCGACCTTGATGGTGTTAGGAGTCTGGTGTCGCGTTACTGGCAGGCGCCTGGGGCGCTGAGCAGTGTCGTGACGAAGAGCTGGATGTCGGCGCCGTTGACCGCCCCGCTGCCATCCATGTCGGCACAGAGGCATGTGGCCTCGAGCGTGTCGGACAGCGAACAGGCGACGAAGTCATCGACGTCGGCGGCCGTCAGCATGCCGTCATTGTCGGCGTCGGCGGCACAGGTGCCGCAGGTCGGGGCGCACGGGATGGCCGTGTAGGCGCCGGGGTTGCCGATATCGCCGAGCGTGCTCGTCGTCGATCCCTGGGCGTCGCCCGCGACAGACAACTGCCACTGGAAGATATCGTTCTGGCCCACGGCGTCGTCACAGGGCCAGCCGCTGACGCGCTGCGTGCGAATCGTGCCCGGGAACGTCTCATCACCGTAGTCGAGTCGATCGACCTCGGCGGCCGACGCGTCAAAGAGCGTGACGGAGTCGGCGCGACCCAGGTTGTTGCCCATCGTGTCACCGAGGAGCTCGACGATCTTCACGCTCGCCGGGATACCCCAGGCGGCGCGGAAGTCAGCTTCCAGGGCTTCCGTGATGACAACCACTTCACCCGACGCGATCGTTCCGAGCGACGACAGGTCGAAGCCCGTGGCGTAGATGCCGGCGCTGTCGTTCAGGCGCCAGCCGGTCATGTCGACCGAGCCCGCGCCGACGTTGACGAGTTCGACGAACTCACCGTCATCGCCGGAGTACATGTACTCCGTGATGCGAACCTGCGCGCCCGACGGCTGCGGGCAGCTCGTGGCGCCACACGTGGTGAAGTCGCCCTGGTAGAGACCACCCGCGGCTTCGCAGTCGATCTGAAGCAGCGCGTCGGTGCAGACACCGCCTTCGCAGCAGGCGCCCGTCGCCGCAGGACAGGGATCCGAAACGAACGAGCCGGGGTTTCCGATGTCGCCCGTGCCGCTGGTGTAGGAGTTCTGAACGTCAGCGACTGTCGAGAGCGACCAGCGAATGACGTCGTTCTGTCCGACGGCTTCGGCGCAGGGCCAGCCGCTGGCGCCCTGCGTTCGGATCGAGCCGGGAATCGATTCGTCACCGTAGGTGAGTCGATCGACGAGCTGATCGTTGGCGTCGTAGAGGTTGATCTCGTCGCTTCGGCCAAGATTGTTCGGATACGGTCCCTGGACCTTGACGGTCACGGGCAGGCTCCAGTCCGCGGCGAACGTGGCGGGCGCGTTTTCGCTGATGACGAAGGACTCGCCCGGCATGACGACGCCAAAGCCCGACAGGTCGAACTCGTTGGGCAGTCGGCTGTTGTCGTCGTAGCTCCAGCCGGTCATGTCAACCGGCGTGGCGCCGACGTTGGTGAACTCGACGAACTCGGCGCCGGCGCCGGAGGGCGAGTACATCCATTCCGTGATGCGGATCTGAACGTCACTCGGCTGCGGGCAGTTGGCCGTCGCACAGGTCGTATCCACGCCCTGCCACGTGCCGCCGCCATTCTCGCAGATGTCCTGCGTCAGACTGTCGGTGCAGGAACCGTCGAGGAAGCAGCAGGCGCCGACCGGATTCGCGCCGGCGCAGGTGTCGGCGTCATAGCGACCCGGGTTACCGATGTCACCGTTGCTGGAGGCGTAGGAGGCCGAGACATCGGCGAGGGTCGAGAGGACCCAGTTGTCGATGTTGTCGAGGCCGACGGCGATGATGCAGGGGCGGCCGCTGGCGCCCTGCGCTCGAATCGTGCCGGGGAAGTCCTGATCGCCATAGGTCAGGCGATCGACAAGTGTGCCCGACGCGTCGAACAGGTTGATCTGGTCGTTGCGTCCGAGGTTGTTGCCGCCCGCGGTTCCGAGACCGCCGACGATGCCGACGGTTCCGCCAAGGCTCCAGGCCGTGTCGAACGTCGTGGCGTCGTCTTCCGAGATGATCATCGACTCGCCCGGCTGAATCATGCCGAGAGCGCCGATGTCGAGACCCGTCAGGTAAACGCCGGCGTTGTCGTTGACACGCCAACCCGTGAGATCGACCGCGACGGCGTCGAAGTTCGTGATTTCAATGAACTCGCCGCCCGTGCCGGAGTACATGTACTCCGTGATGCGGATGGCGGCGCCACTGGGCTGCGGGCAGGAAACGGCGCCACAGGTCGTCGTGTCGCCCTGGTAGATGCCACCCACGGCTTCGCAGTAATCCTGCGTGACGCTGGGGCCTTCGATGCAGGCGCCGAGCTGGCAGCAGGCGCCGACGGGAAGGATCGCGCTCGTGCAGTCATCATCGGCGTGCGTTCCGGGGCTGCCCGTGTCGCCGTTGAGGGAGACGTAGGAGCTCTGGCCGTCTCCACCCGCCTGCGAGAGTCGCCAGAGCGTCGGATCGTTCGCGCCGAGACCGGCGGAGCAGACCCAGGCGCTGGCGCCATTGGCGCGCGGCGACGGAAGATAGACACGATCGTCATACGTGAGTCGATCGATGAGCTGGCCGCCGTTGTCGTAGAGGTTGATTTCATCACCGCGGCCGAGGTTGCTCCCGATGGGATCGCCGAGACCACCGATGACCTTGGTGGTGAAGGGCAGCTGCCAGTCGAGCTTGAATCGGCCGGCGTCGCCTTCCGTGATGACGACGGATTCGCCGGGCATGACCACGCCGAAGGCGCTCAGGTCAAAGGCGCCGGAGATTCGGCCGGAGTCATCGTAGCTGAAACCGGACATATCGACCGGCGTGGCGCCGACGTTGGTGAACTCGATGAATTCGTCGCCGTTGCCCGTGTACATGAATTCCGTGATGCGGACTTCCGCGTTTGTCGCGACACCGCAGACGGCGCACTCGGCGTAGAACGCGTTGAGGTCGTCGGAGTTGACGCTCGCCGTGTCGGCCATGTCCATCTCGAGCATCATCAGCGTCTTCTGGAACTCGGGGCCCTGTCGCAGCCACGTTCCATCGACGTCTGCATCGTCGAGGCCCCAGCCCATGCGGTCGAGGATCATGCGCTCATCGATGTGGTTGACGAGACCGTCAACGTTGAAGTCGCCCCGCACAAATCGGAACTGCTGAACGTTGGCGTTCGTCGGGTGATCGTTGAACGTTCCCGGCGTGATGACGAAGTCCGTGACATCGATGTCCGTGTACTGGTAACCGCCACCCGAGATCGGGGAGCAGCCGGCGTTCGGCGCGTCATCGGGTTCGGGATCGCAGGAGGCGTCGTAGGCGGCGGCCGAGAGATCCGTCGGCGCCTTCGTCGTCGTGAAGCCGGTCATCACATCGATGGCCGTCTTGTACTTGAAGAAGTCGGCGCTGATCGGAAGGCTGGTGATCATTTCGCCGTAGATGAAGGATTCGTCCGCGATGCTCGTGATTTCCGTCGTGAACGGATTGCCGGCGTTTCCGGCCGTGCGATGTCCGCGCCGCGGATTGGAGCAGTAGTAGGCGAGGCGGCTGACCATGTCGGGGTTGAAGCCGGGGGTATCGCTGATCTCGTACTGCCTGGACGACGTGTACTCGAGACCGCCACCGTTCGACCAGGCGAGTTCGTCGACGATCTGAATCGGCTGGAGCATGCGGGCGGGCTCGCCCGTGCCGATCGTGTTCGTCTCGGTTCCCACGTCGATATTGCCGTCGCCATCCACGTCGTGGCGAACGTCCTTGTGGAAGAAGTAGTTGGCGCCGTAGACGCTCTGGTTGTTCATGTCGATGGAGTGATCGACGCGCTTTCGAACCAGGACGTAGGTCGAGGAGCCGTCGTTGGAGAGCTTGCCGGCGACGTCGAACGTGTTCGGGATATGCGCGGCGGTAAACGACACGACGTTGGACGCCGGGTCGATGAGCCCCAGGTTCACGAGGTTGCTCGTGCCGCCCGTGTCGTTGTAGATCACGAGGAAGCCATTGGCGCCCAGCGTGAGGCCGTCGAGACCGAAGGCCTCGTCGATCTCCGGAACCGTGTCACCCGGGCCGATGATGCCGTCGTTGTTGGCGTCGATACCGCCGTTCATGAGTCCGATGGCGTAGCCGGTCAGGTCCATGCCCGGTCGGCCGTAGAGCTCGAAGTACTCCCAGAGCTCGTCGTTGCTGCCTTCGGGATTCTGCAGGACTTCGTTGATGACGACCTGCGCGTAGGTTCGCTGGGCGACGCCGGCCAGACAACAGGCCATCGCCGCGAGGATGAGACTTATCCGCCAGTTCTTCATGCTTCTTCACTCCGTGGGGTTATGCGGGGACGAATAGGAACTTTCGGGCTTCAGATCACTCCGCGGAACGCCCGCAGAGCGCGCTGTGGAGGCGCACGTGGCCCCCCCTTTCTGCCATTTCTTCGCGATATTCAGACGCGCCCGCTGGGCGCGATTCCTTTGTGCGTTACTGCCGTGTGAACAGGTTCATCGAGCGACGGCCCATGCTGAGTACGCCGTCGAACACTTCCTGATCGAGGTCCTTCTGTCCATGCGGCATGGTCGCGGCGTTGACGCCGAATTCGCCATCGCGATCGCCATCCTTGAAGAAGCCGACGTGGCCGTCGGCGAACAGGATGTTGGCGCGAATCCGGTTGTGGTTCTTGAACGGAACGTAGCTCGCGCGACCGTGCGACGGGCCGAAGTCCGAGTAGTTCTGAACGCCGTAGGGCCCCGCGAAGGGACCGTCCGTCATTGTCTTGACGGATCGTTCGCCGAGCACAAGGTCGTCGGTATCCGTCCGGCCGTCACCGATCAGCGGGATGCGATTGGAATGGACGTTTCGCAGCGAGCTCAGGCTCAGCGGACCTTCCGTCGAATCCAGACGCTTGAGGTTGGTGCTGCCGGAGGTCGGATCCCATTCCGTGCGACCCATGTACCAGGACTGTGTGTAGTTCGTGTTGAAACCGCGCTTGATGAGATCGGCGGCCTCGTCGGCGTTGTAGGTCATGCCGTTCAGGCCAAGCTTCTGGTTGTAGCGCGCGGGGTTGGACGGGCAGAGCGAATCGCCGGGAAAGGCGATGTTCGCGTTGACGAGATCGGCGACCCAGCCGACCTGATCGACGGGACCGTCACGTCCCGCGGCGACTTCCGGATCGAAGGCGCCGCTGCAGAGATAGTCGTTGTTGTCGTTTGCGTAGGCGAGGAAACCGCCGCCGATGCCTCGCATCTGGGCGCTGCACTTGGCTTCCTTGCCCATTTCGCGCGCCGCGCTGAGGGCCGGCAGTAAGACGGATAACAATATTGCGATGATCGCGATAACGACGAGCAATTCGATGAGTGTGAACGCCGTCGCGGCTCGACCTCGGTTACGCATGCGCCAAATCTCCCAATCCCCGCATGACCTGTTTTCAATCCGGCTCGCGACACCACACCGCGATCCGTCTTCCACTTTTCTTTCAAGGCCTCAGGCGGTCCCGACGACGTTGCGTCCTCGGGACCGCCTTCGATTGCCTTGTTCTTCTTTCCTCCGCCGAACGCTTCTTTCCGGCGTCTGGATTGCGACGACGACTTACTTGCGTCGTCGAATGAGGGCGATACCGCCGACGACGAAGAGCGTCATCGTGGCGGGCTCAGGGACGACGGTGTAGCCACCCGCGAGCGGGCTGCCGAAACCGGCCGTCGTGACGCCCGAATAATCTTCCCAGCCCAGGCCGGCGAGCGGCGCGATGTCGCTGGCGTAGCCGAACGGGTCCTGGCTCACGCCGAGGTCGCTGTCCTCGTAACCGAGGAAGCCGGCCGAGCCGTTGTCATCACCTGCGCGAACGACGCCCGGAGCGGCCTTGCTGCCGTACACATTGGCGACGCCGCTGAGGTCGGCGCTCGTGTGATACGTGGCGACGGCTTCCGTCTCATCGTTCATGTAGGCGAGCGACCAGACGAGGTTGGCGCCGGCGTCCGAAAGGACGAGTTCGTCGCCGCTGTTGCCGAGGGCGTAGCTTTCCATGCCGATGACGCGGGCATCGGCGGCGCCGCCGAGCCACTCAGCCTCGAACGTGGCCTTGGCGTCCGCGGCCGAAATGCCGCCGGAGCCGCCGGACACCAGGATCAGGTAGCCGCCGCTGGGGATCGTCGTTCCGTTCGGAATCGTGAACGAGTCCGTGTCCTCGTCGTTCAGCGTCCAGCCGCTGACGTCCACGGACGTGGCGCCGTAGTTGAACAGCTCAACCCATTCGCGACCGTTGTCTTCGCCGTTGGCGTTGTTCATGAATTCCGTGATGGCCACGAGGTCCGCCTTCGCGACGCTCGCAAACGTCAGGACCGCCAGGGCGGCGGCCAAAGTTCGAAACTGCTTCATTTCCTGCTCCATTTCCCTTCTTTCGGGGCGTTCTGTACCAGCGCCGCGGTCACTCACCGCGAATCGCCTTTCCGGCTTCCGCCACAGTTTCCCGGGAGGGCGTGCCCCTCCCGATGACTTGCCGCGGACTCTAAGGACGGCATATTCACGCGGCGTTGTCAGCGGATTAAGAAAGCGCAAAGATTGGGATACGTCCGTTTAACAAACGGGTCGATTGAGGATGCGCCCGGGGTGTGTAGAATCTCGGCGGCGCCGGACAGCGAACGGACCCCTCACCAATAACCTAATAGTGAATCGATGCTTAGATGAGGCGAGTCATGCAAAATAAGTCGAAAGGCCTGGCGCCGTGTTGGCGGGTGGGTGTTTGGGTTCTCGCGGGCCTGGGCCACTTTACGCAGAGCGCCCACGCCGCGCCGAAGAACGCCGATGGCGAACAGAAATCGCCTCTCGCGCGCATCGAGGCGCTGAATCCGCATCTCGTGGACGCCGAGATCCCGAACCTGTCGTTGAAAGTGGCGAGCCTGTCGAAGGACGCCTACTCGTTCTTCCGCGGAACGGCGGACCTCTTTTACGTGTGGACCAGGGAACCTTGCGCGGACTGGCTCGGCGCGAAGGATCAACAGGTCATTCTGCACGGCGATCCGCATCCGGGAAACACGGGGACCTTCGCCGCGCACCCGGACGGCGGCCCGCGGCTGGCGTACGCGCTGGTCGACTTTGACGAAGCGTTCGAGGGCCCCTTCGAGCTGGACCTGCTGCGCGCCATGACGAGCCTGCGGTTCGCGGCGGCGGAGAACGGTCTCTCGCTGTCGGAAGACGCCTGGCGCGGCGTGGCGGAAAAGCTCGTGGGGGGTTACCGCGAATTGTGGCGGGACATTCCGGCGAAAGACACCGACAGCTATCGTCAGCTCGAAGCGCTCAATCGGGCGAACGATCGCGTGCTCAATACGCCGATCGTGAAACGGCTGCTGGCAAAGGCCGAAAAGGACAGCGTTTCGGAATACGTCGACAAATACACCAAGGGAAAGCCGCCGACCCATTTCAGGAAACACCGTGGGAAGAAAAACAAGATCAAGGATGTGATGGTCCGCGTCACCCCTAAGGAACGCGACGCCGTCATGGCGGGATTTCGGGCGGCGGTCGATCGAATCACAAGGAAGAATCCCGAATCGATGCTTCCGGTTGAAACGGAACACGAATTCGGCCCCGACGTCAGGGTTCTCGACGTGGCGCGCTGGATCCGCCTGGGCAGCAGCGGGAGTCAGGGACTCCGGAAGTACCTCGTGCTGATTGAGCCGACCCACGCCTCGGATCATTGCCCGCGGATCTTTCAGCTCAAGGAAGAGCCGGCGTGCGCTGCGCGGCGCGCCGGAGTCTATGTCCCGCGGGAGGAGACGGACCGTGGGCAATGCGTCGCGATGTCAGGCGTCTGGCTGCAGCGGCGGCCGCAGCGCTTCGTGAGCTGGACGCAGGTTGACGGCGCACATTACCTCATGAAACCGAAGGACCCGTTCGGCAAGGAGCCGGACAACGACGACCTGCGGACACCGGAGGCGCTGGCGGACATGGCGGAACTGATGGGCCGTTTGCTCGCCCTCGGACACGCCCCGGCGGAATGCCTGTCGGACTCGACGGCGCTGCACGCCGCGATCATGCGCGACAGCCTCGTCGGCGAAATCGATTCGCGGTCGGCGGCGTGCTTTGACGCGCTGTCGAGGGACTTCGCGGCGTTTCAGAAGGACGACCGAGTGAAGGCGATGACGCGCAAGGCGGAGGCGTGGCTGGCGGAGAGGGAGTAGCTGCGCGGTTGGCGGCGGGAACGGATTCCCGTAGAGGCGTCTCGATGGATGGGCGCCAGAAGGGAATCTGGCGCCAGCAGACGGGACGAGAAAGGAATCTCGTACCAACTTAATGAGACAATCTCGTACCAGCGCAATGAGACGGGAATCTCGTTCCTGCGGTTTCTGTGCGGCGGCAACGTGATCGTCACCTGACCCTTTAGCGTTGCCCGCTTCTTGCCAGTTCGATCGGCATCCACTGAGAGAACTTCTTCGGGCTCTCGAAGACTTCGTCCATGCCGCGCCACGCGGCGATGTTGAGCCAGGCGAGCGCCCACCGGGCGAGGTCCCAGTTGAAATTGAACATCGCCTTCTTGGATTCAGTCAGGCATGCTTCCCAGGTCTTGGGTTTCCGGATGCCGGGCTTTTCAAACCAGATGCGCCATCGCTTCGTGTCCCATTTGGTCTTGTATCGCAGATTGGTTTTCCGCATTCCCTCAAGCACGAGCCCCGCATCCCGTTTGAAAACGCCAAGAGGGAATTCGATCAATGGCTGTGGAAATCCGGCCATGTAGCCGGGCTTGATCTTGGCGATGAGCTCCGCCTCGGCGTTCTCGTCCTGTGCCAGCGCGTGACGGAGGCAAACGTCGCGAATCGCATATGGCGCGTCCAGCTCTGCCGCGGGCGACTCGGCAAGCGGAGCGGTGATGCGCTTCGCCAACTCCATGTCGCCAGCGATGGCCGCTCCCATCCAGATTCTCTCAAGCGTAACGATGCTCTCGTGAGGAACCGATTCGTGCGGAATCACCTCTGCGTTCCGGTTCGCCGGATCCGCCTGCCGGTAATCATCAAGCTTCCTCTCGACTTCCTCTGCGCGGGCGCGTGCGGACTTCAGGTAGTGCTTCCGAATAGGCGTCGCGTCGCCTGTGACAATGTAGTAAAAGACGGGGGTCTTCACGGGATGCGGTTCTTTGAGGGAGTAGTAAAAATCGAGATACCAGTTGATCCACTCGATCCCCAGCACGTCCAGCATCGGCGTCATCCAGCGGCCCCTGATCACGGAGTTCATTGGCGTCTCTGCGAAATCCCGATGCTACGAGAACTAGGCTCCGTCTGGAAACTCGATTTTATTTGCAAGAGTGTCCGATGTCATAAGAAAATCAGTGATGAAA
>DAOPJV010000017.1:0-95212 GCA_035399845.1 Phycisphaerae bacterium | reverse complement strand
CCCCGCTCGACACGAGCCGCTTCGCCTCGCCCAGCCGCGCGACATCCTGCAGGATCCCGCACGGCGTTTCCGGCGGCGCGATCGGAAGCATGCCCGCCGGATCGACACTCGACGCGCGACGCTGCGGCTGCGGCGTGAGGCCGCTGCGGAGAATGTAGGTGCGCAGTCGCAGGTAGGCCGTGCGCTCGGCGTCCGTCGGGAGCTTCTCGATGCGCTCGTACTCGATCGGTCGGCCGATCCGCGCGACGACGTCGCGACGATCCTTGTTGTACACTTCGTGGGCCAGCATCGCCGTCCGCAGTCGCGGATGGACCAGCCCCGCCGCCTGGAAGATTCGGCTGTTGCGCCCCTCGAAGAAGACGGGGACGACCGTCGCGCGGGCCTTTGCGATCAGCCGCGTGATCGATTCACTCCACGGCGAATCCGTGATCACGCGCTCGCGAATCGAAAAGTGCGACACCTCTCCCGCCGGGAAGACGGCGAGGCAGTGGCCCGCCTTCACCCATTGCAGGGCCGTTCGCATCGCGGCCGCGTTGGTGCGGGCCGCTTCCGCGCCGCCGAAGACATCGACGAAGATCTGCGATTCATGGAGTTCCGGAATGCGCCCGAGCAGCGCGTTGGACATGATCTTCACATCGGGTCGCACGCGCCGCAGCATCGTCGTGAGGATCAATCCCTCGACACCACCGAACGGGTGGTTGGCGACAACCACCAGACCGCCCGTGGCGGGGACGTTGACAAAGTCCGCCTCGGGTGCGCGCCAATGGACGCCGAGTTCCTCCAGCGCCGCATCCTCGAACGACGAGCGCCCGCGATTCGCCCGGATATTGGCGTACGTCTCCGAGAGCTTTGAGAGACCGAACAGGTCCTCCAGCAATCCGCGGGAAGCGCCCAGGGCCAGCCGCGGCAGTGTCCCGCGCGGCTCAAAGTCGAATCGAAAGGGTCTCGGATCACTGGCGACAACCATCGAAGATCCTCCACGGCGTCCCCCGTCAGGACCGGACGCGGGTCGCGCCGCCGGCCGAGGGAACGGCTTGAGGCTATTCATAGCGCCCAATGGTTAGGTGATGATGTTCAATCCATGAGTTTTTCATAAGCCGCCGGCGCGTCGGCGCCCTCCGGCCCTCCTGATGGACACGACGCGATTGTGCGGCGCCTGTGTGGTGGCGTCGCGGCGCCCCAGGGAATGCAATGCCGGCCCCGACCGGCGGGGGCGATCGGCTGTCGCGTCGGCGTCACACAGCGCGGCCGTGGCGCCCGATGACGCCATACCGCCGGCCGTCGATTAACATGCGTCGATGCGAGCCCTCCGCCTCACCCTGGCGACCCTTCTCATCACCCTCGCGCTCTTCGCCGGCGTGACCGCTGTGGCGCCGCTCCGCTACGACCACGCGGGGAATACCGCCCTGTTTGGCCCGGGCGGCCTCAAGCTCCTGATGGCCCGAACGACATACGCCGGCGAATCCGCCGGGGCGGGCGGCTCAGCGACGTCGGGCTGGTCGAGATTCGAGGGCGACGACTACACGTTCGGCTACTTCGCCCGGCCCGCCTGGCACAGCACAGTCCACGGCTCGCGCGTGATCATTCCCTATTGGCCGATCCTGCTCGTCCTGGCCGGCGCCTGGCTCGCGCTCCATCGAAGCGAGCGACGACGCCGACGTCAGGCCCCCGCAGGTCGCTGCGGGCGATGCGGCTACGACCTGCGCGGCGGCGCCTCCAACCGTTGCCCCGAATGCGGAGCCCCCCATGCGCCGACGACGTGATCCATCCCGCCCCTGGCCGACCTACGCCGTCGCGCTGCTTGGCGCCACTGTCGGCGCGATGGCGTTTGCGCCACTGTTCTGGATGGACGCAATCCTGCAGAAGGGAATCATCAGCCGCGGCGAAGAGTTGGCGCTGATGATCTACGCCTACACGACCTGCCACGCGCCCTGGCTGTGCTTTCGACTGACAGGCTGGCCGAAGAATCCCGACGACGTCGGAACCCTTGTCCTCAACGCCGTCTATTACGCCGCCATGTTCCTGTTGTTTCGACGCGTCAAACGCTGGCGCCAGCGTCGGACACTGAGCGACGCCCCCCTCTGCCCCATCTGCTTCTACAACCTGACAGGCAACGCGTCGGGCGTCTGCCCCGAATGCGGCGAAATGGTCAGTGAGCCCACCCATCCCGAGTCGGTCCCCTGAGAACATCCCGCACGATCGAGCGTCTGAAGGAATCGATCGGACAGCGGTTCTCATCGCCCGATGTCGACGCATTTCTCCGACTTTCTGCAATACCCGGGCGCCGGACGTGACATCAGACTCAGAGCCACATCGAGGGAAGAAAGGGGCCTACTCACCATGCGTATCGGGCTGACGATTCTCCTCCTCTGCGCCGTACCCTGCGCCGCGACCACGATCCTTGTCGACGACACGGCGCCGCCATCGGGCGATGGACTCTCCTGGACCACGGCCTTCACCGATCTCCAGGACGCCCTCGACGCGGCGCGCCTCGACGCGACGATCGACGCCATTCATGTTGCCGCGGGCGCCTATCTCCCTGATCGCGGCACAGCGAATCGGGCGATGTCCTTCGAACTCGTCGACGGCGTCGCCCTGCTTGGCGGCTTTCCCGATGGCGGAGGAATCGTCGAGGACCGCGATCGCGAGGCCCATCCGACGATCCTCAGCGGCGACCTCCTGGCCGACGATGGCCCCCTCAACCAGTTCGGCGGCTGGACGGGACAGAACAACAACAGCCTGCATGTCGTCCGCGCGACCAATTGCGGCGGCGCGACGACGTTCGACGGCTTCATCCTCGAACACGGCTACGTCGAAACCGGCAGCCCGCTCTCCGAACGCGTCGGCGGCAACATGCTGATTCAGGGCGGCGCCCCGATCGTCTCCAACTGCCGCTTCGAACGAGGTCGCTCCGAATGGGGCGGCGGCGGAATTGCGGTCGTCGACGCGGCCGCCGTGATCGACGGCTGCGAGTTCCACCAGAACATCGGCGCGGATTTCGGCGGCGGCGTCGCGGTGTTTGGAACGATCGCCGCCGACATTCGCAACAGTCGTTTCGACGCCAACATCGGCGGCAGCGGGATGGGCGTCTTCTGCGGCCCCATCATCTTCAGCTCGGGCGCCGGCAACGCGACGACGATCGTGAACTGCGACTTCGTGGACGGTATCGGTATCATCGGCGCGACTTCCGGCGGTGGCGTCGCGCTGGTCCGCGGGAACAACGCGATCGTCGGTTGCCGCTTCATCAACAACAAGGCGAACGGTGGCGGCGGCGTCGGCGCCAATCGATGCGCGGCGCGTATTGAGCGATGCGTCTTCATCGGCAATCGCGGCGATGAAGATGGCGGCGGCGCCGTTCACACGTTCAACTTCGAGAGCGGCACGCCGATCGATACCGTCGAGATCGTTTCCTGCCTGATCGTCGGCAACAACGGCGGCGTGGTCGGAATCGGCACGAAGATCAACGTCACCAACTGCACAATCGCCGACAATCAGATTCCGGGGATTTCCGTTTTCCTCACCTGGCCCGCCCTGCTTTCGCAGGACGCCGAGTTCGCGATTCGCAACAGTATCGTGTGGGGAAATCTGGATCGGAATTTCTTCGGCGGCGCCCGGGACTTTCTCTACGGCGATCCACTCTACGCTGTCGCGGACAGCGTGATTCAGGATTGGGATGGCTCACTGGCCGGCAGCGCCATCAGCGCGAACCCGGGCTTTACCGACAACAACGGTCCCGACGGCGACCCGCTGACGATCGACGACAACGACTATTCGCTGCGCCTCGACTCGCCCGCGCTGGAGACCGGCGACAACGCCGCCCTGCCGGCCTCCGCCATGTTCGACGCATTCGGCGAGGATCGCATCAAAGATGGCGACGCCGACAGCGTCGCAGCCGTGGACATCGGCGCCCTCGAACGCTGCGCGCTGGACAACGCCGACGACGGATGCGAACGGCTGGGCGATCTGACCGGCGACGGCGCCGTGGATGCCGACGACATTGCCCAGTTCGTCGCCGACCTTCTCAGTGGGACAGGCTCCATCCTCTCCGACGTCAATCGCGATGACGCGATCGACGCCCGCGACATCGCCCCATTCGTCACGCGCCTCATCGAAGGCCGGTAGCCTCGGCGTCGCAACCAGTGCGCTCGGATCAGAGCCTCGCTGTCCTCAGCGTGGCGAGTCATCCGGGGCCGACAGGCCTTGCTCCGCCGTGAGGTCACGGTCGGGCGCCATGCGCAAGCCATTGTGATGCGATGTCGGCGATGATGGCGACAGCTTCCGAGCGCCAGACAAAGCGAATCTGTCGCTTCGCTCATTCCCCGATGGAAGCGTCGCCCCAATCGGAGCGCCACAAGCCTGCTCAGGGTCAGCAAAGTCCGCGACGCGGACGCCGCGCAACCCTTGGGGCATTGTTCGAACGTTGCGTTCGAGCCGTGAATGGGCGTCCCGGCACCCCCGACACCATCAGGTCAGCCATTGAAGGCCGTGCAGCGCGTTTCGATTCTTGCGTAAGGAACGCGAATTCATGTACGATGCCGCTCAGCATACCGAGACGCCCGTTGGGCACATCCTTCGGGCCAACTGCTGAGAAAGGAAGTCCATCATGAAGCAGGTTTCCGCATGGGTTGTATGTTGCGTCGCCGTCATCGCGTCGACGTGCGTGTCGGCGCGCGCCGACGTCACGATCTGGTTCGAGCTCGTCAGCTCGGACGTTGGAATCTCGTCGCTGGATCACGGCCCCGGCAAGGTGCTGCTGCTGAGCAACCCGATGTCGGCGACGCCGTTTAACGTGACCGCCAGAATGGTCGGGAACGTATCGGGCGTCGGTGTCACGATCGACTCGACGACATTCAGCGCCGATTACGGCGTGTCCGTCAGCGCGACGGACGCCGTCGTGCTGCCGAACGGTATTCTCAATACCGTCGGCGGCGTGGGTGTCCCCGGCCCCGGCGACATTGCGACGAATTTTGGACAGACGTCGTTTGACTTTCCGGCGCCCGGCTTCGTTGGCGCTTCGATCGATTTCGGTACCGTGACTTTCACCATCGATCCGACCCTCGGCGCCTATGACAACGGTCAGATTTTCGCGAGAGTCGGCCCCGGTCTCTGGGGACTGGCGAACTTCAGCGGGGCACAGATCCGCTTTGGAAACGGCGGCTTCGTCGACGGCGCAAACACGGATGTCGGCAAAGCGCCCGTCATTCAGATCATCCCGGAACCCGCGGCGATCACACTGATCCTGTTGGCGGCGACGCCCATGCTGCGACGACGCCGACGATAAACGCGCAGGCAATCGAAAAAACTCAATCCGCCAATACCCAGACGCAGGCGCAGCGCCGGTCATTCCGGCGCCGCGTTTGTCCTCATTGACATTGGCGCAAACGGGTGGCGCTGACGGATTTGCCCCAGCAGCGCCCCTCAGAGCCGTCGTGTCCTCACGACAACGCAGGGCTTGCGGGCGCTGGATACATCGACGCGCTGACGACAATGGGGATCTGATTCGTGCGCTCAGTTCAATGCATCGCGTGGGGCGGAGATACAACTCTCGAAGATCATCGGGCAAGCCGAGGCCGTCCGGAGGTCTCGCCGTCGCTTCGGGGCGAATTCCAATCCTGTCGTCGAAAGGAGTCTGGGAACTTGGATCGGCTCGACTCCCCATGGCCCTCAGCCCCAACAGAATCGCCGGGCAAGGCCTACAATAAGTCGGCATCGTGGGGCCCCGTTGCGAAACGACGAACGGAGCGCTCCCTGTTTTTTTGCGAGCGTTTGCGAGGGTTTGCGGGCGTTTGCACTGTCTTTCTTCACGAGGACCCGCAACGTGCTGAACCTGACTGTCAAACACGGCGACCTGCTCGACGAGTCCGCCGACATTATTGTCAGCACGGCCAATCCCGCCCTGCTCATGTCCGGTGGTGTCAACGGCGCCATCCTTGAGCGCGGCGGCGCCGATGTGCAGGCGGAACTGCAGGCGCATCTTCATTCGACGGGGCGCAAATACGTTGAGCCCGGGACCGTCGTCGCCACACAGCCGGGACCGCTCGCCTGCCGCCGAATCCTGCACGCCGTCAGTATCAACGCCCTCTACGAATCCGACAGCGCCCTCATCGCGCAGACACTGGCCTACGTCTTCCGCGCCGCCGCCGACTTCGGCGCAACGACGCTGGCGATGCCGGCCCTCGCGACGGGCTATGGCCCCCTCTCCATCGAGCAGTTCGCCATCGGTCTGCGCAGCGCCCTATTGGAATTTGCTGACAGCGACTGGCTGCATAGCGCCGAGATTCGCCTTGTTCTCTGGCGCGAGGAAGATGTCGCGAGCGCCCGGGAGATACTCGAACCCGCGATTGCGGAGATCCAACAGCGCAACGAAACAGATTTGAATCGAGGCGATCCGGCGCCGCGAGTCCTCGGCGTGTCGGAAATCGTTCTGAGCGTTCGCGACATCCCGACGATGCGCGACTTCTACACGCGCGTCATGGGCTTTCCGTTCGTCACGGAGGCCTGTCACGAGAATGGCGCCGATCCGGATCCGACAGGCGAGCCCACGATCACGTTTCTGAAGATCGCCGAGACAAACACGCCCCTTGGGCGCGATCGACACCCGCAACTGCTGGTCCTGATCGATCACAAACGCCACGTCTTCGCGCGCAGCCGCCTCGTTGGGCACGATGTCACGCGTTCGACACTCAACCATCTCGCCTTCGAGATTTCGCCGGAATCCTGCGACTCGTGGCAATCGAAACTGACGTCGCTGGGCCTGGACCCGCGCCCGAGCGCCTTCCCGGCCTTCGGGGCAAAGGCGCTCTTCATCAGGGATCCCGAGGGCAACACGCTCGAACTGATCTGCCGCGACTCTGCGACCGAATGGTGAATCAGGAATTGCGGCGGCGCCGGGCCGCCGGGTATCATTCGGTCACTGGCCTCGCATGTTCAGCCCGGCTCGACTCCCCCCGCTGGCGGGAATCGACCCCCGACCGGAGAGCGATCGCAATGAATCGATGGCGCCTCATCTGTGTCACACTGCTCGTCGCCGTTTTGGGGAGCGACTGCCCCCAGAATGGCGGGACCACGACGCCCACGCCGCAGGGACAATCGGGCAATCGCCACACGCTGACTGTCACATTGCGAAGCCTCAACGGCTGCCGCGGTCTCGATCCGGAAGCCGAGTTCTTCTGCCGCGCGATGGAGGCGCACATCTTCATCGACGACATGGCCTACACGCGCGCCAACGCCCCCTTCAACAATGGCAATTTCGACAACAAACGCGGAGGCGCCGCCGATCCCGATGTCAACGAGTTTCAGGTGGAGGACGGGAAGACTGTCACGATCATCGCGTTTGAATCCATGGGAACGCAGAGCCGATTCACAGACGCCGACAGCCGCGAGGACTTCGAAACGGGCGGCAAGGATCGCGTCGAGTTCCTGCGTTTCGATGGCGATCCCGTGGCCACGCCGGAGACCGGCGTCGCGACCTTCACGATGGACTCGGACAAGAGCGTCGAACTCGTCTACCAGCGCATGCCGACACTGCTCCTGAGCGTCGGAGATACCGAACCCAACGTCGCCGGCTTCTGGAACAGCATCACGATCGAGGCCCCCGAGTGGCTCACCTTCCCGTCGGCCATGGGCGAGAACCCGCTGAACGGAACGACGCAGAACGTCAACTTCAGCGTCGCCAGCGGATTCGTCTTCATTGCCGAAATGAAGACGGGCACGCGGATCACGTTTGATCCCGGCTCGCTGTCCGGCTTTGAATTCGACAGATGGAATGGGACCGTGAACCAGTGCGGTCCCGGCGCCTGCACGCTCATCCTCGGGGAAGATGAAAACCCGACGGCTTTCTGGAAGCCCTCGCCCTGATTGGCGCCAAGGGCGGAATCGATATGACAGAATCGGAGAGGGGGGGATTCGAACCCCCGGTACGTGTTACCGTACACATGCTTTCCAAGCATGCACCTTCAGCCACTCGGACACCTCTCCCAAGGGCAATCTCACAGCCATTCTCAGCGAGAATCGCCTTTCGTCAAGATTGGCCGAACGTCGGCGACTTGCTAGGATACCTCCGAAACCCCGCGGGGATCGCCCCGCTCAGGGGAACCAGGCGCCCGGCGCATCGCTCGGCATGACGGATTTTCGAGCGATTGGCCACAACGGAAACGGAGTACCCCCGCGATGGTCACAATCGGTATGAACTACAAGGTGTTGCCCGGCAAGGAAGAGATCTTCGAAAACGCGTTCCGCAAGGTCATCAAGGCCATGGCGGACATCGACGGTCACACGCAGTCCCGCATGTGCCGCGACATCGACGATCATCAGCTCTACGTTATCCTTTCGGAATGGAGCAGCCGGGACGCCTTTGACGCCTTCATTGGCTCCGAAACCTTCCGCAACGTCGCCAACTGGGGCAAGGAGCAGATCCTTGCCGGCCGGCCCGCGCATACGTATTACGAGCATTGAGCGAACATCGTCGAAGCTGGTCCGCATTTCGCACGCCGCTGGCGATCTTCCTGATCGTCATGGCGCCCATCAACGCGCTGATGATCTTCGTCCTGACGATCCGCGCCATGTGGTGGACGAAACTGACGGCCGCGATCGTTGTCGCCATATCCATCCGCACGCTCTTCCGTGGCTACGTCACGCGCCTGACGATCGACGCCGACGGTGTCCGGCTGCGCAAACTGCTTCGGACGATCTTTCTGCCGTGGGACAGAATCAAACACATCGCCAAATACGCGCCGGGCGGTGGCGTCGGCGGCGCAGAGTACGTGTTTGTGACAAGTCGCGACGAACCGCCTGAGTACAAATGGGAAGTTGACGAATCGACAGTCCAGGTCCAGGCCCATCCCGGTCTGCTGGAAGCGATTGAGTCCGCCGCCCCGAATGAGGTGAAACCGAAAACGAACACGCCCACGCCCCAATGACTTTCCAGCCGCACTGGGCGCCACTGGGCGCCCGTGGGCGGTCTGAGGCCGAGAGCGCAAATCCGCGGCAGTCGAACACCAACTGGAAGGTCGATTCACAAGCGGGTTACGCGTGGGCGCCGCCATGGCGACCGGCGCAGCGCGACACAAAGGCGGCGTAGTCACTGGGCGTATCGATGCCCGGCGCCGCGTGGTCGACGCGTACCACGGTCATCGCCATACCGTTCTCCAGCGCCCGCAGTTGTTCCAGTCGTTCGGACTGTTCGAGGGGACTCGGCGGGAGCGACGCCAGCCTGAGAAGCGCCGCGCGTCGATAGGCGTAGACACCTACGTGCAGCAGCCACTTCGACGGATCATCGGGAACGCCGTCAAAGTCCCTCGGAAAAGGTATGAGGGAGCGGGAAAAGTAGATCGCCCGCCCCGCCGCCGACACGACAACTTTGACCTTGTTCGGATCGCGCGGTTGCGCCTGTCCGCCGAATGGACAACAGAGGGTTCCGATCTGCGCCGCGTTGTCCTCCGCCATTCGCTGAATCAGCAGATCCAGATGCTCGGGATCGATCTCAGGCTCATCCCCCTGCACGTTCAGAATCAGCTCTGCGTCGAGGCCCGCGACCACTTCGGCGACACGATCCGTTCCGCTCGGATGATCCTCCCGCGTCATGACGGCGGCGCCGCCAAACGATGCGACGGCCTGACGGATCCGTTCGTCGTCTGTGGCCACAATCACACTGGAAATGCGTCGGGCGGCCGACAATCGCTCGCAAACGTGCTGAATCAGGTATTTTCCGGTCTCGCGGGCGAGCGGTTTGGCCGGGAACCGCGTCGAGGCGTATCGGGCGGGAATAATGGCGACTGCGTTCATCATGGAAACGGTAACCGGCGGCCCCCGCGTGTCAAAGCGATGTCGCCGAACACCAAAGCGGCGGAATCCGAACCCATGGCGGTTTCGAAGACCTATGATACCCGACTGGGAGAATCGGCCAGAGTGCCGCCTGACTGCACAGCCGATCCAGTGACCAATATCCGAACAGGAGACCCATTCCATGCGATCAGTCCGCCGCAGCGTACTTATGCGATCTTTGACATGCGCCACACTCATGGCCGCCCTGGCGAGCTTCGCGGCGCCAGTGTCCGCCGACCCCACGCCCAAGCCCGATGGCCAGGAGAAGAAGACGCAGCCCGAGAAGAAGGATCAGAAGTCCGACAAGAAAAACCCGAAAGAGAAGAAGGAGACAACGAAGCCCATGCCCGCCCTCGCATTCACGATGAAGGACATCAACGGCAAGGAACAGGACCTGCGACAGTTCCAGGGGAACGTTGTGCTGATGGTCAACGTCGCCTCCAAGTGCGGTCTGACGCCTCAGTACGAAGGGCTGGAGAAGCTCTACGAAACCTACAAGGATCGCGGCTTCGTCATCCTCGGATTCCCGGCGAACAACTTCCTGAAGCAGGAGCCGGGCACGGACGAGGAGATCAGGACCTTCTGCACGAAGAACTACGGCGTGACATTTCCGATGTTCTCGAAGGTCTCCGTCAAGGGGAAGGACAAGTGCGACCTCTACAAATACCTGACCGACAAGAAGGCGGACCATGGGCTTGGCGGCGCCATCGAATGGAATTTCGGGAAGTTCCTCGTCGATCGAGATGGCAAAGTCGTCAACCGGTTCTCGCCGAGAACAACGCCTGACGACAAGGCGATGCTCGCGGCCCTGGAAGCCGAACTGAAGAAGGCGATTCCCGAGGACTCCGCCCTCGCCAGGAAGCTCGCCGACGAGAAGAAGAAGGAAAAGAAGCCCGCGCCGAAGGCCTGACAACCGGGCCCGCTTCACTCGCATTCACGGATGAATCACAGCCCTTTGCGGGCCTCTCGCACGAAGCTTGTGAATGTCGCTATACTGCGCCCCATTCCGAGGCGCATGTATAAGGAGACTCACGCGGAATGCGAATTCGCGAGCTAATCTCGACCGGACGGCCATCCTTCTCATTTGAGTTCTTTCCGCCGAAGACAGACGAAGGCCTCGAATCCCTCCGAGAGTCGGTGCGTTCCCTGCGGGACCTCAGCCCGACATTCGTCTCCGTTACCTACGGCGCCGGTGGAAGCACGCGGGATCGGACGATCGAACTCGTCTCCGAAGTGAAGCGGCATTACGACCTGACGGCGATGGCCCACCTGACCTGCGTCGGCGCGTCGCGCGACGAGATCGGTCAGGTCCTCGATCGGCTGAAGCTCGGCCAGGTAGAGAACGTGCTGGCGTTGCGTGGTGACCCGCCCAAAGGCGAGGAGTCGTTCACGCCCCCCGCCGACGGCTTTTCCCACGCCAGCGAACTGACGGCGTATATCAAACAGCGCGGCGATTTCTGCATCGGCGGCGCCTGCTATCCCGAGGGTCACGTCGAGTGCGTGAACACCGCCGGCGATCGCGACCTGGAGCGCGATCTGGCGAACCTGGCCCGAAAGACCGACGCCGGCGCTGAATTCCTGATCAGCCAGCTGTTCTTCGACAATGACAAGTACTTCGACTTCGTCGCACGCGCGCGGAAGGCGGGCATCGGCGTCCCTATTATTCCCGGCATCATGCCGATCACAAACGTCGAGCAGATCAAGCGCTTCACGACCATGTGTGGGACCAGCCTGCCTGCGACGCTGATCCGCGAGATGGAGCGCTTCCGCGACGACAGGAACGCCGTGCTGTCACAGGGCGTCGCCTATGCGACCGCGCAGTGCTTCGACCTCCTTCAGCGCGGAGCGCCCGGCATTCACTTCTACACACTCAACAAGTCGAACGCCACGCGGACGATTCTGACGGCCCTGCGAACCATCTGGCCTCCCGCGATGAAGCCCGCATAGCCATCGCATCAGACGTGAGCTCACAGCAACATGAAGATTCTTCTGACCGGCGCAAACGGACTCCTCGGCTCGGCCCTCGCGCGACAGATCGCCGCCCGCGTCGATGATCGCGTCATCAGGACGGACCGTGAGGACGTGGACATCACGCAGACCGACGCGCTCGCGACATTGGTAAGCGCGGAACGCCCCGACTGGGTCGTCAACTGCGCCGCCTACACGCAGGTGGACCAATGTGAGACGGACGAAGCCGTCGCCATGCGGATCAACGGCGACGGCGCCGGAAATGTCGCGGCGGCGGCGGCGGCCGTCGGCGCGGGCGTCGTCCACATCTCGACGGATTACATTTTTCCGGGCAATGCGACGTCGCCGATTCCGGTCGACGCAGAGCCGGGCGTCATTGAGCAACTCAGCGCCTACGGTCGAACCAAGCTCGTCGGCGAGCGCCGCGTGTGTGAGGCGCATCCGACGCCGACGATCGTGCGAACCGCCTGGCTCTTCGGCCATGACGGTCCCTGCTTCCCCAGGGCCATCCTCGCGCTGGCGCAGGAAGGTCGGCTCGACAAAGTCGTGGACGATCAACGGGGATCGCCGACCTTCGCCGAGGATCTGGCCGACGGCATCCTCCGCCTGATCGACGCCGGCGCCACAGGAACCTTCCACGTCACGAACGACGGCGAATGCACGTGGTTTGAGTTTGCGAAGGAGATTCTGACCCTGGCGGGTGTCGATCGGCCCATCCGACCGTGTGCGACGGCGGAGTTCCCCAGACCCGCCAGGCGCCCCGCCTATTCCGTGCTCGATCTCTCTCGCTACGAGGCCCTGACCGGCCATCGGCCCCGACACTGGCGGGACGCGATCGCGGCCTACCTTGAGGCCGCAGGATAGGCCCTAGCGGGCGCCGCCGAGCGCCGGCATGCGCATCAGGGCCAGGCCAAAATCCAGCACAACCCAGCAGGCGGGCAGGAAGACCAGCGCCGCGCCGATCCAGAACCGGGTCCAGGAAAACTGTGACGGAGGGCCGTCAGAAGTCGTTTCCGGCGAGAGCGCCGCGCCGCACTCGGGGCAACGCGCACTGTTCAGGTGGGAGAGGTTGTAGCCGCACGCCATGCAATGTGGCCCCGAGCCACGAGGCTGGCGTCGAGCGGTCAGCAGCAGCCATCCGCCGGCCGCCATCATGAGGCATATGAGCGGTAGTTTGACTGAATCGAGCATGGATGCCCCGCCGATGCAAGGGTCCCGCCGCGGCGCTTGACGGAGCGCCCATCATGGCTATTCTACGGGACTCTGAAATCAAAGGGGCGTGTACCCAAGTGGCCAAAGGGGACGGGCTGTAAACCCGTTGGCATTGCCTACGCTGGTTCGAATCCAGCCGCGCCCAGTGGAACCCAGACAACCCGGCCACTCGCCGGGTTGTTTGGTTTTCCGGCCGACGCGCCGAACTCCCCGGGGAACCGTGTCATGACGACACTCGACGACAGCAATCCCTCCCCCGAATCCTTCGACGAGATTCCCGAAACGCGGACCTCCGAGGGCCGCATTTTTCCCTGCGAAGGCTGCGGCGCCGACCTGCGATTCGACGTCGGCGTCCAGCAGCTCAAGTGCGAATACTGCGGCGGCGTCAAAGTCATTGCGATCGACGCCGAACTGGCGGTCCGGGAGCAGGACTTCGCGGCGATGCTGAATCGCGTGGCGGAGCGCCGCATGCGGGCGCAGGCGCCCGTCACTGACGCAAAGGAAGTCACGTGCGACAACTGTGGGGGTCGTGTCCAGTTCACGGGGACACTCGCCAGCGACGAGTGCGCCTACTGCGGGTCGGCGATCCAGGTGGAAAACGCCTACACGGCGGAGGATCGAATTCCGGTCGATGGCGTGCTGCCCTTCCGGGTCGATCGAGGACGGGCGCAGGCGAACCTGGCGGCGTGGGTGAAGTCCCGATGGTTCGCGCCGAACGAATTCAAGCGACGCGGCGTTCACGGGAGATTCAACGGCGTCTACCTGCCCTACTGGACCTACGACGCGATGACAACAACGCACTGGTCCGGCCAGCGCGGCGACAACTACACGGTCTGGGTCGGCACGGGGAAGGATCGCCGGATGGAAACGCGAACACGCTGGAGCTTTCGATCCGGCGTCCATCAGCGGTTCTTCGACGATATCACGATCCCTGCGGCGACAGGCTGGCCGGCGCAGCGACTTGAAGCGCTGGAGCCATGGCCCATCGAACATTGCCGGCCGTTCGAGCAGGCGTTTCTGGCGGGCTATCTGGCGTCGACCTACGACGTCGAACTGGACGACGGGTTCACGCTGGCTCGACAGCGCGCCGACGCGGCGCTGAGGAGCGACGTCCGCCGCGCCATTGGCGGGGACCAGCAGCGGATCAGCTCGATCGACACGCAGTACGACGCCATCACATTCAAGCACCTGCTCCTGCCGGTCTGGACGCTGGTCTACCGCTATCACGGCAAGCCCTACCAGGTGTTCGTGAACGCGGGAACGGGCGAAGTGCAGGGCGATCGGCCGTGGAGCTGGATCAAGATTCTGATGGCGATTGTGTTCGCCGCCGGCGCACTCGGCGCCGCCGTCTACTTCTGGCAGGGAAGTGGCCTCTGACGATCAATCCGGGTAGGATGCGTCGCGGATCGGAACGCATCGGATAACGCATCCCCCGCGTATCGGCGCTCCGAATCGAGACACCGCCTGACGGCGAACTGAAGGACGACAAGCCCCCCGCCCATGCGGATGAATCTTCCCAATCAGATTACGACGGCCCGCCTGTTTCTGTCGATCGGGTTCCTGATCCTGCTCGGCGTGTTCGACTGGGCGCGACAGAGCGAGCAGATCTGGATCATGGATACGGCGTTCGTCGTGTTCGTGATCGCCGGCCTTTCAGACATTCTGGACGGACATCTGGCGCGAAAGCACAACCAGATCACGGCGTTCGGCCGGATTCTGGATCCGTTCGTCGACAAGGTGCTTGTCATCGGCGCGTTCGTCATGTTCCTCGGCAGCAACTTCAACACGAAGGAAGGTGTCTCCGCCTCGGGCATGGAGGCCTGGATGGTGATCATCATCATCGCCCGCGAACTCCTCGTGTCAGGCCTCCGCGGTTTCAGCGAATCGCAGGGAAAGAGCTACGGCGCCAACTGGTGGGGCAAGATCAAGATGCTGCTCCAGTCGATCACGATCGGCTGGATCCTGACGAGTCTCGGACGCCTTTCCGACATCGGCTGGGTGCATCAGGGTCGCCAGATTCTCATCCACGTTATGGTCTTCTTCACCATCGTCAGCGTCATCGCCTACCTGATGGCGTCCAAGGACGCGCTCTCGGAGCAAACGCGTGTCTGACGCCATCCGCGCTGTGATCCTCGGCGTAATCGAGGGACTGACGGAGTTCCTCCCCGTCTCCAGCACGGGACACATGCTCCTCGCCATGCCGGTTCTGGATATCGCGTCTGAATCGCCCCCCTGGCCCGCGTTTCTCTTCTTCATCCAGATCGGCGCAATCCTCGCCGTGGTGCTCTACTTCTGGCGCGAGCTCTGGCGACAGACGTTTTCGGCGCCGATCGGAGGATGGAGCAATCACCTGCTGGCGAAGCTTGTCGTCGCGACGATTCCCGCGGCCGCCATTGGTCTTCCTTTCGACGATATCGTCGAGAAGTATCTGTACGGCCCCGTGACTGTCGCGATCACGTTGATCCTCGGCGCTGTCGTCATGGTGTTGATCGAGTTGCGATATCGACGAATGGAAGGACCGTCGCTGAAGGACGTGACGCTCCGGCAGGCGTTTCTCATCGGTGTCGCGCAATGCTTCGCCATCATCCCGGGTACCAGCCGCTCCATGGCAACGATACTGGGCGGACTGATGGTCGGTCTGCCCGCGTCGACCGCCGCCGAATTCTCTTTCCTGATCGCCATCCCGACGATCTGCGGCGCCGGCTTCGTCAAGCTCGTCAAGCACGCCGACGAACTGACGAACGGCAGCATGGCGGTCCTCGGCCTCGGCTTCAGCGTTTCGTTTGTCGTGGCGCTGGTCGTTGTCGCGGCGTTCATGTCCTACGTACGCAAACGTTCACTGATTCCGTTCGCCGTCTATCGCATCGTCCTCGGAATCGTCGTCCTCGGCGCCCTCCTTTTTGGCGGAATTTCGGGCCCCACGCCCACGCCCCAGTGAATTCCCCGCCCCTTGCTCCTAAGGCCCGAAAAAACGGGGCTCCCTTTTCCTAACCCCTGCAAACGAGCCGTGTCTTACCCCCCGATCGGTCACCAAACGGACCGAGGGAAAGGCTTGAACGTTCGCTGAGTCAATGGCTGCGGCGAACTGTAAGTCGCAAGACGAAGGAGTATTTCGATGAAAGCTCGACGACTCAGCATCATTCTCGGCGTCGCATTCGCCATGTTCGCGTTCGGCGCATTCAATACCCCCGCGGCCGAGGCCGGGCATCGTTATCGAGGCGGCTTCTGCGGACCGCGCGTCGTGTATCGACCGGCGTATCGCCCCGTCTATCGACCTGTGTACCGGCCGGTCTATCCGCGCTATCGCGGATACGGTGTCGGCGTGTACGTCGGCCCGTCGTATGGCTACGGCTATGGATATGGCTACGGCTACTCGACGGTCTACCGCGGCGGCTTCTGCTACTAAGCGGCGAATCAACGAAGGGCGGCTGACTTCCTACGATGCGAAGCGGCGGGCGGCGCTGGAAATTCCAGCGCCGACCCGCCGCTTCTCGTTTGACGCCGCTGGTCCGCGCCTCATGCATTCACGTCATCACGTTTGGTGCGCGCATCATGAAAACGCGACGCGAAGATCCGTCGCCGTCGTGGCGTCGAGATTCGAATCGCGTTGATATTCAGGGGAGAGAGAAATCACGGGCGCCGGCGTCGCCGGGGGTATCGCCGATTGGCCGCATCGATCGGGCTCATGAACGCGGCGGCCGACGAGAAGCGATACCGACGCCCGTGGGAAAGTGGCCGAATCCCTGGCCAATGGAGTGATATCGCGACGGTCTAGCTTCCGAGCAGACCGCCGAAGATCAGATTCAGAATGTCCCCGTAGAATCCGAAGATCTGCGAAAACAGACTCTGAATACCCTCAAAGAGGCTTCCAAGATCGAACATCCCAAGTTCTCCTATATGTGGCGAGGAAGGTCGGATTCGCCGAAGGGGATTCGGCGTTCAGAATTGATACTGCAAATCGCGTGCCAGATTGCAGACGACATCGTCTATCGCACGACGACGCGAGTCAGTGACCGAGAACCGGGAACATTGGGTGAATAGTCCCCACCTGCGCACGCCCCAACTGCAAGCGAGTCCGCACGGGGCGCCGCAATTTAGACACCAATCTTAATTCGCATCGGAGGTTGGACCGCCCCGACTTCTGCGGATGAGGATCAACTGCCGTTCGTCGGTATCGAATGCGGGCAATAAAACGCGCCGCCCCGGCGCGGATTTACCCAATGATGTCACGGTCAGGACATCGAACGCGGCAAGATCGGCCCATTGAACGCTGTCGTCGGCGTGCACATCGATGTATGTATCGATTGTCAATTTCGAAAAATACGCCGCCCCAATCACGAGCGTCTTGGCGTAGCTCTCATTCGGCGCCACGCACGCGAGCGGCGCGTCGTCGTGATCGAGTTCGGAAATCCTGGCGCCCAGCGAACGCATGGAGGCGATGCGCCCGCCTTCCTTGGCGCCACGATCCGCCGATGCGCGAATGAGCAGACGATCTTCCGCGAGTTGCGACAGGAGGACGGCGGCGACGATGGACGTCGCCAGAACGAACCGGCCGCGGCCGCGTGTCGCGTTGTCCGCCTGGTCTTCCCGCGTCCGATGAACGCCGATGAGGCTCCGCAAACACTCGCCCACCATGATCGGAACCATCGGCAGCGCGAATCGCGGGCCCTCGTTCCAGGGCCAGATCGCCAGCAGCGCGAAGAGCAGCAGGACAAAGATGGCGCCTTCCTCTCGTCGTCGGATGGCGCTGACGGCGCAAATCAGCAGCAGACCACCGCCAACGATCCATCGAGACCACAACGACAGCGGCGGCTGAAACAATCGCCAGCCGATCCGATTCGGAATAACCGCCGCCTGAATCGTGCCGAGTCGCTCCGGACCGAAATGCAGCAGCCGCTCGAACTGCAGCGCGATCACGCCGGCGCCGGGTGACTCGCCATGTCGGGGCCGCGTGAGGATGTCGCCATAGCCGTAACCACGATCATATCCGGCGTTGCGCCAGCTCCAGGCGGACTGCAGAACAACAGGAGCGACAAGGAAGATCGCCAGCATCGAGGCCCGCCGGCGCCAGTGGACGCCGCGTCTCGCCAGCAGGGACGCGATCCCGATCGGAATCAGAACGACGCCCATCGTCCGCACGAGAATGGCGGCGGCGGCCAGCGCTCCGCACAGGAACACGCGCCATGCCGATGGCGCCGCGACGTCTCGCCAGGAACGCATTGCGAGCAGCGTCCCCAGGACGAGCGGCACGAACAACAGTTCCGACAGGACCGTCATCGTCTGCGTCAGAAACGCGGGGCTTGTCGCGACGATCAGCCCCGCGACAAACGCCCAGCGGCGGCCCAGGGTCCGGCGATAATAGACAAAAGTCAGGATTGCGGCGGTCGCCCAGCCCGCCACGAGCAGGAACCGAATCGCAAACAGCGGCGCATCCCCCATCCACATGAGCGGCGCGAACAGAATGGCGAATCCGGGTGGCAGTGTCTGTCGATTGGCGGGGAATCCAGCGTCCGTTGCGATGGAACGCGCCATCTCCAGGTAGCCGAATGAGTCCGGCGTGAGAACGGCCCATCCGCCGAGCATTGGAACGGAGAAAAAAATGCAGACGGCGATGAGGATCGGAATCACGAAACGATCGCCGCGGTTCGCCATAAGTCGCAGTCCAATCCGTTGAATCAGGCGACGATCATCCGGCCGGACACCTGTCCGGCGGCGTCAATACTGGAAGTGCCTGATCGCCTCTCCGTGGGAACCGATGTGCGTCATCGCCTCGATCCCGATCTGCAGGTGAAGATTCGACCACTGCTTTGTGACCTGGGCGTCGCTTTCCTCTGTCTTGACGCCCTCGGGTGTGATCGGCACGTCGGACACAAGCAGCAAGGCGCCGCGTGAAATTTCATTCTTGTGGCCGACTATGAAGACCGTCGCCGTCTCCATGTCGATGCCGATCGCCGTCGCGTTCGTCAGTCGTTCCTTGAACGCCTGGTCGTGCTCCCACACGCGCCGGTTCGTCGTGAAGATCACGCCGGTTCTGTATTCGAGACCGTGCTGGATGATCTTGTCCGACACGAACTTGTGCAGCTTGAACGAGGGCAGCGCCGGGACTTCCGGCGGGAAGTAGTCATCGCTGGTTCCCTCACCACGAATCGCGGCGATCGGCAGGATGAAGTGACCGATTTCCGTTGTCGCCTTCAGACCGCCGCATTTGCCGAGAAAGAGCACGCCCTCCGGCGCGCGGGCCGTCAGCAGGTCCATGATGATCGCGGCGTTGGGTGAGCCGATGCCGAAGTTGACGATGGTCAGCCCCGCGCTGTTCGTCGCCGCCTGCATTGGCCGACCGACACCCTGGATGTCGCAGCCGAACTGCTCACAAAAGCGCTGGACATAGTTGCTGAAGTTCGTGAGCAGGACATAGTCGCCAAATTCGTCGATGGCCATGCCCGTGTAGCGCGGGAGCCAGTTCCTGGCGATATCAAGTTTCGAGACGGGGCGAGAGGCGTCCATGGAGGCGAATCCTACCATAACGGGCCCGCGTTGCGACTCTCGGCCACGTTGCCGACGGGCCGCCTCGGCGTAGAATCCCGATCAAGAGGTACATCATGCCACGGATTCACATTCGATTCTTCGGCCCGGCCCGGGATCTGGCCGGGACGTCCGACCTGTCACTGGATGTCGAAGACAACACGTCGCTCGGCCAGATTGCGGGCGTCATCGCGGAGAACTACCCCGATCTCGGCCAGGCCGTCGGCGTACGGCTCGCCGTCAATCGGGAGTATGTCGCCCTGGATCGCATTCTCCGCGATCGGGACGAAGTCGCGGTCATTCCACCCGTCGCCGGAGGCGCCGAGGCGCCAAGGGTCAGCCTGACGAAGGACCCGATTGATCTCGAGGCGCTCAGCGCCGAAATGGGCTCATTCGACGCCGGCGCCACAGTCACGTTCGTCGGGAGTGTCCGGACGGAAATGAACGGCGACGCGGAGCTGACGGCCCTGGACTATTCGGCCTACGAAGAGATGGCCGTCGAACAGATGAAGGCGATCCGCCGCAGGGCCGGCGAGAAGTTCCCGATCCAGGACGCGGCGATCACGCATCGTGTGGGCCGCGTGCCGCTCGGCGAGGCGGCGATCGCCGTCGTCGTGACGGCGGCACATCGATCCGGCGCCTTCGAGGCGATTCAGTACATCGTGGACGCCGTGAAGACCGACGCCCCGATCTGGAAGAAGGACCACTGGTCCGACGGCAGCGAAAGCTGGGTGGAATCCAAATGAGACAATTCTGTCATATGCTTGCAACCCTGGCCGCCGGCGTCTGGCTCGGCGGGCTGGCGGTCCTCGGCGTTATCGTCGCGAAGAACACGTTCTCGCTGATGCCGCAGATCGTCAGCGATCATCCGAGCGCCGCCGCGGGAATCATCATGGCCCAGAACTTCGGGGAATTCAACGGCGTTCAATTGTTCTGCGCCGCAATCCTGGTCGTCACGACCGGTATCTGCGCCGTGTTGGCGCGACGGAAATTCGGACCGATCGTTCGCCTGCTGCTTTCGATCGCCGCCGCCGGGTTGCTCGTCTACAGCGTGCAGTTCGTGACGCCCATGCTGACGTCCATGCAGGCGGATGTCGCACAGGCGGAAGAGGGATCGACGGTGCAGAATAAGTTCGACGACTTTCACAGGACGTCGGTCCGCATTGCCGGGACGACCATGTGTCTGCTCGCCATGCTCACGCTCTCACTTGGCTGGGCGGGGCCGCCGAAGCCGTTCGTTCCGGATGAAGAGGTCGTCATGCCGGCGACCCCCGCGAGCATGCCCTGATGGCGAAGAAAACCACGTCCAGAAAGGCCCCGGCAAAACGGGCTTCGAAGAAGGCCGCAGTCGCGAAGGCCGCGCCAGCGACAAAGAAGGCGACGAAGAAAAAGAGCGGCGCAAGCGCGGCGACGACGCGCAGGACGCGTGGCAAAGAGTCGCTTGAGGCCAAACGGGTTCGCGCCGGAAGAATCGTCGCCGAGCTTGACCGGCTCTATCCCGACGCCGAGTGCGCGCTGACGCACAGGAGCGCCCTGGAGTTGCTTGTCGCCACGATCCTCTCGGCGCAATGCACGGACGAACGCGTCAACAAAGTCACGCCCGCCCTCTTCAGACGATACCCGAACGCGAAGGCGTTCGCCGACGCCGAGCCGGCCGAGCTTGAGGCGCTGATCCAGTCGACGGGATTCTTCCGGAACAAGGCGAAGAGCATCATGGGAGCGGGTCGCGTGATCACGGAGCGATTCGGCGGCGATGTTCCGGACAACATGGACGATCTGCTCGAACTGCCGGGCGTCGCCCGCAAGACGGCGAATGTGATCCTCGGCACGTGGTTCGGAAAGAACGTGGGCGTCGTCGTGGACACGCATATCGGTCGGCTCGCGCATCGACTCGAGCTGACGTGGCGTTCGCGCGACAGCAAGGACGCCGTCAGGATTGAGCAGGACCTGATGGAAGTCCTGCCGCAGGAGACGTGGACCAGCGCAGGGCATGGTCTGATTCATCACGGCCGACAGGTCTGCGGCGCCCGAAAGCCCAATTGCGACGCCTGCACACTTGCTGAATACTGTCCGAACGCCGACACGTTCGAGTAATGGCCGTTGATGTCAGCTTTGGATGGGAAAGAGGGAGCCGAATGTCCTTCATCAGAACAATTCACGAGACCGAGGCCACGGGCCTGCTGGCGAAAATCTATGAGGCGGCGATTCAGCGCGCCGGCAAGGTCTTCAACATATTGCGCATCATGAGCCCGGCGCCGAAGACGCTTCAGGCGTCGATGGGCCTCTACTCCGCGACGATGTTCGGCGACTCGGAGCTTCCGCGATCGTTGCGGGAGCTGCTGGCGGTCATCGTCAGCCAGGAAAACGAGTGCTTCTACTGAACGCAGGCGCATGCCAACGATCTCCGTGTTGAGATCGCAAACGACTGGGCGGCCCTGACGAACGATCTCTCGCCGATCACCGACTCAACCTACGACGACTTCGTCCACGTCGCGGTCAGGCACTGGCGCTCGCTCCCTGTCACGACCGGCGTTCTGGCGATGCTTGAATACGCCATCAAGGTGACGAAGACACCGGCGGCGTGCAATCAGGGGGATGTCGAGCGACTCCGCGCCTGGGGCTGGAGCGACGGCGCCATTCACGACGCCGTACAGGTCGTGGGGTACTTTAACTACATCAATCGCCTCGCGGACGCGCTGGGCGTTGACGCGGAAGTGGAGTTTCGAGGCTGGGGAAAGGCATAGGAAAGCCTCGATCCGAAAAATCCGCCATTTCCCTGTCAGGTCCGCCACGCCGGCACGACTCATCCCCTGAATAGCCAACCGGCCCGGCCGCCCGCCCGCATTGTTTCCGCAGGGGGCGCGGGCCGACTGTCACGCGGTCGTGTCCCGACTGCGCCCGCCAATCAACAAAGGGGATGTATCAATGCGCACTCTCGTCGGAATCTCGCTGGCGATCGGCCTGGCGGCCCTGCCGCAGGCCGCGAACGCCGAATCGGTCGATCTGCTCGTCGTCGTGGAGAATCTCGCGCCGACCAACAGCGTCACGTTCGCGCCGCTTCGCGTCGGCTTCAACAGCGGCGTCTATGACTCGTTCGACTCCGGCGCCGCGGCGTCGGCCGCCATCGTCTCCATCGCCGAGGGCGGCAGCGGATCAGACTGGTTCCCGGCCTTCGGCGCCGCCGATCCGACGGCCACGCTTGGCACTGTCGTCTCCAACCCGCCGGGCCCCCTCACGCCCGGCGCCACGGCCTCCGCAACGTTCACCATCGACACGGACGTGAATCCCTACTTCACCTTCGGCGCCATGGTCGTGCCCAGCAACGACTACTTCATCGGGAATGATTCGCCGACGGCCCATCAGCTTTTCGACGGCGGCGGCAATCTGCAGGTCAGCAGCATCTCGCTGACGGCCTCGGATATCTGGGACGCCGGCTCGGAGGTCGACGGTCTCTTCGGCGCCGCCTTCCTGACGGGCTCGATGAACTCGGATCACACGCCGGACACAGAAAACGTCCATCACGACTTCGCCGACCTCAGCATCTTCAACGGCCAGCAGACGGCCGCCGGCTACACGTTCGACAGCCAGCTGACGGCGGCGACGGACATCTATCGGATTTCATTCCAGGTGGTTCCCGAGCCGACCAGCGCGCTGCTGATCGCGACGGGCGCCGGCCTGCTGCTGCGACGCCGACGACGCGCCGCGGCCTGACAGACGATCTCCTCCAGTCCTGGGGGGAACCGGCGATCACGATGCGTTTCGCAAGGCTCGGCGATCGCCGAATCAATCTCACGCCTCGGGCGCCTGTTCGAATGACAGTCGCCCGGGGCGTTTGTTCTTTGAGCGCAATGGCGTGATGGTAAGTCGCGAGAAGGCGTGATCGCGCGGTGTGCGGACCGGGCTGTCAATCGGAGGGCGTGGACGCGGCGTGTTCGGGCCAGTCGCTGGCCACGGACTTTTCCTCACCCGGTGGCGGACCAACGGCGTTGCCCATCGCGTCCCAGTACATCCACTTGCCCGCAAGCTTTTCGCCGCGTTCGTAGAGCCCCTCGCTCGCCTTCACGCCGTTGGGATGATACGTCTCCCAGTGCCCCGTTCGACGATAGGTCGCCAGGCCCTCACGCTTGACGAGGCCCTTCTCCTTGAAGGCGCCGTTGTCGTACTTCTGTACGGAGGGAAGTACGCCACTGACAAACCAGAGCCAGCCAAACCAAACGATCAGAACAATGAACGGAATCGTGATGACGAGGTGCTTGCGGATGTCCGGTTTGGACGACGGCGCATCGCCGGCGTCAGGCGTGATCGACGCGCCGCAGGCGCCGCAGAAGAACTCTCGCCCCGGCTCAGTTGAGAGCGTCTGCTTCTCGCCGCAGGCGTGACAATTCACTTGTTTGGGATTCGACACGAAGCGGTTCCTGGTGGCCTCGCCATCCGTCGGAGGAGATTCGCGGTTCGAGACGCGGGCGGGGGACGCTCAACGTCCCCGGTCCTCCCGGCGCAGATGACGACGCCCTACTTGAGCAACCATCGCGACAGCGAGTAGATCGTCGTCTGCCGGCCGGCCTTGGCGATGGAGCGCGTCAGTGGGATTTCCTTCGGGCAGATCTTTACGCAGTTCTGGGCGTTGCCGCAGTCCGTGATGCCGCCGGGGCCCATCAGCGCTTCAATCCGCTCATCCTTGGTCATCTCGCCCGTCGGGTGCTGGTTGAACAGGACGGCCTGCGAAATCACGGCGGGGCCGAGGAATGCCTCATCGTGCAGTCTCGTCTCGCGCTCGGAATAGGTCGCATCGGACTCGCCGGCGCCGCGTCGCGGTTCGATCTTCACGTACTGCGGGCACACTTCCATGCAGCAGCCGCAGGTCATGCATTCGCTCAGAGGATAGCTTTCCTCCTGCTGGTGCGGACTCTGGGCCGGGCCCGGGCCCGCCTCGTGATAGCCATCGACGGGGATCCAGGCGTGGACCTTCTTCAGGCCGTGGAACATGCGCTTGCGATCGACAAAAAGGTCACGCACGACGGGGAATTTCGACATCGGCTCCAGGACGATGTCGCCGCCGCTGTCGCGACCGAGGTCGTCGATGAGGGCCGTGCACGCCTGACGCACTTTGCCATTCACGACCATCGTGCAGGCGCCGCAGACTTCCTCAAGGCAGTTGCAGTCCCAGACGACGGGCGTCGACGCCTTGCTCTCACCCACGGGCGTTGGGTTCTTAGCAATCGCCTGAAGGCAGGAGATGACGTTCATGCCGGGCTGATAGGGAATCGCGAACGTTTCCCAATAGCGCTGGCCGCCGGGCTTGTCCTGCCGGGCGATGCGGAACGTGATGTTCTCCGGGCCGTGACCCGTGTCGTGTGAACCGTGAGCGTCGTGAGCGACCATTGGGGGCTGGCTCCTTGTGATTGCAATTGCCGGGCGGATTATAGCCCTATCGGCGGATGGTCAAAAGTGCTGAAACTCCTGCATGGATCACGGGTTGCGGATTCACGGAATCCCGGAAAATCCGGCTCGGGCGACTTGAAAGCCCTCGCAGGGCGTGTAAGATTCGGCGTTCCACAAACGGGGCGTAGCTCAGCCTGGCCAGAGCGCTGCGTTCGGGACGCAGAGGTCGGAAGTTCAAATCTTCTCGCCCCGATTGAACTACGAACGCTCGTGAGCAAGTCACGGGCGTTCTTGGTTTTTGAGCACGGTGCTGTGCCTACAATGTTCATGATGAGCCAACAGCCGGACGAACTTGTGTCTCTCCGAGCATTGCTCCAAGAAGGTCTCTCGCTCTCAATGCAAGGGTCCTATGAGCGTCGCATGCCTGCGGCTACCGCGCTCCCCAAGCTGCGCGAGGCGTTAAGCGGATTACGAACCCTCGTGCTACGGCAGCCAACCGCGGAGGTGTGGAGAAGTCTCGCGATGGCTGAGGAAGCCCTCCTGCACTATCCCGCGGCACTCGAAGCGCTTCAGCAAGCGATCGCGTTGTCAAAGCCGCCGGATCGGAAGGATCTAAAGAGGCTTGCCCAAGTCAAGGAGTACGCTGCAAAGTGGGAAGCGATCGGACTCACGCCGAAGGCCTTGTCGGACCTGGGCAGTTTCCTTGAGACTTCGCTAAACATTGCGGCGTGCGACCACTCACATCGCCACACGAAAGCTTGGCTCGATTCCCGAGGAATGAGGTCCGTTGCGAAGGTGATCAAGTCATTGCAGTCCGCAGGAGGCTTCTGCGACTGCGAAGTCTTGCTCAATGTCGTTTGATTCTTCAGCTATGAATCACCGCGCTGGACGCGGTGGCATACACGGCTGATACCGGAATCGATTCAATCCTGCTTGCGGCCAGCAAACGGCGTATCCGGGGCTCCCACACCCGAACGCCTTCCAAGAAAAGTTCTATTGGTGTACTGTCACCCCGATTACCATTGGCGAATGAAACACCCTCTCGGTGGTTTCTCTCATCCGGGACGCCGTCGCTTTCGGCGTTTCCGTTTCCCGGCTTCGATCACCATGATCTCCACCTTGGCGACACGCGTCACGCTGGTATTTCTCTTCCATCTTCCGGTCGTTTAATGTGAGGACGCCGCCGACGAGCCTGCGGACCTTTCGCTTCTTGCCCTTGACGTTCTTCGACGAAGTTGAGCCCGCCGCTCTCTCCGAGGCTGCTCGGCAGCGACCGAATGTCGGCTCGAGCCTCCGGATCTCTCATGGCCCGGACCAGCGCCGCGACCGAACGACTTGTCCTACCGGAAAGGAATTGCATGACAATCTCCGCCCGTGACCGTATTCGTGACTATTCCTCCTCCCCCGCTCGGCGCTGCTCGTCCGGTGTGGTGGCGTTGGCGACGCTGTGTCTGCTGGCCGCCGACACGCTGTCCGCCGCCGCCGGGCCGAAGCCCAGGCCGGCGCCAGACGACTACACGATCGCCGCTTACTACTTCCCCAACTACCACGTCGACGCCCGCAACGAGAAGCGCCTTGGCAAGGGCTGGACCGAGTGGGAGCTGATCAAAAAAGCCACGCCTCACTTCGAAGGGCATCAGCAGCCCAAGGTCCCGTTGTGGGGCTACACCGACGAGGCCGACCCCAGGGAAATGGCCCGGAAGATCGACGCCGCCGCCGACCACGGCGTCGACGTGTTCATCTTCGACTGGTACTACTACAACGACGGACCGTTCCTCCAGCGCGGCCTTGACGAAGGCTTCCTCGGCGCGAAGAACAACGATCGCATCAAGTTCGCCCTCATGTGGGCCAACCACGACTGGGTCGATCTGTTCCCCGCCAGGGCCAACGGCCGACGCGACCTGCTCTACCCTGGCGCCGTCACGCCCGAGACGTGGGACCGGATCACCGATCTGGTCATCGAGAAGTACTTCAAGCACCCGTCGTACTGGACGATCGACGGCAAGCCGTACTTCTCCATCTACGAGCTGAACACGTTCATGAAGTGCTTCGGTGGGGCCGAGGGCGCCAGGGCGGCGCTCGACCGCTTCCGTGAGAAGGCCGTCGCCGCGGGCCTGCCGGGCGTGCATGTCAACGGCGTCGTCTATGGCGTACAGGTCCTCCCGAGCGAGACGGCCGTCAGAAACCCTCAGCAGCTGGTCCGGTTCCTCGGCCTGGACAGCGTGACGTCGTACGTCTGGGTCCACCACATCCGCGTCGGCTTCCCAACGCAGCCGTACAAGACCGCCCAGGACCACTACAACGGCAATTACCGCAACAACGCCAGGTCGTTCGGCGTGCCGTACTACCCCAACGTCACGATGGGCTGGGACGCTACGCCGCGTACCGAGCAGGGCGTGGCGCCATTCGTCGACCGCGGCTACCCGTACATGGGCGTGTTCACCGGAAACACGCCCGAAGCGTTCAGGGTCGCGCTGGAGGGCGGAAAAATCCTCGCCGACGAGTCGCTGCCCGAGGGCCAGCGCATCATCACGATCAACAGCTGGAACGAGTGGACCGAGGGCAGCTACCTCGAGCCGGATACGTTGAATAAGCTCGGCTACCTTGAAGCCATTAAGGCCGTCTTCGGAAGCGCCCGGCGCTAGTCTCCCGCGACAACAGGAACACGCCGCCAACCGGGCGCCCCGTCGAGGTCGTCGGTTGTGAGACAGTGGACCCGCACCCTGACGTGACGGAGGCGGGCAACCAAGACGCGATGACGATCACGCGGTCCGCGTCGGACGGGAAGCCCGCCACAGCTCGATCCATCACATGAGTCGAACCAAGCGACGCCATCGCCGTGCGCGCAGAAGAAAAGAGCCGGCGATCCACTCGAGGATCGCCGGCTCTTTGTTTATTCATCGCATCTGTGCGTTTGAAATTCAGCGTCGGCGGCGAAGCAGCGTGACGCCAAGGCCGAGACCGAGCAGCGACAGGGCGCCGGGCTCGGGCACGACGACCTGGTAGGTGCCGAGGATCTGCGCCGAACCGAGGTCATCAAACGTGTCGGCCGGGAAGTAGATGTCACCGCTGGCGCTGCCGGCGAGCATATCGGCGTACTCGTTGGGATCGAGGCTGAACGTCGCCGATCCCGTAAAGGCCTGCGAACCCGCCGTGAACGTGCACGTCGTGGCGGACGACCAGGTCCACATGTTCAGGCCCGGATCCGTGCCGCCGCCACCGCGGAAGAGCAGAGGCGATCCGTCGGACGGATTCTCGAAATTCGTGATGTCGCCGGATACGAACGTCGCGGAGAGCGAGTCGCCGGCGCCGCCATAGAAATTCTCGAAGTAAATGCCCGTCGAGTCCGGACCCGACGCGTCGATGGCCGAAAGACCGGCCGTGGCGATCAACGTTACTTCATCCGGCACGGACAGGTCGATGATGATCAGGTCATCGGCGTGCGCCGAACCCGCCAACATCGCGCCCATGACTGCGGCGCAAAGCCATCCTTTTTGCATGCGAGCAAACATTGTATTAAATCTCCTCCCCAGATACTTGCGTAACTCACCTGGATTCAACAGCTGCGGGCTCGGCGACACTGCCGAGCGCATGAGTCATTCACGATACACAATCCGCAGGGCGCGATTCAACCATTCCGCACGGCGTATCGCTGCGCGCCGTCAATGGTCAGAGGTGTCCGGCGCCCCATCTCGACACAGTGTTTTCGGAAGGTGTCCGGAAATCTCATGGCGCACGGAGCGCCACGCAAAGACATGGATTAAACGGTTCGCCCCGAATCAGAACGCGGACATGGCCAAAGTCAGATCGAGCCAAGTCCGAATATGCGAAAAGAAATCGCACGCGTCGCCACGTCAACCCGCGAGATCGCGCCGAACTCGATCGCCCTGGGCGCCATCTGGCCCTGGTGGGAGTCGGCCTTCGCGGGCGGTACACTACGACTGTGTCGCTGACGCTCGGGCGCTAATTCATCCAAAGGAGTCTCACGATGCGCACGCACACAATCATCGCGATCGGCCTGGCGACGTTGGGGACATGGACGCCGGTTTCGGGTGAACCCGAACCGGAAAAGGAATCGCCAACGATCAGGCTGCGGGAACTGCCGAGAATCACGCTGCCCCCATACGAGGAACCACCGCCGGCCAATCGGATCATCGACAAACTCATTGATTCGCTGGCCAACATGGACGCGCCATACTACGGCCTGAGCCCCACCCTTTCAGGCAACGCGTTCGCTCCCCTTGACGGCATGGAAGACGCAACAATGTTCCTGCTGGCGGATCATCAGATCAAACAGCCTGAGGCCTTTCGGAAACTCGTCAGTCTCGGCCCCGCCGCCCTTCCCCGACTGCTCAAGTCGCTCGACGACGACAGGCCGACGAAGATCACGATTCGCCACGAATTCATCTCCGGCGCCATGGTCTTCGGCCAGGAGACGGACGAAAACCCATTGAATCCGATTGAGCAACGCGCCCTGGGCGGATGGCGGCGTGGCGATCCCTTTCACTCAAAGAACACAACGCACGCCTACACTGTCAAGGTTGGCGATGTGTGCTTTGTGGCCATCGGGCAGATCGTCAGCCGCTGGTACAGCGCCGTTCGATATCAGCCAACGGCGTGTATCGTCGTCAACAGTCCCGTCAGGGACCGCAAGCTGGCGCGTGTCATACGGCGGATATGGTCCGGCCCCGACCCGCGAAAGAAGCTGTTCAATTCCCTTCTCACGGACTACGCGACAGAGGGAATCTACAAGGGCGGTGGGCTCGACGAATGGGACGCCGGCAGCGAGTTTCAGACTGGAGCGGCGACACGACTGCTCTACTACTTCCCGAAATCGTCCGCGAAACTGATCGCCGATCGCCTCAACAAACTGGATGTCACGCGCGTCGGCCCCCCCTCAGCCGAACGCGCGAGCGACGAGGAGTTGCGCGCATGGATGGCGCGAGAGGTCAGGAACGGTGTACGGACCTGCGATTTCATTCGCGCTGTCGCCTGGAGCCGGGAGCCTGAGATCGTCGCCGCGTTAGACTCGATCAGGAAACGTACGACGGATACGGATATCATCGACGCAATATCGCCTCCTGAGGACGAGTAGGCCTGATCACGCCCCCGGCGTGTCATGGCCCCCCCCGGGGCGGCGGGCGTTTCGGGCGCCGCATGGAGCCACGAATGGTCGGCAACGACGGCGAGCCACAACATCAGTACGCCATCGATCCCGCGACGATGGCGGCGTATGGGCGCGTGACGCGCTGGGGCCACTGCGCCTGCCTCTTTGCGCGAACGAAGAAAGGCAACCTCCAGGTACCGAACTTCCATCTTGAAACGCAGGATCAGACCGCGCCGGGTTGGCGCGCCATCACGCGTCTGATCGAGCAGTCCGCGCACGCCCGCGCGGGTATCCTCGAACCGTCGTCGAGGATTCCCTGGGAAGACTGGATCGGCGTCATCACGCTGCCGATGACAATCGCGTCACTGGAGAAGGTGAAACAGATTCGCCTTTACGGATCGCACCTGCGCCGGATCCCGCCCGACATCGGTCGAATGAACGCCCTGCAATCGCTGGATCTCTACAGGTCGTATCTGCTGCACTGGCTACCCTACGAAGTCCTTCGCTGCCGGCGGCTGACTGAGAGCCGAATGAGCGTCCGCGCGCTCTACGGCAATCGCAAAACGCGCCTGCCCTTCCCGCGACTCTCGAATCCAATCGAGCTGCTGCTCCCTTCGACCTGCAGCGTGTGCGATCGGTCCTTCGATGAACGCGCCCCGAGGCTCCACTGGACAACGCAGCGCGTCGCGACGGACACTGTCCCATTGCTCGTACACACGTGCTCAAAGGCGTGCGTTGACTCCGTTCCGTCGGCGCCAAAGGGCTGCTTCGAGCGACCTCACCGAGGCGGCGGCGGTGTCGGAATGCCCGCGCCTCGCCGATGAGCCGCCTTCCGGGTTATGATGCAATTCGCAACCGACGCTCGCCGGTTTCGAACTCACCGCCGGAGTGAGATGGAGAGGATCACAATGAATACACGCGCCCTATTCGTTTTGTCCGCGATTGCGTTGGCTTCAAGCGGCTTCGCCGACAACGGCGGCCAACACACGCCTGCATCGCAGCCTTCCACGACCAACCCCGCACAGCCGAAGGCCGCTTCGCAGACGTCCGATCCTGCGGACCTCGAACCTCCGTCGATCGCCAGCCTGACGGCGAATCCAGTTATCGGCTCACTTGGCCTGCCACTGGGAACCGTCGCCGAAATCCGCGCCACGATCGTCGACGGGGATGACCTGCGAATGAAGGCGTATCAGGGCGCCTACCTGCTCCGCGTAACGAACGTCGACGGACGTCCCCTGGAACCGTCGCGAGTGAAGGAGTTTTCTGTACCGCCCTTCATCGGAGTGAAGCTCGCGAACGACGACTTTAGGCTCCACAAGATAAAGACCGGCGCCGAGGCCAAAAGTCTCGACGCCAACCAGGTTGAGGATCTGAAGAAGGGCTACGTCGGCAAAGAGGTGCGTCTGGCGGTCTATGAGACTGGCGCCTATTCCGGAATGCCGCGGAACCTCTCCGACGATGTTCCCGTTTGGCAGAGCACCGATTTTGTCTTCTCGACGTGGCTGGTCATCCTCGCCGATCGATCGTCCGCGTCGCCGGCACACGCCAATGTCGAGAATACGCCATGAGCGAGGCAGTTCACTTCTACCGTGTGGCGGACGCCTTTGGGTGTTTCTCCAACTTCGCGCCCTATCCGATCCGCATGAACGGGAAAACGTGGCCGACATCCGAACACTACTTCCAGGCGATGAAGTTCGTGGACGACGAACACCAGGAATCGATTCGTCAGACGGATTCCCCGATGATCGCCGCCCGAATGGGCCGCGATCGCAGCAGGCCCCTCCGAAAAGACTGGGAAGATGTCAAAGTGGCCATCATGCGAGAGGCCGTTCAGGCCAAGTTTCGCCAGCACGATGACATCCGCGAAATCCTGTGCTCGACCGGCGATGCGACGATCGTTGAGCACACGAAGAATGACGCCTACTGGGGGGACGGCGGCGATGGCGCCGGCGAAAACATGCTGGGGCGAATCCTGATGGATGTCCGTGAGGAACTGTGTCGCCCCCACGGCGCCGAAACGCCCGACTAGCGCCGGATCCGTGGCGCCAACGGCCGGTGTTCCATTGCGGCCACGTATTGTGTATCTTCATGTCGCTGTGAGTACGCCGGAGGAGAACCCCTATGCGCGGCATCGGTAACATCATCATCGGTCTTGTCTTTGTCATTGGCGGCCTGAGCGGAAAACTCGCCCTGCGCGGCACGGAGAGTGGTCCCGCCATCGCTGTCGTCGGCGGTCTGCTGATCGCCCTCGGTGTGTATCGAATGCTGAAGCGCAGTGAGTAGATGGATCGGTGATTCGCACTATCGCCACTCGATGAACCGCCAGGCGAACAAACGACGCGTGCGCTATGAAAAAGGCCAGGAAGACAACGAAAAAGAGCGGCGGCGAGACGACTACGCTCAAGCGCAAGACGTCCGCGTCGAGTCGCAACGCCGCTGAGAACCCGTCGGCCGACGATTGGCGCGGCAAGGCGCTTGAGCGCATTCGTACGCTCATCCGGCAGGCCGATCCCGACATCATTGAAGAGATCAAATGGCGAAAGCCGTCGAACCCCGCCGGCGTCCCCGTCTGGTCGCACGGCGGCATCCTCTGCACGGGTGAGACCTACAAGGACAAGGTCAAGCTGACCTTCGCGAAGGGCGCCCGACTCGATGATCCGGCGAAGTTGTTCAACGCACGCCTCGACGGCAATGCGCGGCGCGCCATTGACCTGTTCGAGGGCGAGACGATCGACGCCACGGCGTTCAAGGCGCTCATCCGCGCCGCCATCGCCCTGAACAAAAACAAGTAGGGTCCGCTGTGCGGACCATTCGCCGTGCGTCGTGCTACAGCGGATCAAAGTGCCATTACGCCCCGCCAGCGCCCCACCAACGCTCGCCATTCGAGCGGCGCCAGCAAGGCGGCACGCAAAACTCAACAGGTCAGGGAGTATCAAGGTTCATGAACGTCATCGATTTCACGAGTTCATTTCCGGCCTCAATTCCGTGTCCACCTGAACTACGGGCGCTTTGCGAATGGGAGGACCGAAATGGCTACCCCATCAGCGGATTCTTCGAATTGGAACCGCACGACGATGAGACCATTCGCTGCTGGTTCGGCAGCGACGCCGCGATCGGCCGCCTAGCGATCTTTGGGCATGGCCCCGACGGTACGTTGTACGCTGTCTGGAATCAGGACGACGGACGCAGGCCCATTGTTCACATTGGATCCGAAGGAACGGACACGTTCGTTCTCGCGTCAAACGCGCTGGATTTCCTGAGACTGCTCGCAATCGGCTACGACGAAATCGGATTTGCGGATCTCTCAGCACCGCCTGATTCAGAAGATGTGAATCCCGCGTTTCAGGAATGGGTGGCGACGACGTTCCGCGTTGCAATCCCCCCAACAGGCGTGGAAATCGTCCAGCCCGCTCAGGCGTCACATGACGACTTGGGAAAGTGGATCGAGCTGCGAATCGGGTAGGATGTGAGCCGAGGTATGCCCGAAATCAGCACGACGCGTCGCCACGATACTGAAGGTGAAGGCCGCCCGAAATTTCGATTCAGAACTAAGACGTATGAGCCATGAATATCCAACTCGGCCCCGCCTTCCAATTCCGCCGGATCTCACGCCGGACGCGATGACTCGTTACATCTACCGTCATTATCGAGATCTGCTGACGGCCGAAGAGCGAGTCGCAGAGCGGATCATGCAGATCCGCGCGAAGCAGGCGGTGTACGACCCTGAAGGAACACGCCTCCTTCAGCGTTTCCGCGCGCCGGAGCTTGAAGCGACCTATCCGGCGCTCATGCAGCGCATCAAGGCGCACGGCGCTGCTGAGGTCATGCGAAAGGCCGCTGAGCGCGTCATTCGGGACCATTCGGACAGGGACCTGCTGAACACGTGCCCGAAGTGTGACGCACTCTGCCGAACACCTAAGGCAATGCAGTGCTTCTCCTGCGGGCACGACTGGCATTTCCCCGGGCATGCGGTGTGATACAGGGCTCGCGCCCGGAAATTGGAACCAGGCTATGGCAGTTGGCGTATTTATCCTGCATCGATTCAATGGTCGAGAAGAATACGAAATAGAACGAGCGACGATTCGCGCCCGTCGAGAGAATGATAGGACGCACTTGTGTTTTGAAGTCCGCACGAATGGCGTGAGACGGACATCGCTCCCCGATACGGCTGGCCTGCAACCACAGCCGAACGCCGAGGTGAACCTAAGACTCGATCTGAACTCAACCGTTCCCCTCTCAGGGGCGATTTACCGGGTCCCAAGCGCCTACGACAGCGAAAACGAGGACTACGTCGCAATTATCTACTACATGGCGCACGAGGGGCTCGACGAGAATGTCATCGAGATCGGTGAACGAGAGGACAATGTGTTTCAGGTACGCTGGACGGGGACAACCATCGATGTGAACTGCTACGACGGAAGCAAGCCTCGGACGCGAGTTGAGATACTTGCGGGGTTCACGCTGGTCGCACCTGAGTCCTGACTGGGGCCGAAACAAGAGCATCGCCCCCGCGAATAAGCGGTGAAGCATGAACACACAACGCGTGATCTTTGAGTGCCCAGTCTGCCGGACGCCCATCACGCGCCCACTGGTCCAGCTTCCGAAAGACACGCCGATGACCTTCGATGACGGTCAAGCCGCGATTCCGCGCGGGTACTTTAATCTGAGTGACGGGAGGACTGGACGGGGCATCCCGGCAGCGTGGTCATCCATCTGGAGGACCTCTGCAACACATCGCATCACCCCGAGGGTCGGCGAAATAACGGCTGCTGCGGACTGGACGGCTGCGACGGCCCCAACCTCGTATGCCCGGCGGATCACGAAATCGGAACGGAAAAGTCCGATTGCTGGACGCCTCACGCCGCCCTGCTGCTTCCGTCCGTTGGTCGCCGTGACGTCGACTGACGACCGGGCGTCATGATCGCACGTGTCCTCCGTGATCCGATCATCGCGCCCCCACGGCTGAAGCCGCGGGCCACCCGACTGAGCGCCACACTGAAAGGTCCACCCGCCATATGCGCCACATCCGGCGAGCACTCCTACGCGTCAGGACTTCGGCGGCGCGGCTATAGTCTCCCCAGCGGAGACGCGCAACGTTCGGCGGCCGACGCTGACTGGCTGGTCCACACATAACCCGACAGGAATCCCTCGATGAAAACACGACGACTCGGAAAAGACGGCCCCGAAGTTTCCGCCATCGGGCTCGGCTGCATGGGCATGAGCTTCGCCTACAACCCGCCGAAGGACAAAGCGGAGATGGTTCAACTGCTCCGCGCGGCCGTCGATCGCGGCGTGACTTTCTTCGACACAGCGGAAGTCTACGGTCCCTTCACGAACGAAGAACTCCTCGGCGAGGCCCTGGCGCCCTTGCGGGATCGCGTCTTCATCGCCACGAAGTTCGGCTTCGACCTCAGCAACCAGCCCGGCGCCAGCGGACTGCCGACGACGCGCGGTGTCAACAGCCGCCCGGCGCACATCCGCGACGTCGTCGACGCGTCGCTCAAACGCCTGCGCATCGACGTGATCGATCTGCTCTATCAGCATCGCGTGGATCCCGAGACACCGATCGAGGACGTCGCAGGGACTGTCAAAGAGCTGATTGCCGAAGGCAAGGTCCGCCACTTCGGTCTGTCGGAGGCGGGCGCGGCGACCATCCGCCGGGCGCACGCCGTCCAGCCCGTGACGGCGCTGCAGAGCGAGTACTCGTTGTGGACGCGCCAATGCGAGACGGAAATTCTGCCCTGTGTCGAAGAACTCGGGATCGGGTTCGTCCCCTACAGCCCGCTCGGCCGCGGCTATCTGACGGGCAAGCTGGACGACAATGTGGAATTCGGCGAAGGCGACTTTCGCAGCGGACTGCCTCGCTTCACGCCCGAAGCGCGCAGGGCGAATCGCGCCCTCGTCGAACTGCTTGAACGCGTCGGTTCGGGCAGGGAGGCGACAGCGGCGCAGATCGCGATCGCCTGGCTGCTCGCGAAGAAGCCATGGATCGTCCCGATCCCCGGTACGACGAAGCTTCATCGTCTCGAAGAGAATATCGGCGCGACATCCATCGAGCTGTCCCCGGAGGATGTCCGCGAAATCGACCGTGCGGCGTCAGCCATTCATGTGCAGGGCGATCGTTACCCCGAGAAGCTCGAACGCATGACCGGGCGATAGGTTATCCCGCGCGCATTCCGCGGCCGTGTTGCGCTCATTGATTGAGACACATCAGACCAGCCATCTCGAGTTGGACAATTCGACGCGCATTGGCGCGGCGTACCAATTACGCGGAAGCGACGACATACGTTGGACCACGACGCGTGTTGCGCGCATGATCGGCCGGTGGTCCGAATGTCGGACCGACACGTGTTGTTTGCCCCGTAAGCAGGTCGCCGCCATGCGTAACACACCGTTCCCGCCACATCAGCTTCGACGCGCAATGTGCATTTTGCTGGCATTCGCCCCGGCGGCGACCGCCCACTCGGCCACGACGCCAGCGTCCGTGATGCGCGACGCTGTCGCCCTCTGGCCCATGCGCAGCCCGAACGACGTCAACGGCGCCGACAGCGCGCTGTCGGCGATTGGCGACAGCGTGGAATACGGCGTAGCGCTCACGGGCGACGACGCCTCGGCGTCGCACCAGCGAGGTGGCGACGGTCAGGCCGTCCGACTCCGCGATTCGTCGCTCATCGTCGGTCAGGGCGCCAATGGCGAGATCAACCTGACGGGCGACAGAATGACAATGCTCGTCCGTTTCAGAAACGAGGGCGCCGACTGGAACACGACGCTCCTTTCCAAGCACGGCGGTCACGACAGGCTGCAATACAATCTCTACTGCTTCGCGATGAACGCCGGCGACGCGGAGATCGGAACCGAGATCGGCGTGGATCGCGGTCTCGCGCGCACGCGCGTCATCATCGGCCGGAACGAGCAAACCGGCTGGCATGATGTTGTGGTGCGATACACGGGCCGAAGCGTCGACCTGTTTCTCGACGGCGCCCGGGTCAACAGCGTCGAGCACTCGGGCGAGCTTCGATCCGCGACGAAGGTACCGCTCGTGATCGGCGGTGAACCGACGGGAGACAACGTCACGCGGCGCTTCAGCGGCCTGATCGATCATGCGGCGATCTGGTCACGGGCCCTGACGGATGAGGAGATCGCAGTGATCAGTGGCGGCGAAGTTGGCGGCGGGTACCGGGAGCGTTTCCGACCACAGATTCACTTCTCGCCGCCGACGAACTGGCTGAACGACCCGAACGGTCTGGCCCGTCACGATGGCGAATACCATCTCTTCTACCAATACAACCCCTTTGGCGACAAGTGGGGCCACATGAGCTGGGGCCACGCCGTCAGCCCGGACCTGCTGCACTGGAAACATCTGCCCGTCACGCTGCCGGAGGAAGACGGCCTGATGAGTTTCTCCGGGTCCGCCGTCGTCGACGCGCAGAATTCGTCCGGATTCGGCAAGGTCGGATCGATCCCCCTGGTTGCGGCCTACACGGCGCACGACGGCGCGAAGCATCGACAGACGCAGTGCATCGCGGCGAGCCTCGATCGGGGTCGGAGCTTTTCAAAGTTCGAAGGCAATCCCGTCATCGACATTCAGATGTCCGACTTTCGCGATCCGAAGGTCTTCTGGCACGCGCCGGACAAGCGATGGATCATGATTGTCGCCCTGTCGAATGAGCGCAAGGCCCTCTTCTACGGCTCGGCGGATCTGAAACGCTGGGAGAGGCTCGGCGAGTTCGGCCCCGCGGGCGCGGCGAAGGCGCCGAACTGGGAATGTCCCGACCTGTTCGAACTGCCTGTCGATGGCGATCCAGACAATACGCGATGGGTGCTGGAAGTCGATGTCGGCGGCGGCGGCCCCAACGGCGGTGGCGGCGGCCAGTATTTCGTCGGCCGATTCGACGGAAAGACGTTTCATAACGACAACCCGCCCGACACGACGCTCTGGATTGACCATGGCCGCGACTGCTACGCCACGCAGTCCTACAGCGACATTCCCGACGCCGATGGCCGGCGCATCTGGATCGCCTGGATGAACGGATTTCCCTACGCCGGCGATATTCCCACGTTCCCATGGCGCGGCGCGATGTCCCTTCCGAAGGAAGTTTCGCTGACGAAAACAGCCGAGGGCGTTCGACTTCGACAGCGCCCGATTCGCGAGTTGCGCTCGCTTCGCGGTCCCGTGATTCAGTCCGGGATCAGGACGCTGCGGCCGGGACGCACAGAGTGGATCGAGTCGGATCGCCTGACCGGCGCGATGGAAATCGTCGCGACGTTCAAACACAAGACGGCGCGACGATTCGGCGTCAATGCCCTGGAGTGCGATGGCGCTGTCACGCCCGTCGGCTACGACGCGCGCCTCCGAGAGATGTACGTTGACCGCCGCAACAGTGGCCTGTCATCCTTCAGTGATCAATTCGCGGGCCTGCACGCGGCGCCATTGCGACTCAGCGACGATGATCTCATCAGGCTGCATATCATTGTCGACGCGAGCAGTGTCGAAGTCTTTGGCAATGACGGCGAACAGGTCATCACGGATCTGGTCTTTCCGGACAAGGCGTGCCGCGGGATTTCGTTGTTCTCAGAGGCGGGCGAGACAGACGTTGTCAGCCTCGAGTGTTACCCACTGACATCGGTCTGGACACAGACGCCGTAGCCGATCTGTCGGAACGACATGAATCACGACGCGGGTACCGACGTGGAGCCGCCGATTTGAAACGTCCCTATCAGGGCATCCTGATCACATCGACGCTCCTGCTTTCGTGGCTCGGCATGCAGGCGATTCACGAATCGGGACACGCCCTCGGCGCCTGGCTGACGGGCGGCCATGTCGCGCGCGTCGTCCTGAATCCGCTGACATTTTCGCGCACGGATCTGGCGGCCAATCCACATCCACTCGTCGTCGCCTGGGCGGGACCGATCATCGGGGCGCTGGCGCCATTGATTCTGTGGACCGCGCTTGCAGGGTTCCGAAATCGTGGCGCCTTTGTCGCCAGATTCGTCGCGGGATTCTGCCTGATCGCCAACGGTCTCTACATCGGCGTCGGCGCCTTCGATCGCGTCGGCGATTGCGGCGACATGCTGCGCCACGGTTCCGCAATGTGGCAGTTATGGCTGTTTGGCGCTGCGACGACGCCGCTCGGTATTGCAGTCTGGCATCGACAGGGAATTCACTTCGGCCTGGGAAAGGCGCGCGGCGACGTAGATCGCCGTGTCGCCGTCGGCGCGCTGACGCTCAGTATCACGCTTCTTGCAGCCTGTTTTCTCGTCGGTGGGGGGTAGCGACGCTTCGCGTGGAAGACCAGAGGCCGTCACGCGACAACGCGCCGATGAACTCAGGGCAGACCGTCGGAGATCGTCCAGTTGGGTTTCCAGATGGTCGCCGTCGGCGTAATCGCGGTGCGCGTGTCGTAGTATTGATAGCCGGCGTGGCCGTCCGCGAAACCAAGACTCCACTTTGAAAAGGCCTTGTGCCAGCCAACGGTCTGTGGCGGTCCCAACCCGGCGGCGGCCGTCGGCCCCGCTCGATAGGTGGCGGCGTAAAACCCCTGTTCGGGAACGAGAACGAATCGCGAGGCGTTTCCTCCCACGAAATGCCGGGCGATGCGATAGGCGTATGGCGGATCGGCGCGGTTCGGATCGAAGATCTCCCCCGCCGTGAAGTCGCCGCCGGTGAACCAGGAGTATCCCTGAACCCATCGCGTATTGAGCGTGTAGCTGCTGCCATTCGCGTCGAACGAACCTCGCCGCTCGATCGGCGGATTGACAGGAGGACCGCTGATAATGGCTGTCTTGTTGGTTCGATCGCTCGGGCAGCGGAAGACCCAGGCGGCGTCCGTGTTCTCAATCGGAATACCGCCGCTGATGTACTTCGTCAGAAAACGGTCCGACGAAATGTAGGTCGAAGAATCCGCCGTGTAGGTTCCCAACTCCGGATCCGGCGCCTTGACTCCCATGGAGGCCCAGGGCGTCACAAGGTTGATTCCCATCCCCGAGTAACCAGTGAGAATCGGAGTGATGTACCACGGGAGGTACGGCGTCGGCGTATTCTCGACGTCTTCCAGATACTGAACGCAGACACCGAGAATCTGCCGCTGATTTGACAGGCAGTAGGCAATGCGCGCCTGCTCCTTCGCCTGACTGAGCGACGGAAGAATAATCGCGATCAACAGCGCAATGATTGCGATGACGACGAGCAGCTCAATCAACGTGAACGCCGACGATCGTCGAACGCGAAATCGGGTATTCGGCATCGCTATCCAATCCTCCCGAGTCGAGACAGAACGCTGTTACCGTTACCAATTATAACCGATCTACGCAACCTGAAATTCCCGAGAACCCGGCCTGACTGCGGCCTGCGCTCTCCCAAGTCGCGTTTCTGTACAGAGTTAGACGGTCAACCCGCGATTCGCGCCTAGAGTGACGGAACGATGACTTCCTTGGCGCCCGATTCCTCTTCGGCGCCGCCATCCGAGAATTCCCCCGGATCGGGCGGGAAACAAACAGGGCATCGACCGGTACTTCCGGGCACATCGGACGAAAAGTAGTACCCCTGGCACTGCATACATTGGGCGACGCGATACAGTTGCTTCTTACGACAACCTTCGCAGATTAACGGAAGACCGCCAGCTTCCTTTTCCATGGCGTCGACCTTTGCGGCGCCCAGACTGTAGAAGGCGCCACAGTTTGCGCACTTCCAGGCCGTCTCGGTATCCGGCGTGTCCAGGATCTCCGGCTCTTCGCGCCCCATCCAGTAGACGACGATGGCGGCGATGAGGCAGACGGCGGCGATGGTGATTTTGACAGGCTTAATGAGCGTCCTTTCGACATTCAGCGGGCTGAAAACAACGCGCCGCCACAACTCTGTGCGGCTCGCCTGAAACTGGATTATATCATTGCCCGCGTGTCGCTGACACACGTGCGCGTGAAGGTTCTAACGGAACCCACTCGGGATTTCAATCATCCTCAATCGCCGGCGACGCCCCGTCGATGCCGGATCGGCCCCCGAAAAAACTGTTCGACGAATCGTCAGATTGACGCGTCGATCGCGACGCCGACGGCCCGCATCCGGACCGGAATACAAGCCAGACAAAGTCAGAGAAAATCGGTCCGTCGCCCCCCGCCGGAGCGGCAAACCCGCCGCCCGCCTCGGCGCCGCTTTTCCGGTGGCGGGAAGCATGTTTCACTGCGCCAAAGTATTGCAAGTTAACGTTAAATCCGGTTATTGTAAGGCGGAACTCAGTGCGAGCCTTTGTTCGGAACCCAGCGGCGCCATGGACGTCGCGCGGCGTCCGTTCGCGACGCGGAGAGGGCCTCGATTCTGCACGCACGACACTCGAATCTTCGACTGAATCCAGCGGACCTGCGTGTCGGAAGTGACGACGCAACCGCCCGAGTCACTGTTCCCCAGCCAACCCGTGCATCAATGCGGCCGCGCGCAGTGTCGCCTTTCCGGCGTGGTCACTGCCATACCTCTGTCGCCTTGATGTCATGCGGGGTTGAATGACATTCTTTTTTGCGAGGTTGACCCAACCTCAGACACTATTGGAGGAAAAGAAACAGATGTCCCGAAGACGTTCCATTCCATTCATCCTTGCGAGCCTGGCCGCCGTGAGCTTCATCGGCGCGACAGCCTTCGCACAAGTCCCGAAACTCCTTGTTTACGAAGGCGAGACGCTGCCGATCGAAGGCGCCGTCTCATCCGTATCGAACCCGCAGACCAACGGCGCCGGTGGCTGGTGTGTCATCATGACAGCGAACGACGGCGGTGGTTCCGTCAATCGCATTTTCGGCTCGCCGGACGGTGTCACGCCCGCCGGAACCCTGTGGGTTGAACAGACAGTCGGTACCTACGAGCAGACATCGATCAACACGACGATCGACCTCGACGACTCCGGCGCCGTGCTCTATCGAGCCGTCATCAACGGCGTGACGGAGCCGACGCTGTTTATCAACGGCACAGTGCTGATGGAAGAGGAAACGCCCATCACCACGGGACCTCTCGCCGGCATCGACTGGGATCTCGTCAGCACACAGATGCTGTCCTTTGACGGCGTGCCGTACTACATCGCCCGTGTTCGCACGCCCATCGCGACGGAACACCTGATGCGCGGTACGGATTACCAGGTTCTGCTGAGCAGCGGCGACCTGCTGCCGGGTTTGCCCGCCATCGTCGACGATGACAGCACCAGCATCGAATCCTGGTACGGCATCTCCGGCACCGGCGGCGAGTACATCGCCGAAATCACGATGGATACGAACAACTCGCCGTTCACGACATCGAACGACAACGTCGTCGTCGTGTCCGGCTACGCGCTCTACCTCGATCGTGGCATCGTTCAGGAAGGCATGCCGATTCCCGCCTCCATTGGCGGTCTTGTCGGCGAGACCTGGGACAACTTCGCCCAGCTCGAAATCAATGACTTCGGCCAGGTCTTCCTCACGGGTGACTCAGCGGCCGCGACAACGGAAGACGCCTTCGTGGTCTTCGACGGTCAGGTCGTGCTCCGAGAAGGCGATATCCTGCCGGAAGGCGCCGTCAGCGGCGCGATCAACCACGCCGATATGAACGACCAGGGCGACTGGGTCGTCTTCTGGACGGTCGGCGGCGTCGAATCGCTGATCCTCAACGGCGAGGTCGTGGTCCAGGTCGGCGACAACGTTGACGTGGATGGCGACGGCATTGCCGACGCCACGGTCATCGACGACCTGCCGGCCCTGACGTCGATCAGCTCCGGCATGCTGGAGCTCTCGAACCGCGACGCCAACGGTGACGTCACGATCTACGCGCTGATGCGCGCCGACGGTCTCAACGGCAACGACAACGTTGACGGCATCTACGCCATCAAGGTCACGCCGACACAGGCCTCCGCGGGCGACGTCGAAGTTCGCATCGATGACGCGCTCGACCCTGTCACGGATGTCCCCGGCCAGATCGTCTACAACGTACGCGTCCGCAATCGCACGGCGACGCCCGTCGGTTCGACCACCGTCACGGCGACGATCGATTCGACGCTGACCGGCGCCACGACGTCCGTGCCGTCCACCGAAATCATGCCCAACGTTTTTGAGGTCACCTACGCCGGCCTTGGCGCCTACGAGACGAAGGTCTTTACCGTCACGGCCACAGCGCCCACGGGCGGCGTCAAGAACAACTCCGTTACGGTTGTCACCGCCGGCGATCCGAACGCCGCGAACGACAGCGACACGGAAGAGACGCTTGTCGGCCTCATCTCCGACCTGGAGATCGACATCGCCGACTCGCCAGATCCGCTGTACGTGAACTCCGGTTTCATCACGTACACAGTCACCGTCACGAACAACGGCCTCTCGGACGCGCCGAACGTCAGCGTGACGATGAACCTCGATCCGTCCACGACGTATCAGTCGAGCGACGCCGTCGCCGTTCACAACGCGGGCCAGATCACGGCGGATATCTCGGGCGCCAACGGCCTGAACGGACCGCTGCCGGCCAATCAGTCCTACGCCTTCAACGTGATCGTCCAGCCGTCGACGACGGGCACGATCACGACGGACGCCACAGTCAGCACGACGGCGACGGATCCGGTCCTCGGCAACAATGTGACGAGCGAGGACACGACGTACGCACTTGAGTCCGACCTCCGGATCTTCATCGACGACAACGCCAGCTTCATCACGCCCGGCGCCCAGATCGTCTATACCGTCCAGGTTCAGAATCAGGGACCGACGGACGCGACAGGCGTTGAAGCCGACGTCATCCTGGACGCCGCGACGACGCTGGTCTCCGTCGATCCTCCGGGCATGCAGAACGGCGCCAACGTTCACGCGACGATCGGCGCCCTGGCGTCCGGCGCGTCCATCTTCTTCGACATCACGGTCGACACGAGCGGCGGCCCCTATCTCAAGGCGAGCGCGAGCGTGACGAATACCGGCGGCGAGCTGGAAACGGACACGAGCGACAACGCGCAGGACAGCGTCACGGCCGTCTTCGCGTCGGCGGGCGGATCGCCGCAGGTCATCATCTCGACGATCAACGGACACGCGACGGCGCAGGTGCCGGGGCTGGTTGGCCGAGAGTTCGACTCGATTCAGCAGCCGCATCCGAGCCCGGACGGCCAGAACTGGGTGATCGTCGGCGACATGGACGGTTCCACGGCGGATGACAGCGTCCTGCTTCGAAGCGTCAGTGGTGTCATGGACATTGTCGCACAGGAAGGCGTCACGCTCGACGAGCTTGGCGATCCCTTCGGCGTCATCGACAACCAGGCGTCGATCAACAACGCCGGTGACTTCGCCCTGACGACCAACCACGACCCGAACACGTTCAATCCTCAGACGAATACGGAAATCGCCATCAAGAACGTCGGCGGTATCCAGACGACGGTCGTGCGACAGGGTCAGGCGAACTTCGACACCTTCCAGCTCTACTACACGGACATCCGCTCGCCGCTCATTCAGTCCGACGGATCGATCTGGGTCTACACGCTGATGGGTTCCGACGGACCGCCGCCGAACTACGATCTGAACTTCACGGGTCGCCACATCTACGACGATGACGCGGCGGCCGGTGGCAACGTGCAGTTCCAGGCCCTGCCGAGCTCGGGCTATCCGATCAACGGCACATCGACGCCCGGCTTCTTCTTCTCGAGCCTCGATCGATACGAACTGACCGTCCGCGACGACGAATCGCAGTTCTTCATCAACGGCATCGCGGATGACGGCGTGACGACGAAGGATGTCGCCGCCATTGGTACGCACGACGCGGCGCCCGGATCGGCGCTGACGGCTGTCGTCGAGGAAGGCGTCGCCCTGCCGGGCATGGCGTCTCCTGTCTCCGGCATCACCGGCGACAACAGCGCGACTGTCAATCGCATGTATCCGAATGGCGACTGGTACGTCCTGGGGTCGAACGACGACGGTGATGACTGGGTCTATTCCAACGGCGCCGTCATTGCGTCGACGGGAATGGAACTCTTCCCCGGCGCCGGCGAGCTCTATGACGACAATGGCTTCAGCGCCGGCTTCTTCACCGTCTGCGGCAACTCGCTGGGCGACTTCGTGATCGGCACGCGAACGAACGTGCTTGACACGACGGCGCGGAACGTGCTCGTTCTCAACAATGAGCGCGTCCTCATTCGCTCAAACGATCCAATCGACCTCGACGGCAACGGTCTCTACGACGACGATGTCTTCGTCAACACGTTCGGTAACTATGATGAGTTCCTGACGGACGACGGAACGCTGTACTTCGTGGCGAACCTGAAGAACGGCGGCGGCTCCAGCATCGGCGCCGCCCTCCTGACGCTCAACGTCAACTGCCCGCTGTTCGGTGACATCAACGGCGACGGCAAGATTGACAGCGGCGATCTTCAGGGCTTCACGGACTGTCTGCTGGCGGGCAATCCGCCGTCGGGCGCGTGCGTGTGCGCCGACCTGAATCATGACGGCGATGTTGACGACGCGGATACCGCGATGTTCACGTCGCTGCTCGTGAACCTGCCGTAACCCGGCCTGCGATGACATACGATCGCTGAATCTCGCGGCCGTCGACGAGCCACGCTCGTCGGCGGCCGCTTTCTTTTTTCGCCGCCGTCGGCGACACGATCCCTGACGGATGTCGCATTCGACGCGCGATTGTCGCATCGCGCCGTCTTTCATCGAAGAGTCCCTCGACAGGGGCCGATTGAACTCACAAATCTCTTGAAGGGCGAGATGAACTTCCGTAAGTTCGTCGCCAGATGGTTGATCAGGTTTCACAATCGTCCTTCATCGCCGGGATTGCGATCGTCGCGATCTCGCTCGCCTCGCCATCGAGCGCGCGCTGCGATACGCCGGATCGTCCCGGGCCCGCGACAACTACGGCGCCCGCCGCGATCGATGACGGCGCGCCGCCGGGGATGGTCTGGATTCCCGGGGGCGACTTCAGCATGGGGAGCGTGGATCCGCTTGCACGCAGGGACGAGTCCCCCGTGCATCGCGTTCGCGTGGAGGGGTTCTGGATCGACGCCACGGAAGTCACGAACGCCCGGTACGCCGCCTTTGTGAAGGCGACGGGTTACAGGACGATCGCGGAGCGCCCCATCGACTGGAATGAACTGAAGAAGCAGCTGCCCGACGGAACACCCAGGCCGGATGACGCCACGCTGCGCCCGGGCTCGCTCGTTTTCCGACCGCCATCGCATCCGGTCGACCTTCGCAACCCCGCCGGCTGGTGGGAGTGGACGATCGGCGCCAACTGGCGCCATCCGGCCGGACCGAAGAGTGACATCAAGGGCATGGACGACTACCCTGTTGTCCAGATCGCCTTCGAGGACGCCGTCGCCTACGCCGACTGGGCGGGCAAGTCGCTGCCGACAGAAGCGCAATGGGAGTTCGCGGCGCGCGGGGGACTCGATGGCAAGGTCAACGACTGGGGCGATGCGCCCATCGACGCCACACGCTGCAACACGTGGCAGGGCCGATTCCCGTATGAGAACACCGCGAAGGACGGTTACATCGGCGCCGCCCCCGTGAAGCAATTCCCTCCCAATGGCTATGGCCTGTACGACATGGCCGGCAACGTCTGGGAATGGTGCGCCGACCTCTATCGCGAAGACACCTACGCGATGCGCGTCGCGAACCTGACAGGCGCCGACGGCGTCAAAGTCGCCGTGAATCCCATGGGCCCTGACAAGAGCTTCGATCCTCGAAATCCCCACGCGCCGGAAGTTCGTGTACAACGCGGCGGTTCATTCCTCTGCAACGACAGCTATTGCGCCAGCTATCGCCCCAGCGCCCGGATGGCGTCGTCGCCCGATTCCGGACTTCAGCATCTCGGCTTTCGATGCGTGATGACGCGCGAGGCCTGGCTCAAACGGCGGCCCCGTCCGAAACCCAGAGACCATTGATTCGCAGACATGCGAAGGAGATCCGTCCGATGCCCCGCCGCTCCATGCGCTTCCTTGCCACCCCTTGCCTCGTCGCGGCGCTGTTCACGCCCGTCTCGCTGAACGCGCAGGCGCCGACGACCGCCCAGTCATCACGCCGTCCGAACGTCATCATCATCCTCGCCGACGACATGGGCTTCTCCGACATCGGATGCTACGGCGGCGAGATCCACACACCCGCCCTGGACCAGCTGGCGCGCGAAGGCGTCCGTTTCACGCAGTTCTACAACATGGCCCGTTGCTGCCCGACGCGCGCATCCATTCTGACGGGGCTGTACCCCCATCAGACGGGTCTGGGTCACATGAACCAGAATCACGGCAGGCCGGGCTACGAGGGCGAACTCAACGACCACTGTGTCACGATCGCCGAGGCCCTGCGGCAAAGCGGCTATCGCACCGGGATGGTCGGCAAGTGGCACCTCTGTCGTCTGAACATCGCTCGCGCGCCGGGTGAACAACAGAAGGCGATGCTTGCATTTGAAAACGACACGCCCATTTCCCCCAGCACGGACAACTGGCCGACGCATCGCGGATTCGAGGAGTTCTGGGGCACGATTCCCGGCGTCGACAGCTTCTACGATCCCTACGGTCTCGTTCACAACGACGAGCCCATCCGACCCGACCGCGCGGACTTCTACTACACCGACTTCATCACGGATCACACGATCGAGATGATCGACAGGTACGCCAGGGACGAGAATCCCTTCTTTCTCTACGTCGCCTACACGGCGCCGCACTGGCCGATGCAGGCTCGCGACGAGGACATCAAGCGATACAGCGACACCTACAAAGTCGGCTGGGACGCCATTCGCGAAGAGCGCTTCAGCCGACTCATCGAACTGGGAATGGTGAAGAAGGAATGGGGATTGTCACCGCGCGCATCTGCGAAATCCCTGAATGACGGCGCCAGCGCCGTCGGTCCCTGGGAAGACGCGAAGGCGAAAGACTGGCAGGCGCAGCGCATGGCGGTCTACGCCGGCATGATCGAGTGCATGGATCGAGGCGTCGGTCGTATCGCCGCCACGCTCCGAAAGGCGGGTATCGATGACAACACGCTGATCGTGTTCCTGTCCGACAACGGCGCCTGCCAGGAGAACGTGCGCCCCGAGTGGTACGACATTCCGGATCGCACACGAGACGGTCGGAAGATCCACGTCGGCAATCGCCCCGAACACGCGCCCGGCCCCGAAACGGTCTACCAGAGCTATGGACCGGCCTGGGCCAATGCGTCCAACACGCCGTTCCGACGATTCAAGCACTTCACGGAGGAAGGCGGCATTTCGGCGCCATGCATCGTCCGCTGGCCGGCGGGCCGTCTTGAGCCAGGTCGGATTGAGAAGAAGCACGTCGGTAACGTGCTCGACCTCATGCCGACGATACTCGCGGCGGCCGGCGCCATCTATCCGAAGGACTATCAAGGCCGACCGATTCCACCGGCGGAGGGCCGGAATCTCCTGCCGGTCCTCAGGGGAACGCCATCGTTCGATCGCGGCGCTCTGTGCTGGGAGCATGAGGGCAATCGCGCCGTCCGGATTGGCGACTGGAAACTCGTCGCACCGCATCGTGAACCGTGGCGGCTCTACCACATGACGGAGGATCGCACGGAACTGCATGACGTTGCAAAGGACCACCTGGAGAAGGTCGCGGAGTTGAAGGCGGCTTACGAGGCGTGGGCAAATCGCTGCGGCGTGCAGCCGTGGCCGATTCGACAATGACGCAAATGTGATATTGCGTTCGTGCGACGAAAAGCCGCGGGCCGACGGCCGAAGCCATCGACCCGCGACTCGAAACGGGTCTTCCTCATCGCGGTCCATCGGCCGCATCATTGACTCATGAACGTCGGCGCGTTCGCCGTCGCATGCGGCTCCAGCCGAGCAGCATGAAGGGCATCAGCATCGGCATGCCGCCGCCGCAACATTCGCCGCCCGTCGGGACTTCGGCCGGGTCCGGTCCGGCAAGACAGTCGGGCGCGCCGTCGGCGTTGGCGTCGAGGAGATCGTCCTGCCCCGGACAAAGATCACCACTGTCGCAGACACCATCCCCGTCGGAGTCATTCATCGGATCATCGGGACATTGATCGACGCAGTCGGCGACTCCGTCGCCATCGCTGTCAACGTCGACCTGGCCGCAGCCGCACTGACCTGGCGCCGTCTTTTCGGGATCGTCCGGACAGCCATCCAGAACATCGGGCGTCCCATCCGCATCGGCGTCGAGATCCTGCACGACACGATTGATCAGCAGCATGCCGGCGCCCGGATAGACGAGACGAACCAACCTGCCATCGGCGTCAACGAGATACGTATTACTGGCTTCGATGCCGCTGACGGTCGTCGGAGTCGCGTTGACGAGCTGATGGCCATCATCGAGCATCGCCATACCAAAGAAGGCGGCGAGCTCCATCGGCGCATCCCGCTGCACCGCTTCGCCATCGACTACAAACGTAATCAGTCCCACAACGCCGTCATCACTCGCCGCGACCTGAACATTGCCGTTGGGGCGTTCCATTAACTGGAACTTCCTGCTGACGGAGCCCTTTGCGTAATCCTGAATCGGAACGCCGTTCTCGTCATATTCGAGAATCGTGTCGCTCTGCATCGTGACGTACAGCCGCCCATTGGAATGAACCAGCAGATCGATCGGCTTGAACAATCCACCGACGCCCGAATCGACGAAGTTCCCGAGGTAGTTACCGTCGCGATCGAATTCCGCGATGGCGTCGGCGTTCGGGCCGGTGCTGACGCCCACCAGCAGATGACCGTTCGGTCTCCAGGCCATGCCCGTCGGTCCCTCCAGAATCGAAACGTTGACGCCCCCCGTCGGCGCAAAGATCCCCATGTACCGCCCGTCCAGATCGAACTGATGAACGGCGTTGGTATCGGCGTCGGACACAAGGACCGTCTGCTGATCGGGCCCCAGCGTCACATCGACCGGAATCGCCATGTGCGCCGGGTCCGCCGGAACGAATTCCGGATCGACGAGCGTTCCATCCGTTGGATCAAACGCAACCACGGTGTGTTTTGTGACATTCGTCGCCAGGAGAAGACCGGCTCTCGGCAGCAGCGCCCGCGCGGGGTCCTCGAGGCCGCAGTCGATGACACCATCGCCGTCGATATCGATGTCCGGCGCGTCGCATCCGCAGTCCCCGGGATCCTCCGCCTTCAGCTCGCTCATCGGACACGCGTCGCACACGTCACCGAATCCGTCGGCGTCCGTGTCGGCCTGATCGGCGTTGGCGACAGAGGGACAGTTGTCATCCGAGTCGGGAACCATGTCGCCATCGGCGTCCGCATAGGGCATGCCGGTAACGAGCAGCGTGAACCGGTAATTGGAATCGACGCCGAACCCGCCATTGCGGATGCGCAGGTAATAGACGCCGTCCATCAGGGGACCGTAGCCGCCGATCGCATTGTCCGGATTGGCGTTGATGTTGTCGCCCGTCGCCAGCACCGTGACGCCGTCCGTATCCAGCAGGTCGACGTATGTATCCGTCAGATCACCGTCGCCGTCCGGATCTTCGTCAATGATCGCAACAATCACGGACGCAGTTCTGGCGTAGAACCTGAAGTAGTCCACATCCGCGCCATTGACCGTCCCCTCCATGAGCGGGTTCGTGACCAGGTTTGCCACGACGGGCGTGCTGTTCAGTTCCGACTCCTGTCCGACATCCGACGGATCCAGAATCGCCTGGTAGAACAGGTAGTTCGAAATCTCCATGTTGTCCCCGTCTTCGTTGACGCGAAAGTAAACGTCGCCGGACTGCTGGATCTCAGCGCCCGCGACGACGGACCCGCCCTCCGGACCGCTGCTGTCATCCGAACCGATGACCGTCGCCGTGTCGTCAGCGACCACAGTCAGAAACGAGTCCTTGCTCGCGCCGGAATTCGAGCTGTCGACATACGCGTACACCAGATCGCCGGTTTGAACCTCAGCGCGTCGCCAGAGATCGATATCCGCAATCGGCTCGATCTTTCCACCACTGAAAGAGCCGAATCGGATCTCATCGGCCTCATTGAAGACATCGTTGGGTTCCGTTTCCGATGGGCATCCGGGCCCCATCGTCGGAATCAATCCCCCCATCACAATCGTGGCCATCACGAGGCGATGGCTCGCCCGCGACCTGCGACAACGGAACTCGCGTAACGGCCTGAACTCTCCGGAAAACATCGTCAATACTCCCGCATCGGTTCGGCGCGACCGATCGAGAGTCCGATGTTCATCATCGGTACAACACGCTCGGCGCACATGACTCCTCCGGATGAGACGCTTCGCTCAGCCGGTCCGAATGAAGCGTCGATCGCGAGAATTCACTCACGCAAAAGATGACATTTCCGCGCAATGGCGTATCCAGTGACGCGATCCAGCGAACGGAGGTGGCGGCGTCGGGACAATCTCGGACCGACGCTCCGCACGATTGAAAATGCGGCGCCCAACAACGCGGGCGGGAAACTCCAAACGGCGCAATCGCGATCGAGCGACAACCACGGGCGAAACAGGCCTGTTGCGCTTGATGGGGGGATTCGACCGCGGTAGGCTAGGAGCGTCCGCATCGAGCCCTTTTTCTCACGCAAACGCAAACGCGCCGGCCGTCGGGAGTCGCCCATGGATTCACAGGAAGAGAGCGTCGTCGCCCAGGCCGTCTCTGGCGACGAAGAGGCGCTCGCCAAACTGCTGCATCTGGCCGCCCCACAACTGCGGGCCAGGCTGGCGTCCGCAATTTCGTCCAAATGGAATTCCGTCCTCGATGTAGACGATGTGCTGCAGGTCACGTACCTGGAGGCGTTCCTGCGGATCTCCCGGTTTGAATTCAAGGGACCGGGATCGTTCGCGGGCTGGGTCGGCCGAATCGCCGACAACAACCTCCGAGACGCCATTCGCGAACTCGAACGACTCAAACGTCCGCAGCCTGACAATCGAATCGTTCAGGGCGCCGGCGACGAGACGTCGTTCGCCCTGCTGGAAGGACTTGGCTTCACGACGACGACACCCAGCCGGCACGTCGCCAGGAGTGAACTCAAGAACGCGATCGACGCCGCCCTGTCCCGCATCCCTGACGATTATGCGACGGTCATTCGGCTCTACGAACTGGAAGGCCTCTCCGCCGCGGAAGTCGGCGAGCGGATGAAACGATCCACGGGCGCGATCTACATGCTCCGCTCACGGGCCTTCGACTGCCTGCGGGAATCGTTCGCGTCGGATTCAGGCATGTTTTCCAGGCTGGCGTGAGTTGCGCAACCTGGATGTCGCTTAAGTGACAGCGTTCGTCCATCTCGCGAGCGGGACGCCGTAACGCGTCAGGTTTTCAAGTCGACCTTCGCCCCGGATGGGCGTCTCGGAGATAGCTCGGACATGAACCAGGATCGCGACTGGGACTTGATTCATCGCGCCCGACGCCAGATGTCCGAGGTGCGACTTCGCGCCAGCCTCAGCGCAACCAAATCTCCCGGCGAGCCGCTTCCCGGCGGCCTGCGAGGCGCCCACGCGGGACCGGATCGCTTCGCAAATTACAGGCTGATCGGGGAAATCCATCGCGGTGGCCAGGGCGTCGTCTATAAGGCGATCCAGTTGTCAACGCAGCGCGAAGTCGCGATCAAGGTGCTGCGCGAGGGCCCGTTTGCCGGCGCCTCTGATCGCGTTCGATTCGAGCGAGAGATCCAGGTCCTGGCGGGCCTGCGCCATCCGAACATCGTCACGATCCATGACAGCGGCGCCTCTTCAGGCTTCTTTTACTTTGTCATGGACTACATCCCGGGGCGCCCGCTCGACGACTACGTCCAGGATGTGCAGCGCACGACGGGCAAGCCCATGGACGTGCGCGCCTGCCTGACGCTCTTTTCGCGAATCTGCGACGCGATGAATGTCGCCCATCTTCGCGGCGTTATCCATCGCGATCTGAAACCCAGCAATATCCGCGTTGATCACGCCGGCGAACCCCATATCCTCGACTTTGGTCTCGCAAAGCTGAGCAATCTGGATGAGGCGAATGACATCGATGGCCCCGCCGCGCCGACGATCACGGGGCAGTTCGTCGGCTCGCTGCCGTGGGCCAGCCCCGAGCAGACGGACGGTCGCCCCGAGGCCGTGGACGTCCGAACGGATGTCTATTCCCTCGGCGTCCTGCTTTACCAGATGCTCACAGGCGAGTTCCCCTACGGCGTTACGGGGAACATGCGAACGCTTGTCGACAACATCGCAAACGCCACGCCGAAATCACCCCGCTCCCTGCGAGGCGACATCAATCACGAAGTCGAGACGATCGTCCTCAAGTGCCTCAGCAAGGAACCCATTCGCCGCTATCAGTCGGCGGGCGAGCTGGGGCGCGATATTCAGCGCTACCTTCGCGGCGAGGCGATCGACGCCAAGCGCGACTCGACCGCCTATATCCTCAGCAAGCAGATCCGTCGTCACAAGGCGCCCGTCAGTCTCGCGGTGGCCCTGTTCGTCTCTGTCGTGGGCTTCTCCGTCTGGATGAGCCTGCTCTACGCCGACGCCCGTGACGCCCGTGACAACGAAGCCCGACAGCGCACACTGGCCGAGGCGAACCTGGTGCGCGCCGAAGCCTCTGAGAAAGAGGCGCGGCGCGAAACGACCAGAGCGAGAGAGGCGACGGATTTCCTCACCAGCCTGTTCGAAAGCGCCAACCCGACGGAAGCGCGCGGCAAAGAGCTCACGCTCGGCGAAGTGCTGGACGACGGCGCGCGGCGCCTGAAGCGGTCGCTCTCGGATCAGCCTGAAGTTCGCCTGGAACTGCTCAACACGATCGCCGTCGCCTATCGCGAACTGGGTCGATTCGACGACGCCCGACGCATCCTGCTCGACGGTCTCAAAGCGCATCGGGACACACTCGGGCCCGATCATCCGCTGATCGCCCTGAGCCTCCACGGTCTCGCTCGCCTCGAATACCTCGCGGCCAATCCGGATGAATCCGAACGCCTGGAGCGCGAGGCGATGGCGATGCGCGAACGCCTCTTCGGACCGACGCACGCGCTCGTCGCGGAGTGCCGCGCCTTCCTCGGCGTGCTGGAGATGGATCGGGATCACTTTGACGCGGCCGCGGTCCACTTTGAAACGGCGCTCGAGATTCTGCAGGGACGACTGACCAGCGGCGATTCAAGTGTCACACCCATGAACGTCGCCGTGTGCATGAATCGACTGGCGTCTCTCCGAGAAAAAGAAGGCAGGTTTCCAGAGTCGGAAGCGATGTACCGCGACGCGCTGGCGATTTATCGCAACCAGCCGGGCGACATCCATCCGGACGCCGCCGCCACGATGACGGACCTCGCCTCCGTCCTGCAGCGCCAGCGGAAGTTCGTCGAGGCCGAAGCAATCCTGCAGGAGGCGCTCGCCATCAACATGCGGGTGTACGGCCCGGATCATCCGCGCGTGGCAACGAGCCTCAACATGCTGGGCGCCAACTGCTACTACACGGGCGCCAACAAGGACGCCGAGTCCTACTTCGAACGCGCCCTGGCGATCCGTCGCGCCTACTGGGGCGACGAACACGACGAAGTCGCCACGACACTGAACAACCTTGCCACGCTGCACGCCAATCGCGGTGACTACGCCGGCGCCCGGGAGGCCTTCGAAGAGGTCCTTCGCATCTATCGCAAAATCTGGGGAGAGGATCATTCCCAGGTCGCCATGATCCTCAGCAACCTCGCCTCACTCAGTCGCATGCAGAAGGACTACGACTCCGCGAAGAACTACTACGAGCAGGCCGTCGACATCAGCCGCAGGCACTTCGATGAGAATCATCCGAATGTTCAGACACCTCTGGCGGGACTCGGCATGATGCTGCTCAAGTCCGGCGCCGTCGCGGAGGCGGAGCCGATTCTGCGTGAGGTCCTGAAAGCCAGGGAAGACGCGGACGCGCCGGATCCGTGGCTCATCGCCCTGGCGCAGAGCACGCTCGGGGAATGCCTGACGAAGCAAGAGCGATTCGACGAAGCGGCGCCGCTTGTCGTTGATTCCTACAGCGTCATTGAATCGAGCGCCGGCGAGAAGAGCCATCTCGTCGCCTACCGAATCGACGCCTTGCATCGCATCATCGATCTCTACGACGCGTGGGAACAGCCCGCCAGGGCCGACGAATGGCGTGAGAAACTCGACGCGCTGAAAGAGGCGATTCAGGCGAAGAAGTCCTGATCCCCGCGAAATCACGCGCCTGCGCAGATCACTTCCATTGCGTCTCCGGCCACGTCAATTCGATCACATCGGGACCGACCTGTAGGCTCATCTTCGCAAACGCGCCGCTGGCGTCCATCGTCCAGCCGTCGCCGAGTCGATCGGTGTCGGGCCACATTCGGCGCAATTCGATGGATCTCTCCGCCGGAGACCATAGCCGCAGATACGACTCACCGCGCCCCGATCCACCCCACGCGTGAATCCCGTCGTACGTCACCAGCTCCCGCGGCTCGCCGGGCCAGATCGCGAGGATTCGCGCGTCGTCCATCGTCTTCACATCGGCGGACAACCCGTCATATTGTGGCGCCAATGTGTCGACATCGCCCGGCAGCATGCAGATCACGGCCCCTGACCGGACGAACAATGGCGTGCGATCGAGCGGGGCGTGATACTCGATTGTGGTGTCGGGCGCGCAGGGCTTGCCGGACCAATAGTCGATCCACCTTGGCTCCGGCGACGGTACAGCCCTGTCGCCGGCTTCATCCGTATTGTGTCCATCGCGCTCCAGCTTCGGCAGGTAGACGGATCGATGCGTTCCCGGCTGGATCATCGGCGCAACGAGCAGGTCCGGACCAAACATGTATTGATAACGCTTCGACGCCGCCACGCGATCACCCGAAAACGCCAGGACCATGGGGCGAATGATCGGCATTCCCCTGCGATTCGCCTCCTGCGCCGCGTCAAAAATGTAAGGGAACAGCGACGTGTGCAGTTTGGCGAACTTTCGATAGATCGCCAGCGTCTCCTCGTCAAAATCCCATGGCCCCAGATTGCTTGTCATGTGCACCTGCATCAAGGGCGACAGGGCGCCGAACTGCGTCCAGCGAATGAAAAGCTCCTTGTCGGGCCTGCCAATGTAGCCCGCGATATCGTGCCCCCAGAATGGCAGACCGGACAGGGCCGCATTCTGCCCCGCCAATACGACACTCGGCAGACCATTCTCGAATGAGAAGCTCGCCTCGTTGTCGCCCGCCCAGCAAAACGGCTGCGCCTGCGTCCCCGTGAATCCGCTCCGCGCGAAGAGAACGCCGTCGCCATCCAGACGCGTGTCGATGTAGTCCTGGACCGCCTTCAGATAGAGCGCCGCGTATCGGTTCTTCATCTCCGCCGCGGGCGATCCGTCGAAGAAGACGGCGTCCTGCACAAAGTTCCCCTCGCCGTCATCGCACTTGAACGCCCGAACGCCCCAGGGCTTCGTCCTGTCAATCTGGTCGTGCCACCAGCGAACGGCGTCGGGGTTCGTGAAATCGATCAGGGCGCCGCGCCCCTTCCACCATTCCGCGATCATCGGCTCGCCGCCCGGCGTCCTGACGAGGTACCCCTTGTCGCGAGCCTCGGCGAAGATCGGGCACGGTCCGTCCTCGATCCCCTCCATGTCCCGCCGGTTTTCGACGTTGATGAACGGCGTCAGCCACAGACACGGATAGAAGCCGAGCTCGCGCAATCGCGCGAACATGCCCGCCGGATCGCTGAATTGCCGCTCGTTGATGACAAAGTTGTTGTAGCACGTCTCCCATGGGCTGTCGATCACGATTACACCGCCCGGCAGATCATGCTTGCGCGTCAGTTCGGCGTCCGCCAGCACCTCGTCCCGATTGCGATGCACGTCGCGACTCTTCCACGGCGCAAACGACCACGTGGGCGGTACCCGCGGCCGCCCTGTCATTTCCGTGAAGTCGTTCAGCAGGTCGTCAAATCGGGGCTCCGCAAACACAACAAGCCGAACGCGGCTGGCGGAACAGTATATGAGCACCTGGTCGCGCTGCGTGGCGTTGAGGTCGAATGTCGCCGGCGCCGCGCTGTCCAGCCAGATGGCGTAACCTCGCGTGCTCATGTAGAAGGGCACGGGCTTGTAAGAGATAACGCCCTTGTTCCCCGGCCGATCGATGCTCGCAATCGGCAGGATCTGGCCCTTGTGATTCAGCGAACTGAATCGCTCGCCGCAGCCGTAATAGTCGGAATTGTCTCGAATGGGGATGACGAACTCGTGGGTCCTGCCGTCGAGCGCCGTCCAGGTGATCGCCTGCGTCGAATCCCCCAACGCTTCAAACTCGATCTGAAGCGACGCATTGGACCAGACGCCGGGGCGAGTCGCGTCCTCCACGAAAGGACTCGGCTGAGACGCGGATGACGGCCCGTCTGTGCGAATAGGATCAAGGATCAGTGACAAGTCATACGGAGTATGGAAACCACCGGGATTGCGCTTCTCGATCCTGACGGTCCCGTCCCGAGGCTCAAGCGTCATATGAATCCTGTCCCGCGGATCCGGGAAGATGGAAGCCTTCATCTGCGCTCGCGCCGCAGAAGCCGACCACGCCAATGTCAGCGTAGTGATCCAAACACCGTATCGCGTAACAACTCCCGTTCTCATCACGAATTCCCCCGATCCATCACGATTTCCACGCCTGACAGATGCGCCGACGCGTCCGACGCCAGCAAGGCGATCGTCACCGCCACTTCCTCGGCGTCGAAAAACTCCATCGACTGCTTGCCCCCCGCCATCACGGCGAAGGCCGCGTCACGGCCGCCGCATTCCGACGCCATCTTCTGAAAGAACGCCTGCTTGTCCCACATGGGCGTCTTCACACCGCCCGGTGTCACGAGGTTCACACGCACCTGGTTGTTCGCGTCTGCGCACTCGATCGCCGCTGTTCGCGTCAGCAAACGAATAGCCGCCTTGCTCGCGCCATAGGCGCCGGCGCCCGCGAAGGGCTTGGTCCCCGCGACCGACGCGACATTCACAATCGCACCGCCCCGCGTCATCGAACGGATTCCGGCGCGCGTTCCCAGAAACACGCCGTCAAGATTGACGCCCATGACCGATCGCCACGCCGCGAAATCCATCTCCGCGATCGGCGACGCCGCCGCGATTCCGGCGCAGTTGACGAGGACATCCAGCTTGCCGTGCTTCGAAACAATGGCGTCGATCGTTTCCGACCACATCGCCTCGCTTGAGACATCCAGCGTGTGCGCTTCCGCGGCGCCGCCCCGCTCGACAATCGCCGCGGCGACGCCATCGGCCGCCTTGGCGTCGACGTCCGTCACGATCACGATGGCGCCCCGCGCCGCGAACAGCTCACAAGTCGCCCGGCCCACGCCCGACGCCCCGCCGGTCACGAGACAGACTTGATTTTCAAGTGTGTTTGCCGCCATCCAGCCCGTCTCCTCCTGACGCCGTTACGCATTCGACACGCGCCCGCTTGAATCGCGCCCGATGACGGCGATAATACACGCGCCGCATGCGTGACGACAATCCAGCGCGAGATCGCGCTCTTGTGTCAGGAGGGCGGACGTTGAGCGCTTCTCACGAGACGGGCCGGTGATGCGTTTTGAAGCTCCGTCGCAAGATGTGCGCGAGGTGTCTCGATGAGCGGACTCGCGTACATTTTGTGCGGCTCAGTAGAGCCTGACCTGCTGCAATCCGCCCCGGTTTCAGGAAATGACTCCGCAACGCGATTCGTCGATCTCAACGCGCCGTCGCTTGGGACCGCCATACGCGACGCCTTACGGGCGTTCACCCGACGGGAGGTACCGCGGCCACACGCCGCGACGAGATCCGTTCTGGACTACCTGACGCACTGCGGCGCCTTGTTGCGTGGTGAGAGGACCACGCAATCCGCGGAGCTAACCTGGAGTTTCCATTTCAGATTTCCGGGCTTCGGCGGTGAGGCCGACATCGTCGCTCGGGTTGCCCGGCACTGGATGCATCGCTGGGTTCAACAGGAATCGAATTCCATTGCCAACTCACTTCTGATTCCCGCGGGCTTCACACCCGTGTGGTCCTCCACCACGCCCGTCGATTCGCAATGGACATTTCTTCCCCTGAAGGATCACGGCCACGCCGCCTGCGGGTTTAACGATGCGCCGGACGGCGCGCCGCCGCGATTTGAATTGGAGTCCTACCTACGCGCTGCCGGAGATGACGAAGGCGCTGTTCTGCCGGCTCACCTGGCGTCTCGATACGGCGCATTGATGGCCGATCGCCAATGCCGATGTCAGTTGTGTCTTCCCACATTTGAGCCCGTCGAGATTGACATCGACCTTGAATTCGACATGGAGATCTGAAGTGAACAAGCTTTTCTTCTGCGAGGCGACTGGCAAGGAATCAACGGCAAGCCTCGTAGCGCTGGATCCACCTCCCTATTCCTGCCACATTCACAGCTCCGCCGTAGCGTTTGCTCAATTGCCCAATGGATTGATAATGCGTCCGCCGCGTCCCGTTGTCCGCAACGTCGAAGACCGGCTGACAGGATTCACCGCCACATGCGCGCCCGACTCTTTCAGGCCTGGTACTACATTCGATCCAGCTACTGGTTCATTCCGACGCTGATGGCGATCGCGGCCGCGATCGCGGCCTTCGCCTGCGTCGCGATCGATCGGCGCATCGACGTCGAGCAAATCCGCGACATCCCCCTTCTCTGCACGAGCACGCCGGAGACCGCCCGGACGCTGCTGGCGACGATCGCCGGCGCCATGATCACTGTCGCGGGTGTCACGTTCGCCATCACGATCTCCTCCGTGGGCTACGCCACGGCGCAGTACGGACCGCGGATCCTCACGAACTACATGCGCGATCGCGGCAACCAGATCAGCCTCGGCGCCTTTCTCGCCAACTTCCTCTACTGCCTGCTCACGCTCCGCAGCGTCCAGTCGCCCGTCGAGGGGAACGATTTCGCGGAGGTATTCATTCCGCATGTCTCGATCGTCGTGGGCATGGTCACGACGATCGCCTGCGCCGGCGTGCTGATTTACTACATTCACCACATTCCCGAGTCGATTCACGTCGCCAATGTGCTGAAGGCCATCGGCCGCGAGCTCGACAGGAAGATCGAACAGCTCTTCCCGGAACGGATCGGCCATGGCGACGACGAAGGCGCCATTGGAGAGGCCATCGAAGGATCGGCGCCGACGACTGAAGGACGCGACGTTCTCGCCGAATCGTCCGGCTACGTTCAGACACTGGACGACGAAGGCCTTCTCTCCATTGCCCGCGAATCGAATATCGTCGTCACACTGCGATGTCGGCCGGGGGACTTCGCCTACACCGGCCTCCCGCTGGCGACGCTGCACAACGCCAGGGCCGACGACGAAGTGCTGTGCAATCGCATTCGCAGCGTCATCGCCCTGGGCGCCCAGCGCACACCCGACCAGGACAATCGCTTTCTCGTCAATGAACTTGTCGAGATCGCTGCCCGCGCGCTGTCGCCCGGCCAGAACGATCCGTTTACGGCGATCTCCGCGATCGACTGGCTCAAGGCGGCGCTCGCCAGACGGCTCGGTCGCCGCACGCCATCGACAAGACGACTCGACGACAGCGGCGCGCTGCGCGTCATCGCGCGAACCTCGACGCACTGCGACATGATCGACGACTACTGCGATCAGCTCCGTCCCTATGTCATCACCGATCGCAACGCGGGGCTCGCCTACATGCGCAGTCTTGTGGAGCTTTCGTCCGTGTCGTCATCCACCGCCGCCCATGGCCGACTCCGGCTGAAGGCGAGCGAGTTTCTCGATGGCGCCGAATCCCGGAACTGGCAGACGTGCGACCTGAACGACGTCAAGCGGATGATCGGTGAGATGGGCTAGACGTCCGGAGTTTGCAGCGTCATTCGGGGTTTTCCGGAAAATCGAAAATCGATGGCCTGCAAGTGAACGGCGACGAATCGCCGGAATTCGCAGTTCAGAAAACGCTCTGAAGGAGCGACACAGGATCGCCCGGGGTCAGCGAAGACGCCGAAGCGGTCGAAGCGCAACCCCGGGATTGCATGTTCCTGTCGATTTCAGCCCTGAATGGGCGTTACGATTCCAGTCCGGCCCAGCCCCGGCCACATCATTCGCCCTTGATCGCGTCTGAGGTCGAGCCTCGCATCGCCAGCAGGATTGGAAGTCCCACGAGCGATGCGCCGCTCATCGCGGCGAACATCGCCGGATGCCCCCATTTCACGGCCAGCGCCCCGCCGGCGAACGCGGCCCATGACTCGCAGAGATTCGTGGCCCCCATCATGGCGCTGAACTGCGTGCCGCCGAGGCGCGGGTCCGTCAGGTCCATGAACAGCGCATAGGAACTGGCGGTAAACAACCCGATCACGAAATAGAGCGCCCCCAGGGCCGTGCAGAATTCCGCATACCGTTCGCCCGTGGTCGTCGTTGCGGTCATTGCGACGAACAAACCCGCGATGACCAGGCCGGCATTCGCGACCAAAACGACGCGGCGCTTCCCGAGTCGATCGGACAGCCAGCCGCCCAGCAGCGAACCGGCCAGCATCAACCCAATCGAATACTGCAATTGAAACGCGCCGATCGCCTCCCGACTCACGCCGGCGCTCGTCAGAAAAGGCCCATACTGGTTGCCGATGGCCTCGAAGCCCGCGCCGGCCGTCGCCGCAAAGAGCAGACCCCAGATCGTTGACGGTCGAATCAGGGCGCGACGCAGCGCCCCAGCAAAATCGCGCGCTCGCTCACGCACCGCCTCCATCGCGCCGGGCTCACTTTCGCGCGTCAGCAGGATCACGAGCAACGCCGACGACCACACGGCGGCGATCATCCACCAGATAACATTCGTGAACCCCCAGCGTCCCGCGAGAATCAACGCCCCGCCACCAAAGAGCGCCCGCCCGAGCAGCATCCCCGCCTGCATCCAGCCGTTCAGCGATCCGCGTTCGCGTTCCGCCACGCTGGCGATGCACAACGCGTCCACGGCGACATCCTGCGTTGCCGCGCAGAACGCGTGCAGTATGAGTATTCCGCACAGCCAGCGCGTATCGTGCAGAACGGCGCCGCCCGTGAGCGGAAGGAGCGTCAGCCCCATCAGCAGCTGCGCGGTGACGATCCACGCCCGGAATCCCCAACGGCGAGAACGCAGCGTATCGATCAGCGGCGCCCACAGGAACTTGAGCGCCCATGGCAGCGCCAGCGCGCCGAAGAGGAAGCCGATCGAATCGGCGGCGACGCCCTGTTCTCGCAGCATCGTCGGAAGCGCCCACCAGATGAAGCCGATCGGCGCCCCTTCGCTGAAGTACAGGGCCGCGAACAGCAGTCGCCTGCCGCCGCGACTGTCGAGCAGGTTCAACCGGCCCGAATCAGACATCGCGCTCCTGGCCGTCGCCCCCGCGATATCGAACCCGGAACAGATCCGTTCGCCGGTCCTTCCACATCGTCACAGTGCCGTCCGCCCGCAATCGACGCACGGCCTCCAGGTCGACATCGTGGACGACGATCGTCTCGACGTTCTCACCGCTCTCGGCGGCGATCGCGTCGCGCGCGAAGGCGAAGTCCGAGGGCGTGTAGATGCCGGATTGCGCGTAGTGGACATCCGCGTTGTCCACGAAGGGCAGGTTGCCCGTGCAGCCGGCCGTCGCGACGTAGACCTCGTTCTCAATGGCCCGCGCCTGGGAGCAGTGCCGAACGCGCAGGTAGGAGTAACGATCATCCGTGTTGAACGGAACGAAAATGATGCGGGCGCCGAGCCCTGTCGCGATTCGGGCGAGTTCGGGGAATTCGATGTCGTAGCAGATCAGAATCGCCACTTTGCCGCGATCCGTGTCGAAGACTTCGACCTTGTTCCCGCCACTGACGCCCCACCACTTCCGCTCGCTCGGCGTGACATGAATCTTGTACTGCCGGCCAATTCCGCCGTTTCGATGGAAAAGAAAGGAGACGTTGTACAAGTGATCGTCTTCGATGACGAACTGCGAGCCCCCGACAATATTCACGCTGTACTTCATCGCCAGCCGCGTGAAGAGCTCGACGTATTGCGGCGTGTACTCCGCGAGCTTCCGCGCCGCCAGACCGGGCCGCAGATCCCGGATAATCGACAGCAACTGCGTCGTGATCAGTTCGGGAAAGACGATGAAGTCCGCCCCGCAGTCCGACGCCGTGTCGACGAAGAACTCGCACTGCGTTGCGAAGTCCTCGAAATCGTCGATCGTCCGCATGCCGTACTGCACGAGCGAAAGCCGGACGGGCGCGACGGCGCGAAATCGCCGCGGCCGATCCTCGACGTAGTCCAGGTTGATCCACTCGAGGAATGTCGCGTAGCCGCGCGAGGCCTCGTCGCTCGGAAAGTAATTGGGAATCAGGCTGCGAAGCGTGAAACCGTTTGACAGCTGGACAGTCAGAACCGGATCCGTCATTTCCTTTCGGATGACGCGCTCGACATACTCGCGGGCCGACATCTCGTCGGCGTGCTTGCCGTAGCCCGGGATGCGGCCGCCAATGATGATCGAATGCAGGTTGCGCTGGCGGCAGAGCTCCTTGCGCGCTTCGTAGAGCCGCCGCGCCAGGCGCATGCCGCGAAACTCCGGATCGACCATGATCTCGATCCCGTAGAGCGTGTCGCCCGCCGGATCGTGATTGCGGATGTAGCCGGAATCCGCAATCTCCTTCCAGTTCTGCCAGTCGTCGTAGTCGTCGAAGTCCACGATCAGATTGCTGGACGACGCGACGAGCCTGCCGTCAAACTCGACGCAGAGCTGCCCCTCCGGAAAAATCCCAAGCTGGCTCTCGATCTGCCCGCGCTCCCACGGGTGCATCCCCGGGAAACATCGCAGCGCCATCTCCCGTATTGCGTCGTAGTCCTCGATTCGGATGCCGCGAATGACGATTCGCTGCTCCGCCAGATCATCCCGTGTCGTCATCGATTCGCTCCGGGCGCCAGCCGTACAAAGCCGACACCAACGCCCGCCGCCACGGCGGGAAGTGTTTACATCCAGGAATTCACAGATTCCGATCTGCCGTCGTCGCAATGTCACGGACAGACAACGATCCTACGAAACGCGCAGGACGACGACTGTCAAGTCGTCCGCCAGCTTGACGAGACCCACGAACCGGCGCACATCCCACATGATCTGCTTCGCAATCAACGACGGCGCCATATTCGCCTCGGGAGCCCCGTGGGTACGAATGGACGCCTCCAGTCGCGCCCGACCATACGCCTCGCCATCGTAGTTCATCGCTTCCATGACGCCGTCCGTCACGAGAACATAGACGTCCCCGGCGCGCAGCTCCGTCCTCGCCCAGTCATACGTCGCAGAGGGATCGATCCCGAGCACGAGGCCACCTTCATCGAGGGCGTCGATTGCGCCGTCCCGCAATCGGAGCATCGGCTCGTGCCCCGCGTTGCAGAATCGCATCGATTGACCATCCGGCGCGATCGCCGCAAAGAACATCGTCACAAATTCACTGATCAGCGTGTCTTCGCAGATCCGCCGATTGACGTTCGACATCAGCTCGGACAGATTCGCGGCGCTTCGCGCGTGTGAACGCAGGGCCGATCTCGCGCTCGCCATGATCAGTGACGCCGGAACGCCCTTTCCGACAACGTCGGCAATGCAGAACCCGAGCGTTTCGTCCGTGTCCCGGATGAAGTCGTAGAAGTCACCGCCCAGCTCCGAGTGCGGCTCATACACGCAGCCGAACTCGCAATGTGGATGCGACGGCATCGAGGCCGGGAACATGCGACGCTGCACGTCCACAGCGAGCTTCAACTGGCGATCCAGCCGCTCCGCCTCGGCCACGTCGCGACGCAGCCGGGCGTTGACGATCGCCGCCGCCACCTGGGACGCGATCGCCTCCAGCAGGGCCCGATCGTACTGATTGAATTCCGTCACGCGATCCATGTAGGCCCGCATCACGCCCAGCGGTCGCCCGCCCGACTTCAGCGCCGTAATCAAAACGCTGCCCAGGCCTTCCTGCCTCGCCTTCTCCTGGTAATAGTTCCGCGGGTCCGTGCGAAGATCCCGCACGTACATTGTGTCGCCCTTCAGCGCCTCGCTGTCGATTTCGCTTTCCGATGCGAGGATCGCCTTCTTGTCCAGATACTCCGGCGACAGGTTGCAGACGGACGCGATCTCAAGGACCCCCGTCTCCTCATCCAGCAGTCGAATGCCCGCCGCCTTCAGTTCCATCGTCTCGACAAGCAAACGCGTCGCCGTGTCAAGGATCTCCTGAAGACGCGTTCGCCCGGCCAGTTTCAGACCGACACCGTGGACCGCCGACAGGTCATCCATTCGGCATCGCAACTGGTAGGCGTTGTAGCAGACGCGGGCGATCGTGTTCGCAAGCTGCTGAACGAAAAGCGTCGCCTTGGCCATCTTTGATTCTGACCAGGGGCGCAATTCATCGGCCGCGTCCTGCAGCGCTTCCTCGTCGATTCCGTGATCCCGGGCCAGCGCAGAGATGGTCAGCGGCGTCAGTTGATGCTCCGGTCGATCCCCCACAATGATCGTTCCGATGTGGCGACCATTCAGCATGATGGGCGCGACGGCCTGACACAGTCCGGCGTGACATTGCGCCCGACAGGGCTGTACCGCCGACTCGACCATGGCGGCCGCCTGCGAGTGACTCTCCAGGCATGCCGATTTGCCGGAGTATGTCGATTGCATCAGGACGCAGAATCGCGGCTTTTCGGCGGGACGCGTCAGCGCCAGGCCCGTGTTGTCGCGGATACTCGTGGCAATCCCCGTCAGCGCGGCGAAACCGTCCTGCAGCGCCTGCAGGTCGCTGACGTCCATGAAATCCGTCAGGATCAGTTGGGATGGACTCGTTTCGCTCGTTGGCATCGATGGACGACGAAGGCGCCAGGGTACTGGCGCAGCAATCAGGGTGCTCAATTCTCAAGCGCTTTCTAAGACGTCAAGCGGGAGATCTCTCACGGCCTTCCATGGCCGAACCTTCAAAGAGAATAACGCGCACGCGGAAATAAATCCCACGCGAAACGCCTCAACCCGACTCGACGCTATTCTAGCAGCGCCCGCAAGCCCCGTGACGCGGCGACTGAATGGCGACCGTCATTGGACGGATGTCACAATCGGGGCATTGGCCCGCCGGCCGATCCGGTCGACCGCCAACTCACATGCGATCCATCGAACATGATGTGAGGGGGACTCATGTCGGCGCAGCAGGGCGCGACGTGTGACGTGGCGAGCCTAATCCTGGCCGGTCTGGCCGGCGCCCACCTCGACACGATCGTCGGCGGAACGACGGAGCGCGTCAGCGTCTGCGCTGAAAATCGTCCGGGCCGGCACGCCATGCGGCGCCCCGTCTCGCGCCGTTTGCATCGCGAGTGTCCGGCGTCGCGTCGGCAGCCGGCGACCAATTTCGCCCGCCTGGTACGCCTCCCGTACAGCGCCACGCAGCGCCAGCGCCATGCAGTAGAATGTCGCAAACGTGGCGCCCACCGCCAGCAGAATCGGATTGGCCTGCGGCACGTAGGTGCGCATCGCCCATACCGTCATGAAGACCGCCAGGACGCTCGTGACGAATCCGATAACGACGCGCTTCAGGAAGATGAACTTCGGGCGATGCATGCGCTAGGTCCTTCGACGAATCGGCGTACCCTCTTGAGAATACGATTACCCATCCGACCGCGCCGGGGCCCCTCGCGCGCCGCAGCGCCGGCGGCGGTCCTTATCGGTCCACTTTCGTCCCCAAATCGCCGGGCGAACGTCTCCGGACCCGCCCGGCCGGACCACGCCAATCGGCCCGGCCGGGCCACGCAGGGCCGCCGAATGACGATTACCCGGGTGGCCTGCCTCCATCCGCCACCGTTCGGCAATCCGGCGGGCGATGGCTATGATCCTTGGGAGGATGTGACTCATGGCGATAGAATTCACATCACTGGAAAAGAAACTCGTTGTCGACCTGATCCGGCACGAACTGACAGAGATTCCGTCCGAGGTTCGACGTACGCAAACGTCGACGTATCGCGACGATCTCAAGACCCGGGAACAGGCCCTCCGTGACCTGCTCAGGAAGATCGGCGACGAGCGGTAACAGCGTTCGAAGCGCGACGTGAATATGGGAGTCGGGGCCAACCTTGAGCCCGACTCCGTGTCATGCTCTCATACGGCCCCGGTCTGTGTTTGCCGCCGGGCCGACAGTTGAACGCCTCGCCCGCACAAGAAGGAGCGATTCGATGGATACGTTCTCGATCATTATTTCGATCATTCTCGCGATCCTGGACATCATCTTCCTGTTTGTGTGACACGCCCGGGGGGCGCCGATGCGCTGCGCCTCGGCGCGCAGCGTCGGCCCAAAACGGATTGCATACCCGTTGGTTCGCGTCGGGCGATTGTCGCCTCGTGATGCGCTGGGTTGTGCGCGCAGATCGCGCATGAGGGAAGAGTCTCGATCCCGCCGATTGCTTACGCCGGGGAATCGCCTTCGAGGAGAGATTCCACTCGCTGTTCGATCTGCGTCAGGCGTGATTTTTCCGCGGCCAGCCGATCTTCCAGCATCGTGAGACACTCACGAATGATGGCGTCCACGCGGCCGACTGTCTCCCCGTCGACCGTCTTCACGCTGAATCGCTTCGTACGCACCTGCCCGGACATCCCCGCCAGCAGCTGGTCCGCCTCCGCCATCAGGATCGACGTCGCATCGGCGAAGCCCGCCGCCGCAATCCGATTCTGAAAACGGGTCAGCGACTGCCGGGCCCGGCTGGAACACTCGGCGACCACGTGCTTCCGGCCGCTGTTCATCACGCTTCGCAGGATTCCGTTGGCCTCGACGGCGCGACATCGCCCCATCATGCCGATGACGTGAACTTCGTCGTGCAGATGGTCCAGCGCCTCCCGACCCGTGTCGATGGCGGCCGCGATCGATTTGATCCGGGACTCCACTTCGGCCTTTTCAGCCGCCATGGATCGCAGCGCGGCGCCCGATTCACCGCCCGAGGCGCTGAGTGTCTCACGCCGGGACTCCAGCTCGCGGATGTACTCGGCGCGGGCGTCGCCGATCTGATCAATCTCGTTTTCGAGTGACGCCAGTTCCCGTTTCGCCGCTGTCAGCAGATTGCCGTAGGCCGCGTGATCCTCGCGAAGCCCCTCAAGCTCTTTCGTCTTCGACTCGATTTTCTCTGTCCGCTTGCCAACCGCGGCCAGCAGAAGCCCGGCCAGACCTGAACCGTTCAGCTTCTGAAGTTCGCGTTCCCCCTCCTCCAGCCAGAAGGAGATGCCGTTGAGCTCGCGCTCCATCTCTTCGATCTTTTCGCGCATCTCGGCGCAATCAGCGGCGAGAATGTCACGCCGTTCGACGCGCTGCTTCAATTTGGCAAGTTCGGCGACATGGGCGCCGGCGTCTGATTCCGACATGACGATTCCCCTCATTCGCATGGCCGCAATCACGAATACCAGGGCGGCCTGCGTCTCCATCATCACAATCGGTCACAGGTATTCCTCGCTTAATGACGCGCAATGTCGGCGGACCTGCCATCGCCGGGCGATAACCCGCGGCGTCCGATCAATGCGGACCATCGGTTCCGCTGGCGCGGGCGCCTCCCCCAACCATGGCCGCTCCGGGGGCGTCAGCGCGCGCCCTTCAACATTCCCCTTTCTTGCGCCCGATACTTCCGCGATCATGGCGTCACAGCACATCGCCAACGGAGCCAATATCCATGCCCGCACGAAAGACGACCTCCGAAATCGAAATCCTCCTCGCGGCACTTGGGGACGCCTATGACAACCCCGGCTGGCACGGTCCCTCCCTCCGCAGCGTCGTCCGCCGCGTCAGGGCGAAGGAGGCTGTCCAAAAGCCGAAGGGCGCCGCCCACAGCGTGGCCGAACTCGTCCTGCACTGCGCCTATTGGAAGTACGCAGGCGTGCGACGGCTCACGGGCGCCAGGCGCGGCGGATTCCCGATCAAGGGAAGCAACTAACTGGTTCCCCGTTGCGGCGCGTCTGACGGACGCCGACTGGAAGTCGTATGTCCGGCTGCTCGACGACAGGCACGCCGATCTGATTGAAACCGTTCGGGCGTTGCCAGCGAAACGTCTGTCAGAAGTCCCGGCAGGGGCGAAAGCGACGAATCTGAAGCTGATCTACGGGCTGGCGGCGCACGACGCGTACCACGCGGGGCAGATTCGCCTTTTGCGAGGGCTCCTGAAGTAGGACGCGCCCATCGCCCCGGCGCAAGCGAGACGCGCATTGAGTCCCACGCCCGACCCATCGTCGCTTTTCATCGTGCTCGGCAATCAGCTGTTTCCTTTCGGGCGCCTCAGCGCGCATCGACAGCGACCCTTCTTCATGGCCGAAGACCTGGGCCTCTGCGCCTACGTCCGTCATCACAGGCAGAAGATCGTGTTGTTCCTCGCGGCGATGCGATCTTATCGAGACGAACTACGGCGGCGCGGCTGCGACGTGACATACGCGTCGATCGAGGACGAGGACGGGCGAAATGCAGGCTATGAGGAGAAGCTCGAGCGATTCCTGCACGGCCGGGCAATCCGACAACTCATTACATGGGAAGTGGAGGACAAGTTCTTCGAACAGCGTCTCAGAGATTTCGCTACGTCGAATTCGCTCGAACTCACATTCCTGCCCAGCCCCATGTTTCTGACGCCGCGGCGTGTGTTCTCCGACTGGCTGGACGAGCATGCGCCGCACATGGCGAACTTTTATAAATGGCAGCGACGCCGGCTCGGAATCCTCGTTGACAAAGGAGATCCCGTCGGCGGCCAATGGTCGTTCGACACCGAGAATCGCCGATCACTTCCCAAGGGCCTACGGATCCCCGCGCCGCCCTGCGCACCGCCGACACAGCACGTTCAGGACCTGATCCCACTGGTCAACGAACGATTCTCCGATCACCCGGGATCCTTAAGCGAGGCCGAGTGGTGGCTGCCCACGACGCGCCGCCAGGCCCTGGCGTTGCTCCAGCAATTCCTCGAGGAACGCTTCGCGGACTTCGGGCCCTTCGAGGACGCCCTTTCGGGCCGCAGTCCGGTCCTCTTTCATTCCGTTCTCACGCCCGCACTGAACATGGGACTGCTGACGCCTGACGAGATCCTCGATCGCGCGATGCGGCACGCGGATGAGAACGCAATCCCGATGAATTCCCTCGAAGGATTCGTCCGCCAGATCATCGGATGGCGAGAATTCGTTCGTGGCGTTTACCAGAACTTCAGTGAAAGACAGGATTCAACCAACTTCTTCGGCCACACGCGACGCCTCGGCGCCGCCTGGTACGAGGGAGCAACGGGCCTGCGACCGCTGGATGACGTGATCCGCAAGGCCCTTCGCTACGGCTGGACGCATCACATCGAACGCCTGATGGTCGCGGCCAACCTGATGACGCTCTGCGAGATCGAACCCCGCGAGGCGCATCGATGGTTCATGGAAATGTACGTCGACAGCTCGGACTGGGTCATGGGCCCCAATGTCTACGGCATGGGGATCTTCTCCGATGGCGGCGTCTTCGCCACCAAGCCCTACATCTGCGGGAGCAATTACATCCTGAAGATGAGCGACGCATCGTCGACATCGGGCGGACCGCTGTTCAATGGCGGCAACGACTGGCGCCACATCATGGACGGTCTCTACTGGCGCTTCATCGACAAGCATCGGGTGTTCTTCAAGGGAAACGCCCGCATGGGACAGGCCGTGGCGACGTTTGATAAGATGAAACCGGAGCGATGGAAGCAAATTCGCACGGCGGCGGAGGCGTTCCTGGATCGCGTGACGCGCTGAACGCGCCGGCGACAACGAATTCGACTGGAACGTCGCTCGCGCGAAAAACGCGCCGTGATCCAAAGCGCCCCATGCCGAGCCGGGCCCGTCATGGGTCTGTCCTGCCACCCACCAATCGCCGCACAGCAACGCCCCATGAATGACGCGCCCCAAGCGTCACAACCGCCGCGTCACTGCGGCGGCTCGGATTGGAGGCCCTGCCCTCCCGACGCCCCGCCGGAAATCGAGCGTCCCACCCACAACTCAACACTCGCCACTCGCCACTCGCTACTCGCTACTCGCTACTCGAAACTCGAAACCCGCAACTTACTTCGGCCCTAACAACTTCCCCGTCATCCGCGTCACAGTCCGCAGCGGTGCAAATCGCTGCATCACAGCGCCGATCTTGTTCTTCCAGCCCGGGACATACACGCTGCGTCGCCCGCGCATCGCCTCGATCGCCTGACGCGCCACTTCCGCCGCCGACATCGCGACCTTTGAGAAGTCCCCTTTTCGCGACTCGAACCCGCCGCGATCAAAGAACTCCGTCGCGACCGGCCCCGGGCACACGCACGTCACGCCGACGCCCTTCTTCCGACACTCGGCCCAGACGCCCATCGAAAAGCTCAACACAAACGCCTTCGTCGCCCCGTAGGCGGCCATGTGCGGCGTCGGCTGGAAGGCCGCCGTGCTGGCGATGTTCAGGATTCGACCGTGTCGCCGTTCGATCATCCCGGGCAGCACCGTCCGCGTCAGACGGACAACGGCGGACACATTCAGCCCGATCATCCGCTCCAGATCCGCCGGCGACACATCCACCGTCGCCCCGTAGGAACCGATCCCGGCGTTGTTCACCAGCCCGTTGATCGGCCCCGCCAGCCCCACCTCCGCCTCCTGGACAACGCGCTCCGCCGCCATCGGCTCGACGAGGTCCGCCTCGACGGCGATCGCCCGGCCCGGCCCCCCTGACAGCTCGGCCGCCAGTGTCGCGAGCCGATCCCCTCGACGGGCTACGAGGGCCAGGTGCGCCCCCTCCGCCGCCAGCCCCCTGGCGATGGCCGCGCCGATGCCGCTCGACGCCCCGGTAACAATGATGCGTTGATCCCGAAAGCCCTGATCCGACATAGCGTTATCTTTCCTGGCGTCCGCGTGGCGGCGTCGTGACAAACTGGTTTCCAAGTCGCTGATTGAGCGATGTTCAATGCGTCGATAGAATACCTGAGCAATGAAGACGGCGCGAACCACATTTCGACGCGATCTCAGCCGCCTCACGGCGGTCGCCATCGCCGCGATGATCGCCCTTGAAGTCGAAGCGGCTTCCCGGGCGACGTTTGACGCCGTGCAGGCGTCGACGGCCATCGCCTATCGTGTTGTGGCTTCGCCAAACCAGGCCCGCGCCAGCGTCGGTGTCAGCCTCAGCCTCGCCGCCGCCGCCGTCTGCCTGATCCTCCTCGTCCGCGTCAGCGGCGATCATCTCAGTTCCCTCGATACCGGGCGGTTCGCCCGCGTATCACAACGGCTCGACGCCATGGCCAGCTGGCGTCAGCGCCTCATCCGCGCCACCCGACTCGGCGGCGCACTCGATCGATAGTTTCCCGCTCGTTCCGCCGCTGAAGCCCTGCGCACATCGACGGCTGCGCCGCGCTTCATCTCACGGCTCGCGCCCCGCGCGATCTTCCCGAGCGTGACATCAGAAACCAACCTCACAAGACAGCAGGACACACATCATGGGCGTGTTGACCACCTTCGGAACCGGACTTCGCAAGGTCTTCGGTTCCCGCAATGACCGCATCGTCAAGAAATATCGCACGATCGCCGAAGGCGTCGGCCAGTACGAGGCGCAGCTCCGCGGCGATTACGACGCGAAGTTCCAATCCCGCGCCGGCGGCGTCTCGGCGGAACTCGAGCCGGAAGAGCGTGACGCCGAACTCCAGAAGATCCGCATCGAGCTCTGCGCCGATCTCCGCGAACACGCCGACGCCCTGCGGGCGCGACTCGCCGACGGCGAATCCGACCAGGCCGTCATGGAAGAGGCCTTTGCCGTCATCCGCGAGGCCTCACGCCGCGCCAGGAACCACCGCCATTTCGACTGCCAGCTCATCGGCGCCCAGGTGCTCTACAACAGCACAATCGCCGAAATGAAGACGGGCGAAGGCAAGACGATCGTCTGCCATCCCGCCGCCTTCCTGAAAGTCCTCCAGGGACTGCACGTCCATATCGTGACCGTCAACGACTATCTCGTCCGCCGTGACGCCGAATTCGCCGCCTCGATCTTCGAGCTGCTCGGGATCACTGTCGGCTACATCCAGTCGCAGGTGGACCCGGGCGGTCGCGAAGGCATCCGCCGCGCCGCCTACGCCTGCAACATCACCTATGGCACGAATAACGAATTCGGCTTCGACTACCTGCGCGACAATATGAAGATCTCCATCGAGGAGCAGGTGCAGGGCCCCCTGGACTTCACAGTCGTGGACGAAGTCGACTCCATTCTCATCGACGAGGCGCGAACGCCGCTCATCATCTCGGGCCCCGCCGAAGATGACGTGACGAAGTACCGCACGGCCGACGCCGTCGCCCGCGTCCTGATCGCCCGGCAGAAGGCCGCCCAGGAAGAGACGCTCAAGTGCCTCAACGCCTGGGGCGACAATCCGCCCAAGGGCGCCGTCGATCACCCCAAGTTCAAAGACGCCGTCGGCAAGTTCAGGACGGATCCCAACTGGATCACGGAAGAAGAGTCCGAGGCGATCGGCCACAAGATGTTCTACGTCGTCGCCAAGGAGCGCAAGAGCGTCTCCCTCACCCACGACGGTATCTCCGTCGCCCAGGAACAGCTCGGCGTCGGCTCGCTTTACGTCGGCCAGAATATGGAATGGCCGCACGTCATCGAGAACAGCGTCCGGGCTCACGTCGTGTACGAGAATGACGTCGATTACGTCGTCAAGGACGGCGAGATCATCATCGTCGACTCGTTCACGGGCCGCCTCATGCACGGCCGCCAATGGTCCGACGGCCTCCACCAGGCCGTCGAGGCCAAGGAAGGCGTCCGCGTCAAGGAAGAGACACAGACGCTCGCCACAATCACGCTGCAGAACTTCTTCAAGCTCTACCAGCAGCTTTCCGGCATGACGGGCACCGCCATGACGGAGGCCGACGAGTTCACGAAAATCTACAACCTCGATGTCGTGGCGATCCCGACGAACCGTCCCGTCAACCGAGTAGACCATCACGACAAAATCTACAAGACGATCAAGGACAAGTTCGACGCCATCGTCGAGGAAATCAACGACATTCACGCCTTCGGTCGAACGAGCGATCCGTTCGTCCTCGAACCGCTGTTGACTAACCTCCGCGCCATTCTCGCGAAGAACGGCGAAAGCACGTCCGTCATCGATGACGCCCTCGCCCAGTGGAAAACCGGCAAAGTCGAGAGCGATGTGCTCTGCGACGCCTACGACAGGTCGATGGGCGACCTCGCCCGCGGCCGGCCCGTCCTGGTGGGTACAGTCTCGATCGACAACTCCGAGAAGATCTCCGAGGCCCTGACGCGCCGCTACGGCGTCGAGCACGAAGTTCTGAACGCCAAGCAGCACGCCCGCGAAGCCGACATCGTCACGAAGGCGGGCCAGACGTACATCCCGACGCGCGGCAAGGAAAAACGCCCGGTGGGTAACGTGACCATCGCGACCAACATGGCGGGCCGCGGCACCGACATCAAGCTGGCCCCGGGCGTCGTGTACGAAAAGTGCATCGGCGATCTCGGACCGCCCGAGGGCGCCGCCCCCGGCAAATTCGCCTGGCACGAAAAAGGCGTCGTCGGCACGAAGTGCTGCATCAGCTGCCCGGACTACGACCCAAAGACCAACTGCGCCCACTGCTGGAAGCCGAAGGTCGATCCTCGCTTCCCCGACATGGGCCGAAAAGTCTGCGCGCTCAACGTTCCCTGCGGTCTGCACATCGTCGGCACTGAGCGCCATGAGTCCCGGCGCATCGACAACCAGCTCCGCGGTCGGTCAGGCCGCCAGGGCGATCCCGGTTCGAGCCGCTTCTTCCTGTCGCTGGGTGACGACCTGCTCAAGCTCTTCATGGGCGACTGGATGCTCAAGATGCTGGAGCGCATGGGCTTCGAAGAGGGCATGGCCATCGAAGCCAAGGCGATCAACAAGGGCATCGAGCGCGCCCAGAAGAAGGTCGAGGAACGCAACTTCGGCATCCGCAAGAACCTGCTCGAATATGACGAAGTCATGGACCATCAGCGAAAGGTCTTCTACGCCGAGCGTCAGAAGATCCTCGCCGCCGCCCGCCCCGGCAAATCCGGCATCCTTGTTGAACTCATCTGGCGCATGATCGACAGCGTGATCGACGAGACGGCCACGCGCTTCCTCGCAAAGGACTTCGCCGCGAAATCTCTCAGCGAGTGGGTCCGCGCGGAACTGGAAGTCCCGTTCGAGCCGAAATACGTCGACATTCACGACCAGATCGACACGGAGAAGTCCATTCGCGCCCATGCGAAGGACGAAGCGCGCAACCTCATCGCCATGCAGGTCGGCGAGTACATGGACGCCGATGTCGATCCCGCCGACTGGGATATCCGCGGACTCGCACAGTGGGCCTCGCAGCGCTTCGGCTCGAAGCTCTCGCAGAACCAGCTGCGCACGATGAGCGTCGAGGAGGTCCAGGAACACCTGCTCGAGGCGTCCGAAGAGAAGATCGACGCCGCCGACCTTGCGCCCATCGAGCGCTTCTTCGACCCCGAATTCGGCAAGCGCGTCATGCTTGGATGGGCGCACCAGAAGTTCGGCATCGCCCTCGTGGAAGAGGAATTCCGCGAGATTGACAACACGGATCTCGTCAACAGGCTCCGCCAGAAGATTCGAGACGCCTATCGCGAACGCGAAATCCGCTACCCCGTCGAGTGGATTCTCGATCGCACGCTGAAGGAAGGTCATTTCGAAAGCGCCTACGCCGCCGACGCCCTCGTCCAGTGGGCCAATCAGAAGTTCAACCTCGGCTGGACGGTCGACAACGTGCAGAATCGACCCGTCAATGAGCTGGCAACGGAGCTCTTCACGCTCAATCGCGACTACACGACCAACGGTCGCCTCAAGAGCGAAGTCGAGAAGGCGATGAGCATCAAGGCCGGCGCCGACACGACGAAACTCGCCGAATGGGGCCGCGAGCGCTTCGGTCCCACCTTCGACGATGAAACGTTCAACGAGGCGGACAAGCCGGAAGACGCCCTGCTCATGTTCGGTCGCGATCTGCTCCGCGCGGAACTCACGCGACTCGAACGCTACGTCCTCATCCAGATCTACGATCAGGCCTGGAAGGAACACATGTACGCCGTCGACCTTCTCAAGGAGTCGATCGGTCTGCGCGGCTACGCCGAGCAGGACCCGAAGATCGCCTACAAGAAGGAAGCGTCGGAGATGTTCAACGAGATGCTCAACGGCATCGAGGACAAGGTCACGGGCATCATCTTCCGCGCTCGCCTCTCCGGCGACGAGCAGATGCGAGCGAGAATGAACGCGCAGCGCGCCCGCCACGACGAGGCCACGAACGCCGGCTTCAGCGGCGCCTCGCGCGATCGCGACGCCGCAATGAAGGCGCAGAACCAGGAGTCGAAGCCGGAACAGATCGTACGCGAACAGCCCAAGGTCGGCCGCAACGCCCCCTGCCCCTGCGGCAGCGGCAAGAAGTACAAGCAGTGCTGCGGGAAGTCGTAATTGCGTGAGTTTCGAATTGTGAGTCATGAGTCGTGAGTGACGAGTAGGTCGCCGCTCGTGCGAGATTCTGTTCTCGCACGTCCGCCGCTCGTGCGAGATTCCCTTCTCGCACGTCCCCGTCACGTCCTCTCGTCACGGCAATTCGATCTCGACGTCCCGCCCCATCGCCGGAACGGGAATCGTGATTCGATTCGTCGTTCGCTCCGGGCACGTGAGGTACTCGTAAACGCGCAATGTAACGTCCGCCCAATCCGGATCGTCACACGCCAGCGACCATTCGCCGCGGAGTACAAACCGCGACGAATCCGCCACGAGTGATCGCAGCAGCTTGCGCGGCGCCGGATCGATCGTGACGTCATTCGTCCGCGGCGCCTGCGACTCCATGACGATGTAGCGGATTCCCAGCGCGTCGAGCATGTCGACAATGTCCGCCTCGCGCTCGACACGAATCTCACCGCCATACTTCATCCGCGCCGCTCGCGCATACAGCAGCTTGCTCGCCCTGAGCGGAATGATCCGACCACGCGCCGCGGGGTTGTCATACACGTCGAACACAAACTGACCGTCGCGTACGGCGTCCACCAGCACAAGATCGGCGTCGCCCCGCTCGACGAGTGTTTCGACCGCCGGCGCGTAAGTCGGCAGTCGGCCTCGCGAATTCGCAATCGCCCACGCCGTATTGCCGACGATGACGAGTCCCGCCAACAGACCCATCGCCAACGGTTCGCGGCGCCCGCGCCCGAACCATCGCCCCGCCGCCCGGATTCCGAACGCCGCCAGCGTCACAACAGGAGGAAGCGCATAGAACAGGTAACGCGGTTCCTTCGCCTCAATCGCGCTGCTGAACGCGCACCAGCCAAAGAACCAAATGCCAAGTAGCCACGCCGGCCGCAGATTGCCGCCATCGATCCCGTCAGAGCGGCAACCGTCTGGGAGCGGTCCGCGTCGTCCCCCGCCAGATTCGCGATCGTTCCGAACTGCGACCGCAAGGGAGCAGGCCAGCGTAGCCGGGTCCGCATCGATTCCTGATGACCCGCCTCGATCCCGTCCCCGCGTCGCCAGACCGCGCACACCCACGACGATCCCAATGCACGCGGCGGCAAGAATCCCCCAACCGAATATCTCTTCCCCGTGCCGGGCGTACCAAAGCGGATCCACGTCCACTTCCAACAGCCTCGACGCCAGCCCCGCGTAGGGCTTCGACACGCGCTCGTACAGACCGATGACCATCGCCGCCAGGGCGAACGCCCCGATCGTCGATCGCCGCAGCAGCCAGCGCCGGCCGCCGCGCGACAACATGGAGTGCAGGAGGATGACCGGCCAGATGAACCCGGCCGTCTGCTTCGTCAGAAAGGCCGCCGCGATGGCGCCGCCGCAGACGATCGACCAGATCGCACCCGAGCGCTGTCGCTGACTCATCAGGCTGCGCACATGCGCCCAGGCCGCCAGCAGCATCCAGAACGTCGCCGGCCACTCCAGCATGATGTCCGTCATCCACAACTCGCCGAACGGACAAGTCGCCAGCAGCAGCGCCGCCATCAGCGCGACGCCGTCGTCATAGACATCGCGCAGCAGGCGGAACAACGTATAGGCCGCCGCGAACGCGAACGCCAGCACCACGCATCGCGCCGCCAGCAGACTCACGCCTGTCACTGCAAAGACGATCGCCTCGATCGCCGCGAAACCCGGCGGCCAGTAAACAACGATCCCCAGCGACGGAAAGCGCAGGTAGAACTGCTCGGCCCATGACCTGGCGCCATCGACGGGCCAGGCGCGAACGAACTCATACACGAAGACGCCGTCAAAGAGATGATTCGCCCCGTCCGACCAGCCGACGCCGCCCCGCGTGATCCCGCGAGCGCCGATCGCGCAGACGGCCAGGCCGATCAGCGCAATCGCCCACACGTGCATGCTCCACGATCGCGCGGAGACGCGTGGTCCGTCCGCTAACAATTCCGTCGGTTCCTCAGCCATCCGTCATTCATCGGGGAAGCGGAAATCCAGGATTCGCATTTCCACACTGACGCGGCCATTCCATTCGTTCGTGATCGGCTCAAAGGCGACTCTGCAGCGGCGGCTGTCCTTCAGGTCGTCCGCGTGCTTGGCCATGCCGAAAGCGATCCCCTTGCACTGCCGCACGCCATCCGTCAGGGCGACCTGCAGATGGCTCTTGCTCGCCCCCACCGCCCGCGGCTCGCCCACGACCTCCAGCCAGTCCGTCGCCAGTCGCGGCGACGCGTTTCCCGCCCCGAACGGTTCCAGCTTCGCGAAGTCCGATACCAGTGACATGTTCAGCGCGTCGAGCCGAACCTCATCATCGATCCGCAGCTTCGGCCGCAGATCCGCGGGTGTCAGCAACTGGGCCGCCCGATTGTGAAACGCCGCGCGAAAGGCGTCGATCTTCTCCGCCTCGACCTTCAGCCCCGCCGCCATCGCGTGACCGCCGTAGGTCAGCAGTGTGTCGCGACAGTCCGCCAGCACTTCGTGCAGCGGGAAATTTCGAATGCTCCGCGCCGAGCCCTGGCCCACACCGTTTTCGATCGCGATCATCACCGTGGGTCGGCCGAACTCCTCCGTCACGCGGCTCGCGACGACGCCAATCACGCCGGCGTGCCAGTCGGTCGACGCCAGGACGATGCCCCGAACGCCGTCGCTGTCCTGCCCCGTCTCCGAGACCATGGCGATCGCTTCGTCCGTGATGCGCTTCTGCAGCGCCTGCCGGGCGCGGTTCTGTTGTTCCAGGTTCGCCGCGATGTGCACGGCCTCGCGCTCGTCAGCGCGCGTCAGCATGTCGACCGCCAGCCGGGCGTGTCCCATTCGACCAATGGCGTTCAGCCGAGGCCCCAGTTTGAAACCGATGTCGTAGCCGCTCAGCGACTTGCCCGTCAGGTTCGCGGCCTGGATCAGCGCCTGTATTCCGGGCAGCCGGCTCTTCGGCAGTCCCTTCAGACCGTAATGCGCCAGGATGCGATTCTCACCCGTCAGCGGCACCACGTCCGCGATGATTCCGAGCGCCGCCAGTCCTGTCGCATCCACAAGAAAGTCCCGAAACGCCGGCGAGACCCTGTCCGTGTCGGACAGCCGTTGAGCGATCGCCCACGCCAGCTTCATCGCCACGCCCGCGCCCGAAAGATCGGGATTCGGATAGGCCTCGCCGTCGCGCTCCATGAATGCGCCTGGATGGACGAGCTGCGCGTCGGGCAGTTCGATGGCGCCGTCAACAGACGTGTGCGGATTGTGATGGTCCGTAATGATGAACTCGACGCCGCGCTCCTTCGCGCGGCGGGCCGGTTCGATCGCCGTCACACCACAGTCGACAGTGATGATGAGACCGGCGCCTTCGTCGGCAAGCGAATCGATCGCCTCCAGATTGACACCGTAACCCTCTTCCAGGCGATGGGGGATGTAGTAAGAGACGTTCGCCGCCGCGAGCTTCAGACAGTGCCACAGAATTGAGACGCCCGTGATGCCATCGACGTCATAGTCGCCATAGATAACGATCTTCTTCTGGTCGCGTATCGCCGCCACGATCCGCTCCGCCGCCGCCGTCGCCCCCGGCAGGGCTTCCGGCTCGTAGATGTCCACCATCTTCGGCGCCAGAAAGATGCGACCGGCGTCGGTGTCCGACACACCGCGATTGTGCAGCACCTGGGCCACGACCGGCGAGACCCCCAGCGATCGCGCCAGCGCGTCCCGCCCCTCCCAGATCGGCGCAATCAACCAGTCCTTCGGCATACGATCCCTCCATGCCTGCCGCACATGTCTGAAGGTCGATCATGATAGACCGACACGCCGCGACTTCAACGCCCGAGGAATGCGGGACGCGTTGTGACTTCTCCATGCCGACGTTGGGCGTCGTCATGCCACCCGATTGATGGATGAGTACAAAACCCGTGGCGATTTATACACGCGGAGGCGACGGCATTTCCGTTTTCATACAGACAGACGAGCGTCGAGCGTGTTTACGGATGATGCGAAGCCCCACCTGATCGGAGTCCCGCCATGCCGCCAGAGCGACACCCTGTCGTCGAGGGCCTGAGAATTTTCGAAATCCTCTCGGAAGCCATCGAGCTGATCCTGGAAATAGCCCTTGGCGGTCTTTAGGGTTCGCTGTGCGAACCGTTTGTCGGCAGTCGGATGAATCGTGCGCCGCTGCGAGGTCTCCATGCCGACGTTGGGCGTCGGCACGCCACGCGACCATGCTTGCCCTGGAGGGGCAGGCATGCCGCCCGGTCGCTCACGCTTCGGCCGGCGCCATGATGATTCCGGCTCGCGCCCATGTCGCCAGTTGTTCGCAGAACGCGGCAAAGGCCGACGCCTCGTCCGCGAACGCGTCCTCCGTCTGCGCCGCCAGCCACGCCGCGGCGCCGTCGTTGATTGTCATCGCTTCGCCGCGCGGGAGGCTCGCCAGCGCCTCGTAGGATGGCCCATCCAGCGACACCCATTCCGTCAGCAGCGTCTCCGGCGCGCGACCACAGGCGACAAACGACTGCGATTCCACCGGCCATCGCATCGGTCCGGACGCGTTATCCACCCAGTCGCGGCGAAACGCGATTGCATCAAAGCCCACCCGCGCCAGAAAAACACAGGTCGGGACAACAACGGGCCGCATCAACAGCGACTCGACATCCAGCGCCGCCCACGACTCGGGTTGCAGCGCGCTGACTGGCTCGTCCTCCGCGTAGAAGACGCTGACATCCGCCGCTTCCATCACCATCAGGTCCGCAAGCCCCGGCCATGGCTCGAGCAGGTCCGTTCGCCATTCACACACAAACCGATGGAATCCGTCCGCCAGATCACGAATCGAATGCGAACGCCACGGCAGAAAGCCATGCAATTCGCGCACGAGATCATACTGGTGATGCCCGATCGGCTGCGAGTTGTCGCGCTCGAACAGGAGCCGACCAATGATCGCCATCGAGATCGGATACGCCCAGTTCAGCATCGATCGCTCGCCGGCGAAGATTGTCTCGGTATAAACGCCGAATCGCTCCGCCGGCACTCTGGCGAGATCCTCCGACTCCGCGTCCGAGAGCCCTGGAAAGCTCGCGGCGATCCATGCCCGGCGCGCCGTCGCCTCTGAAGGTCCATCTTCGGCGTCCAGGATGAGCGTTCGCACGGCGGATAGAAAATCGCTCAGCGCCATGTCGCTCAGTTCGCTCCCGCCGACGCGCAAACGTCGTCCATCAACCGCTGCGCGGCGCGTTGCTCGTCGAGCAGTCGATCGAGCGACGGTACTTCCACATCCCACTCGACCAGCGCCGATGTCCGCCCCACGCGCGACAGGACTTCCCGATAAAGCGCCCACGTATCCTCTGAGACCGGCCGCGAATGCGTGTCCAGTTTGACGTGCGCATGGTCCTCGTAGCCGGCAAGGTGCATCTGCCCGACGCGTTCCAGCGGAATCGAATCGATGAACTCGATCGGATCGTACCCCTGGTTCTTCGCGTTCAGACACACATTCGTCACATCGAGCAGCAGCCCGCAGTTCCCCGTCTCCAGGATGCGCGTGATGAACTCCGCCTCGCCCATCTGCGATCGGGATGGCGCCGCATAGTACGTGACGTTTTCGAGAAGCAGCGGCCGCTCCAGGATGTCCTGCACAATCCGCGATCGCTCCGCCACGTGACGGATCGTCTCCTCCGTGAAGGGCAGCGGAATCAGGTCGTTGAGATTGACGTGATCGACCATCGTGAAGCAGAGATGATCGCTGTACCACGGGCTGTCGATCGCGTCGAGCAGTCCACGCAGGCGCGCCAGATGATCGCGATCCAGCGGATCCGTGCTTCCGATGGACAGACCGACACCGTGCGCGACGCACCTGAACTCCGCCGCGATCTCTCGCAGCGCCCGAGCCACGTAGCCGCCGCGCCCCAGGAAGTTCTCGGGAATGACTTCGAACCAGCCGACGTCGGGTCGCGTCGAGCGAATCTCGTCGTAATGCTCAGTCCGCAGGCCAATCCCGGCGCCCAGCGCCGGCAGATCGAAATTGCGCATCTGACTCCACCCTCCGCCCTGAGACGCAGAAAGGCCATCGCCCGAACCGGAACGATGGCCTTCTCGCAATCCGTATTCGATCGAGTTACCCCGCCGTGCGCGGGCGCCGGCAGGTTCGCCGACCCGACCGCTCAGGTCAGCTCGCTTACTTCTGCGCGCCGCTGCACTTCTTCTCGCCCGAGCACTTCTTGTCGCCGGAGCACTTCTTTTCGCCCGAGCACTTGTGGCCCGCGGGGCACTTCGCCTCGCCGCTGCACTTCTTCTCGCCCGAGCACTTGTGACCGCTCTGCTTCACGCCGTTGCCGTTGTCCGAGCAGCCGACGATCGATCCCGTCGTCAGCGCCGCGCCCGACACCAGGGCGCCAACAGCAACGGCCTTCAAACCACCGAAAGCAAGCTTCTTCATATTCACGGGTACGTTCCTTTCACGAGATTCACGCCCGAAGTCGCGTCGACGCCACACGCGCCTTCAGCGTCCATCGAGACACACCTGCCACATGGACCGCCATCCGGCGAATCACGCCGACATGGACGACCCGTCGCGAGCGTTCCATCGCTCACAAGCCGGGAAACGTAGTCGTATTCACCCGGCGACTCAACCCATTGCATGAATCCCGACATGACAGGGTCCATTTGCCACGCCCAATGCAAAACCAATAGCACAGCACAAAAGTACACGCCGCCTAACGCGTGTTAGGCCAACGCAATCCCTGCGCGCCGCTAGATTGGCGTGGATTCAGAAGCTCGGGGTCGGTCTTTGCGCCCCTCGATCAGCGACCGTTCGATGATTCGACGGCGATGTGGTAGAGCGACTCGGCGTCGGGCGCCTCGAGCAGGCTGCGATAGGCCTTCTCGTTCATGATCAGACGGCTGAGTGTCGTCAGCGCCTGCATGTGTTCCTGTGTGGAATGGGCCGGACTCGCCAGAAGCGCGATCAGGTTCACGGGCTTGCCATCGATGGAGTCAAACTCGATCGGGACACTGGTCTTGCCAAGGGCGATGACCATGGATCGCACGGCGTCCGTCTTGGCGTGCGGGACGGCGAAACCGCGACCGATGCCCGTCGTCCGCTGGGCTTCACGCTCCATCACGGCGCCGAGCAGGTCGTCACGCCGCTCCGCTTTCCCCTTGGCCGCCATCAGGTCAACCAGTTCCGTGATGGCGTCGTTCTTGTTCGTCGCCGCGAGGGGCACACAAACAAGGTCCTTCGGCAATACGTCAGCGAGTTTCATTATGCAAATCGTCTCAGTTGAGGGCTTCCGTTCGCGGGCATGTTAAATCCGCCCCATCCTCACCGCAAACATCGGCCGCCCGACGTGGCGTTCCGCGTTATGGCGCCTCCAACCAAGGCTACTGAAGCAGAAGCTGTGCGACAAAGGGCTGGATATCATCGCCGTTGACGCCACCCACGCCGTCCATGTCCACGGCGCTGATGACGAACGGATCCGCGGAATTGCCGAGTAGAACATCCACGAACATCCCGATGTCGTCGGCCGATCGAGAGCCGTCGCAGTTGGGATCACCCTTGGCGATGACCATGAACGGCATGTCATTGCCGACAACGGCCATCTCGACGGGCATGCTCCTGCCGGCCGCTTCCCACATCGCATAGGCGAAGGCGCCGCGATTCTGCGGATCGGATTCGGCGAACGGATTGTTGTCCCGCAGGAACTCGATGTACTGGCGCGTCGTCGTCTGGTGGAACAGCGTGATGCGCGCCGTCGCGGCGCCATCCGGAATGTCGTAATACGTGTCATCCCAGTGCTGACCGTCGGCGTAGGTATAACCCACGACCGGCGACTGAATCGCGTCAAATGCGGCGTTCGTGAAGCCTCGCGGCGGGATGCGATTGTCAAAATACTTCATCGTCGCAAACGCCGCGTGGAAGGACTGCTCCGCCGGCAGATCAACAACCGCCGCCAGGGCCGGATCGGGACCGACTTTGCCCTGGTAAACCTTCGTCGTGTCTTCGTCGAGCGTCGCCGTGTCGTAGTCATAGCCGCCGCGCACATCCAGCGGCAGTCCGTCACAATCAAAGTACTCCACAGTCAGCCACATGCGACGACCGTCGATGTAGCCCGTGGGCAGCTTGTGCCCCGCCTGGTTCGTCACGCGCACCTTGAGCTGCGGAACGCCCGGCGTCATCGTGTCATCCAGCTCCGCCGTCAGATCGGCGGCCTTTTTGATGTAGTCCATGTTGCCCAGCGTGCCCATCTGGAGCTCCGACACATCTTCCGCCGTCAGCTCGGGCCCCAGCGGATCCGCGGGGAAGCCCGGCAGCGGACCATCCGGTCCGTAGTGCATCGCGACGGCGTCCAGCACCCACGAGTTCGATCCGCGGAACGTGTGCTTCGGAATATCGTCGCGCCCCTCAGACACGAACTCGCACCCCGTCGCGAACTCGTGCTTCGGCATGTGGCAGTCCTGGCAGTCCGACACAAACGTCTGCCCCGGCGACCCAAAACGCCCGCCCATGTCGACGCCCTGGCCCTGTGCGAAATCACTCTTCAGCCATTCGCTGAACGTGCGCTGTTCGGCCGCCATGTCATACTTGTTGCCCGTCGGATGCGGATTGCCCGTGCCGTTGAAGCTCGGATTTCCCTGGGCGTCATAGAACACGTGCGGGAAGCTCACATCGTGACACGTGCCGCACATGTCCGCCCGGCGATGCAGCGGCGAATGCTGCGTCAGGCACTCGAACTCGCCCAGGTCATTCTCGCACTCGCCGACGGTAAAGCCCGGATGGAACAGATCGGCGTTGACGGCGTTCGGCGCCGCCGGTTCACCGTATCGAATCACGGGGAACGGACCTCGACGACGATCGTAGGGATCGATGACGTAATTACCGTTTCCGTTGTATCCGATCGACGCCGGATCGCCGCGATCGAACGACATGATCGGGGCGTCGTCGCCCAGCGCGTCGAGCACATAGAAGTCGACGACCGGCGCGTCGTTGTCCAGGTCAAACGGATCGACCATGCGATGGCAGAAGTGACACGTGATGCCGTCGCGATCGTTCCGCGTCAGCGCCGACGCGTCAGTCGGCGTCGACCGACCTTCCAGCCACGCCTTCGGCGCGTGGCATCGGATGCAGGCGTCGCCCACACCGGGCGCGTCGGCCTCGGCGATGTCCATGCAGGCGTAGAAGATCGGATCCCGCGCGGCCTGGGCCATCATCGTCCCGCGCCACTCGTTGCCGATGTGGACCGTCGGCGGCGGATCGTCACCGATGTGCGTGTGGCAGAACACGCACTGTTCTCCGGCGGGGAGAATCACGGCGTCCTGCGCGAGACCATTCGGCTGCGTGCCCCGCATGTAGAAGTTGCCGACTGTCGTCGGCAGCGGATTGACGGCGAGCAAGGTCTGCGACGCGGCGAGCGTCGTGACCAACATCGTGCAAACTGCGATTTTGCGCATCGGAACTCTCATTGGCGGCCGCTCGACGACGGCCACGCGAAATTACGCCGCCCCGCCTCCGTGGCGCAGAACCCCCGGACGCGATAGAAGCGACTGGATGACGATTGTGATCCGCTGTCTCCCCCGAAGCGTGGCGCGTGCGCCGTCGTGGCATACCTTCCCCACGGCGCCGACTTCGGCGCCATCGCGCCGGAAAATCGGATCGATTCATCCATCTTATCTGGACGCAGACGCTGATTCAACGAACCGCCGCCCCCCGAAGCCCCCATTCTCCCGCCCGAGCGACATCCATCCGCAATCCCGGCAATTCTCGCCCCGTTCGCCTTCCGTGGTCCGCGGATTACGGGACGCGCGGCCCGCCCGCCGTTACGATAGACGCCCTGAACCCACGCAAGGAGAACTGTGAGATGACGACCGCCACGCAAGCCGGACCCAGGACCATTCACGCGCCCCAGGGCGTGGAACGCACCTGCAAGGGCTGGCTCCAGGAAGCCGCCCTGCGCATGCTCCACAACAACCTCGATCCCGATGTCGCCGAGAAGCCGGATGAACTCATCGTTTACGGCGGCACCGGCAAGGCGGCGCGATCCTGGGCCGACTTTGACAAGATCGTTCGGGCTTTGCGGGACCTGGAAAACGACGAGACGCTGCTCGTCCAGTCGGGTCGCGCCGTGGGCATTGTCCGAACGCACGAGGACGCCCCGCGCGTCCTGATCTCCAACAGCATGCTCGTTCCGAACTGGGCCAACTGGGATGAATTCCGGCGGCTGGAGGCCATGGGCCTGACGATGTACGGCCAGATGACGGCCGGCTCCTGGATCTACATCGGCACGCAGGGCATTCTCCAGGGCACCTACGAGACCTTCGGCGCCGCCGCTCGCCGACACTTCAACGGCGACCTGACCGGCAAGATCGTCCTCACAGCGGGACTCGGCGGCATGGGCGGCGCCCAGCCCCTTGCGGCCACGATGAACGGCGCCGCCTGTCTCTGCGTGGAAGTCGATCAGCATCGCATCGATCGCCGGCTCCAGACGCGCTACGTCGATGAGGCGACCGACGATCTGGATGGCGCCGTTGTTCGCGTGCAGACCGCGGCGTCGGAAGGCCGGGCCCTCAGCGTGGCGCTGCTCGGCAACGCCGCGGCCGTTCTGCCCGAGCTGTACAAGCGGGGTTTCATCCCCGACGTGCTGACGGACCAGACAAGCGCCCACGATCCGCTCCAGGGATACGTCCCGCACCAGGTCAGCTACGCCGAGGCGCTCGAGCTGCGTGAAAGCGATCCCGAGAAATACGTGAAGCTCAGCGTCGAATCGATGGGCGCCCACGTGCAGGCGATGCTCGATATGCGGAAGGCCGGCGCCATCACGTTCGACTACGGCAACAACATCCGCGCCGAGGCGGTCAAGGCCGGCGTGAAGAACGCCTTCGACATCAAGGGCTTCGTGCCGGAGTACATCCGACCGCTCTTCTGCGAAGGCTCGGGGCCCTTCCGCTGGTGCGCGATCTCCGGAGATCCGGCTGACATCGCCGTGACAGACCAGACGATCCTCGAACTCTTCCCCGACAACGAGCACCTGGCGCGATGGATCAAACTCGCGGGCGAACGCGTCGCCTTCCAGGGCCTCCCCTGCCGCATCTGCTGGCTCAGCTACGGCGAGCGCGCCAGGGCGGGCCTCGCCTTCAATGAACTGGTTCGCACGGGCAAGGTCAAGGCGCCGATCGTCATCGGTCGCGACCATCTCGACTGCGGCAGCGTGGCCAGCCCGAACCGAGAGACGGAAGGCATGCTGGATGGCAGCGACGCCATCGCCGACTGGCCGATGCTGAATGCGATGGCCAACGTGGCGAGCGGCGCCAGCTGGGTCAGCATCCACCACGGTGGCGGCGTGGGCATCGGCATGAGCCTGCACGCCGGCATGGTCGTCGTGGCCGACGGCACAGAAGCCGCCGCCGCACGCCTGAAGCGCGTCCTGACGACCGACCCGGCGATGGGCGTGTTCCGTCATGTCGATGCGGGCTACGAGAAGGCGGAGCGGATCGCCGAAGAGCGCGGCGTGAACATCCCGAAGTAGGGCTGGTGGCCCACCCTTTCAAGGGTGGGGGCGCGACGATGCGATTGCGGAACATCGCTCGATATGCACGTCGCGCGCCTGCAAGTCGATGTAGGTCAGGTCATCAACCCGACGAAACGCCGACGCCATTGGTGAAGTGGTGATTTGCGACATCGTGATATTTGGCGATTTGGCGAATTTGTGATCTGCTAATCGCCGCGCGCCATTCGTAGGGTGGGCATTAAGTGAACAGAATCATCAAGAACGAGACATTCACGCGATTTGATGATCGAAAGTCCGGCGCGACTTTTGGAAAACTCGAATTCGAAGAATGTCGTTTTGTGAATTGCGCCGTGTCGTTGGAGGCGGAGCCTGAAAAGCGAACCACGATCAAAGGAGTCAGATTCAGTCGTTGCCGCCAGAAGAACTGCAGCATCAACCCGTCGTTCGTCGAGGATGTGACGGTAGAAGACCTGGATTCAGAGTCATTGCTAATTGTTTGGGCCTGTGCCTTCAAGCACGTCGTCTTGCGGGGAAATGTCGGCAACCTGAAGATCAATCGCTCGATCCCATTCTCCTACGCACGTCGCGATTTGCGACCTGCACTGCAATCGGCATTTGATAGGACCAACCGAGAATACTATGAAGACGTCGATTGGGCGTTAGATATTCGTGAAGCCGAGTTCACATCTGGTACGGTGCTTGGTGTGCCGGCAAATCTGGTCCGACGAGATAACGCAACGCAGTTCATACTCCGGCATGAAGCAATCGTGGAGGGTCGCTGGCGAGAGCTGGACCTTTCGCGCACATATTGGAGCCCCCTTCTCAACGCGTATCATGAGCGGGCAGAGGGTGATGTAATCTTGATCGCTCCCAAGGCGTCACGCGATTTCGACGCAGCCTTGGCTGGTCTCGTGTCAATGTATGACGCGGGTATCCTGGAACGCGACTAGCTCGTACCCATGAAGTCAATCGGGTGGCCGCCTCCCGCCCGCACACTCGATACTCAGACGGTCGACATGGACCGACCGCTCAGCTTAAATGTTGACAGCCTCGGCAATTCGGCGACGGCGCCTATACGATTCTGCGCCGGCGAACACAACGAGCAACGATGACGCCGGTTCGGGCACGGGAACAATCGACACGGCGATCCGACCACTCCCCATGGAGAGACTGGTTGGGCTTCCACTGAAAGACGAGAGTTCGAACATGTAACTGAACGCATACGCCTCATGGGCGAGCAACGGTATCGACTCGTGAACGGTAAACGCCCCGGTCGGAGGGCTGCTGGTAGTGCTGGCGACTTCGATGACGCTGAAGATACTGCCGCCCGGCGCCGGTCCACCACCTGTATGAAATGTCATCACCGCCTGCCGACTCCCCCCTGCCATAGCGTAGCTGTAGCTCATGTCGACAGTGAGAACGGAATCGATGCCTGGAACGAAATAGACGACCCCAGTTGAACGGGAAAATCCCGACGGATTCCCTTGATCACGAACTTCGACGTCAACGAGACAATCGAAGCGCCCGGCGCTATCCCACGAGACGTCGTAGATCGACTGAATCGTCGAATTCTCCCGGGTTGAAAAATGTGCCTTCTGAAACGGGTTCGATGGGATCCCCGAACCGGCGCCGGCCTCACCGATTCCACTGAGTCGAATCAGTGAGCTTAGTTGCCACTCAAGTACGTCCACCTCGGCGGCGCCAGCCTTGGCGAACGCCGTCAGCAGCAAAGCAAGGGTTGTGGCGAAATATGAAGGCCGTGAATACATGACGTGCTCCAGACCCCGTCCGGTCAAACGCCACCGCAGAAAACCGCGCAATCCAGTAGTTTGTAGCTGCAACAGCCTCTACAAATCAAGCCCGCAGAGTAGGCGCCTCCGCTAGAATGATCGGTCGCCGTGGTCATCGCGGCAACGAATGGCCTGATCCATGGCGATCAACACCACAGCCTGACCGGCAAGACAGGATGATCCAATGCCTCCAGCTCGCTCACGACGTGCCCCCGACGAAGACGCCTCCCCAAAACCGCCGGCGCCGAGCGTTTCGCGCGTGCTGCTGTATGTCAAGGACATCGAGAAGGTCGCCAGGTTCTATGAGCGACATTTCCACCTGACGCGCATCGCCAGCAATGAACCGGGCTGGCTGGAGCTCACCAGCGGAACCGGATGCAACATCGCGCTTCATCAGGCGGCGGTCTCACAGAAAAGCGGCGCGGCGATCAAAATCGTCTTCGGTGTCAGGGATGTGGCCGCCTTCAAGGCCGCGTGTGCTAAGACCGGCTTGAAATTCGGGTCCATTCACAGCGCTAATGGAATCGAATTCGCCAACGCGAAGGATCCCGCCGGCAACTCGATTTCGATCTCGAATCGCGGAATGCCGGAGTGAACCGGAATGCCACGACTCCGCCGCCGCCGGCGCGGGCCTGGCCATGCAGACAAACGCCTGAATGAAACCACTCCTTGTCGCCATCGCATTCGTCGCGCTATTAGTCGTCGCATACGCGCTGTTGCGCCGAAAGCCGCGCTCGCGCGCGTTGAGCGTGGAGCTGGCCCGCCTGAAATCGTATCTTGAACAGGACAGGGATTACCTTCTCTGCATTGGGATGCCGCTGGAGGCGCCTTCGCATTGGCGTCGGGCGGAGATCCGAAATCGATCGATCTGTGTGGATGACCGCGTTCTGAATCTCGCGGACATTACGTCCTTTGTCATCGCCTATACGAACGGCCAGATCCTGGATCGTCAGAACCTGCTGGGCTCCCTGCCGGCCGGAATCGAATTCGTTCGAAGTACTGCGACACCGCGCCGGGACACGCTCGATCTGTCCATCCTGGAGACGGGGCGCCGCCTTGCCAGAGTCACGTTCGGACCATCTCCGGTTCCGTTTGGCAAGCGCTCACAATACTTGACCACATTTCAGAACACTTCGAACCTGCGCATCCGGGTCACGCGGTTCGCCGGGTTCAGCAGAATCGGCGGCGACTACGCGCTCAACACAATAACCGGCAACTTCTTTTCGGCTGAAGAGTTCATCAGCTGGTACGCGGCGCCGGCGGACGGTTGGATCAGACCGGGCCAGTCCGTCTGCGACCCGGTCAACTACGGAAGTGGCGATGGGTATTGGGTGTACTACTTCGAATCCGAGAATGGCGGAGAGTTTGCCGTCGGCGCGAGACTTCCGGATGATTCATAGGCGCCGACGGCGCGCGAGAGAAGTCTGCAGCGTGGGCGCCCGCCGCCGAAGCGATCGGTCCGCGAGGCGGCCCCGGCTGAACAACAGCGGGGAGGATCGGAATACGTGAACGCGGACCGGATCGAAGCGTATCTTCAAGCGACTCGACCGTCGTGCATTCAGGACTTCGACGCCGAGCCCGCACACCTTCCGGATCGCCCGAATCACAACGCCCACTCAGCCTGGATCATCGCGTGTCGATGTGGTGGACAGGGCGGGCGGTTGCTCGGCTATCCGCTGAAGGACCTTCGGCCCGAGTACAGCGGACCAGCGATTTTCGTGAGCCCTCTCTCCTTTGTATGCGTGAAATGCTGTGTGGTCACTCCCCTGCTTGACACCAATCGCGACGGATATCACGCCGTTGTCGCCAGATTGGAAGGAGGCTCGGGATCAACCAAGATCACCGGAAACGGGCCGCCGTCGGCCTTTCTCTGTCCGTCCTGTTCCGGCGACTCGTTCGAGTTGACCGTTGGCTTCACGTATTGGGATATCGACGAATTGGCCGAGGACTTCGATCGCGAATGGGAAGCGCTGTTCAACGAGTTCACCTGCCTGTGCAGGTGTGTCCGTTGCGGCCATGTCTCGGAGCCGACCGCGTTCGGCAAACTATGACACCCGCGGCGTGGGCGTCCCTCACGTTCGCAGCCTGAGCGACCCGTATGATCATCCTCTTCCCCGACAACCCGATGAACCCCCGCGAGGTCGAGCCCGACTTCGCCGCGGAATTCGACGCCGCCCGGACCGCCGGGTTCGACTGCTCGCTGGTCAGCGACGCGGCGCTGCGCCGATCGGCCGCCGTCACGTTCTCTCTCGGCGACATCGATCCACAGTCAGACGATCTCGCCGCGCTCTATCGCGGATGGATGCTCAAGCCGAAGGAATATGGCGGATTGCACGATCAACTGACAGCCGTCGGTCTCCATCCCGTCAACGGCCCGGATGCCTATCGCGCGTGTCATTACCTTCCGGACTCCTACGCCTTCATCCGCGATCGCACACCGAGGACAGTCTTCGAGCCTTGTGACGCCAATATCAGTCGTGACAAGATTGCCAACCTGGTCAAATCGTTCGGCGCCGCCCCATTGATCGTCAAGGACTACGTCAAGTCGCAGAAGCACCTCTGGGATGAGGCGTGCTTTATTCCGACGGCCGCCGATCTCGACAACGTCGAGCGCGTCACGCGTCGCTTTCTGGCGCTTCAGGATGACGACCTGAACGAAGGCCTCGTCTATCGCGAATTCGTTCGGCTCCGACAAATCGGAACGCACCCGAGGAGCGGGATCCCGCTCCACCTGGAGTTCCGCGCCTTCTTCCTCGACGCTCAGCCGATCGCGATGGCGCCCTATTGGGATGCAACAACCTATCCCGACAGCCGCCCCAACCTGGACGACTTCTCCGCGATCGCCGCATCGATTCCCAGCCGCTTTTTCTCCATGGACATCGCGATGACAGAATCCGGCGAGTGGATCATCGTCGAACTGGGAGACGGTCAGGTGTCCGGCCTGCCCGAGCGCATCGATCCGCTGGCGTTCTATCGAGCATTGGCGAACGGGTTGAGAGGTTAAGCCGGCCCCCTGCGATCCCGCAGGGTGGGCGCCTCCCGCCCGCAAACTCGGTTCACAACAGGTCAATGAGAATCCGCCGCCAAAGTCGACCATTCATCGCCCCGGCGAACCAGCGGGCGGCGCCCACCCTACTTCACCTTAGGAAGTCGGAATCTTGATCGCCTGCAACGACGCGATTCTCGTGTCGCTAAGATGTTCCACCAGCGAATCGTGCGACGACTTGGCCAATGATCGAAGGGCTTTCGCCTGATCCAGGGCCTCCGGCGATGTTGCGTCTATCGAATCGTCCACGTTAGCCTCGATCTCTGAAACGAGCTCGTCCAATGCCGAACATGCCCTACGCTTTGGCCCAATCAGCGCGATTGTATAGGCCTCCGCCTCCAACCTCATGAATGGATTGACGAAGCGAATGGGCGTGTCCAGCGATCGCAAGAATCCCTCCGGACTCTCAAACCTCGCTCGAAGTGAAGAAGTCCGCCTGCGAATTATCTCGACCACTTCGGCAAATACAGCATCAGCATCCGGTTTGCCTATCTCGAAATACGTATCTCGGTTGCCGTGAGCCAGGAGTTCTCCCCAAGTAAAGTAAATGTATGGAACTGGGCGAATGTAGAGCGGCATTCCGAATTCCCACAATCGGCAGCACCCCGGGATAACTGTGTCACCACTGAAAGCAAACCCGAACAGGTACATTTCCACAGGGCACGAATAAAGCAAGTCCCCCCGCAACGTCCACTCAGGAAGACTGGGGGCAACATTCTTCTTCAGCAGCCTGTTGATATCCCGACTCTTCATGCAGAACCCTCCACGTTCGTGAAATCAGCAATATGTCGAGTGGCAGCCTCTCGCCCACAAACTCGAATCAATTAAGGCCACCGGGATTCGACCGTCAAGAGCGAACGGCAACAGCTCCAGCTATCCAGCGGGAGGCGCCCACCCTGCTCCACTCGGATCGCGAGCGACGCCGAAGTGACGCAGCGAGCGCCATGTCAGCAAGCGCGCGAAATCTTGCACAAATCCCTCCCCGCGCCTTCTTCTTCCCTCTCAAAAATGCGGCACTGCAAACTTCGCCGGGGCGGGCTTCACGCGCCCGTTGCAACGCTCGCCATCGCGATATAATCCGCGACCTCGCTCGCGAATGACACTCGCCATCGGCCTCGCACTTACCCCATACGAAAGCACTATGACGCAACTCAACGCACCGTCCATCTTCGGCGCAAACCCCGTCAAATCCCCCGCCAGGATCGGAACCGACAGGTTGTTTTATCCAGTCGTCGGCGTCCTTTTACTGGCGATTACGCTCTATGGATTCAGCGATTTCTACTTTCATGGTCGCGCCTTTCCGAATCGACCGCTCACGCCGCCGATTCGCGCGCTGCTCATCGTTCACGGAATCGCGCAGCTCAGTTGGTTGCTGCTCTTCATCGTCCAGCCCGCCCTCGTCGCCGGCCGAAATGTCCGGCTGCACATGCGGCTCGGCCGCGCCGGCGCGATGCTCGCGCTGGCGCTTGTCGTCATGGGCTGCTTCGTCGGCGTGGGCGCCGCCCGAGCCAATCCGCCCGAGCTCGAACTGTTCGGCATGAGACCGCCGCAGTTTCTTTATGTCCCGCTGATGACGATCTCCATCTTCGGTGTGGGTGTCGGCCTGGCGGTCTGGCAGCGCAGGCGCCCGGAGATTCATCGATCGCTCATGCTGATGGCGACGCTCGCCGCGATGTCGGCCGCGATGGGTCGGATCAGCTGGTTGAATGACATGTTCGGCGACAGCGCGTGGTTTCGCGTCTTCGGACCGGTCCATTCGTCAGTCACGCTCGGCCTGCTCCTGCTCATTGCGAGATCGTTCTTCATCCGTCGCTTTGACAAATGGCTCGCCATCAGTCTCGCGGCGATGGCCGCGATTTTCGTCGTGATGTACCAGGTGTCTGCGACCGGCGCCTGGCTCGGCGTGGCGCGATTTCTGATGGGCTGACACTCAAGGCGAGCCTGACGCCCGCAGGGTGGGCGACGCCCACGCGCTGTCATTCGACGTGCGAACGCATCCCCCACATTCGCATCGTCGCGCCCCCACTGCTGAAGCAATGGGCCACCCGCGCTGACGATCAGAAGAAACACAGGTAGGCGTCACGACACAACGGCACACTCAACGCGATACAAAGCAGCAGGGGCCAGATCGGCCGCCGCCTTTTGAGAATGAGGACCACGCAGAGCACGTTGAAAATACTTGCGATCGCCGTCGCCTCCATGAGCGCGACGGCGTACGGTATCCAACCCGCATCGCCCGGCCTCTGCCTGACCAACGGAAAGTAATACGCATAGCAGTACGCGTTCATGCAGAGCATCGTGATCCACATCAGATGCGTGATGACGGAGACAATCGGGCGGCGTCTTGAGGGAAATTGGAGCGCGTAGTCTACCGAGTTGACATCAGGTTGATCGGAAGACATGTGAACGTGAGTCCATAGGGTGGACCATGCCCACCACGATTGCTGGTCGTAAGGGGGGCGCCTCCCGCCCGCAACCTCGAATTTCAACAGTCCATCGACAATGCTGGCCGAGGCCGACCACCAATCACCCCGGCAAACCACCGGGAGGCTGCCACCATACAAGACTCAACCGGAATCGCCCACGCGCTGTCATTCGACGTGCGAGCGCATCCGTCACATTCGCATCGTCGCGCCCCCACTGCTGAAGC